>NZ_MTAV01000206.1 GCF_002154695.1 Nostoc sp. T09
GGTAAGCGAGGGGTATTACCCCTTATTCACCAGCTGCATCCTTCAAGAAGTCGGGGATCTTGTGTTCCACGATATAGTTACACCCAACGTCCTACAACTACTCGCACAGTTCCATCTGCTAATACTTCTTCGTCTTCAACATTAAAGCCTTGTTCTTGCACTGTTGCCATCAAGGTTTTATGAGCATATTTTTGGCTAATGGAGTTAACAAACTGTTGTTGATTAATTTTCGCTCCCCAAAAGTCTGCAACTATTTCGTAATTTTCACCATTGCGACGAAACCCCAAATCGTAACCGTTTTTCTGGCGAATCACATACTCAGCTTGAATTGTATTACCTTGATATCCACGTACATTTGTGCCGCATTCAACTTGATAGCCTAGTTCTTGCAACACTTCATGGAGAATTTCACCGCGTTTGATTTGAACTTTGATAGTTGTGAAATGAGACATAATTAATTGTGAATTTTACATTTAAAAACGAACCGCAGAGACACAGAGAACGCAGAGTTTTTCTGTTTTAATCAACTTCTAATGGCCCTATTCCTTGTTGGGTTGAGTATTGCTTTAATTCCTCCACTAATTGAACATCATTGGAAGCTGCCCTTGCGCCTGCTTCAGCTGCCCATTGCTTCAAGGCTTCAATTTGATTGCGAGCGATCGCAGCTAAGGGTACTGTCTGCGCTACAGCCTGTAAAATATCTTCTGTATTGAAGTCTCGCCTCTGTCCCTCCACTCTTGTAGAAAATGCTTGGTGCATAGCATCTATAATTACTTGCTCAATTTCTGCACCACTGAAGTTAGGAGTTTGTTTGGCTAACAAAGCTAAGTTAAATTCTCGCAGGCGGCTGGGACGTAACCGTTGCAAATGCACTTTAAAAATTTCTTGACGTTCAGCTTCTGTAGGTAGATTCAAAAAGAAAATTTCATCAAATCTTCCTTTGCGTAACAATTCGGCTGGTAATATTTGCACATTATTTGCGGTGGCGACAATAAAAACTGGGCTGGTTTTCTCTTGCATCCAGGTAATCAAACTGCCAAATACCCGGCGCGATGTTCCTGAATCGCCATCAATGCCAGTGGTAATATTGCCAAAGGCTTTGTCAATTTCATCAATCCACAAAACGCAAGGTGCCATTGCTTCGGTTAGTTGAATCATTTGGCGTACACGGCTTTCGCTTTCACCGACAATCCCGCCAAATAAACGCCCAGAATCTAATCTTAATAACGGTAACCGCCATTCATGGGCAATAGTTTTAGCAGAGAGAGATTTACCTGTTCCCTGTATCCCCACCAGCAACATACCCTTGGGATTAGGAATACCGTAGCGTCTGGCTTCTTCAGTAAAAGCATCTTGGCGCATCAGTACCCATTGTTTTAGTTGATCTAATCCCCCAACTCGTTTGAGTGATTCTTGCGGTGTGAAAAACTCTAAAATCCCGGTTTGCCGGATTGCTTGCTTTTTTTCTTCTAATACACCGTCAATATCAGACTCATTCACCTGCTGTTTAGCTGCTAAAGCTTTTGCCAATACCCGAGAAATACGGGTGCGACTTAAACCTTGGCAGGCTTTAACTAACTGTTCCCGCGCCAAGCCGGAAACATTTAATTTATCTGGTACTACTAACTGTTGAATTAAATAATCGATTTCACTGACGCTAGGTAAGGGAAAATCAACGACTGTCACCTCTTGCAGTAACTCGTTGGGAAGTTCTAAAGTATGGCTGGTGGTGATGATAGTTTTACGCGATCGCTTTAACTCCCGCGTTAAGTTTCGCAATTCCCTAACGATGGGTGCATTCTTCTCAGTGGTAGGGTTTTTCACAAATGGATGCAAATCTCGCAGTACAAACATCGCCGCTGTTTGGGCGTCAGCTTTAGCAATGCGTGCTAATGCAGCCATCACCGAACCTTTATCTGCACCATTGTCACTCCAACCCCGGACAATATCCCAAAATAAAATCTGTCGTTTTGGCACAGAACGTGATGCAACTTGCAGCAACACTTCTTCCACAGGTTCTTCTTCAACGGAAATCACATACAGTAAGGGATACCTTGCCCGAATCATCAAATCAAGTTGCTCTACCAAGGAGGCGTATTGCTGATTCTGGCTGCTATCAGTTACATCTCCTTTGCCATTTTGATGAAAATTGCTCATCTCTCTTGAAAATTAGGTAATGGTATAAGAGAAAGATTTTTGGGCATTGCTGATTGGAAGTATGAAATTGGCAAATTAAGTGTTTAAAACTCTTAGCTTTGCAACGCCAGTGGCTACCCTGCGGTTACTGCGGCGGAGAACTCGTGAGAGTGGCCGCTACGCATTTACAAGTCTGGCAACCAAACGTACTCGCTCGCCTTTGCATGAAATAAAATTCCTAATAGACCTAAAATTAACCATTGTTTAGCCATTTACTGCTATAAATCCCCTGATATCATAAATAAACTGTTATAAACCAGGAATTATTTGCCTTAATTAATACTATTAAGTCTTTAAAAGAGATACTAGTACAAATTTATCATAAAAAGATAAAACTTCAGGGCTGCTCTAGGTCAACCCTTTCAACGCGTTCATTTGTACTAGATTTTCTGCCAAAAATACACACCCAATTAACCCTTGCATAATCAGACTCACGCTCAATTCTCTTAAAAATGCTCCATTCCAGATGCAATAAATTGACCGTTTGGAATTTGCGATCGCATAAAATTGCATCGATAGCCCAGAAGCATCATTTTTAGCCCTAGTCTGGGAGCGGGTTTCAGCCTTTGATTTAGTAGTTCATTTGTTCGCGTTGAAAGGGCTGGCTGCTCTAGGTTAACGGTCTGTACCAAACTCAAAAGGCTGGCGATCGCTCACTACTTGTTACCTCCATTAGTCGTAGCTCCATAGCCATATCTCATGATAAAGCCGACATTACACTTTGTCTCTGGATAAGTACGTTCGGGTTCTACCTGAATCGGAGCTTTGCTGCAAAATCCATGATTTTACACCAGTATACGAGTTATACCGGGAAACTGATGAGCGAAAAAGACAAAGGATAGAAAGCAGGTGAAGTAAACTCGTTTTGCAGAAGTGAAGATAATTTATTGTTTGGAAGTCCCATGAAACAAAATGGCGTAATTTTGTGGTTAACAGGACTTAGTGGCGCAGGGAAGACTACAATTGCACAGCGATTAGAGAACAACCTCCGCGAACAAGGATACTTAGTTGAACTATTAGATGGAGATGCTATTCGCCAACATCTTTCTGTGGAATTGGGTTTCACTAAAGAAGACCGCGATATCAATGTTAGACGCGTTGGTTATGTTGCAAACCTACTCAGCCGCAATGGAGCGATCGTCATAGTGTCTCTCATCAGCCCCTACCGTCAAGTTAGAGATGAGTTGCGTTGCTCTACCAAAAATTTTGTTGAGATATATGTCAATGCACCTATAGAAGTTTGTGAAGCTAGGGATGTCAAGGGCTTATATGCAAAAGCCCGCAATGGCCAAATTAAGTTGTTTACTGGAATTGATGACCCTTATGAAGAACCGCTAAACCCCGAAATTACCTGTTACACTGCCAAAGAAACTATTGATGAGAGCGTGGTAAAAATTTTGAATGCGATCGGATAACGCCTGGTTCATTGGGGTAGGAGTTAACTATCTTGGAGAACGTCAAGGAGACCTGGAAAAGAGCGATATAGTATTTTCTTGATGCTTTGGTGTCTTTGTGGTTCAAAAATAATCTGTTCACCACAAAGACACTGGCATTATTACCCTATTTTTGAGCCGCACCGACTGCGGTAGGTTCACCAAGCACTTTAGTAAATCTCTCTATGTAGAAGTTAACAGGATTTTCCACTGCCCGAATTGATTCGCGATCGCGCAATGTGTTCCACCATTTTTGTATGCGCGGTGTTTCTGATGGCAAGGTGAATTTGCGGAAGTGTTCTAAAACTGGTAAGCGTTCAAACCAAGGATAGAAGCTGATATCAACTAAACTTACCTTGTCACCTAACCAGTATGGCCCATTACCAGATAGCTTACCTAATCCTTCTTGCTCAATATACAAGAGGGATTCGATGAACTCTCTGCGCCCTTGTTCTTGTTCAGTGCTATCTTTACCGCGTAAGAATTTGTTAAACGCAGGTACTAAGCGAGTGTTGGCGTAGTCAATCCAGATGCGTGCGATCGCTTTTGCTCCTGGTTCACGGGGTAATAAGGCAGGCTCTGGAAAGACTTCATCTAGATATTCATTGATGATGGCAGACTCATAAATCTCTAAATCCCCATGTTTGATCGCAGGGACTTTGCCATAGCGCGAAATCTGCGTGTAACCTTCGGGTTTATTTTGTAAGTCTATTTCAATGGCGGTAAATTCAATTCCTTTTTCCAGCAAAACAACACGGGTTCTTTGGGAGAAGGTCGAGGCTTTGGCGAAGTAAAGTTGTAGGTTAGTCATAAACTGCTTTCCTTGTGTTGTAAGTGAATGAGTATCAGGAACTGAGAACTAGAATCCCTGCCAAATTTATTTATGGAGATTCTGAATTTTGAGATCTCTTTGGCTTGTGTAAATACCTGCTCAAAATAAACTACGGTTTGTCGGTCGATTTATAGTATATATCTTATATTAGGCTGTAAACACCAGAAATAAGGCTTGTAAACCTGATGAAAAACCAATTGGACATAAATTTAGGTTATCTAATAATTAGGAGCTAATAAATTTAGAGCAACGTATACTTTGTTTACTGAAGGCTTGTATTGTCGTTAGGGTTATGCAATACTGCTTAAATAATCAACGATATATCGGTCGGTAAACCGTATTTAATTAATATCTGATGCAAATACTGCACAGACCAATCATTCAGACACTTTGAGAATCAAGCAAAAATAGCTTTTGCGAATAATGCTCGTTTTTTCTCACAGGCATTGCTGGGGCAAAAAATTATTAACTTGGAATGTTCCTCCAAAAACATCCTCTGGATATCTACGGGTGTAGACGAGATCGGCGCATCTGTTGTCGTTTGTTGGAGGCATTCTCAAATATAGACATTCCCTAAGGCTAGGCGAAAGCCGTCAGGTAATGCCTTGAGAATTTTAATTTTTGCTCCATCGAGAAGCTCAATTTTTGTCAGGGTTTACGACTTGTGAAAGCCAACAAGTCACTTAAATGTGGAGAAATTATCATGACAATTGCCCTTGAACGTCCAACGAAGAAGACTCGCTCAGCACAAATTCGGGAGCAACTAGGTTATCCCATCATTGATACCGATGTGCATACCCAGGAATTTGAACCTGCTTTTCTCGATTATTTGGCTCAAGTAGGCGGTTCTAAGATTGCGGATAGCTTCCGAGAACATCTACCTGGTGCTGGTCGCTATCGTTGGTTCCAGCAAACTTGGGAAGAACGTCGTACTTATCGTACTGCTCGTCCTCCCTTCTGGGGTCGTCCCACTAAGAACACCTTAGATCTGGCAACGATTACCCTGCCAAAGCTACTACATGAACGCTTGCAAGAAGCGGGAACAGACTTTGCTGTGTTGTATCCCAACTTGGCAACCCTAGCACCGCAAATCAAAAACGAAGAAATGCGGCGGGCAGTTTGTCGAGCAGCTAACCTTTATCATGCAGATATCTTCCGTGCTTATAGCGATCGCGTGACTCCGATTGCCACCATTCCTCTCAACACACCAGAAGAGGGGATCGCGGAATTGGAATATGCAGTCAAAGAACTAGGACTCAAAGCAATTCAAATTCCCGCTTACGTTACTCGTGTGATTCCTGGCTTCGAGAAATATCCTGAAGAAGTCCAAAGAGAAGCAACTTGGATTGATACTTTCGCCTTAGATAGCGCCTACGATTACGATCCTTTTTGGGCCAAATGCGTAGAGTTGAAAGTTGTTCCTACCACCCATGCTTCTGGTATGGGTTGGACTGCACGTCGCTCGATTTCCAATTATCAATACAACCACATTGGACACTTTGCCTCCGCAGGTGAAGCATTCTGCAAAGCCCTCTTCTTTGGTGGTGTTACTCGTCGTTTCCCCACCCTAAAATTTGCCTTTCTTGAAGGTGGTTCGGCTTGGGGTGCTAGCCTCTACACCGACATTATCTGGCATTGGGAAACTCGTAACCCAGAGATTTTGCAGAATAATCATCCTGGTAACGTCAACCGGGAAGAATTGCGGGAACTATTCGCTGGTTATGGTGGGCCAGAATTCCAAGGTCGCTTAGAGCAAATCGGTAGTGGTTTAGGCTTCCATGGACAATACTTTGCACCAGAAGATCCAGGCGAACTTGATGAATTTGCGGCGGCTGGGATTACCAAAGCAGCAGATGTGCGCGATCGCTTTTTGAATCACTTCTACTTCGGCACAGAATCAGACGACCTCCGGGTTGCTTATGCCTTTCATCAAAAGGCGAATCCATTAGGCGATCGCGTGAAAGCCTTCTTAGGTTCAGATTCCGGTCATTGGGATGTACCTGATATTACAGCGGTTACTTCCAACGCTTACAACTTCGTAGAACGCGGTCTTCTCAGTGAAGAAGACCTGCGTTACTTCCTCTCAACTCATCCTTTAGAGTTGTACACCAGTCTCAATCGTGACTTCTTCAAGGGTACGGCAATTGAGAAAGAAGCAGAAGAATATTTAGTGAGTGTTGGTCGTTAGTTAAGAACATGGGGCAGGGGATTCGTGATTATTTTTCTCCCTTGTCCCAATCCCCAGCCATTGCAGAGCAGTGCTAAGTAAACTTACTTGTTTGTTGGCAAACAAGCTGAAAAATTTTTTACAGAAAACCTATGGTTGCCACAGTAAAACCTCAATATATCAATATCTTTCGCCGCTTTACACTGCTTGTAGTACCTGGATTGTTAACTCTAGCAACTTCGTTGACGTTAATCAGTTGCACGCAACAAAGCCAAAAAGCAGATAGCCAATCTCCTGCTAGTAATGTATCGGATACTAAGACATCAGGTATCAAAACTAAAGTACTCCGCATGGGGTATCAACAAGCTGGTGATTTGGTTAGGATTACGAACGTACTAGAAAAGCGTTTGGAACCCTTGGGAGTCAAGGTAGAATGGGCCCAATTTGCCCAAGGGCCGCAACTGATGGAAGCGATGAATGTCGGCAAAATAGATTTGGGTTCTGTTGGAGAAACTCCCCCCATTTTTGCCCAAGCAGCTGGTGCTCAGATCGCTTATATTGTTGGTCGAAGACGAACTGAAAATACTGGTAAAGGAAGTGCGATCGCTGTTCCACCAGATTCTCCGATTAAGAGTGTCAAGGATATCAAAGGGCAAAAAGTAGTCTTTCAAAAAGCTTCTGCATCTCACTATTTCATCCTCAGAGCTTTAGAAGATGCGGGTTTGAAATATAGCGATATTCAAGTCCTGAGTATACCCAACGTAGAAGCAAGTAGTGCCTTTTTAGAAGGGAAAATACCTGTTTGGGTAACCGGCGATCCCCATCTGGCTAGGGCTGAAAAATTGGGTAAGGTAAGAATTATCAGGAATTCTCAAGGACTTGATTCACCTGGTGGATACTATATCGGCACAAAGCAGTTTGCAAGTGAGAATTCTGAACTGCTGCGGATAGTTATTGAGGAAATAGATAAAATTGAGCGTTGGGCAGAGGCGCATCCAAAAGAGACTGCCAAGCTAATTTTACCATTTCAAAAACTACCCCCAGATGTCATGGACTTGGTAGTCAGTCGTCGTGCCTATGGATTGAGAGCTATTTCTCCAGATTTAATTAAGGAACAACAACGAGTTGCAGATTACTTCTATAAAAATGGCTTGATTCCTAAACCTATCAATATTCAGGAAGCCACGCTGACATCTGAACAGTATGCAGCAATTACTCCATCAACAATCAGTCAAAAATAGCATTACACAACTTGGAGGTATACAAATATGAGTTCTCAACACTTTGACATCAAACCAGTTGCAGGACGTATTGGTGCCGAAATTATCGGCGTTGATCTAAGTACCAATCTCAGTCACGATATCATCAGCGATATCCGTCAGACTTTAGTCAAATACAAAGTCATCTTCTTCCGGAACCAGCAACTCGACGCTAACGGGCAAGTTGCCTTTGCGCGTCGGTTCGGTGAGGTGACGACAGCTCATCCCACTGTGCCATCACTTCCCGGACACCCAGAAGTCCTTGACCTGAATTACGGTAAAACTGCTACACGCGCTAATACCTGGCATACTGATGTTACCTTCGTAGACCGCCCACCCCTTGGCTCTGTCTTAAGAGCGCTTGTTATCCCTCCAGCCGGAGGCGACACTATCTGGGCAAACTCCGTTGCTGCCTATCAAGATTTACCAGAGTATCTACGTAACCTTGCGGATGAGCTTTGGGCTGTACACAGCAATGCCTATGACTATGCAGTCGCCGCAGTTGATATTCCTGAAGATGTCAAAGCTTACCGAGATGTGTTCACCTCAACTGTATACGAGACTCTGCATCCGGTTGTGCGCGTCCATCCAGAGTCTGGAGAAAAGGGTCTATTTATCGGTGGTTTTGTTCGCCAAATTCGTGGGCTATCGACAACTGAATCGGACGACATCATTCGGCTGTTGCAGGCATACATAACTCGTCCTGAGAACACAGTGCGCTGGCGTTGGCAAGTTGGTGACGTGGCGTTCTGGGATAACCGAGCTACTCAACATTACGCGATCGCAGATTACGGCAACCAACCTCGTCATGTTCAGCGAGTCACCATTGCTGGCGATTTACCAGTCGGTGTTAATGGCAAACATAGTGAAGCTGTCAAAGGAGATTCTTCTAAGTACATCCCTAGCTTGGCTGTTGCTTGAAAACACGTAGGGACGCAAAGACGCGGGCATACAGAAAATGAGTACTAACAAAAAACAACTGAGACTAGGTGCATTCTTGCCGGGTAGCGGACATCACGTGGCATCATGGCGGCATCCCAACGCGCAGCCTGATGGAGGGCTGAATTTCCAGCATTATCAGCGGATCGCGCAAACGGCTGAACGAGGGAAATTTGATATGATTTTCCTTGCTGACGGCGTAGCTGTACGCGATCGCGGTCAAGATGCTCAGGCGTTGAGCCGAACGGGCAAGGTTGTGCAATTTGAACCTTTAACGCTATTGTCGGCGCTGTCTGTAGTTACAGAAAATATTGGCTTGACGGCAACGGTATCGACCACATACAACGAACCTTTTCACCTGGCTCGTAAGTTTGCCTCGTTGGATCATTTAAGTGGCGGTCGTGCTGGTTGGAATCTCGTTACCTCCGCAACTGAAGCCGAAGCCCTAAACTTTAATCGCGAAAAGCATATGGAGCATACGCTCCGCTATGAACGTGCCAGAGAGTTTGTAGAAGTGGTCACCAAACTCTGGGATAGTTGGGAAGATGATGCTTTCTTACGCGATCAAGAGTCAGGCATTTACTTCGATTCTGATAAACTGCATATTCCCAACCACAAGGGCGAGCATTTCTCAGTCCGCGGGCCCCTCAACGTCGCCCGTCCAGTGCAGGGATATCCGGTGATTATCCAAGCTGGGTCTTCTGAAGATGGTAAAAATCTGGCGGCTCAAACAGCAGAGGTAATCTTTACCGCACAGCAGACCCTAGAAGAGGCACAAGCCTTCTATGCTGACGTTAAAAGCCGACTTGCTAAGTATGGGCGATCGCCTGACCATCTGAAAATTATGCCAGGTATATTCCCGGTGATTGGCAAGACCGAGCAGGAAGCGAAAGACAAATTCGATCGGATTCAGGAGTTAATTCATCCCGAGGTGGGATTGTCTTTGCTTGGGGGAATGCTCGGCGGATTCGATCTGTCTGGTTACCCGTTGGATGGTCCGTTACCGGAATTACCAGAGACCAACGGTGGTAGAAGCCGTCAGAAGTTACTGACCGATCTGGCTCACAGAGAGAATTTAACCATCCGACAACTGTATTTATGGATCGCTGGTGCGCGCGGCCATCGGCAAATTTTGGGAACACCAGAACAGATTGCCGATCAATTAGAAGATTGGTTCGTCAATGGGGGAGCAGATGGCTATAACATCATGCCACCCTGGTTACCAGGTGGTTTGGATGAATTTGTAGAACTGGTAATTCCCGAACTGCAACGTCGTGGTTTATTCCGGACTGAGTACGAAGGTCGAACCCTGCGCGAGAATCTTGGTCTACCTCGTCCAGTAAATCAGTTCACCAAAGTTCCCATTGCACCTGAGCCGATAGCTGTTGGTTCCTCTGCATAATCGGGGCAAGAGAATAATCAATAGACCTCTTGCAAAAATATATTTTTACAAGAGGGGGGAAAGGGAAAAGGTTAAAGGGAAAGGGTTTTGAGTTCCTTTCCCCTTTTCCCCTTTCCCTTTAACCGACTTCTGCAAGAAGTCTAATGATGTCTCTTGCTTCAGTAGTTTCTTAGTTTACAAATCAAGGAGTTTTATATCTATGGCGCTGACCCCTTCAACAATGCTACCTTTGGGCACTTTAGCACCTGATTTTCATTTACCAGATGTAGTTACAGGTGAAACGATTTCACTCTCCAACTTTGCTAAGAAAAAGGCATTGCTAGTGATATTTCTCAGCCGCCATTGTCCTTTTGTGCAGCATATCAAATTGGAATTGGCAAAACTGGGTAAAGACTACAGCGATCGCAACGTGGGAATTGTGGGAATTAGTGCCAATGATGTCAACACTCACCCCGATGATGGCCCAGAATTACTCAAAACCTTTGCCCAAGAACTCGATTTATCGTATCCTTTGCTTTACGACGAAACCCAGCAATCTGCGAAAAACTTTTTTGCTGCTTGCACTCCAGACTTTTTCCTCTTTGATGCTGACCGCAAGCTGGTCTATCGTGGTCAGTTAGATGATAGCCGCCCCAAGAACGATAAACCTGTGACTGGGGCGGATTTGCGCAGAGCAATTGAAGATGTTTTACGCGATCGCGTGATTACTTGGGAACAGAAACCGAGTATCGGTTGTAACATCAAATGGAAACCAGGAAATGAACCTGCTTACTACAAAGTACCAGCAGTGGCAGTTTAAAATTTTCACCACACATTGCTTCGCTGTGTGAGATTGCTGGAATATTTTTCCTTACTAGCAGATGGTAGTTAAGGTGTCATTAGGTGCGCGATCGCACCTTTTTTTGCATCATTCTAACCTTATAAATCCTCTCTAAGGTAAACAATCGCACACAACAACAACTATTGTTACCTGCACACTCGTTTGACGTTCTTTAGCTGGTTGACCTCATCCCACCAAGTCCTGAGTTTAGGAGTTTGAGCGGTAATTGCATCAAATTCTGGGGTTTTCAAGAGGTAAGTGAAGATAGGAATCAAGTAGAAATCTGCAATGCTCAATTCGCTGCCAAGCAAATATGGACTACCAACGGTGAGCGACTCGATCGCCTCTAGCGCTGTTTTTGCTGGTGCAATAGCATTTTTCACCGCGTCCTCATCTGTTTGACCACCTTGATTTGGCACAATTAGACGCTGTATGACAATTGTCTTGATCGCAGAACCATAGAGATAGCTATCAATAATTGCCATAATCTGGCGCATCCGAGCTTTAGAAAGCGGATTAGACGGGCTAAACTTGTTACTTGCTACGACAGCATCAAGATATTCGCTAATAGCAGCCGTCTCATAAAGCAGTTCCCCATCAACTTCTACGGTCGGGATTTTACCAAATGGATTTTTGCTGAGGTACTCGGCTGAGATGTTTTCACCAGCCAAAATATTGACTTCTTTAAGTTTATAATTTGCATCTGCTTCTTCAAGTAACAACCGGACTGTCCGAACGTAAGTACTAACAGGGCTGCCGTAAATAGTAATTGTTGCCATTATTTGTAAATCTCTAACCTAAAGTTCAACAGTGACCAGAATACTTGGTTACTAAGTGCGATCGCCTCAGCTAGTCGGGTGAAAACTGTAGAAAATCAAAAGCGCCCTCCCGATTGGGAGAGCGCTTATCATTCACACAGAAGCTATTGTTGATTTCTCAGAAATTAGCCGTTGATAGCAGGAGCAGTTAATGCAACAGGAGCAACTTCGCCAGCAGCCAAATCTAAGGGGAAGTTGTGAGCGTTACGCTCGTGCATCACTTCCATACCCAGGTTAGCGCGGTTGATCACATCAGCCCAAGTACCGATGACGCGACCAGTAGAATCAATCACAGAGGAGTTGAAGTTGAAACCGTTCAAGTTGAACGCCATTGTGCTCACACCCAGTGCGGTAAACCAGATACCGACTACAGGCCATGCAGCCAAGAAGAAGTGCAGA
>NZ_MTAV01000207.1:0-394 GCF_002154695.1 Nostoc sp. T09
TCTTTGAGGAGTGCGGCGACGTTGGCGGCAAAGTCTTTGGCTTGCATCTGCCCCAGTGCAGAGGCTGCGGCACTACGGACATATGTGTCAGAATCTTTGAGGAGTGCGGCGACGTTGGCAGCAAAGTCTTTGGCTTGCATCTGCGCCAGTGCTGATGCTGCGTAATAACGGACATCAGAGTTAGAATCTTTGAGCAGTGCGGCGACGTTGGCAGCAAAGTCTTTGGCTTGCATCTGCCCCAGTGCATCAGCTGCGGCACTACGGACATCAGAGTTAGAATCTTTGAGCAGTGCGGCGACGTTGGCGGCAATGTCTTTGGCTTGCATCTGCCCCAGTGCATCAGCTGCGGCTCTACGGACATTAGAGTTAGAATCTTTGAGCAGTGCGGCGACGT
>NZ_MTAV01000207.1:404-6611 GCF_002154695.1 Nostoc sp. T09
AGCAATGCCCGCCCTACTTTAACGATATACCTCTGGGTTAACGCAATGAGGAAGGCGATTGCCTTTTAATCCAGCGATCAGGTTTGCGATCGCAATGTCTGCCATTTTTGCGCGTGTTTGGCGGCTGGCACTACCAATGTGGGGTGTAATAATTAAATTCTCTAATGACAGCAAAGGACTGTCCATCGGTATCGGTTCCGGTTCTGTGACATCCAAGGCGGCGGCGGCGATTTGCTTTTGCGAAAGTGCTCGATACAATGCCTCTTGGTTAACGATTGTTCCCCTTGCGGTGTTAATTAAAATGGCTGATGGCTTCATTAAAGCAAACTGGCGATCGCCCAATAGATGATAGGTGTCATCAGCGCCAGGTGTATGAATGCTGATGAAGTCGGATGCTTGCAGTAAAGTTTCTAACGCTACAAACTCTGCACTAAGAGATTTCTCTACATCTAGCTGTGAGCGATGTCTGCTTGTATACAAAATTCTCATGTCAAAACCTTGGGCACGACGAGCAACGGCTTGTCCAATGCGCCCGAAGCCGATAATCCCTAAAGTAGCTCCTGCAACATTCGGCCCTAGTAATAAATCGGGTTCCCAGGTTTGCCACAAACCAGCGCGGGTAAATCTATCGCCTTCCACAACTCGCCGTGCAGCCGCCATGAGTAACGCCCAGGTTAAATCTGCGGTAGCATCTGTTAATACACCAGGAGTATTACCCACAGGAATCTTCTGTGCTGTAGCCGCCGCGACATCGATGTTATCGTAACCTACAGCCATCTGGCTAATGACTTTCAGCGAAGAACTTGCTATTAATTGTTCGTCAATTCGGTCAGTTAACAGACATAACAACCCATCTACCTCCTTCACCTTGTGCAGCAAAATCTCGTAAGGCGGCGGTTGACGTTCCGGCCAAACTTCTACAGATGCAATCGCATTTAGTTGTGCTAAATCAGTAGGTAGACGGCGAGTTATAAAGACTTTATTTGTCATTTGTCATTAGTCATTTGGCATTTGTCATTGGTCATTTGTCATTGGTCAAGAGTCTTTTATCCTCCTTGTCCCATGTCTCCCCACCCTCCCCACACTCTCCTCACTGCTGCTTCACCCATTCTGCAAACAGGCGAGAGCCTACGGTATAAAAGTCATCATCTAAGGGGCGGATTACACCAGTACCAGCGATGACTTCTAAGGCTTCGGAAACTTTGGCTCGGCTGAAGCCTGTATAATTTGCTAAATCTTGGAGGGTGGCTTTGGGGTTTTGAGTTAAGGCAAAATAAACTGTGCGTTCGTCTTCGCTAAAGCAACCAGAGTATTTTTCGGCGTTCCACCAGGCGGAGAAATCGTTATCGTGATGCTGTAGCAGTTCATCGATGAGATTGGCGCGGGAGTCTTGCTGGTTGGAGTCAAAAATCATGTTGAGTGATTGTTGGATTAGGTAGGGATGACATCCTGACCATTCGATGATTGAGGTAATTTTATCGTCATTTAAAGGAATGTTTTCTTGTTCGGCGCGATCGCATATCAGTTTTTTGGTATCTTCTTCGCTTAAGGGGGCTAACCATTCGATTTCGGCGATGTTTAATAACGGCGAACCGACACGCTGCTGATATTCTTTTAAGTCTCGATAACCAGAGAGTAATAGACCCAAGCAAGATTTAATGGCGATATCGGTATCTTTTAAACCACGTAGGTAAGCCCAAGCGTCATTTGCCCAAGTTTGTTTGACAATAAACTCAGCGCCATCGATGAGGAAGCAAACGCCTTGAAAGTTTAGCTTTCGCAGTTCTTCTGTAGTTTTTAAGAAAGCTAACCGAAAGCTATCGTTATTTAACCGCTTTTCGGTGTCGGGGTTAGTAAAATTTAATTTAATATCTGCTTGGCTGAGGAACTTGAGGGTAACTTCACCACCTGTAATTTTGCCAAGAAACTCGCGGTACATTTGGCGAATTTCTGCTAAAGGAACTTGTCGCCAGCGTTCTATAGCTTCGCGGAGTCTGGCGATGAGGAGGTAACGCAGGTTGTCTAAGTCTTTGGGTTGTTCTAATTGGAGGTTAATTAATACAGGGAAGGCGCGGCGGGGATAATTGCTACGAGGATTAAGTAAGTTCCACTCGACAGCACGTAAAGCGCTGGTTTTACCTAAACGCCTTCCGGCTAAAAGTATCCGCACCTGAAAGGGAGATTTGAGGATGGTATTAATTAAGTTGCTGCGTCCGAAGAAGTGGGAGGGGTCTGTAATGGCGACGCGGTAGTTATCAAAGGGTCGTTCTCCATCAAAATCCGGCATTGTTCGCTTTCCTCTGCTGTCATTTGCATTTGAATCCACCGTGATAAGAGAGGAATTCGGATATGGTAGAAATCCTGATGCTCCACTTCCTCCTGATACAACAATCCAACATTTGTGAGCCAATTACAAGCATCTAAGCATTGGTTGGTTGTGAACTGGCTTTTCAGGTGGTTGAGTAAGGTTAGTTGTGGTATTCTGTCGCGGAAAGATTCGTTACAGGCCATGACACGCAGAATAGAGATTGCAACTTGAAAGTCGCGTTTTTCTAAGTCTTCCCAAATGCTTTTTTCTAGGTAATTTTTTAACTCACCACTTTGAGTTAAGGTTCTGGCTAAATATGGCTCTACTATTGACCATTCAATTAGCACATTGCCATAACTATCTTGAAACTTCTGTGTGAAAAAGCGAGCTAATTGGCGAGAAACAAACGGATGCCCACCGCTTTGATAATGGATTTGTTGCGGTGTGGCTGCATCAAGTTCTAACCCCATTAATTTCCCCAGATTCACCAGCATTTCTTGAGTTTCTTCCTCCGAGAAAGGCGGTAAAAAGATTTCTTTGAAGAAGCTAAATACCGGATTTGTGGCAACTCCTGGTTGTGTCCAAGAATTAATGCGGTTGCAATCGGGATGGACATCAGCAATTAGCAGTGACATTTGCCGTTGTTGTTGACATAACACCCGCAATGCTCCAAAACAAGCATTAAATTCTTCAGCTTTTTCGCGGCTATCTTCTGGTGTGGGAATAATTCTTTCTACTTCATCTAAAAAGCAGAGAATGGGCAATTTATATTTATTATTTTTTTGAATACTACGGGTAAATTTATTCACTCGTTGAATAAATTCACCAGTTAATTCGGTGGCTGGTTTATCTAAAGCCAAAGGTGCAAACTGGGGAAGGGTAGCTTCACTTTCTAAGTTAGATAGATGTTGAATAATATCATTAAATAAAGCTGCACCGTAGCGAGAGCCGCCATAGCGTTGCAAATCAATGTGGACTATGGGATGTTCCCGCAGCATAAAGCCTAACTGAAGCAGCACCGAGGTTTTACCTGACTTGCGTAGTCCAAATAAGCCTACTCCTTGATATCGCAGTAATTCTTCTCCCAAACGTTGTAAAAGTTCTGTGCGACCGAAGAATGATAAGGTGTCAGTAATGGCGTTCTTGTCATCAAAGAAATCAGCACGTTGGAGGTATCTATCAATATATTCTTCCAATAAACCGATACATTCATATTTATTGGGTAAGGCTTTTTCTACTGATGTTAAAGGAATGGGAATGAGCAGAAAAGAATCGCGTAACCGCACTTTCGCTATTTCCATTCTGGCTGTGGTATCTGGCGGAAGTTTGTAGATTAACAAACCAGCTTTTTCTGTGCGTTCTGTGGTTAATTGTTGGGCAAGTTTCACCAGGTCGATGATATCTTTATCAGTGGGTGTATCAACAGTAATTAAAACAGGGAACGGCGCGTAACTGCTCAAACTGCTGGCGATTGATTCGATAATCAGGTGTTCTTGTTCCCGCTTTACCTTGGCATCAACTTGTTCTAAAAACTTCGCTAACAAATCTAAAGATTGATTTTGCTGTTCATGTTGTTGTAAAAATTGCTTAACTTTACTGTCTTGTACCCATTTGGAAGGTAAGCGTAATTGTACTAACTGGATAAATTTATCGCTTAATGTATGGTCTTTGCTGTTAGCTCCATATTCAATGATTCTTTCTCGCAGTCCTACAGCTGCATCTAAAGGCAGTAAATTAGCTAATAACAGATAGACGCCGCGAAACCTGGGGTCGTTAATGTGTTGATTAACTCTTTCTTGAACTGCTTCACCTTTGCCGAGAAAGTTTTGCACCAAGAAAAACTCCATAATTTTATCGTGGCGGAAATACCAGCTTTTTTGCGCTTCGCCTTTGTCATTTTCCCATTGACGGCTGATGACCATCTTATATTTTTCATCTTCCAGACTAGTTAATTCTGGTTTAAAATCCTCAGCGGGTATGGTGCTTTCATCATTCAGCCGCATTTGGTAAACTGCCTGAGAGAATCTCTTTAAAGGAAATTCGTGATGCCATTCTCGCAGGTATTCCGCCGCCATTAGCTGATATTGCTGTTCTTGCAGGCGAAACAAATTTGGTTGCTGTCCTTGTGATAGCATCAGGGCAACCAGCGTTAAATCCATTGGGTTGGAAAGAATGCGCTTGGCTGCGGCTAAATCTTCTGGTGATTGTTGTTCGTTGAAAGCTTCGGCAAGGTAGTGGGAACAGGCTTGCTCGTATTCAGTCTGCGTAGGGTGCGTTATGGACTTTAGTCCTAACGCACCAGAAATCTCGGATGGTGCGTTAGCCTGCGGCATAACACACCCTACTTCTGGGCTTCGACTTCGCTCAGCCCCCAATTTTTGATGACGAGAAAGCAAAAACTGCTGAATTTGTTGGCGCTGCAACGGTTGCAATTCATATTTCTTAGCTGTAGAAGGCGGTATCCACTCTAGGGGCTGGGTTGTCATAATCATATTGCCCCGGAAATAGCTTTCTGCAAACTGGGAGACTTTCGCCCGCGTGTCGGCGGTGACTTCGTTGAGTCCGTCGATGCAGATATCTAAGGCTCCATTGTAAATCAGGTTTTTCAGAAACTTGGCATCGTCTACCTGTCCCCGTAGCTTGGCATAAATTGCCTCCAGTACGCCTTTGTCACACTTTTGGGCGGGGAGGTAAACAAAGATGCGCTGGGAGTTGTTTACCAAATGGCGGAGAAACATCGATTTACCTAAACCAGACTCGCCTTCTAAGACAATTTGCCCTTGCAGAGTTGGGATTGCTTGGGTAATGGGTTGAATTTCTGGTGTATGAGTACTCTCAAGTGGTGCAATAAGGTTTTGATCCCCCCTAACCCCCCTTAAAAAGGGGGGGATTGGAGCCAAAGTCCTTAAAAAGGCGGGGATTGGAATCAAAGTTCTCCTTAAAAAGGGGGGAATCGGAGTTAAAGTTCTCCTTAAAAACGGGGGAAGCGCAATCAAAGTCCCCCTTTTTAAGGGGGATTTAGGGGGATCAGATGATTTTTGCAGCCTGTGTAGAAATGTGTGTACACGGCGCTGGCGGGGAGGGGTTAGAGATGAGGTGCTACCTCGTGGAACTTTGACAAAAGACTCACCAAAATAAGCTTGCTCAACGAAATTATCTAACCCTGCATCTGCTAGCAGCACAGGTTTAAATGGTTGCAACAATCTTTGACGCAGCCAAGGAACCCAAGTTAAGAGTAAGCCGATGTAACCGAAACCGAGAATTCTCCTTGCCCAAGGATGCCAGAATAAAGGTGCGAGAACTTGGGTAAATTTAGGGTAGGCAAGGATGAGGGTAAGCCAAATGACAAGGTGAATCAGGATGATGTTTCTGGCAAGGAAAAACCACTTCCAAAATTCTAGATTATCAATGACACGCCGCACAGTGTCAGCTTGTTTGTAACTACCAGTTTTAAGGTTGTTATGGTGACGTTCTAGTAACCTGATATCCTGTGCTTGCCAATGAACTAAGTCGGCAACTACAGCAATTTCTTGTGCCAGTTCTTGCGGCAATTCTGGAAGAGAATCACTAAGTTTCCAGGCTTGCTTGAACAATTCCATGATTTTTCTACCCTTATCAGCAGTCAAATTCTTTGGTGTAGTCTTGGGCTTGCCAACCCATTGCATTAAAGTTTCTACATCTTGGTTGCCACCACCAATAAAATGGGCTAAAAATCTCAACTGATTAACATCTGAGGGATAATAGCGCACCGCATTTAGAACTTGCACAATAGCAGGTAAACCTTGGGGAGCTAGCTTTGGTAGTGCATTAGCGGCGGCACTACGGACATTAGAGTCAGCATCTTTGAGGAGTGCGGCGACGTTGGCGGCAAAGTCTTTGGCTTGCATCTGCCCCAGTGC
>NZ_MTAV01000022.1 GCF_002154695.1 Nostoc sp. T09
AAGCTAATATCAGAGGAATTTCCGAGTCTGTAAAAGGCAAAGTCGAAGAAGCTAATATCAAAGGGATTTCTGATTCTGTAAAAGGCAAAGTCGAAGAAGCTAATATCAGAGGAATTTCTGATTCTGTAAAAGGCAAAGTCGAAGAAGCTAATGTCAAAGGAATTTCTGATTCTGTAAAAGGCAAAGTCGAAGCAGCTAATATCAAAGGAATTTCTGATTCTGTGAAGGACAAAGTCCAAGGGGCTAATGTCAAAGGTGTCTCAGAATCCGTTCCACACACAATTGACGTAACTGACACTACAACCACTTCTGACAAAGCTAAGGTCGTAATTCAACATAGCACACAGGACCTATCTACTCCACCCGAAGATGTGAAACGCTCTATTTAGCCTACTATCTTCAAAGTATCAAGACAGAGAACCGTTTTGCTTGTGCTTTTCGGTTACGCCCAGATAGCTTTATCAAGTTGCTCAAGTTGAATGTAGTGTAACAATATTCCTACATCGCTCATTTGCATCAAAGCATTTCTCCAGAAGCTTTGAACTATAATGCCTTCAATGCCTAAACGCACATAGAACTATCTGTAAATATTTTGTCGTCTCATCCAGCAAAGATGACGATGACAAAAATGATCAACGCTGTCAGTAAAATGGCAGCGTTATTTGTATGATTGCAATCCGCACGCAACCCTCGCCTACCCTGCGGGTACTCCTACTCTGCGAGAAGGGCTACGCCCAACGGAGAACTCAAAGAGTAGCCGCTGCGCGCCTATGGGAGAGACAAAAACAACTCGATTGATCTAAAAATGGCTGTAACGGCGATCGCTCTTTCTGTAACAGTCGTATCATGCAAGAATTAGATGCAATTGAAATTGACTCTTATCAAGCTTATTCATTATTGAAAATTTTAAATTATATAAATTTGGAACCAATTTATTTACTAGAAATGACATGTCCTAGTACGGGCAACATTCATGTTTTGCGTGTACCTCCTAAAATCAAATCAGCAAGAGAAGCAATTCGGTGGATTAATTGGGGTGTACAGACATAAATAAGAGTGCAAGATAGTAGAAGATTGTGCAGTATTTTGGCAGCATTTTGCAATTAACACTGTCTACATAAATTATGCCAATATGTTTTATAAATGCTGTAATAATTTCACAGTAGTAAATTAATTATGTATAGGTATTCCAATCACACCTACTATATTCATTGTAATAACCTAGACTTAATAGAAAATGCTCTAACCTCGATTTTCGAGCAAGAAAGCTGTCATCGCATTGCTTTGCCAAATCTTTCTGTAGATATTGAAGAACTGCGTTGCCGGCCTTGGCTATTATATAAGGAATTGTGGGTGATTGGACTGTTCGTTGGTTCACTTGAATGGACGATTATCAAAATATTACCGAACGAACTACTATGCTGTCGAGCTAGAGGTGCCAACCGCCCTAGATTATCGGAACTAGCAATGCATATTGGCAGTGATGCTTTTTATATAGGTACCAACGAAGTTGAAGATATTCTTATGGAAACAGATGCAAAAGGTAGCATCTTTATCTCTGGTTCAGTTGACGCTCCAGAAGAAGATAAATTTTTTGAAGAGCCGATTAACTTTGTACCTCGTATCCCTTCAATAGAGCAGACGAAGCTGATGCATTCAGAAGAACCTCAACGGTTTTTCCTGTTAAATGTTCCCGAGGAAATGCACAAAGCCGAAGCAAAACTAAAACAGCAGCAAAGTCAAAAATTTCAAGTATGGCAAGAACAGTTTTTAGATGATTATGCCAAACAGCATTTTCCTCTCATGGCACTCGATGAGTTGGAACAGTGGAAAGTAAGATTTAGGAAAAACAGGGATCAGCTATTCAATGAAAAAGGAGGGAAAAAGTTATTTCGAGCTTGGTCTTATGCCTATGCATGGCAAGATTTTAGAGAGATGCCTATCGGTTCTCAAATATTTGAGATAGCCATAGGGCGATTGTTAGGCGGGACACCTAACTACTGGCATCTAGGAACAGAACCTTTAGTTTACCGTGCCTACACCCAACAACAGCAGCTAGAAGCAGATGGAGCGCGATTATTGTACTTTCGACCTGCTAGATCGGCTCAAGCTTAATACAAAAATTATCCATTTATCTAAAAATAACCGGAACTGCGATCGCCATTTCCAAATTCTACCGATAACTACCCACTTCAACTTTCCTCTGTCCCACCACTTCCGGCGCACCAACTTGTAAATTCAAATCCTCATAACGCGTAGTTAAAAACGGCTGACCGAAATCTATGCGAGAAAAAGGACTTTCCGCAGGAACTTCTAACTGCGAACTAATCAAACCCAAGCGAGATTCAAATTGTGCCGGAAATATCAGCAAATCAGCACCCATAGCACTAAAACTAGACGCGCCTAATTTTTGCCGCCACGCCATACCTTGTTGTCCATAATTGAGAGTACACAACTTCCGGTTTCCCTGGCGAACAGTAACACGCTGTCCTTGCTCCCAGTCGAAATCAGCTAGTTCCTTTGGTAATCCCCAAATTTCTCGACCACCAGCCATTGAATCAACATGGTCTACATAAATGTGAGAAACCCAACCACCAAATTTCCCTTGATAACTTACAACAGCAGGGACAACAATTAACTCGCTATACTCCAGTTCTGAGCCTGAACCGTAATAGGATAAATACACACTGGCAGCAGTTTTACCAGGCCAGACAGAGATAATATCTAACTCTAAAGGAACTAAAGGACGCACTCGGTCAATACTCACTAAATGCAGAGTTTGGATAGCGTAGCCTTGCAGTTTCCAAGGTGCTTGTGGATAAGACATAGCAACAATTCAAAATTCAAAATTTATTCCTTAATTAATTGTTAGCAACTAATCAAATAAAAAAATCCACCCACGGAAGGGTCGGATTTTAAGCTAAACAACGGAAAACTCAGGGTTTAGCAATGCTAAACCCCTACAAATAACAGGCGAAGCGCAAAAAAATCCCCACCCAGGCTAATGCTTGGATGGGTAAAAGGGGGTAAGGATGCGTAAGCATCCTCAACCACTATAAAGATTACTTGCTTTCAGTGAAGTCAGCGTCAATTACATCATCACCGCTACCAGAAGAAGCAGGAGTTGGACCACCGCCATCTTGAGGACCTGGCGCACCAGGCGCAGCACCGCCAGCTTGTTGATAGATGTTGCTACCTACAGCAAATAGTGCTTGTTGCAATTCTGGTGTGAGCTTCTTAATTTGCTCATCGTCTTCCTTCGCTACTGCATCGCGCAGTTCTTTCACTAAACCTTCAACTTTGGTTTTGTCAGCTTCGGGAACTTTATCACCTAATTCTTGCAACTGCTTCTCAGCTTGGTATGCCAAGGAATCTGCTTGGTTCTTACGTTCAATCTTCTCACGACGTTCCTTGTCAGAAGAAGCGTTTTGTTCGGCTTCGCGCACCATCCGGTCAACATCTGTTTTATCCAAAGTGGAAGCACCAGTAATGCTGATGGATTGTTCCTTACCAGTACCTTTGTCCTTAGCAGTAACGTTGAGGATACCGTTAGCGTCGATGTCAAAGATTACTTCGATTTGAGGTACACCGCGTGGTGCTGAGGGAATACCATCAAGGCGGAAGGTTCCCAAACTCTTGTTATCGTTAGCAAATTCTCGTTCACCTTGGAGAACGTGAATTTCGACATTGCTTTGACCATCCACTGCTGTGGAGAATACTTCCGATTTCTTAGTAGGAATTGTGGTGTTGCGGGGGATAATCTTGGTCATTACACCACCCAAGGTTTCTACACCGAGAGATAGTGGTGTTACGTCTAACAACAAGATACCAGTGACATCACCAGCTAATACACCTGCTTGAATAGCTGCACCAACAGCTACCACTTCATCAGGGTTCACAGTTTGGTTAGGATCTTTACCTAACAACCGCTTCACCAACTGTTGCACTGCGGGAATCCGGGTAGAACCACCCACTAGCACGACTTCATCGATATTGTCTTTGGTTAACTTGGCATCTCTGAGAGCATTTTCTACTGGGATGCGACAACGGTCGATTAAGTCAGAACAGAGTTCTTCAAACTGAGCGCGGGTTAAAGTGGTATCCAGGTGCTTAGGCCCATCCTGGGTAGCAGTGATAAATGGCAGGTTAATTTCCGCTTGGGTAACGCTAGAAAGCTCAATCTTGGCTTTTTCTGCGGCTTCAGTTAAACGTTGTAAGGCTTGTCTATCTTTGCGTAGATCAATACCTTCGGCTTTGCGGAACTGTTCAGCTAAGAAATCAACAATCTTCTTATCGAAGTCGTCACCACCAAGGTGGGTATCACCAGAGGTAGCTAGTACTTCAAATACGCCATCACCTACTTCTAGTACAGATACGTCGAAGGTACCACCACCAAGGTCAAATACCAGGATAGTTTCGTTGCTCTTCTTATCAAAGCCGTATGCTAGAGAAGCGGCGGTAGGCTCGTTGATAATCCGCAGTACTTCAATACCAGCGATTTTACCAGCGTCTTTTGTAGCTTGGCGCTGGGAGTCGTTAAAGTAAGCGGGAACGGTGATTACAGCTTGAGTAACAGTTTCACCAAGATATTTACTAGCGTCTTCAACTAGTTTGCGGAGAACTTTCGCAGAAATTTCTTCAGGAGCAAATTGTTTTCCAGCCCCAGGAGAGTCTAGCTTGACGTTACCGCTAGTGCTCAGCACTTTATAGGAAACTTCTGTAGCTTCGTTTGTTACTTCGTCGTAGCGGCGACCGATAAAGCGCTTAACTGAATAGAATGTGTTTTCCGGGTTCATCACCGCTTGGCGCTTAGCGATTTGCCCTACTAAAGTATCGCCGTTTTTAGCAAATGCCACTACCGATGGTGTGGTCCGAAAACCCTCTGCATTAGCAATAACCGTGGGTTTACCACCTTCCATGACTGCTACGCAGGAGTTCGTTGTACCTAAGTCAATTCCAACAACCTTTGCCATTTTAAGTGCTGGCTCCGTATAACTACAAATGAATGGGATTATTAAGGACTAAATTTTTGAACTAACTGTGCTGAAAGCAGTCAGTTCAGCATGAATACCGTTGGTTTGGTTTTTTGAGGGTTAAGACCCCATAGTATGCTGATATATATACTGAGCTTATATAGCCAGTCCATTAAGGGGGGTTTCCCGAACCTTGTTTGGGACGGTTAAATTTGAGGATGTATCTAGTTGGCTCATGGATTAACTTTGATTGC
The DNA here is from genome assembly GCF_002154695.1 of Nostoc sp. T09. Lineage (GTDB taxonomy): Bacteria > Cyanobacteriota > Cyanobacteriia > Cyanobacteriales > Nostocaceae > Aulosira. The sequence goes on from NZ_MTAV01000022.1 coordinate 5,228, forward strand.
ACTCTGTACTAATGTATGAGAATTAATACTTTCAGGAATTGGGGTGAACCGTAACATCAAAGTCGTGTTTGCCGTCTTTATAATCAACTGGAGTGCTTGCACATAGGAAGGCGATCGCTTTTTTCGACTAATTTTGGATATTTGTCTATTACTTCAGCCCAGCAGAGAAAAATTTTTATGCGTCGTGCTTCTGGATGTTTATTTGGGCTTGCCTTGGGTGATGCATTAGGTGCTGTGACAGAATTTTTAACAGTTGAGGAAATTTGCCGCCGCTTTGGGCCAAACGGGCCGCAAGAACCAATAGGCAATCCAGCACTTGTGACTGACGATACGCAGATGACATTATCTGTAGGGCAGGCATTAATTGAGGCTTCGTCATCAAACTTGACTGTAGCTAGTTTAGAAGCAGCGCTCAGACGTAGTTTTATTGAGTGGTTAAACAGTCCAGATAATAATCGTGCCCCAGGTATGACTTGCTTGCGGGCTTGTGAAAATCTGGAAGCTGGGATACCTTGGCAGCAAGCAACCAGGGCAAATTCCAAAGGTTGTGGTGCAAATATGCGTGTTGCGCCTGTAGGCTTATTGCCATTAGCAGCAAAAACTCGTGCTGCTATTGCCCAATTTCAAGCAGCCCTAACTCATGGTCATCCTACAGCCTTGGCAGCTGCCGATTTGACCGCAGCTGCGATCGCTGACCTTGCCCAAGGTGGCGATCCCCAAGGATTACTCTCGCGACTTTACAACTATGCCCAGAGCCAGCGCTCAGTCTACCATATCGATTGGCTAGGTTCTCTTTGGCAGCGTTCCTACATTAATACACCAGAAGAATTCATTAGTCGTGGGTGGGATGAATGTCTAGCTGTGCTCGATCGCCTCAACACTGCATTAGTTAATCCCAACCGCGAAGCCGATCCTTGTTTAGCAACAGGCGATGGTTGGATTGCAGAAGAAGCATTCGCAACAGGTCTATTGTGCTTTTTACTGTTTCCAGATGAACCATTAGCAGCACTGCGTCGGGCAGCACTCACAGCAGGCGATTCCGACTCAATTGCTTGTTTGACTGGTGCGTTTGCTGGCAGTTATTTAGGGATGGCGGCTTGGCCAGAAGATTGGGTAGTTCGCATTGAATATCGCGACAAACTTGCACAATTAGGCAAACTTTGGGATTAACTTTTACTACTAGGTGGACATAATTAATTACTTTTCTCCGTACCTGCCTCAAGTGAGAACCGCGATAAACATTATTCACTGACAAGACTATTGCGGAAAAAATCTATGTAAACACATCATATGTGTAGAGATGTTGCATAGAACATCTTTCCTTGACTTATGGGACAAATTCGCCTTTAAAATTTAGAAATATTATCAATTATCACTAGACTTACTTTACTCTGTGTGGGGAGGGGTATGATGAGCCGTCCAATAATTCTTGGTATTGTTGGTGACAGTGCCGCAGGAAAAACAACGCTAACTAAAGGGATTGCTCAGGTACTCGGGCCAGAAAATGTCACGATTATCTGCACGGATGATTATCACCGCTACGATCGCAAACAACGTGCAGAGATTGGCATTACTGCCCTCCACCCCGATTGCAACCATCTAGATATTATGCAGCAGCACCTATCGCTGCTACGCACGGGACAGTCAATTCTCAAGCCAGTTTACAGCCACAAAACTGGGACTTTTGAGCCGCCGCAGTATATCAAACCCAGTAAATTCGTGATTATTGAAGGATTACTCGGTTATTCGACTCGGGCTGCCCGTGACGCTTATGATGTAAAAGTTTACCTTGCACCTCCCGAACCATTACGCGCCCAATGGAAAGTTAAGCGGGATACCCAAAAACGGGGTTACACTCCTGAACAAGTATTAGCAGAATTAGACAAGCGCGAACCAGACTCAGAGCAATTTATCCGTCCCCAGCGGCAATGGTCAGATATAGTTGTGAGTTTCTATCCGCCCGAAGAAGAGGCAGATGAAATTAATGGACATCTAAATGTGCGGCTGGTACTGCGTCCGACAATTCCCCACCCAGATTTTACCCAGATTGTCAAATCTACTAATGGTAATTCTCAGTCAGCGATCCGCCTAGGGCTAGACAGAGATATGAGTAAGCCTGTAGATGTCTTGGAAGTAGATGGGCACGCCACCTTAGAACAAGTGAATAAGCTAGAGCAAATTATATGCTCTGATATGCCGCATTTAAAAAGTATCTGCGATCGCGAAAGTAACCCAGAACTTGGCAAAATCGCTGGTACAACTGGTGAAACACTCCAGAGTTACCCCCTCGCTCTTACCCAGTTGATCATTACCTACCATATGCTCAAGGCAACGCAAATTCATCAGCAAAGTGAAGTTGCAGCTAGCTGAAAATAAATCTGGATATTCAATCGCAAAAAACTCCAAATTCGCCAGTTAGAAGAACTCAGAAACGTTCAGTAATTTCTTGCGATCGCAAATCTGAGCGAAATCATAAAAAAATGCTCGGGGCGTTTCTCCAAGATATGGGAAAAATCATCAAGCCGATGAAAGTTCCCTTATCAGTACTTTGGAGTACAAAGCTGCACCATAGGCAGGGCTTTTGAAGCTTGCGGAGGTAGAGCAGGCTTTATTTGTGATACCTCACTGTTTCACAGTGAAGAGGTAATTAGAGCATTATTTGTGTAGTCTTACTCTTCCAAAGTTTTGCTGAGAATATGTGCCAAAATTAAAGATTTCTCAAATAGAGATGAATTGTAGAGCAAACAAGGGATAACTAAAGATAGTTCCAACTATGGTAAATTTCTTGCAGTTATTCTATGACCTATTGCCTCAGAATTGCTGATATGCCTGAGACTGAGCGTCCGCGTGAGCGGTTAATGGCTCATGGCCCAAAAGTTTTAGCTACAGCTGAATTAATTGCAATTCTATTAGGTACTGGTCAAGGACCGGGAAAACTATCTGCTGTAGGTTTGGGACAATATATATTGAGTGAATTGAGCAAACATCAGCGTGACCCTTTAGCAGTTTTGCGAGAAGTTACCCCTGCCGAGTTAATGCAAATTCCAGGGATTGGCCCAGCTAAGGCAACTACCATCTTAGCGGCAATTGAACTAGGCAAACGTGCTTTTCAATCTCGCCCAGACGGCACACCTATTGATAGCCCGCTTGCAGCGGCGGCGGCTCTTAGTCAAAATTTAATGTGGCAGACGCAAGAACATTTCGGTGTCTTACTATTAGATGTCAAAAATCGTTTGCTGGGAACGCAAGTAATTACAATCGGCACTGCCACCGAAACCTTAGCTTCTCCTAGAGAAATTTTCCGAGAAGTTATTCGTCAAGGAGCAACGCGAGCCATTGTGGCACATAACCATCCCTCAGGGAACCTTGAACCCAGCGAAGAAGACATAGAATTGACGCGCCAGTTGTTAGCAGGAGGGCAGTTGTTAGGACTGCCTTTGCTAGATCATCTAATTTTGGGCAATGGCAACCACCAAAGTTTACGGGAGATTACAACCTTGTGGAATGAGTATCCCCAAGGAGATTAAAAAGCAGGAAATGCCTAGAAAAATTCTTTTACCTGCGCTTCTTTTTCTCATTTTTCGATGCAAGATATGTTATCTTGAATGCTTACGGGCGATTAGCACAGGGGTAGCGCACATCCTTCACACGGATGGGGTCACTGGTTCAAATCCAGTATCGCCCATTACCTTATGTCGATTATGTACATTCGCACATTATATGTCTCTGTAGAAGACAGATCAATTGTTTATATGGGACTAGCAGTCAATGCGATCGCTATCAAAAAACAAAACTATTGCCTCTTCCTTAAATCCATAAGTGTAAATTCCTGTATATTTCAGTATCAGCAGTAGCGCTATAAAAGGTTTTAAGTTAGCTTCACTGCAAAATACAACCAGAGAAATATAACTCATTTATTCTATTAGATGTATGTCAATTTATGGCTTAGCAAGCTAAGTTGAGACTAGCAGCTATTCAAGGTAAAACAAATGAGTAGAGTACTGATATCAATTTTAATGTTTGGATTTTTATTATTGTTCATTTTCTCACCCTTTGCTGCTTTTGCTAGTTTAATGCTCATATTATTGATTGCAGGTTTTGTATCATTAATAAGCAATATATTTCAAGCTATTCTGGGCACTAACAGCGAATCGCAATAGTTTTGCAAAATAAATTTAGTAGTTGTTATCGCTGGATGATTTATTCTGAAAACTACTAATTTTGAACTGCATAAACTCCCGTGTATGAGAGCAGTTCTCAATAAAGGTGCCAATTTTATCCATCTCTCAGCCTATATCAATTCGCAATTCGTAATTTATAATTCGTAATTACCAAAGTCGGACAGAATCTAGGTTTTTAGGTTTGAATCTGTTGCCGAATTTTAAAGAATCGACAATAGTTATCTATAAAAGCAACTGTGTTTACTGCCTGTCTGCGCGGTGTAACCATCCCTATTACTTTCTGTTTCTGGTTTTGTTTCTGATTATACTTTCCCCGTAGTAATACCATTTCACCTTAATAATGATACAAATACGCGCTTCAGGGTTTAGCATTGCTCATTGGTGTCAACTTAA
>NZ_MTAV01000208.1 GCF_002154695.1 Nostoc sp. T09
CTGAAGGGGTGACATAGAAGCTACAAAGCAGACTGGATAAAGGACATAGCACGTAAACCCTGCTGAAAATGGGGTTGTTTACCGGGCTTGAGAAGCATGAATTCATGAGCTAAATTAGTCCAAAATTCCATTGCACCTACCCACAAGCAACCATACAAACCAATCCAGAAAGCACTATGTCGTCGGTGGAATCGCTTTAATTCCTTGAGACGACCAACGTATTTTTGCAGCCCCATTTGACGGGAATTGCGACCAAGTAAAATCGCACAGGAGTAGGCAATAGTTATCAATAAAATCAGCGAGATTAAGCGTCTACCATCAGCACGAGTAGATTCAAGATTATAGCCACCTGTCTTGCAATCTTTAAACATAGCTTCAATCCCACTACGTAACTTAAATGCTTTGATAGCATCAGCAAGATTATCCAGATTAGTCAATAAAAACCAGCCAGCAGACTCGACTTTGCCACGATATTTACGCTTGTAGTAACCAGCGAGATTAAATGTGGCAAAACCTTTTTGTTTAGTTACTTGAACACCCTGGAAGAAGAACGAGATACCAGGAGTTAATTCCAAAGATTGTAATCGTTGATATGGCTGGTTTTCTTGGCGAATGTAAGTACCTTGCTTTTGACGCAGCACAAAGCTAATGTCCTTGCTGTGTAACCAATTTGCTAGCTTGATGCTATGAAATTCTCTGTCTCCTAACACCAATATTCGATATCCCTTAAACAACCGCAACAATGGTCTAATTAACTTTTTCTGCTCCCCAAAATTACTACATCCCCTTTTTGGTAACAATAGCCAATAAACTGGAATCGCTCTTTTTTGTTCTATCAAACTGATGACAAATACATTCTCTGACCGCCACTGTGTTCTATCAATAGCAAATATCAGTCGTTTCTTCTTCGCTTTATAACTGTTTTTTACCCATCTTTTGAGTACTGGAAACCAGAGATATTCTATTGATAATTGCGGCAGCACTAAAAATCTTTGGATACTCCGTCTGCGACTTTCAAACTGTATTGGCTGCGGAAACACAGATGCTAGCTTTTCAATTGTCACTGTTTTATGGAATTGTAATAGCATTATCAAGATTTCTAGCATCTTGTACTGTGTCGGTGTCAGTAGATTTTGAAAGCAGGTTTGGTAGAATTTAGGTATCATTATCATTTGATAGGTCTTGTTGAGAATACCTGACCTCTCTTTTTTTACCTCAAAACGGTCACACTCCCTTCTTTCCTTCGTTTCAGCCCCTTTGTCACCCCTTCAG
>NZ_MTAV01000209.1 GCF_002154695.1 Nostoc sp. T09
TAATACGTGTTTGCTTTCCGACGAGTAGTAGTGGAGGTCATAGTTATATTTCGTAGATATAGTAAGATTGTTTGCTCAAAGATTTGCAATCATTACACGGCTAATCTTCAACACGTTTAGCTAAAAGTTAGTTGGTCAGCACACAAAGCTGCTCCAATTAATCCAACTTTGCGATTTAAGACAATATGAACAGGCATCTGCTTCAATAGAGAATTCATCCGCCCTTTGTCCAAGAATGCTTGCATAAAATTCCCTTGCTGCATCAAGGGTAAAATTTTGATAGCAATACCACCTGCAACATACAGCCCTCCGTAAGGCAGGAGTTTGAGCGCCAGGTTTCCGGCTTCTGCACCATAAGCCTGCACAAACAACTTCATTGTTTGTTGACAGAGGTAATCCTGCTGTTTGATTGCAGCTTTAGAGATTTCCGCAGCTAAATCGACAGTTTTGTGTTCCTTGCCAATTTCTTGCTCCCAAATTTTGAAGACTTCAGCCAAGGTAGGAGATTCTTGATAAATCTGGCGATCGCGCAGAAACTGGTAAATTGCGACAATTCCCATTCCCGAAACTACGCGCTCCACAGAAACCCGGTTAATGTTGTATTTCTCCAATAGGTATCGCAATAACTGAAACTCCAGTTCTGACTGTGGGGCAAAGTCTACATGACCACCTTCAGTAGCGAACACTCGATAACGTCCAGCTTGCGGAATCACAAACCCTTGTCCTAAACCTGTCCCTGCTCCGATAACTGCGATCGGGGCATTTGCATCAGGTGTACCGGGCTGGAGAGTATGCAAATCTTGCTCAGACATACCCAAGACCCCATAACCAACAGCAACAAAGTCATTGATTAAAGTAACCAAGGGCACCTCTAACTCTTGCTTGAGGCGGCCAGCCTCTAAGACCCAACTTAAGTTGGTTAGCTTAGAGGTATTGTTAACTACCGGGCCCGCAATCCCGAAGCAGGCTTTTTCTGGAGTAAGCTGACCTCCAAGCTGTTGGGCTGCTGCTAGAAATTTACGTACCATCGGCACTAGATCGGGAAATTCCTGACTAGCGTATGTCTGCTCGAACAAGGTAGTTTGCTTAGGTAAGCCCTGAACTGTTTTTTGCTGTTCTGATTTGACCAACTGTAAAATTGTTTTGGTACCGCCAATGTCTCCTGCTAGTACGATAGTCATTTTATATTTGCCCCCTGCGAAATTCCTATTGCTAATAGGTTGAGCTAGATTTATAGCTCCTCTTCATGCAAAAAATCATTTATTTTGTTATTACATCGCCACAGAAAAAGTCCTCTAGTTTTGAACTAGTGGAGAGTGAGTATTTGAGTTGGAGCTAGTGTCAGCCAACCTACTTAAATTTTCTGTAGAAATGTTACTACGCCAAAGCATCTGTCACTGTTTGTGCATCAGCCAATAACAATACCCAAAAAATGTCTAATTCGTAGTTTGTCAAACCAACTTTGAAAGCAGTAGCTGACTACGAACTAGTCATAGTCTGGGTAACAAAATACTGGTATATAAAATTTTTAGTTGGCTCGGTAGTCAATATTGAATCACTGCTAACAATTTAATTGCATAAATTGCAAATTAAATGTATGTCAGCTATTAACGTTGCAGAAAATTTATCTACAATTAAGTAATTGGATATTACATGGTATTAAATACCAACTAAACCTATTGTCTGGTTCAATTTTTTAACTTCTGATTTGGGTTTATCAATCTAGATTAACCTTTACTTAATCTAAATGAAATATAAAAATAGTCAGATTTATCTCACCCTAAAGTTAGATGTTCTAAACAATTAATCTTTTTTATATCTAAAGTTGAAATAGTAAAGTTAGCTCTCCAAACTATCAGAATATATTTTAAGAAATGTTACGACAGCCAAGCAGATTTACTGGGCAATAAATTTACTTATATATTACCTGGAGAGTAACTTATACAGTAATTTTCAGTTTTCATGAGCTAGTAGCTGAAGATTAAGTTTCTATTTGCCTATAGAGAGAATTTATTTAATTCAGATTATTATTAACTAAAAAATTTGTTAGCAAAAACAATTTAAAGTCTAAAAGCTGCAAACAATCAGGGAATGGCTCAAGTTCTACAATTCTGGATTTTAGATTTTGCGGAAAGTTGCCAGGAGGGTTTCCCTCTGTAGCAAACTTTTCAAGACAGATTTTGGATTGCGAAACATCTATTGGATAAGCATTTCAAATTTCCATCTGTCGCCATCATTTTTCAAATTGGTATTATTTCGGTTCGCCGCTTTCTGATGTACAACCACACAGTGCAGCAATTGTGCGCTCGGCTGCAATGAATTTGCGCCTGGTTTAAATGCCTGCTAGTAGCCAAAAATGGTAAAAGCACAACAATGTTGTGCCCTTACAATAGATTAAGTTTAAATAAATGGAAAAAGGTTGTAATTTCAACCTAACGTCGCAAACTCCGAGGATCGAGTGCATCTCTTAACCCGTCCCCCAGCAAATTGAAAGCAAGCACAGTGAGGATAATTAGCAACGCTGGCGGCCAAATTAACCAAGGTTGCAGTACCAAAATTGAAGCATTACTTGCCAAAGAGAGCATATTACCCCAAGAAGGGTCTGGTTGTTGAATTCCTAAGCCGATGAGACTCAATACAGCTTCGGCGCTAATGAAACTGGGAACAGATAAGGTTGCAGAGATAATCACATAAGTAGCAGTTTGTGGCAACACGTGACGGAGGATAATATATAGCGGTTTACCTCCCATTGCTCGTGCTGCTTGGACAAATTCTCGCTCTTTAATTGAGAGCACTTGTCCGCGAATTACTCGTGCTAAACCTGCCCAGCTAATTACCGAAGTAATTACCACAATCAATAAAAAGCGCTCAGTGCTGCTTAAACCTGCTGGTAATACGGCTCCCAAAGTCACCAAAAGATAAATGCTAGGAAAAGTCATCAGCACTTCTGCTAGACGCATGATGATGGTATCAGCCACACCGCCAAAATAACCAGAAATACCACCGATCAGCAAACCGAGAGGGTAGGTGATGATAACGCCAAAAATACCGATAAACAGGCTAATGCGACCTCCATGTACTAAACGGCTGAATTGGTCGCGGCCTTGATCGTCAGTACCTAAGATGTTGAATTTTGCCTCCCCAGTGGTGCCAAACAAATGCCAATTTAAAGGTATACCAGGGATAATAGTAACTTCGTCCCATTTCGGTGGCAGTGGTAAACTGAGCTGCAAAAATCGGTACTCTGGTCCAGAGACAAATAAACGCAGAGGTGAGGGTTTTTTGTAGTCTACGAGCAGTTTGCGATCGCCTGTTTCTAAGTTTGTGTCTCCCTGAGTCGTAGGATAAGTATGGGGACCGATAAACTGCCCTGAGGGTGAAGCCCAGTAAATCTTGGTTGGTGGTAGCAACGAACCATTGGGTTGTGACGCATAAGGATCATAAGGAGCGACAAAATCTGCGGCAATTACCGCTAAATAGAAAACTAATAGCAAAATCGCCCCAGATCGCGCCAAAGGATTCTTTTTAAGTCGTTGCCACCAATCCATAGTTTTGTTAAAGTCAAGGGTTAATAGTGTAATAGTCAAGGGTCAAGGGTTAATAGTCAACCCCTGTGGAGAATTCAAAATTCTCAGGCCAGCATAATTAATTTTAACTCTTGACTTTTTGACTAATAACTATTGACTACATACCGCTGTTCTTCTTGTTGTTTGTCATGTTCTACAACAAACACATTGGAGTAAAGATTAGCCAGAATTTGTTTACCTTGCTGTGTTAGTGATAGATAACGTAATGCATCTTGGACGTAGGGATAAACTCCATTCCAGTAAAATTTTGCGTAATTCTTACGTAAATCGGCTGGGGTTTGATAACCTAAAACTTTATTCATCCCAGTTTCTTCAAACTCATAGAATAAAGAAGTAATTTTCTTTAAGTAACGCGGATCGCTTAATTGTCCAATCAAATCAGCTGCTCGCACTAAACCAGCAAAGTTATTTGTATCTTGATGATCTTCCGCCGCCGGAACAGGGAACCTAGTTAATTCAATATTAATTTTAATTACCTCGGCATCTATTAACTTGTGCCCACCAAAACGTTCATCAATAAAAAGTTTGGCTCTATCAACATGATAGGGTATGAGACTGGCATCAGAAGCACCAGCAGGCAGAGAAATCATTCTGTCATTTTTACCTGTAGCATATAAGCCTTCAGTCTCTTTGTCTTGCCGACAAACTCCCTTAACATAGCCAATATCATGACAGACTAAGGAGATAATAAAATGTAACCAATCGTCACTGGAAACACCACCTTCGCGGATATGTTTACCGCGTAAGATTTCTTGTCCTACAAGAGTAACAAGAATAGTGTGTTCGACATTGTGATACAAGGCGTCACTATTGGCAATATTTTCCAAGGCCATACTACCAGCCCAGGCAATGATATCTTGATAATCATTTTTGAATGCGCCATAGGTGCGACGATAGCCTTCGCGAATTTGATTAACAAAAGAATCAATTAAAATTTCAGTAGCATTGAACATATGTGGTTACTCACTCGGATAAGAATTCATTAATTATTTGCAAAAATGCAAGATTAGCGCCAAGGTGGCGGAATTGACGAAAATGCAGGTTTTCTCCTTTGTAGGTTAATGAGAGTTTTTAGTGCTAGCCATTTTTATATTTTTCCCAAAAGATAGCCTATTCTTTCATCGCCGTGCAAAAGATTTATCGGGAACATGAAGCAAATAGTAGGTTGATATAGCAATCCGGAATGATTCATGAGAAAATACTGAGAGGAACTGAAGGTAGCGTT
>NZ_MTAV01000210.1:0-71527 GCF_002154695.1 Nostoc sp. T09
CCCAAATCCTTGCATAGCCGTAACACACCCTACTTAATATTTACTTTATAAATGGTCTCTTAGGAAGTGGCTTTAGGTAACTTCCCTAATAGTGCAACTGGTATACGCATCAGCGTATTTTCAGATTTTTATCAATAGACAGCGAATACTCAATCAGCAGACAGAAACTAGTGCCGCCTACGACTTGTAACGACTTGACATATCTGGAATTTTTGTATTATAATGTAATACAAATATTCGCCAATTATTAAATTTTAGATACGTTTTTAATCTCCCTCTCAATTAGATAGAGGTGAATCCCAAGCTTTAACCACTGATTGTCCTGTAAAAATTTTTGATAATTTAAATCATCGCAACAAGTTATATATAGATATATGTAGTCCAGCGCAGCATGGTAGAAATAACTATGCAGTTGAAAAAGGTTGAAAAGCTTGTAAAATTAACTGATTTCTTTCTGCTTACTCTGCGAGAATGCCGTTGGTAAAAGGATTATATAGAATTATCTTAATTGCACTAGCAACTGCTGGGCGGCTAGATGTTAATACAAAAAACTTTTTAGCATATATTACGTCAGTATCAAATAACTCAACTACCACTGCACTAATAAAGATATGGTTTTTGATGATTTTAGAAATAACGAAGGCAATTCTGCAAATAACAACCGCCAAAACTTACTGAGTAGCGGTTGGCGGCCATTCCAACGCGACTTTGATTGGGGATTTTTCGGGCAAATTCTATTTCATGATACTCAGGAGTTAACCCAAAAAAGTATTAATTTAGTAAGTTATTATGCCGATGCTTTAGGTAGAAGAGATTATAGCTGGTGGGCGAATTTATTAAATGTAGCTTCAGATTATACCCGGGGAGAACTGCAAAAATATTGGAATTTCATCACACCAGAACCCCTGACACCAGATAATCGCTACAAGGAAGTTTTAACTACAGAAACACCAATCATGCAATTTGTCAGCCGCAATAGTATTCCTATTGATTACGTGCTGAATCGGTTGCAAGAAATTACTGTATTGCGAGTTTTGAAACTATTAGATCGTCCAGACATCATTACTCAATATTATTCAGAACGTGATTTTTATTTTCCAGTAGATAAGTTTGTCAATTGGGAACGTATAGATGTCATTAATACTGTTTATGCTTACTGGTCCAAATACGATATTTGGTTACAAATTGACCCCTACGATCGCGGGCGGCGACAATATACTTTGATGTCCAGAAATATGGCACCGCTGATCAACAAAGCTACTTATGACTTAGCAGTAATGTTAAGCGGTTATCAAAGTCGTGTGGGTAAGGTTCATAGCCAATTTCCCATTCGGACGTTCCCAGCAGATATTCAAAGCTTTACAGACACAGTACAGCAAGCAATTCTCAATCAACATCAGTTAGCGGTTGTTGTACATGGAGAGCCAGGTACAGGTAAAACTGCATGGACACAAGCAGTAGCAAAAGAAATTTTAGTACCTTTAGGCTACGTAATTTTCATCTTAGATCATGATGCAATTACTAACTTTGTACCCCCAACTTATTTAGAACAAATTTGCATCATTATTAATGAAGCTGATAACTTAGCTCAAAATCGTGCTTACGAAGTAGCACAATATAACAATAAAACCGAACACATTCTCAGTTTGTTAGATGGAACTTTGTACCAAAGTATAATTGACGAGTCTGGACTGCAAATGAAGCAGCGTTTAGTTGTATTGATGACTTGTAATACTACAGAAAGATTAGATCCAGCGATGTTACGTAAAGGAAGAGTAGATTTGATTTATGAATTTACTCAAAAATATGTCTAAACTAATTCTTTACAAGAAAAAATTAATATGTAGGGTGGGCAATGCCCACCTGATATTTATATTTTGAAAAAGTTAGTAAGTAAGTCGGCTAGAAAAAACCAAACTATGTAACGAAAAGTAAAATCTCTGAATTTTGCTCGTAGTTGCGCTTTAGCGCTAAAGCGCAACTACAAACCAGTGATGATTATTTGCACCGACTTACTTAATATATACCCTAATATTTTATCTGGTAGAGTAATCATCAATTTTTACTTGCCGTTCCGAAATTTATAACGGGTGTTGTATAGTTGCTCATAACATAGTTAATAAAGTAGCTAAATCAGGATGAAAATCCAACAACTGATTACAGCAGCGCTGAGTCTGCCTAATAATGCGATCGCCTATCATATTAGTCAAGAATTAGCAGCGATTTACCCTAAAAAAGTACTTTTAGAAGGTAATGATTCTACATTTAATTTAGAGAAGTATGCTGAAGCTGACCTTTGCCACATTCAATATAATTCCTCAAATCATAACCAGATTTTAACTGGCTGGGATGGGATGGAAAATCATCTGTATAAATATACCGAAAATGCAGAATTTGAGGTGCAATGGCAAGGGCAGAAACTTGATATCCTCTTAATGAGTTGGCAGGAAGGCTATTGTAAAACCAGATATTACTGGATTTTGGCTGATAGTAAAGAATTAGTAGAAAATTTTTTTATTGCCGTTTGTGATTGGAATTCAGAAATTCGCGACGAGGTTTTAGTTTTTGAAGATGGTTACTGGGCAAAGAATCCCGACCTTTTCCAATCTATTAAAAATGCAACATTTGATAACCTAATTTTGCATGGCAATCTTAAACAAGATATTAAAGATGATCTAACAAAGTTCTTTGCTTCTCAAGAAATCTATGCAGCTTATGGTGTTCCTTGGAAAAGAGGCATTTTGTTCATCGGTTCTCCAGGAAATGGCAAAACTCATACAGTCAAAGCATTAATTAATCAAATGCAACAGCCTTGCTTGTATGTTAAAAGTTTTCAGTCTGAATATGATACTGATAGTGAAAATATTCGGAAAGTGTTCAAACAAGCAAGACAGTCTGCTCCTTGTATTTTAGTACTAGAGGATTTAGATTCTCTATTGACTGATGAAAATCGTTCTTTCTTTCTCAATGAACTGGATGGCTTCGCTGCTAATGAGGGGATTGTTACCATTGCTAGTACTAATCATCCCGAACGTTTAGATCCGGCTATTCGCGATCGCCCTAGCCGCTTTGACCGCAAGTATCATTTTGAATTGCCAGATAACTCGGTACGACAAGCTTACATCACACTATGGAACGAGCAGCTAAAAACTGCCATGCGTATGTCACCAGAGACTGTCAGCCAGATAGTTGTGATCACAGATGGCTTTTCTTTCGCCTATCTCAAAGAACTGTTTCTATCATCAATGATTCGTTGGATGGGAGCAATGGCAACTACTACGATAGAAGCAATTATGGTTTCACAAATTGCAGTTTTGCGAGAACAAATGAATAGCACAACTGCTATAAGTGAAGATACAAGAGAGGTAGAAACTGCTAAAAAATAAAATAGCCGATATGTATAAATATTACATATTTTTTCCGTTGAGCGTATCCTTTATTAACGAGCCAGAAACGATTGACTCAACCAATATGCGCTCGTCCCAAAGATAACAATCAAGTATACAGGAAGGACCCATATTCCTAAGTTAGGGTTTTCTATGGTTGCTAAATTAAACATTTGCCACTCAATGTAAGCAAACAGCAAAATTATTTCAGTTTTCAACCAATTGAGCATTGAGCAGGCAATTTGATACTGCCGCAGTGCATTTTCTTCGGTAATTCGCACTGCATAATTAAAGGTATGGGGGTAGCGGTTGATAAATGTCAGCATCCCATAAATTATTAACCCTACAATCGGCAACAGCCAGAGAAAATTTTTACTACCCCAGCCGTTGGCTTTTCCATCAATTCCAAAATGGATAGGTATAGTCTCTGGTAATGCAAACCATCCATGAATGGCAATTCCAAACAATGCAACTAGCCCTGCGATCGCAATCCAATTGAGCATCCTTGCTTGCTGAGATTGAGGAATTAAAAAAACAGGCCTTTGATGACTCATGATAACTCCTTATGTCGGCTGATTTTGTTTCCAATTTAGCCTTTGGTGGGAGTAAGTTATTCTGCTTGTTACAGAGATTTAATATAGCTTTCTTATTCTCTTATAAGAGAAAAGGAATAGCCTTCATAGCTGCGTAGCGGCTGAATTAATTCAGCACCTGGATACTAAAGAACTTTTGGTATAATCCACAGCTAACCGTTGCCTGATTATTGACAACTTGCACCAATCCTAAACTTTTGAGCTTGGATGCTACTTCAATATCTAACTTAGTTGGAGCTATCAGCACCTGTTGAAAAGACTCTATTAGTTTTGGATCTTGCTGGAGGTGCCATAACTGATATTGAAGATGTTGGCTATAGATGCCAGTATCTGTTGTTGCATCTTTTAGTAATGCATTCAGAGCAGTTTCAGAACGCACACTCTGGTACATTGCTAGCCTTACGAGGTAAGGAAAACCTTCTGTAAGATTCATTAACTGCTCTAATTCAGCAGCGTTAATTTGCAGTTCGTGACGCTGAGCTAAATCTTTTACCTGTTCTCGATTGAATGGCGGCAATTCTACTGTCAATCCTACATTGAAGGGGGAGCGATTTGAAGGGAGAGGAATATAAATTTCTGTAGAGTGAGAGATAATCATCCTCAATTTTTGCCAGACTGAAATATCTTTGCTTTCCTCATACCAAGAACGAAGTAGAGCCAGAAAATCCCGGGCAAGATTGGGGTATTCAAATAGTTGACTGACGCTATCTAATGCTAAGACAATGGGACCATCGATTGTTGGCAGCAAATATGCCTGAAAATAAATTGTACTGTTGATCAAAGCTCCCATATCTTCATCCCAGTACTCATTTAGATGAGATTCTAGACCTAACTGCTGAGTCACATTAGTACAGAACCAGCGCAAGAAGCGATCAATAGATGTAAGAACAGCCGTTCCAGCCAGATTTAAACTGAGGCGAACTGTGCGGTAATTGTGTTGAGTTCCATAGTCTAGAATTCGCGCAATCAAGGATGTTTTTCCCATCCTGCGGGGTGCTTTGATGCAAATAAGTGAACTAGCTTGCAGAATTTCTCGATAACAAGTTTCTTCAATTGGAGGACGTTCAATATATAAAGCAGAAGCTAGAGGAACTTGTCCTTCTGGAGATTCTTGGACAGTTAAATTATTATTTTTATTATTATTTTGTGGTTCAACCAGATTTTTTAATGCTGTTGATTGTTTAATGTATTGTTCTAACAGCGCCCGACAATTAGTTTTATTAACTTTTTCGTTAACTACAGTTGAGAGCAGTTGCCACACTCTTGGGGCAACACAAAACTTAATATAGTTTTCTGAATAGTTATTTTCTTGAGCAATTTGAGCGTAAGTCTTCTTGGTTTCTAGTAGCGATTCTCGTAGAATTACCTTGTGAATATAGCTGAATGACTGACCTGTTTTGTCAGAAACTAAATTGATTGCGAATTCAACAATTTCTTCAATGTTTCTCATCAATATCGCAATTTGCTATGTAGAAATATTTAATGCACCATTCGCTCTCAGCCAGTTTTTTTGCTCATTAGTTAACCCTTGAGCATCGGTAAAATCTGCGCCTTTGACACGAGAACCTGAGAAATCTACATTTTGAAATTGGGCATTTCTGAAGTTAGCGTGTCTTAAATCTGTTGCAACTAAATTTGTATTATGAAGGATTGCTCCCTCTAGATTGGCTTGAAACAAGGAAGCTAGTTCTAGATTGGCACGACTCAAGTCAGCGTAACTTATAATTGCTAACTCTAGGGCAACTTTGCTTAAGATTGCTTCTGTCAAATCTGCGTAACGCAAATCAGCCTTAACTAAATCAGCTTGGGTTAAGTCAACTTTTTTCAAAATGGTTTCGTTGAGCTTGCTTTCTTCGAGATCAACTCGTCGCAATAAACTATTGCTCAAAATTGCACCCTCCCAATTAGTTCGGCTGAGATTAGCATCATTGAAACTGGCACTTGTTAAATTGGCACCTGTCAAACTGGCTTTGAATAAATTGGCTCTTTCCAAGTTTGCTTGTGTGATGCAAGCAAACTCCAAAGAAGCTTCTGTTAAGTTAGCATTTTTTAGACAAGCAGATGCAAGATTAGCATGATTTAGTCGTGCATTGCTCAAATTAGCTCCGGTTAAGTTAGCTTCTTGTAAATTAGCCCAACAAAAACTGCTGTATGACAGCAAACCCTGGCTTAATTTTGCCTGACTTAAGTTTGAGCGGTTAAGATCGGTCCAAATGAGATTTACGCCGCTTAAGTTTGCTTGGCTTAAATCTGCACTATTGAGATTTGCATGGCTAAAATCAGCATCACTCAGGTCAACTCCGCTCAAGTTAACTCGACTCAGATCGAGGCTTTGAAAATTTCGTTCTTTTTTTGCATAATATTGGATAATTTCATCTGCATCCATTGTTTCCATGCACCTTGATAAAAAATAAGCTGACTGAATCATCATTTATAAAACCCAAATCTAGTGTTTATTTATCTAGGCGTTTGCCGTCTATAGATGCGTCTCATGGCTGGAGTTGAGACTAATTATTGATAAAACTGGCTACTGATGCGATCGCTGTAATTGCCATGCCTTTGATGAGATATCTTTTAATATTTAAAGTTGCTGTATTTCTTCTACAGAAGCATAATATCATCACGGCTATCAAAGACAATTTGAGAGGTTTCTGGATTAAACCAACTATTGCTATTAGTGTGAGCAATCGGATTTTTCAGGCACTGAAAAGCTTCTGCTAAGACGAAAAGTTCTTTAGCTTTTTTGAGGATACCAGGATGTTTCGTTTCGGCAGCAGCAAGGTTAATTAAAGGACCAATTGCTACCAACGTAATTTCTCCTGGATCTGCATTTAACTTGTTGATGATAATCTCATCAGAGTAAGGCGATTCCTCACAGAAAGAAGCAGTAGGAGGCAAAGTATACGATAAATGCTCTACTCTATCTACTTCATTAATCTGAGCAGTATCTTCCACAGCTTTTCTGATCACAGCAACACTCTGACCCACTTCAATGTGTTGAAACCCAAATAATCTTAAAATCTTAGTGGCAACAGAAAACTTGCGGCTTGCGGTGACATTAAGATCCGCAGCAGTGACAGCAATAAGTTCCGCAAGTCCCTGTTTCACCAAGCTAAGGAGCCACAAGAAGCTCAAGAAATCATCTCCACCAAAATCACTATCAAGAATAATTTTGGGTATATTCAGTTGGGTTTTTATATTATTATTGGAACCAACTATAGTGTCTGGAAAACGATAGTGCAGCATAATTTGTTAATGAAAAAATTGGCTAAATTAAATATTCGATTTTTTAGGTTAATTTCAAATCTATGAGTTCTTCAATGTCATCTTTAAAATTATTACAATACCTATCTAACAGTAAGCCTGGCTTCACTCAGATCTGCCTTTGGCAGATGAATATTAATCAATTTTGTATTTAGAGCATTCAATCTTTATTGAAAGACAGATTTTCTGTAGAGCCGAATCTTTATTTACTAATAGGGGATAGAAGCTTTTATATTAAAACCTCAAGTTTTCTAATTCTTTCTCTACAATTTACCTAAAATCTTTAAGTATCGTCGTGGTTGTTGCGATCAATTCCATATCTCGTTTTTGAATTTTAGACATAAAAAATACAAATATAGCTTGGACATTTCGCTCGCTTACAAGCATTCCAAAACCTGCTTTGGCTCCAAAAGCTTTAGCAATTTGATTCCGTAAAAAATAGGATTCTGGTTGAGTAGAGACATCGGCAATCCACTCCGAAGTTTGAGTTTCCCAAACTCGTCCAGGCAATCCTTCACCTAAATGCAAGATAAAGTTTTCACTACAATACCGGAACTGCGCCCAGGCAACTTGCCGATTGGTCCTCACTTGTGAGCTAATGTACCAAGCAGGATCTAGCTCCAAAATTGTGTCTGTTTTAGGAAGCCAAACTTCGCCATACTCCCACTCTGTTTCTTCACAAACTTGTTCGAGCATACTTGTAAATATGGTGGAGTTTGTTGAGGTTTCACTAGTCGCTCTATAAATTGATTCAGTCATAGAATTATGGTTTAGGAAAGGCAAAGAGGAGGTGAAATTGGTGGAGTTTCTGAATGGCGATCGCATAAAAAGCGTCTCAATAAAATATGCACCGATTCAAAATCAGAGTGAGCCGCGCTGAGATCTCCGGATTGCGATCGCCAGTTTGCAGTTGACACATTTAAACTAATTAATTGAGGAATATTCACCATAATTTAGTATTTTTTTAATTTCTTGATCTCAAAGCCAACACAATATATTTGCATAAGCAAAAAATTTTCTCAGTAGAATTCAGAAGCCAGAATTCTGAATGAAAATAATCTGTATTTATGCTCGCTTTTGAGGCTTAAATTATGTACTCGATCAAATTGAAATTCAAAGTATTAACAAAATGATGTATTTAATTGTTATTAATTGCTAATTAAAGATCCCAAAATGCTCTAGCAATTATCCTGAACTCATCTTTGCTGGACAATATATAAAGTTAATATGTTGAGCCTAATATTCGTTTGTTATTAATGTAAGAGCATATTTGCTTGATTTCGTCAATCAATCAATGTAATATCATTGCGCTGCGATCGCGCTGGGGTGAGAAAATATTACTTGCTAGCTACGGGTTCTTGAAAGTTTATCACTCTGGCGGTTGAACTAGTGCTTCCCTTCCCCGAAACTCCTTGCTGTGTCACTCTTAAGTACATACTAACTAAGCTGTTACCCACAGGATTCGCTCTTGCTCACGAGTCAGAAACGTTCTAAACGAGCGCCCACATCTGACTGACGCCAACTTTCTTAACATGCAAGATGAGATTAAACATTTTACAGCAAACTCCAACTTTGTTAAGCTTGAGCCTCAAACCAAGAGGCTTGCTGTATTGGTTTTTTGGGAGCATCTTCATAGCTGGAGGTATTTTTTTGGTAACATCGCTAAGCAGAGCAACTACTCTTACTTGTAACCGCTCGACACCTACACAAGGAAGTTGTCAATTAGTTACTAAAGGTTTTTTGAAATCCCAATCTAAAAGTTGGGATATTCAAGACTTACAAGGTGCAAAGCTAGATACAAAGACTACTGATGCATGGGGTAGTTATCCTTTATTGCTCTTAACAAAGTCTGGCTCATTTTCTATAGATTTGATCAATGCAGATAGTACACAAAAGAAAAGATTAGCAGCACAAATAACCACAATTATTCAGGGGTCGCAAGTATCTCAATTGTCTATTCATGAAGATAGCCGTTTATGGACTTATCCCCTAGGGCTTTTTTTGATTTTATCTGGGTTTGTCTGTATTATCTATATAGCGATAAATGGCACAATAATTTGTATTTTAGATAAAAAACTGAACAAAGTTACTATTGAACGTCAAGGAGTATTCAGTAAAGACGTTATGGAAGCTAAACTATCAGAAATCGTAGGACTTGATATCGATACGTTTACAGTTGACAGTTCCAGCAGTTACAATATCGTTTTCAGGTTGGACTCTGAAAATGACATATATTTAGCTAATGGTCCAATGTTTACTGCTCAAAGCGCAGACCAAACTTTTGAGGCGATCGCAAATTTTCTTAATCTAGAGGATTCTAATTTATTTACACATAACTCGTTAAGTTAGGGTTAATTTTTAATTAAATTTTACTTAAAATTACTAACTTTATTTATTAACAAGTTTGCCAAAAATATTTTAGAGTTATTTTGTACTATAGATAGAAACTGAAAAGCAGATTTATAGTAATTAACGGCTAACTAAAAAATAAAATCCCCACATCAATATATGGGGATAAATTCGTGTGAGTCGTTACATAAGTGTCCTACCAAACATGAGTTTAGAATTTGCAGACAGATCGAATATCTACCTAAAGCATTAATTAAAAAGATTTAGAGATTATATTTGCTAACTAGCAAATATAATCTCATAGCCATCTATCGATACCCCAAATTTTTAGTATAAATACTTGTCGCTATATAACTAATATTGAAATATTTATGTCTTCTGATAGATAACCAAATCTATCCAATGGACGAAACCACACTAGCACCAGCAAATTGATAATAATTATCGCTGGTATATTACTTTTTAGCCTGCCCTGAGGTGACTCAGGGTTTTATATTGCCTAAAAGCAATTTGATGTTCTTGTTCCAAAATTAAGCTAAGTAAGTTTAAAGAAATATTA
The DNA here is from genome assembly GCF_002154695.1 of Nostoc sp. T09. Lineage (GTDB taxonomy): Bacteria > Cyanobacteriota > Cyanobacteriia > Cyanobacteriales > Nostocaceae > Aulosira. The sequence goes on from NZ_MTAV01000210.1 coordinate 10,152, forward strand.
CATAAGCTTACTGAATTTTCCGATACACTCGTAGTGATAATTGAGGTGACTAACACTACTCACATTATAGTGAGGTGTTTTAAATTATCAATTTTACTGTGTTATTACGGTTAAACTGCCTAAACAAGCTTTGTTAAGACTGCCTGTTATACAAAATTTTACGGTGGCTTAGATAAATATCTAACTAGCCTAATTAACTTACCTAAGTAATGACATATGCAACCAGAGCCAGTAGACTATGTTTTCAAAGGATTAGACAACGCCGGAGTTGCTCACGTTGTAATACTTCCATCTTCTCACAGCAAGTTAGAGTCAGTTCGCTCAATAAAACCGTAGTCGCCAGCTACGGTTTTTTTTGTGAAAAAACTAAAGGCTATTTAAGCATTTAAGTATCAAAATTTTTCTTAACACATACTTTGTTATTTTAAGTAAAATCACGGGAAGAATAGCAGAAGTCTGGGAGAATTATACATGTGATTATGCTGTTTTTCCTACTCCAGGCTTGTTACCACTATTTTTGGAGATACCCGATGATAGAAAATTTGATACGCTTAACTAACCAAAACACAGATGCAATGGTAGATATAGTGTTTGGGTTTTACTTAGATGGAGATGCTATCGATAGGCAACAAATCGAACGCGAACTAATTGACTTAGGGACGAAACATAAACTGGGAAGTGGGAAAGAATTAGTCCAAAAATTACGTAAATTAGCGGCAGATAGAGGATTATAAGTATAAATTAGCTTTTAGGGGTGATTAAGGGAAAAATAATGCATTTAGTCAGGATTCTTGTACCCTCTTTGCCCCACTGCTGCTAAAGCGGTTGGTATCCTCTAATATGATTTATGCCAGGAAGCTATTTTATAAGTAAGGTTTTTACCTTTTTACTTATTTCTAAATTACGCCTTATGTGAATTAGTAACGTTTCTTAAGCTAAGGCGCATTTAAATTGCACATTTTCGCAGTTTCGGTGGTTAAGATTCAACGGTCAAAAGTTGCTTTGGACTGACAGCCACAATGCATAATCATGCACTTTTAGCGCCTAACAGCTTATCTTACAAAGGTTCTAGACTAGCCCAAAATCATAATTTTTTGATGAGCAACTAAATTATAATGGTTTCAAGATTTAATTCACATTAAACGTAAATTATTTTTGATTAGTTTCTTCAGAAAGTATCAATAAACACTAAGCTCTCGCTATAAAAGTGAGGGCTTTTTTATACTTGAAAGCGAGAAAAGCAGCTTGATATTAATCTTCTGTTTTACGGCTACAAACAAATACAAAAACATCTATAGCAATCCGATTTGATTCGGAGAAATCACTCGTAGAGGTAGGAAAAGGGGAAGGGGAACAAGCGAAGTTGAAATATACGGAATTTGTTCAAAAATCACATAGGAGTCTAATATGATGTATTATTTTTAACTAAATTAGGACTTACGCAAAATTATGAAAAAACGAACCGCAAAGGGCACGAAGGACACGAAGGAAAGAGGATTTCAGAGGGTTTTTGCGTAAGTCCTATAAATATTTTTCTAAAATACTAATGTCAAAAAGTCAATTTTTATTCAAATTTTTTTTGTTGAATTCCGCATAAAGATATATTAAAATTCATTGCGACCATATAAAAATAAATACACAGCCTAATTTAGGCACTGCCTAGCCCTAAAACAATTGATCCAAGTTTCATATAGTAAGCTAATCTTGGCAATTTAATCATGAAAATAGCCTTTGTAGTTGGATATTTTCCCGTGTTGTCAGAAACATTTATTCTTAATCAAATTATAGGTGCGATTGACCGGGGTCATGAAGTTGAGATTTACGCCTATCAACCAGCTAATACTTCTAAAGTACATCCAAATGTGAAGAAGTATCAGTTGATGAATCGGACTTTTTATCAACCACATATACCTCCAAATCACTTTTCACGGCTGTCGAAAGCTATCAAATTACTAATTAATAATTTCCATAAAAATCCTTTAGTCTTACTGCGATCGCTTAATTTTTTCAAATATGGCAGATGGGCAGCTTCTTTAAGATTATTTTACTCAGTCATACCTTTATTAGAATCTAAATCCTACGATATTATCCATTGTCAGTTTGGTACATTTGCTCGTGAAGCTATGATTTGGCGTGATATCGGCGCTATTAAAGGAAAATTGATTACTTCGTTTCGAGGCTATGATATTACTTGGTTTGTTCATGAAAATGGGGAACAGATTTATGACGAACTCTTTAAGAAGGGAGATTTCTTCTTAGCAAATTGTAAATACTTTCAAAAAAAAGCTATTCAACTGGGTTGTGATGAACAAAAAATTGTTGTACATGGTTCAGGAATAGATTGTAGCCAATTTCAATTTAAATTAAGGCTTCCTCCGGGTGCAAATGAGAAAATTTACGTTACTACAACTTGTCGCCTAATAGAAAAGAAAGGCATAGAATACAGCATTCGTGCTGTTGCTGAGGTAATAAAAAGTTACCCGAATATCGAATATAACATCATTGGTGATGGTTATTTGCAAGTAGAGTTACAGCAATTAATTGAAAAATTAAATGTTGCTGGTCAAATAAAGCTTTTGGGATGGAGAAATCAGCCAGAAATTATTGAAATTCTTGATAAATCCCATATTTTTATTGCTCCTAGTGTCACAACTCGTGATGGTAATCAAGATGCTCCTGTCAACACTTTAAAAGAAGCAATGGCTATGGGTTTACCAGTCATCAGTACGCTACATGGTGGTATTCCTGAACTGGTAGAAAATGGAATTTCTGGTTTTCTGGTTCCAGAACGGGATGTTGATGCGATCGCCGAAAAATTAACTTATCTAATCAAGCATCCAGAAATGTGGTCAAAGATGGGTCAAGCAGGCCGTGCTTATGTAGAAGCACACTACGATATTAATAAGCTTAACGATGAATTGATACAAATTTATCAACGAGTAAGTAGTCACAATTTACCGCTACTAGAACCAGCTTTAGCTGAAACCAGAAGGTTGAATTCTCAAGGATATTAATAGAGAGATGAATTTATCAGCGATCGCAGAACCCAAAGTTACAATTGTTGTTGTTCCACGAGAGCGTTTTAGCTATACCCGCGCATCTTTAGAAAGCATCTACGAGCATACAAATTATCCATTTAATTTAATTTATGTAGATGGCAATTCACCTCCTCACATCAGAGATTATTTAACAGAACAAGCAGAACAAAAGCAATTTCAACTGATTCGCAGCGATCGTTACTTGTCTCCAAACTGCGCTAGAAATATAGGACTGCGACAAGTTACCAGCCAATATGTTGTTTTCCTAGATAACGACGTAGTTGTAACTCCAGATTGGCTCAAGCCATTGGTAGACTGTACGCAAGCAACAGAAGCAACCGTAGTCAGTCCTCTTCTGTGTCAGGGTACACCTCTACATCAAGAAGTACATTGTGCAGGAGGCGAAACCGGAGTTAAGGTAGAAACGCACAGACGGCGGATTATTGAGAAGATATATTATCAAGGTCGGCGAGTAGCAGATGTGCAACCCCAGCTACAACAGCAGAAAACGGGGTTAGCAGAATTTCACTGTATGTTGGTACGTACAGAAATATTTCAGCAAATTGGTTTTTTAGATGAAGCGCTGCTTTCCACCAAAGAACATGTCGATTTGTGCATGTTGGTAGCTGAGGCTGGCGGTACAGTCTACCTCGAACCGAAATCTCTCGTCACTTATGTACCAGGGCCACCACTAGAGTGGACAGACCTACATTACTATATGCTGCGGTGGAGCGATCGCTGGGAATTGGCAAGTCTCAAACACTTACGCCAAAAGTGGAACCTTACCGAAGATGAATATTTCCAAAACAGATACAAACGCTTGGGATCAAGACGGCACATGACAATTATTCACCCTTTTGCCCGAAAATTGTCTATTGGCAACTTTGGCTTTCGGGTGGTGAGTAAAATCCTGCGTCTGATGGATAGGGTATTCAACGGTTTGATAACAAGTTGGTGAAATTTGCGATCACAGTATTATCCAGGTAGAAGTTTAGTTAGAAATTGGTACATTTTTAAACGCAGCTGTATCTGGTACAAAAATGTCCAGGTTCTTGACACCATCAGGAACCCTGATCCAGACATAGGCATCTGCTGACGCCTTTGGACGTAGCAGGGGCAAAGAAACACTTCCTGTTGAGCGATTTAAAGCAATTGCTTTGTAGGTTTCACTGGTTTCAGGATTACGAGCTGTTGTACTAGCAACCGATATAATATCGCCACCACCAACTCCATCTGTAGCTTGGCGACGGATACGCATCTGCACATTCACCACATCACGGTTTCCGGTTTCTGGATCTTTAATCCTTTTTGCTGAAAGTAACTCAACTTCTGCCTTATTTCCAAACGCAGGCTGCACAAATTGACCAGGCTGAAGTACTGAGATAGCGACAGATGCTGGTGTTGTTTTTTCTGGCGATGCTGTGGGTTCTGGAGAAATTGATTTTGCGACAGAGGTTGGAACAACAGCAGGACTAACCCCCGTGCTAATGTTGGTGGTATTTAGCGTTTGTCGCAGTGTGAAAACTTCGTAAGCTGCATAGCCACCACATATTAAAGCCACAGTAGAGAGGAATACAGCCACACCAGACAGAAATGTACTCACACCATTACCTCAATTTCATATTTCTTTTAAATACAGGTTTGTTCACCTTTGGATTTTATAATGCCATAAATAATGCGTATGTATAGGAATCTGATTTGATTCCTGAATCACTCGTAGGAGAGGGAACAGGGAACAGGGAACGGGGAACAGAAAACAAGGAATAAAGTTGTACTCAGTTTTGTTCAAAAATCAAATACGAGTCCTGTATTAAATAAGTCATTATCTTTCCTAAACTAATTTAAACACTGCATTGAATTTGAAGAACGCGGTCAGTTAGACCGTCAGACCCTCAGAACCTATAAACTAGTTGATGCCTACATCTTCAAACTGAAATACCCCGTACTTGATATCTATGCTTCGGATCGGTTTTATGTAAGGGTGAGAAATAATGAAGCAGCATCAACGTTTAAATTCTCAGCTACCAGAGGTGATTTATACGCCTGAAAGTAAGTTGAGACATCCCATACAATTGGGTAAACAAATGTGGCGAGACTTGCTAGCTTCTCGTGAACTTGCTTGGCGGTTAATGGTACGAGATATTAGCGCACAGTATCGTCAATCTTTTTTCGGAATAGCTTGGGCTTTTTTACCACCAATTATTATGGCATCGGGATTTACCCTTGCTCATGATGCGAATGTCATTAATATTCAAGCTACAGATTTGCCTTATCCAGCTTATGTGATGTTCAGCACTGCATTATGGCAAACATTTGTTGAAGCTTTAAATGGCCCAGTACAAGCTGTGACAGTAGCAAAACCGATGTTAGCAAGAGTCAACTTTCCTAGAGAAGCACTGATTTTAGCAAAAATAGGCGAGGTATTTTTTAACTTTGCCATCAAGCTAATTTTAATAGTGGGATTTTTCTTCTGGTTTCAGATATCTGTAACTTGGACAGTAATTCTTGCGCCAGTAGCAATAATTAATTTAGTTTTGCTAGGAGTATTTTTTGGAATTTTATTAGCGCCATTAGGAGTATTATATCAAGATATATCTAGAAGTTTAAGTTTAATTACAGGCTTTTGGCTATTCTTAACTCCAGTAGTTTATCCAGTGCCAAAACAGGGAATTTTTGGATTTTTAGTACAGCTTAATCCTGTCACTCCTTTACTAGTAACAGCGCGAGAGTTAGCAACAACAGGAGTCATATCAGACCCTTATCGTTTTTGGGTGGTAAGTGCAATTACCTTAGTAGGCTTAATAATCACCTGGGTTACTTTCCGTTTGGCTATGCCTTTTGTGGTTGAAAGAGTCAGTTCTTAAAGATGATGAATTTCAGAGATGATTCTGAATTATTAATTTCAGTAGACAAAGTTTCTAAGAAGTTTTGTCGAAACTTAAAACAGTCTTTATTTTATGGGGTTCAAGACATTTGTAAAGAGCTAATAGGCGGAAATAGAAATAGCGAAACTCTACGTCAACAAGAATTTTGGGCACTAAAAGATGTGAGCTTTCAACTACGACGGGGAGAAGCCTTAGGATTAGTGGGAGCAAATGGAGCCGGAAAAAGTACACTGCTACGCATTATTAGTGGACTGATTAATCCTGATACTGGCTGTGTGAAAGTTAGGGGAAAATTAGCTCCATTAATTGCTTTGGGAGCAGGGTTTAATCCGATTCTTACAGGGCGAGAAAATATCTATGCTAATATGTCAATTCTGGGTTTATCTACTAAAGAAATAGCAGAGAGATTTCAAGATGTCATAGATTTTGCTGGTATTGCAGATGCAATTGATGCACCTGTACAGACTTATAGTTCTGGTATGGCGGCTAGATTGGGTTTTGCTTGTGCAGTTCACATAGAACCAGATGTTTTATTAATTGATGAAGTGTTAGCTGTAGGCGATATCAATTTTAGAGTCAAATGTTATCAGAAACTAGCAAAACTTAGAGAAGCTGGTACAGCTTTTATTTTAGTTTCTCATAATCCCCATGTGGTTTTGAATGTATGTGAAAATTCTCTATATCTTGCCAAAGGCGAATTAATTAAATATGGCGAGACAGAAGTCGTAATTCGTCAATACGAAGAAGATTTAAGTTTAGCTGGTACAGAAACATCTTTAGGAATGATGTTTTTACCAGAAAAACCGCAGAGTGAAAGTTTAGGTGTAGATATTATTTCTCTAAGTTTTAAAGATGAGCAAGGCAATATACTTGCGGCTCCTCTTTGTGGGGAATTAGCTTATTTATGCGTAGAATGTAAAGCCTACAAAAAAGTTGATTATGCAAATTTAGGTGTATCTATTACTGCTTTATCTGGACAAAATGAGCGAATTTTATATATAACCTCTGCCAGTGATAATGAACCTTTAAATATACTTCCCGGAAGAGTTGAAATCCAAATGCAGATGCCTTATTTTTGCTTATTACCCGGTTTATACAGTGCCAAAATATATATAAAAGAAGGTGTATGTTCTTTTGATATAGTCGAATCTTTTCGATTTACTGTGAAAGCTAGCAAGATTACGAGTCGTTCTTTATTTTATCAACCACGGAAATGGCAAGTTATTAGTAAAGGTAAAATTTAAAAAATTAACCACAGATACACACAGATAAATTTGGGCTAGTTCCAGAACCAATGATGTAAAACCCTAGTTAAAATAATATGTAAGTAGATGAAATTAATTCAAACTAAAACTTACTCTCGCTTCTGTCCTCTTTGTTAGTAATATAAATTTTCTCTTGTATTAGGTTGTTCGGCGTATTTATCCGCCAGACATCGCTTTGAGTTTTGATGTGAATGATTCGGTGCGATCGCTTTTATCGGGGGTAAATTGCCCAATGGCCCGATGATTGACACCATCTGACAGTAGTTGCTGTGGTTTATTACTGGCTGGAGAAACTGGAGAATCAGCCTGAAGGCTATTTTCGGTCTTGAGGCTGGGTTGTAGCTCAGAGTCCACTTGAGTTGTGGCAGCATTGATAGCCGTAGGTGTAGAAGATACTACAACGCCTTCTGTACCTTTACTAGCAAGTTGCATTTCTGCTTCACGCACTACTTTTAACGGGGCAAGTTTTTTTTGGCTATAGTCACGATCCACCTTGGTTGGTGATGGATCACTGTTCACAGATGAGGATGCTAAATGATAATTAGTCTTCTCAACAGTGGTGATTTTCTTAGCAGGATATAAAACTGGTGTTGAAATTGAGGTTAAGCTTTCAGGAAATTTGCTGCAAATCAGGCGTTCAAATTCCATGTTGAAATGATAGGTAGCCTGACCCCGCCGTTGCCAGAAGTTTAAAATTTGCTGTACGGACACTGCTTTATAGCGACCTTGATACAATGCTTCGATCACTGCAATGTGTATCCACTCAAGTGGGTAATGGTGTTTCCAACGTCTAATTAGCTCACTGACACTATAACCACTGAGGTCAAAGCTATAGTGAGTTAATAAGGCAGTCGCCAAGTCATTAGAAGTGTCTGTAACTGGTTTTAACATCGAGCTATGAGCTTCAGACATAGGTGATATTTTCTACCCATTGCGTATAGGCGAAATAACTTTTAACTACAGGGTTTTAGCCCAAGTATTTTTAAATTAATAGGAAATGTTTCTTATTCTACTTGGTCAATTGGTTGTGTGCGACACGATATATGGTGATTTAATTGCACTTGTGCGCTGGATAGCAACCAATGCCTGATAAACCATAGCTGCTACTTCGGCGCGTGTCGCTTCACGAACTGGCACAAGCTGCTTAGGATCGGGATAATTCACTGCTATTTGCTGTTGGGTCGCAGTGGCTACAGCTTTACGGGCATATTCGGGAATCGCATTGCGATCGCTGTAAACAAGTAAGGTATCATTATCGGCTGCTGGTAAGGCCAGCCCATTGACCAAGGAGACTATTACTTGTAATCTTTGCACGTTTTGATCTGGGCGGAAGGTGCGATCGCTAAATCCGCTGACAAAGCCACCGCTAGCCGCGATTTGGATTGCCTTAGCAGCCCAAAAATCCTTGGCTACGTCAGTAAAATCGATGGCTGGACGTTTAGGAGTCGGGTTAAAAGCACCCGCCACTAAAGCCGCATACTGGGCGCGAGTCATCGGTTTATCTGGCTGATAGCTACCGTCAGCAAAACCTGTAGTTAAGCTCATACTCACTAATGCCCGAATAAATGCTTCTGCCCAATGTCCTTTCAGGTCGCTAAAGGAAGGAATATCAACATCAGGATTGACAATATAGGACGAAGGAATCGCTTTTTCTTGACCAATAGCTACTAATGCCTGGTAAATTATTGCCGCTACCTCAGCGCGGTTGATATCCCGCAGTGGTTCTAATTGTTCAGCTTTTGGATAGTTCACTACTAATAGTTTTTGAGTGGCAATTGCCACTGCATTAGTAGCGTAACTGGGAATTTGGGCGCGATCGCGGTAGACACTCAACACATTTGGGTTTCCCCCACTCCATTTCAAACCATTCACGATAGATACTATTGCCTGAATTCTGGTTAAGTTTTGTCCCGGCCGAAAAGTCCCATCAGGGAATCCACTGATAAAACCCATGTTGGCAGCACGCAAGATGGCTGATGCCGCCCAATAGTCGGGTTTTACGTCCGTAAAATTACTGACTTTGCTACCATTGGGTGGTGGAAAAGTCTTGGCAATTATAGCAGCGTACTGGGCACGAGTGATCGGGGCATTTGGGCTGAAGGAACCATCAGGAAAGCCACTGATCAAGTTTTTACTAACCAATGCTTCGACAAAAGCCGCTGCCCAATGTCCACCTAGGTCATAAAAACTAGTGCCAACTGATACTTGACTAGCAGATTCTACCGTAGCTGAGAGAAAATCTACTGCTCCTTTTACCTGGATCGGATTCAACTGATTACCGACAGAAATCAGCGGCTGTGATGTGACATTTTGTAAATCGAATTCTTTATTATCGCGAAAAACGTTACCAGCAGCGTCTTGAGTGCTACCTAAATCGGGGATCGCATTACCATTTACCAACAGACCACCTTGGATATTGTTGGTAATCAGATTTTGCCGCAGTACAGGTCGTGCATCTCTAGAAAGAGCGATCGCGGTTTGGTTTTCTGATAGTTTATTATTTGCCACCAAAGGAGCAGCAGAGTCACTAATTGCGATCCCCAAGGCATTTTTCTGAAAAACATTCCGCAAGACTTCGCCTTTGCTATTACGTGCCATCGTCAACCCACTGGCCGCATTTTGCAAAAATACGTTATCTAAAATTGCAGGTTTAGCTGTGCCTGTCGTAAATATACCTTCCCGCGCACAGTTAATAAATGTATTGTTAGCTACAGTTGGTGCTGTAGATTCGATCCAGACACCAGTACCTTTAGAAGTGGTATTTGTGACGCTTACGCCCCGGAGACTGGCGTCTTCCTGTAATAGCAGCGTAATGTTTTGCATACCAAAGCTAGGACTCTGATAAGTGCCATTACCAACGATCGCAATGCCAGCGCCTTTGCTGGCTTCATTACCTACCACGATCACCCCCGCAGGGATCATTAGTGGAAACACCTCACCAGTAGCAGCGCTATACGTACCAGGCCCCAACTGAATAATTGTAGATTTTGTAGATGCTTTTAAGGCACGGGTGAGACTTTTAAAGGGACTCAACCGTGAACCAGCGTTAGCATCATTCCCCTGTACAGAGTTGACATAGAGTGTGGTCACGAGGGTAGAGTTCACCATTAGTTGTTGCAATTCAATTGTTTAAATTATGACAGCGATAAATAATAACCTAGTTATAATCACTCTTATAGAATAAGTACACCTACGTGCAAAATTTATCTGAGTAATTTCATCTGTAGATAGCTATAGCTTACCTACCTGTCTCAGAAAATTAGGGCATGGTAATTACCCCTGCTAGAACGATCAAAGCATGGGCGATCGCGAAATCAAATCTATCCAAAGCCCTAGGCAGCAAAGATACAAGCTCGTAGTTGCGCTTTAGCGCTAAAGCGCAACTACGAGCCAGCTAACTTTCGTACAAAGTACCGTCTTTACGCGTGAAGATCCAACCGTTAGCAGTAGCTTGAGCCATCAAATCATCGTCTGGGTAGTGACCTTCATCATCAGCAGTTCTATCCCCGATTTCCAAATAAACTACCGCCTCTTGGGAACGATTCACCAAGTGGTGTCCATTGGCCTCACCCGCGGGAAAACCTGCCATCATTCCCGGCTGGAGAATGTGCGCACCTTCGTTAGTAACTAGAGTAACTTCACCTTCGATGACATAGATAAACTCATCTTGTCGAGTGTGCCAATGTCGCAAAGCCGAACAACTTCCTGGAGCCAGAGTTACTAAGTTGACACCAAAATTTTTCAATCCGGCTGCATTACCTACAGCTTTTTTAACTCTTCCTAGCACAAAAGATTTAAATTCTTGAGGATAATTTGTAGTTGTCCGATTGGGTACATTTTCTGGGTTAATAATCATCTGCTTCTAGGGATCATTGCTTGTAACGATACATCAACTGAATTCCGCCTACCTCATTAGTAAAGTCCCAGCGTTGATAAAAGGGGATCATTTCTGGCAAGCAGTAAAGAGCAATTTGCTCAACATCACATAATTGGGGATGATTAATCGCTGCATCAATCAACTTAGCACCAAGCCCCATTTTTCTGTGGCTAGGTTTGATGATGACATCGTAAACAGTTGCCCGATAGATAAAATCTGTAAGAATACGCGTAAAACCAATTAATTGTTTGCCCTCATCAACTAAGCCAATAATAATATTTGACGCAGCAAGCATCTTGGCAACATCTTGATATGTACGTTTTTTACTCCAAAATTCGTTTTTGTACAAATCAACTAATTCCACAATTTGATTGTCCGTCAGATGGTCAACAATTTCATAATTCATGATCGGTTAAGGAATTGAAAAAGGGAACGAGCAATAAGCAGTAGAATATCGCTCATATCAATCTTGTTATCATGGCAATAAGCCGCTACCAAGAGGAGCTTAAGCCATGTTTGCCCTTGTCTCCTTAGAAAAAATTCAATTACCCTCTGGATCTGTAGTGCGGTTGCCAGCTACCTGGCAAGAGTATCAAATCCTCTGTCAGCAGCGAGGAGATGGGTCAATTCCGCGCATCAAATACCGCGATGGAGAAGTATTGCTGATGTCACCTTTACCTGTGCATGGTCGAGATGCTCATTTGATTGCCAATATCGTCGTCACTCTTTTGGATCACGATGGACGGGAATACGATGCGTTTACACCCGTGACGATGGAACTGCCCCAAGAAAGCGGCATTGAACCTGACTATTGTTTCTACATCGACAATTGGCAAGCGGTTTCTGGCAAAAAGCGGATCGACTGGCAACAAGATCCACCGCCGGATCTCGTCATCGAAATTGATGTGACCAGTTATTCTGATTTCCAAGACTATCTTCCCTACCGCGTTCCTGAAATTTGGTTATTTAAAAAGCAGCGGTTATTGATTTATCAACTGCAAGGAGAAGATTACCAACTGCAAATCCACAGTCGCTATTTTCCAGAGTTTGACTTGCAAAGTGCCATCGCTAGCTGTGTCCAAATTGCTTATGAACGCAATACCAGCGCAGCCATCCGCTACCTTAAACAGCAGCTAAAGGACAATTCTTAATTACCTTTTAAGATTTTCCTCGTTAATAAGTGGATTTAGCCAAAGTATAAAAGTCAAATTTCTTCAGCATTTCTAAAAATGTGAACACCGCCGGAATATGAAGTCCATTAGATAAGACAGCAACTGCCATAACTCTTTCTAGCGGTATTGGTAAACTATATACCTGGACATTGTGTGGAATCGGTACAGCTGCTAAACGAGGAAGAATAGCGGCTCTCAGCCCTTGATTTACTAAGCTGACAACAGTAGAGTCTTCCTGAATATTGCTAATAGTATTCATAAAGTTTGCTACATTTTTCAAGTGATTATGCAGAGGGCGTCCACAGGGTAGACAAGATAGCAAAACTGGGGAATATACACCTATATCTTCCCAAGTAATTGTCGAACTGCTAACTTTGGCGTTTGGTGGTAGCAGCGCTACATATTCATCCCTAATAATTTCCCACACCTCAAACTCATCGCTAGTAGGTAAATAGGTAATGCCAATATCGGCACGTCCTTCGCGCAAACACTGTTCTACCTCAATGTAGGAAAGACACTCTATGATTGTCACAGCAACTTCTGGGAATTGATCGTGAAACTGTGCGATCGCTTTGGGTAATAAATGGGTAGCAACACTGCGAAAAGCTGCAATCCGTACATGACCACCGTGTAAACCTTTATGCAGATTCGCTTCTTTTTGCATCATCTCTAGATGTTGCAATGACTCACGAGCATGATATAAAATGCGCTCTCCAGCAGGTGTGAGGACAGCACCATGACGACCTCTAGCAAATAAAGGCACACCTAATTCTTCTTCTAAAGTGGCGATCGCATGACTAATTGCTGGTTGCGAAAGTTGCAATTCTAAGGCTGCCTCACTGAAGTTACCACAATCTGCTACTGCAACTACGGCTCGAAGTTGGGAGAGTTTCATGGTCAATTGCTGAGATAGAGGTAAGAAAATTCCTGATTTAATTGTCTCAAAAAGATTGTATTCAGGTTTTTTATATCTATAAATGGCATTTATAGAAACTATACAAGCCATGTTTTGATTAATAACTCAGGGGTTGTTACAGTTCGTATGTAATGAGCATCTATCGGGAATAATGCTATGAGAAATGAAATTAGATGTCTGCAACCCGAAGAGATAGAAATAGCTTCTAGAACCAGAAATATCTTCACATCTGTCTGCCAAGCCTTGCATGGTTTTTGGCAAAATGCAATTCAAACACTACTAGCACCTGACGAATTACAAGTTATACAAAAGGTTGACCGCCAAGGTAATATCTATTGGCAAGCTTACGACCCTGTTACAGGAAAGTCCTTCTCTTCCGGTTCGGAAGTTGATGTATCTATGTGGATTGAGCAGCTTTACAAACACTAAAAATCAACATGACACAACTTACCTTAGTAATTGGTAATAAAAATTATTCATCTTGGTCATTACGTCCTTGGTTAGCTTTGAAGCAATTCGGGGTGCAATTTGATGAAATTCGTATTCCTCTCTACACCCCAGAAACAACATCAAAACTTCGGCAATATTCGCCCTCAGCAAAAGTACCAGTGCTATTACACAATAATCAAACCATCTGGGATTCTCTAGCGATTTGTGAATACTTAGCTGAAGAATTTCCCCATCTGCATTTGTGGTCAGAAGATAAAATAGCTAGAGCATTAGCTCGTTCTATTAGTGCAGAAATGCACTCAGGATTTCAAAATCTCCGGCAGAATATGCCCATGAATTGCCGAGCTAAATTACCTGGTAAAGGTCTAACACTTGAGGTGCAAAAGGATATTGACCGTATTACCAGCATTTGGCAAGAATTCCGTCAAAAATTTGCAGCAGATGGCGATATGTTGTTTGGCAAGTTTACAATTGCTGATGCGATGTTTGCCCCTGTAGTATTACGATTTGTCACTTACGATGTGCAATTAGATAGTATTTCTAGAAAATATGTGGAGACAATTTTAGAACTTCCTGCAATCCAAGACTGGATACAAGCAGCTAAAAATGAGACAGAAGTTCTTTCTCAATACGAGTTGTATAGCAATCCTATTTGATTCCTGAATCACTTGTAGATACAGAAAACAGACAAATTATTCATCTGTGTTTATCGGTGTTTATCTGTGGTTGAATTCTCATTAAATCAACTTTCATCTTAAAAGAAATACCGCCAACTCGGTTGATTACCTCACTACCATCAACGACTTCCCAACCCAATCGTTGATATAAACGTAAAGCCGGATTTGAGCTTCTAATGCTCAGTGATATAGAAGGATAATAGGCTTTCGCTGCTGACAACAAGTGAGTGAGTAACTGCGTACCTATGCCCTGATTTCTATATTCGGGGAGAATGGCGATCGCAAGTTCAGGCGTTTGGCTATCAACATAACCATACCCGCGATTTTCACCAGTCAGTAACCGCAGCCATGCAGCGCCTACTGGCTGATTACTACTTACCTGGGTAGCAAGGAAGCCCATATCATCTTTAGTTCCCCAGTTATTAACATATCTAGCTAATTCAGGATGATTCATCGCATCCTGCACCGTCAGATTCCCTTCTTCGGTCATGTGCGCCGCTTCATATAGCATTTGCCAGAGAAAAGGCTCATCTTTCTGCGTCAGTGGACGAATTGAATAATTCATATTTCAATATTTTGGAAATAGATATCTATTCAGGCTGCTATGAGAAGCATTTAAGAATAAAAAATCGATATTTACAGCCTTTTTCCTTTATTTGAGCTATCTATCTCTTCATGGCGCAATATTTTAACTGCATGGTCTGTAAATATAGGTTTTTCCTAACTTATACCAATTAAACTAATGATTGCAACACATTTTTGCTTCAAGACGCGATTCATCGCGTCTCTACAGATGGTCTATTTGTCACATTCTTTTTTCAAATTGGTATTATTTAAAAAAATCGCGATGTTATTGATAAACGTCGCAATGTTATCGATGAACGCCTCGATGTTATCGATGAACGCCTCGATGTTATCGATGAACGTCGCAATGTTATTGATAAACGTCGCGATGTTATTGATAAACGTCGCGATGTTATCGATGAACGCCGCGATGTTATTGATGAACGCCGCGATGTTATTGATGAACGCCACGATGTTATTGATAAACATCGCGATGTTAGTAACTAAATCTCCTTTTTGTCTCTCTTGTCGTTGATATTCTCCTGATTCTTCCTCAACCCCCAGGTAAATTGCTCAGTGGAGTTGGTAAACCATCAATACTGACAAGATTTTTTTGCTGTTGATATTCTCTAACTCCCTCTTCGCCTTTTTTGGTTGCCCAATTTACTAAAGTCTGCCGCTGTCCTTGATATTCGTAGATTGGTACGCCAAAGCCACAAGAAGTTTGCACTCGTTCAATATCAGCTATGATAACTTGACGAGTTCCAGGCAAGGAAGGAAACAGAGACTCAACAGATTTCCAATCTGGAGTACCTGGCAAAATCGTGTATCCTT
This sequence comes from Nostoc sp. T09, assembly GCF_002154695.1. Lineage (GTDB taxonomy): Bacteria > Cyanobacteriota > Cyanobacteriia > Cyanobacteriales > Nostocaceae > Aulosira. The sequence goes on from NZ_MTAV01000210.1 coordinate 25,830, forward strand.
GACCGTAGAGGCGCAAAATCCGGGCAGGTTCTTGAAAAGCGCAAAATAAAAAGGTAATCCGCCCATTTTCTTGCAGATGTGCTGAAGTTTCGTTACCACTACCTGTTAGATCTAAGTAGCCTACGCGGTTGGGAGAAAGCACGCGAAAACTCTCCATTCCTTTGGGAGATAGGTTAACGTGACCAGTAGGACTCAAAGGTGCGCTACCTACAAAAAAAAGGTGTTGGGCAGCAATAAATTCTTGTAGTTCCTCAGTGATACAGTCAAAAACTTTAGCCATAACCAAGTAAATTTAGAAATTTTCTATGTTCTCAGCCTATTTCTTAGCTAGGGATTAAGCAAGGGTTGACTTTTACTACCATGCTGTTCAAGCTAAATTAATAGCCACGAATTTGGCGGTGTCTACGACGAGCTACGGCTATGCGCTGTTGGTTCATCACAATAATTGCATCCCCATTTCTCAATTGTGAATGTCTTCAATTTTTTTGCCTCCTACGATACAACCTATCTATAGCGCAATTGCCCAACGATCTGGAGTTGATTTATCTGTACTCCGCCTTGATTGTATGCACCCGTGGGTTAATGGCAATAAGTGGTTCAAGCTGAAGTACAACCTCTTGGAGGCTAAACAGAAAAATTGCACAACGTTGCTGACCTTTGGTGGTGCTTATTCTAACCATATCTTTGCCACCGCCGCCGCCGGAAATCTTTTCGGCTTCCGCACTATTGGCATGATTCGGGGAGAGGAGAGATTGCCACTGAACCCGACACTGAGTTTTGCTGTACAACAAGGAATGCAGCTTTTCTACCTTGACCGCGAGAAATACCGACAACGAAAAACAACAGCATTACATACAGAATTACAGCAACGCTTCGGTGAGGTGTTTATCATTCCTGAAGGTGGCGGCAATCTCAACGGTGTACGCGGTTGTATGGAAATAGTAAACACGGCAGCATTTGATACTGTATGTGTTGCTTGTGGTACAGGTACTACCTTAGCCGGAATTATACTGTCGCTGCAAAAAGGTCAGCGCGCCATCGGCTTTCCCGTTCTCAAAAATGGGGCATTTCTCGCGCCGGAAATAGATAGTTGGCTGAAGAATTACCTCGCCTCTGGTTTCCCAATTGTTAATGAGGCGATGTCTACGACGGGCTACGCCTACGCATCTTGGGAATTAATATGTGATTATCACATGGGTGGTTATGCCAAGGTGAACGATGAACTATTAATGTTTAGCCAGCAATTCACCCAAGAACACGGCATACCTTTAGATTATGTCTACACTGCCAAAATGTTTTACGGAGTGATGGATTTGCTCAAGCAGGGATTCTTTCCTGTTGGCGATCGCCTACTGTTGATACACACTGGTGGCTTACAGGGCAATCTCGGCATGGAGAAGCGGTTGCTTCAGTAATTGAACAGGGTAAGGGCATCTGTTCCCTGTTGCCCGTTCCCTGTTCCCTTTTAATCAATTCAACACTTCAACGATCGCTCTTAAACCATTGCTATTGAGCGTGTTCATCATGCCTTCAGCATTAGAGCGATTGCTAAAAACTCCCACTTGCATGAAGCTTCGACCCTGGGAGACTGTAGAAAAAGCACCAGGAGCAAGGTATCGAACTAACTCTTGATCTCTTTCAGTTGCTACTTCTACTAATACGCGGTAACGTGCACCCATCGGACTGATAGCACCATACTGCGGTGGATTGCTACCCATCGGAACCGCACCAGGAGGTAATGAATCTGCACTCATCGGAACTGCACCAGGGGGTAATGAGTCAGGTTTTATTGGAGTTGTACCACCATAGGGCAGTGAACCTGTACCCATCGGAGCTACATTATTCGGCAAAGAACCACCATAATTCCCAGTCGGGTAACCTTCTGGTACTGGTACTTTTCGCATATTCCGAGTATTGCCCATTGGGATATTGGAATTAGGAACGGGCAAAAGATTTGAGTTACCCGCAGGGGCTGCTTGTCGCCTTTGTGATGGCTGCTTTTTACTTCTAGCTCTTGTGGCTCGTGGTTTGACTACAGAATTGCTTGGAGGTTGAGGTGGAGCAAACTCAATTGCACTAGTATTAACCTGCACGTAATTTAACTGTGGTGTATCAGGCGAATTCCCAGATACAGGAGGCATACTTGCGGTTGGGGAAACTGGGGGATTGAGTGGTGTGTCTCTACCTACCAAGCTGCTGGGAACCGGAAAGCCGGGAACTGGAGAATTGACTGTAGGGGTGGGTGGTGGATTGAATTTGGGAACAACACGTGATGTGTTAGCTGGTAGCAGTGGCAAAAGTTGAGGGTTCAATTTGCCAATGGTCAGGTTATTACGAGAATTGCGGTTGTCAGCAGGTACGTTTAGCCTGTTAGGAGTTTCGGAAAGTTCCGGTGCTGAGAAGATGATTTCACCATTGCTAGGTACGTCTTGAGGCCCACCAGCCGCCGATTGAGCATTCCGAGCTATAAGCGTTGAGGGAACTTTAATATCTACCTTACCAGCGGTGCGATTGTTGGTAAGAGTGTTACCAACAGCAGCAATTACTTGTTTAGACGCACTGGCGTTAATGTCGTAGCGACCATTATTGCGAAATTGATTACCACCTGGTTCGGAATCATTACCCAAATCTGGCATAGCTTGGGCGATCGCTACCATACCATCTTCTTTATTGCCCTCAATGATGTTGTTGCGCAAAACTGGGTGGGCGCTAGCTTGTACCAAAATCCCAGATCTATTGTTTTGAATTTGATTGTTTGAGATTGCTGGAGCAGCATTTTGCGCAATATTAATGCCATAGCCAGTTTCTTGAAAGAGATTTTCTCGCACTTGAGCTTGGGAATTACCAGCGATCGTGATCCCATTGGCTCCATTACGGTAAAAGTTATTCTGGCTAATAGTTGGTGTGGCATTGCCAGTAACAAACACCCCATCTTGGGTATTGCCAGTAAATGTGTTTTGTAAAACTACTGGATTACTCGATTCAATGAACAAACCATAACCGCGAGGGTTGGGATTTGTTACTGTTACCCCAGTTAAACCTGCTTGGTTTGCCCCGACAATTGTGACGTTCTGACCGCCAAAACTACGGCTGAGGTATTCACCACCTCCCTGAATCGTAATTCCTTTACCTTGATTGCCAGCGTCTCCTTGAATTGAAATTCCTTGTCTGAGGATTAAGGGAAATACCTCTCCAGTTTCGGCACTGTAAATGCCAGGAGTAAGTGTAATCACGCTATTGGGAGTAGCTTTTTTTAACGCTTGGGTAATTGTTTTTAAAGGAGTGCGTTCACCACCATTGCCTTCTTTGTCTTCCCCGATCGCAGGGTTGACAAACAGCACATTAACCTGAGAGAGTTGTTTTTCACCCTCAGGTGGTACTTGCGCAATGGCGCTACCAAAGCTGATCCCCAGTAAAGTCAAAGTCGCTAGACTTATACCAACGCTCAAAGATAATACGGAGGCACGAAAAACTGTATTTAGTCTGAATTCTGGGTGAGAATATGGGCGATCGCCTTTAGCAACTACCGTTGTTGGCAGAATATCAGACCTACGATCTCTAGGAAACACAATAGGGGAAATCACCTTGGCAGCACTCCTGTGAAGATAGAATAAATTTTTATACTCAGACGAAATACTATGTCGATTATGTTACTCAACATATTGACAGATTGCCTATTGGGAATACACAGTCATGAGTTAAAAGACTGGTTTTGCGAACTGAAATATAAAGTATTCTTAATCCCCGGTAGATCAGACCTGTCTTCAATGGCTCAGACCTGGTAAATCCTCAAAGAGCCGAAAAATATAGCTCCTATGGCAGATGCTAACTGTTGCGTTCAAAGCGCTAAGTAGTTCAGAAAAACTGTTAAATTCAGTAGATTTAACATTTTTAAACTATATTAACCATATTTGTGCTATGTGTCTTACAAATATGACAAAAGGTTGACGACAAAAAAGCTTGACGCTGGTTGTAAAGAGTCTCTACCCTTTGGGAGACTAGCAGCGTCCAAAAATAAAAACACAGATAACTGAATATCTGTGTTGATTAGTTAGGGGGATATTTAATTAGGTAGGAAGCTAATTGCCCTCTAGCTGATGTAATAGCTACAGACAATAAAAAGGTGAACCAAAACGATCCACCTAAATACTGCTCTTGCCTAAACCAGCTAAACTACGGGAACGACCATTCTGAGCAAATCGCTTTTGCAGAATGTGTCGATAAACTTCTTCATAACTGTCAGTCATCTTTTGAAGGCTAAAGCGGTTTTCAACATGCTGCCGACAAGCGTGGCGGTCTAACTCTGTTACCTTGTTAATGGCACTGACAAACTCTTCAGTATTTTCGCAGAGGAAGCCTGTTTTTCCGTGGTCAATTACTTCGACTGTAGATCCAAGTTTCATTGCAATCACTGGCGTACCTGCGGCCATTGATTCAACCATGACTAACCCAAATGGTTCTCGCCAAGTGATGGGGAATAAAGTTGCTACCGCACCTCCCATGAGGGCATTTTTTTGAGCATGGCCTGCTTCACCCAAGTACTCAATTTGTTTGCCGTCAATTAGCGGTTTGACTTCTTTTTCGTAATATTCTACATCAACGACATCTACCTTCCCGGCGATTTTTAAATGCCAACCAGCTTGTTTGGCAACAGCGATCGCTATATGTGTTCCTTTTTCTGGAGATATCCGGCCTAAAAATGCTAGGTAAGGCGGATCGTTTGGCTGGGCATGAAATTTATAAGTGCTAACATCAATCCCGTTATATGCAGTTCCTACATAGTTCAGTCCTAATCTTGCTTCCCGTTGGGAATTGGAAATACTGATATAAGGTTGATGTTTAGCAAATTTAAACATCTTTTCGTTATCAGGGGTGAAAATACCGTGCAAGGTATGAACTGTCGGGGTTTTTACAAGATTCGCATAGGGCAGTGCTGCACAACCCATGTGGGAATGAATAATATCAAACTTTTCTGCCTGCTCGTAAACTAAACCCAATTGCAACATCTCATAGATGCCATACTCTTTGATATTAGGATCAAGTCTGAGGGCACGGGGGTGAACTGATTCTAGCTCTGCCAAACTGATAGAATCTCCTGATGCAAATAGTGTAACTTCATGTCCACGTCGCACCAGTTCATCGGTCAGCAACCCCACTACTAACTCTATACCTCCATAACCTGGAGGGGGCACTCTTTCCCATAGTGGGGCTATCTGAGCAATTCGCATCACAAACCTCCTGAAAAGTTAGTCTTGGCTAAGAGATTTCTGCTTTGTGAGCTTCGTATTTAATGAATGATTACAAGCAATAAAACCTAAGCCCTAAGCTCTCTTTGAACGCCAAGCAAGTTAAGAATTACTCTATAATCTTATGCTTTCATTTCTCGCTTTATCTTCTATCTTTGTAGGGAAATTATCTTCTCCTTAAGAGAGAAAAATTATGTTATTTACTCAAACTGCACCACATCTGTATATTTAGAGTTTTCCACAAATGTTGCTGAAATTGATTGATTTAGCACTAGGTTTATGGTTTCTAAGGATTATCAAGTATTTGCGCTTACTACCTTTTTGAGAAGACGTGAATCGAGAATTTCAAGCAGTTGCGGTTGTTATTGCCGATTAGTGAAAAGGCTATCAATGCTAGGTGCGATCGCTTGTGAGCTAGATAGTATTGACTTTTAAAGGTAAGGAGAATATAATTATTGGCTGATAAAAATTAATTAAAAAATAACTAACGTGAATATTTCTCCATCCCCAAAAAAACCGCGTGTCGCATGGCAGGCGGTTTTATCAGTAATTATATTTATCTTTATGTACCTGCCTATACTGGTTCTTGCCTTTTATAGTTTTAACAAGTCGCCTTACAGTGCAAGTTGGCAAGGATTTACTCTCGATTGGTATCGCCAATTGTTCAGTGATGAGCGAATTGTATCGGCTTTGCAGAATAGTTTGATAGTTGCCTTTAGTGCAGTGGCTATTTCAGCGGTGCTAGGAACATTAATGGCAGTGGGTTTAGCACGTTATCAGTTTCCACTCAAGAAATTATCTCGTGGCATTTCTTATTTACCGTTGATTATTCCCGATATTGCGATCGCAGTAGCTACCTTAGTTTTTTTAGCAGCATTTGCAATTCCCTTAAGTTTGTGGACAATTATCGCGGCTCATGTAGTATTCTGTCTCGCCTACGTCGGACTTGTGGTTGCTTCCCGACTCTCGCACTTAAATCCCCATTTAGAGGAAGCAGCTTTAGATTTAGGAGCAACACCACTACAGGCTTTTATCAAAGTATTATTACCTCAGTTAATGCCTGGTATTGTCGCTGGCTGTCTGCTAGCCTTTGTCCTGAGTTTAGATGATTTTCTGATCGCTAGTTTCACCGCAGGTAGCGGTTCTAACACGCTCCCAATGGAAATTTTTAGTCGCATCAGAACTGGAGTTAAACCTGATATTAATGCTCTTAGCGTTATCTTAATTTTAGCATCTGCAATTGTCGCGTTTGTAGCAGAATTAATTCGCGCTTACGGAGATGAAATTTAAATTTTTTAGTTAATTAAAAAGCCAACGCATTCTCGAAGCGGAACTGCATTTTGCCATATTAATTAATAGGCTTTAAAAGTAGCTGTATTCACAAATACAACTATCATCCCCTTGACAAGTCTAGGAAATTACAATTATTATTCTTTCTGTAATGTAAATCATTGCGCTCATATATACTCATATTTAAAAAGTTACAAACAGAGATCTAAAAATAAATAAAATGGCTCCATCTGTATTTACTTATCTAAGTATCTACTCAGATTAAGTCTGTCCATATTTATTTGTCTATACATCTGTTTTCACTTCGATAATATTGGGGCTAACTTTGGACAAGATGCTATCTTCTCTCCATTATGCAAATCTGCCAAAATCCCAATTGCTCAAATCCATTCAATCATGACGGCAATAGATTTTGCATAAGTTGTGGACAAAGCAACTTTGGCAAGCTACTCAGAAACCGCTACCGTGTATTAAGGCTATTAGGTGAAGGTGGTTTCAGTAGAACTTATGCAGCAGAAGATGTAGATAGACTAGATGCACCTTGTGTAATCAAGCAATTTTTTCCCCAAGTTCAAGGAACCGGACAACGTACTAAAGCAGCAGAATTCTTTAAAGAGGAAGCATTTCGCTTGTATGAATTGGGAGAAAATCATACGCAAATTCCCCGCTTACTAGCTTACTTTGAACAAGGTTCAAGCTTATATCTTGTCCAAGAATTTATTCAAGGAAAAACACTTTTACAAGAAGTTCAAGAACAATCCTTTACTGAAACAGAAATTCGCCAACTTTTAGCTGATTTATTACCAGTTATTGATTTCATTCACTCACATAATGTTATTCATCGGGATATCAAACCAGAAAATATTATCCGCCGCGATAGTGATGGTAAACCCGTATTAATTGACTTTGGTGGTGCTAAACAGGTAACCCAAACTAGTTTAGCTAGACAAGCTACAGTAATTTATACAATAGGTTACGCTCCCACAGAACAAATGGCTGGATTTGCTTGTCACGCCAGTGATTTATATGCTTTGGGTGTAACTTGCGTGCGTCTTTTAACTCAATGTTTGCCTTTACAAAATACTGATGGACAGATTTATGACAATCTTTATGATGCCATGAATGCTAAGTGGTTATGGCCAGAGCGTTTGCAAGAAAATGGCATAATCATCAGTGATGGTTTAGGGAAGATTCTCGATAAATTGCTTCAACATTTACCAAAGGATAGATATCAATCCGCAGCAGAAGTTCTTAATGACTTGAAGTCTACAACCACATCTGAACTAGAAGCGGAGATTTTGGCAATATCTCAACGGATATTACTGCCTATATCACCACCAACAAGACCACAAAAAGCCATAAAACCCCTACCCTCTTTACAAAGCTTTGAATTTGACGTAGTAACAGTAGATACAGCTGGTAGAGAAGTAAACCGCGATCGCCTTCATAACAAATCCTTTACAGAAGAATTGAGTCAAGCGATCGCCCTAGAAATGGTATCGATTCCTGGGGGTACTTTCATGATGGGTTCGCCAGAATTTGAAGGTGATGCTGACGAACGTCCCCAACGCCTAGTTACAATTGCACCTTTTTTTATGGGTAAATTTCCTGTAACTCAAGCACAGTGGAAAGCCGTAGCCGCTTTACCTAAAGTCAAACAACCTTTGAATCCCAACCCATCTAAAAACAAAGGGCCAAATCGACCAGTAGAGAATGTATCCTGGCATGAAGCTGTAGAATTTTGTCTCCGGTTAGCAGAAAAAACTGGATATGATTATCGTTTACCCAGTGAAGCTGAATGGGAATATGCTTGTCGCGCTGGAACGAAGACATCCTTTCACTTTGGCGAAACCATTACTCCTGAGTTAGTCAGCTGTAGCAGTAGCGATACTAAACACCGTAAAGAAACCACAAATGTTGGAAGTTTTGAAGTAGCGAACGCCTTTGGATTGTACGACATGCACGGGTTAGTGTGGGAATGGTGCGCCGACCCTTGGCACAACAATTATCATGGCGCACCCACCGATGGCGCAGTTTGGGAAGATGGTGGTGATATGCATCGCCGAGTTCTGCGTGGTGGTTCTTGGAGTTTCGGTGCAGAACTTTGTCGTAGCGCCAGCCGCAGTTGGAATGAGTCAGATGGCGGGTTGAGGATTTGTGGATTTCGCGTTGTGTTTTCTGCCGAAGGGACGCTTTAAAATCAACTTTTGCAACTCATCAACTAGCTTTTGCAACTCGCAAACTGACTTTTGCACCATTCTCAATTAGGGCTTACGCAAGAACCCTCTAAAACCCTCTTTCCTTTGTGTCCTTTGTGTCTTTGCGGTACCCTTCGGGAAGCCGCTAGCCTGCGGCAACGCTCCGCGAACGCGTCTACGTTTTTTCATAATTTTGCGTAAGTCCTGTCAATAACTGCGGGGAATTCTTAGCCTTAACTTTGGGAACCATAAACCATAAACTCTGAATCATCCCAAGTTATGCAAATCTGCCAAAATCCCCATTGCTCAAATCCCTTCAACCCTGATGGTAATAAATTTTGCATTAACAATGACACAACATTTGCGGGGAAAAATGTGATTGACATCTGATCCTAAATTTGCTATACTAAAATCGACAAGGAAGATATATGCTAAATATGCTTATACTGAAACAAAAAACCGCTTGCTTAACGGCAAGCGGTTTTTATGCTGCTATAGCAGCATGATTTGATTAAACAAGCTTCAAATCAGGATACTCAGCTAACAAATCATCAGAAGTCAGAGTATCACCTTCAGCTTGAGGAGTCCAAAGCACCTCTATTGCTAAAGTTTGCTCGCTAGGAATGCCACCAATTTGACGCAAAGCTTGACGCAAATCATCAGCACTGTTAATCGCCGGAATTGCATACTTGCCTAGAGTTGCCACCAGCAAGGTAACAATAATATATTCTCCAGGGCCAGAGGTTATGAGGTCAGTGGGATTTTCGGGATTTCCAGCACCAGGTAGAGCTTCTTTAGCTAGTGCGGCTCTCAGTTGGTTGTTGACGTTAGATAGCGTTTCTTCGCTAAATTTGCTGCGTTCTGCTAGTGATAGACGGTTGAATTGAGCCTCAGCAGAATTTAACTTAGCTTGTTGTGTACCACCACCAACATATACCCAGTACTCTGGATGGCGGAGCAAGGCTAGGCTAGTTTCTTGCAGAATTTCTGCTCTCCCCTCTGGGGAGTTGGTATCAGCAGTTTCGGCAATGCGGTCGAGTTCGGTTTGCAAGTCACGGGCTTGAGCTAATAAACCTACTTGCAAACGAGTTACAGACACAGAAGGGTTGCTGCTGTAGCCTTCTTCGTTTGTAGTGTCACCACTGGTAACGCGGCGGAAGGTTTGGAGTAAGAAATTAGCGATCGCAATAAAAATTAAGATGGTAAACAACCCGCCAAATCCCCCACCAATACCCCAAAAGGGAATCAGGAAAGGAAATCCAAAACCACCACCAGGATAAGGAGCGTAATATCCTCCCCCGCCAGGAGGCGCATAGGTACGAGGTGTGTAAGTGCGGCTAGAAGGCGCTCTAAAGGAACCACCGCCGATTCTACCACCACTACGGGCAGCTAATGCTCCATCGGCGTGACCAAGTGCCAAAGCTAACACCAGGCTCAGGATAAAGAAAGTTTTTAACAGCGGTTTGATCGCTAGTTGTAGTTTTTTACGCATAATACAGTCGCTTGAAAAACGGTATTGGTGATGATGTCTCCCCATGCTCGTAGGAGAGTTGTGCTTGGTCGGTAACGCCAGCCCGTAGCAAGCAAGCGAGTTTTTGATTGGCAGTAGCTCTCTGTAACATTAGTCTTCATCAGCTACATCTTCAATGTACCGCGTCTTATCTTGCCTAGACAGCAAGCTTAGGGGGGATTTCTTGAGTAGATAACCGTACCCTAAATCTTTTCTCTATTGTGGGAATTTTGGGATCAATTAATCATTACCCTGTTTACCATTCCCTATAGGAGTTGTCCTAGTCCTCATCTTGTGTCTGGAGAGAGACTTATCATTTAAACCATAGGGTGAAAAAGCATTTTATGGTTTTTGCACAGATGCAGCAACCACTAATTTATACCGTTTCTGTTTCTGTATGAAGATGCGTTTCATTAGCCCACGTTTGCTCTTGGTGTTCCCGTACTCCACAGTAGAACCCGCAGGTTAGGGTAGGTGGGCTTTTTTTGTGAGCCACTAGCTTTCAGCCTGAGAGCGAATATACTGCTCTATTTGCAGTAACACAGAATCATACTCATCATTTAGGAAACTTCTGGTAATGATTTTGCATTTTTAAAATTTGTAATCTTAATTACAGTAATTTATATAACTGATTAGAAAAATTGATTTAGCATCCAAGTAATGTGGTTTACTTTTGCAGATCAGTTAACTACCATAATTAGTTGGGGATATTTTGTTAACTGCATCCTAGCCTATGGGTAAGTAGCCAGTTCTAATAAAACAAGTTTCACCGCCAAGTATGAAATTTGACTGGGGACTGGGATTTTAATTCAGCATTCAGTACTCAGCACTTTCAAGTGAGGTGGTATTAAAGCAAAGTATGTAATGTTTTGTCATAGCCAAGGGTAAAATTTCCTCCATTCTCCTTTACCCATGCCAAAGCAGCTATAGTTATTTAGGCTCATCTACTTATGTACTTATATAACTGGAGGTACCTTAGACTTCACAATCAAGAGCTACTTGATATAAGACTCAAAACAAACCTGAGTCTTTTTGGCATTTTGGCAGGATTTTGAGTTTTTTTCAGGATAGTCTCTTTATAGAAACTAAATTGAGCAATTACCACAATAGTCTATGAACAATTGATTTAGCTGGCAGTACCGATATTCAATGCTTGTTAATCAGATAGACAAATCTTATGTGGTGAGGAATTGAAATTAAAAATAAAATTAACAACATTAAAAACAAAATATTTCTAGCTACTGTTCTAAAATACTGCTGAAATTTGTATAATCCAATCGCTTAAACAAGGATTTAGAATTATGTTTCTACAGCCTATGTATTATAAAGTGATAATTTTTTACAAATCTTCTTGCTCTTCCTGGGATAAATACTGATGGTAAAAAATAATGTAGATTCCAGGTTTTTGCAGGGTAGCTATTGGCGAAGATAATAAAACAGGAGAAAATTAGATACAGATATAGCAAATTCTCAATGGAAATTACAGAAAGAGATTTTTGCTCAAAATCTAGTCTAGGTCGCTCCTCGGGCAAACTGCCCACGCTACTGCTTACCACATAGGAGAATCACCGTATAAGGGATTTCCCTGTGTAGCTAAGTTACTCACTTGCTCTCGTAGAATTGAGGTGAGTAAGATGTAACTGACGTCAATAAATCATTGTCCTGGTTCATCCTTTAGTTCACACCCAAATTCTCTAGATAAAATTCTAAATTCACCAAAATTACAGCCCAAGGACAGCAGTAAATTGGTGCTAATTTCTTCGCCCTATTTGAGAGTAGGAAAAATTAAACATTATAGGCAGTATAGTTAGAAAATTTATTATGGAACATATTTCACAACTGGCGGCAAATGTTAGAGAAAAAACTGCCTTTCCAGATATTCTAGTTATAACTCGGAGCTTTCTGCCGAAAGAGGCTGTAATTAGTGAATACGTATATAATCGTTGTCTCCAAGATCCAGAGCGGGTAATTGTTCTAGCTGCTGGTTGCTCAGGCGATAAAGTATTTGATCAAGCTCAAAAATTTCCCATATACCGTTGGCCAATGACTAGAGATTGGAGTTTTTTCAATCCTTTACTCAATCTCATATATTCATTTGTACTAGCAATCAAACTATATTTTCGCTATCACTATCGCTATATTGAATGGGGACACGGCTACGACTTTCCATCACTTTTGCTCCTAAGCTTTTTCTTACCTATTCGCTTTTTTATCTATCTTCACGGTAATGATATTCTTTGTGGTTTACGCAATCCTTTATGGCGATCGCTATTTAAATTGACACTTAAACGAGCTGAAGGGATTATTTGTAACAGTTCCTTTACACAAGATTATCTCAGAGCTAGGTTTCGATTGGATACCCCTACCCACGTAATTAACCCGATGGTTAGGCCAGAGAAATTTAGCCAAGTAACAAGTCAAGGTAATCTCGGTGATTTACGTGCAAGTGTGCGCCAAATGTACAACATTCCGGAGACAGCAGTAGTTATTCTCTCGGTGGGACAGCTTGTTAAGCATAAAAGCTTTAACCGTGTAATTGATAATTTGCCTTTACTATTGACTGTTGGGGTCGATGTCCACTACATAATCTGTGGACAAGGCCCTTGTGAATCGGAACTTAAATCTCTGGCACATCGCTTGCGGGTTGATCAAAGAGTACACTTTGCTGGATACGTACCCGATCGCGAATTAGCTGGCTATTATGCAGCCTGCGATATATTTGCCATACTCAATCTCCAGGATACGAAAGCTAGCAATATAGAGGGTTTTGGCATCGTTTACCTAGAGGCGAGTTACTTTGGTAAACCTGTGATTGCTTCTCGTTTAGGTAGTGTCATAGATGCAATTCAGCACGAAGAGAACGGCATATTGGTTAACCCTAATTCTGGCTATGAAGTTTTTCAAGCTTTCAATCGCTTGTGTAAAGACCAGTCATTACGCGAACAACTCGGTCGTAAAGGTAAAGAATTAGCCAAACGCAAAACCTTTCACCGTTCGCTATACAAGTTGGAATGAGGGAGTGTGGGGGACAAGGGAGTGTGGGGAGTGTGGGAGAGGGTGGGGAGAAATAATTAATAAATCTTGCCCATTGCCTTTTGACAAATGACCACTTTTCCCAGTCACGATAAACTGATTTACCCGCCACCAACAATGGTGACAACTTCTAAGCGATCGCCTTGTTGCACATTTGTTTGAATCCAAAATTGGCGGTGTAAAATCTCGCCATTATACTCCACTGCTACTAAGCGGGGATTGAAACCAAGTTCTTGGAGTAAGTCTGGTAAAGGAGTTTGGGATGAACAGGTATGGCTCTCCCCATTTACCTGAACTGTAATCTGATTAGACATAAGCTGTCAAAATTCATTAAAAGCAATTGAGAAGATTGAGAAAATTCTGAGCAGCAAAAGCTACTACTCAGAACTTTAGCGATTTTAAATTTTAAATTGTTTAAGGCTCTGGTTTAATGCGATTCAATTGCGAGAGCAAATATTGTGTCACTAAGGTGGGTTGTTCTGCTTGCATGAGCGATCGCACCACTGCTACACGTTCTGCACCAGCATCAATCACGTCATTGATATTATTTGCATCTATTCCTCCAATCGCAAACCAGGGAATAGGAGAATTTTTGGCAGCAAAACTGACATATTCTAAGCCAGCTGCTGGCTTACCTGCCTTTGTTGGCGTTTCATAAACTGGCCCCACACCAATATAATCAGCACCTTGAGCTATTGCTTCTTGCATTTCCTCTAAATTTGTAGTGGAACGTCCTATGAGGCGATGGGAACCGAGTAATTGTCTGGCGATGTCAATGGGCATATCTTGCTGTCCCAGATGTACGCCATCTGCATCTACTGCTAAAGCCAGGTCTACACGGTCATTGATAATAAAAAGAGCGCCATAGAGCTGGCATAGCTGTCGCAGTTTTTTAGCTTGTTCTAGACGGACAGCATCATCAGCAGTTTTGTCACGATATTGTAACAGAGTCAATCCACCTTTGAGTGCAGCTTCAACCGTTGTCAACAGATTTTCTGACGGTGAGGTAACCAGATACAGGCGCGATCGCCACAGCAGTTGATGACGTTGATAACCTAATAAATTGCTTTCTAGGGTATAAACTTGATACCGCATCTGCTTAAATGCTTTACCCATCTCAGAATGATGAAGCTTGCCATATTCTTCCAGCACCCGCATTGCTTCTTGCACTCGACAAAAGTTAGCTTGCAATAAGGCTTTAATGCTAGTGCGTTGCTCCTCTTGTGGATGCGTTAGTTCTGTCCCTGCGTCCCCTGGTGTATCTCGCGCTGCTCTCAGTTCAGCTGTATGCCAGTGAGCTATCTCTTGTCGCAGACGCTTGCATTCCCCAGTCAACTGAGCATTATTTAATCCAAAGCGACACCATTCCTCGATAATTCGCAAACCCTCACGAGCGCGGTCTAAATTAGCATCTAAAATGCGGTAAACCACTTGCTGCATCTGCTCTGTTTGGCTGTATGGCTCGACCATTACAACAACCCCATTCCTGCTTTCATCAAAAGACGGAAAATCAATTATTCTAGTAATTGTCATTTATTAAATTGCTATTTTTACTAGAAATTTACTATGCACTCAAAACGTAAGAGTAGCAAGGATTCTATCAAATTAGCAGATATACGTGTCGGTTCAGACAAAGGTAGTTAAAGGCTACAGTTCAGCACTCGCATTAGCCAGCAGTTCTATAGCAAGCGACAAGCGTATAAAGGGTTGGGGAGAAGTGACACCCCAGAAAATCACCAATGGGCAAATCAAATAGCAGCACGGATACAAGCTGACATTGATCATCCAGATGGCGGTTTCTTTGACCCCACACTAGCTAAGTATCTGGAAATTAAGCAATTAACCACAATTACCCAGTTACGCAATCTTAAACAACCACCTAAGCTTGGGGAATTATGGCATGAGTTTGTTGGCTGGAAATTGCAAACAAAGCAGATCCAAAAAACTACCTACAAAAAAAATTGTATTGTTTATACCAACTTTATTAAGGACTTTTTAGACTATAGCCTAAATCTTGATACTGCCAACAACTTAATTAAATATTTATTAGTAAAACAAAGTAACTGTCAACAAATTAAAAAGCTGTTTGGTTTGCTGAGTAATATGTGTCAACGTGCTACAAGTAATCAGCGATTAACACTAGATTATTTCCAAGAAGGAAAAAAGACTTATACTGTAACGAAAAAGTCTCAACAACTATTGAGAAGATTATAGGGCTTATAGCGTCCAAGAAAGAGATTTAATCATTGAATCTTTCAGAAATTCTGAGCAAGCCTCTATCTGACATGGTGTTGATTTAATCGAGTTTCTATTTCTTACTGGTTGTAGACATGGTGAAGTGTGAGCTTTGAAGTGGAAAAATATTCAATTAGAGCAAGGGTGGATAATTTTTAAAGAATCCTTTGATAGCAGTACTGGAATTACTAAAAATGCAAAAAATAATGTGTATAAGCTATTTAAAATGCAAGGAATAAGTAAGCTAATTAATCTATTGAAAAGATTATATAAAAGTAGCAAAAAAGAAAATTAATTAATTTTTAGAACTATCTTTGGTAAGCAATATTCAAGTAATACACTTACGGATATATGGACAGGTAACACTGTCGAGATTAGAGGTAAAGTCTACCACTATCCTGGGGTGGTAAAGAAATTAGCACAAGAAAGAAAATTAGAATATTTAAAACCATATTCTACACGTTACACTTTTATCAGCATCCAAGCTAATAATGAAGTTGACTTAAAGCTACTCGCTAATAGTTGTGGTAATAGCGTAGAGCATATTATTAAACATTACCTACAATTCGATAATAATGCCAGGTTGAAAGATATCTAAGAAGATTTATTTCTGATGCAGAAAAACTAGATAGGATTCATACTTAATTCTTGAAATACACGTATGGGAGCCACCAAGTTTGTAGAGGCCCGTAGACGCGTTCGCGGAGTGTTGCCTCAGGCTAGGACGGCGTCCCGCAGCGTAGCAAGTGGTGAGTCTAGTCCTGTTCAGCGCAGCGTTCCCGTTCACCTACGCTTAAGCAAGCTACGCATAGCGTCTCCGCAGGAGAAGGGTTGGTGGAAAACCTGCCATAGGTAACACAACGGCATTTTTAAAGGACTGGGCAACAAAACTCCAAGCTAGGGCTTCATTAGTACGATTTTTAGCGATCGCTCCCTACAAAGCCAGGAAATTTTACCTAGTACCACCTGTTAGAGAAAAAAGACTCTTAAAGATCAGCTATTAGCTTGATAGGTTCTTTTTAAAAGCCATGAACCTAATTATGATGATGTGATAAAAATTTAAAAATTCTTTAGCCGAAGTAGTTTGAATTGCCTAGCAAACTGTTAAAATCACCATATTCTCTATCGAGAATATGCAGTTTTCCTCTTGCCTTTTACCAGGAATACCTGCAATTATCTTATATACCATGTATGTATACGGTATTTCTATAGAATAACCGTAGTTTTTATAGAGGAGGATCTGGAATGAGTCTGTGGCCGCGCCCCCTGAAACGATCGCAACTGAGTATTGAGCGAATAATCACTCGATTCAGGTTAAATTCGCTTAAAGGCTTTGTATCGTTATTTTTGGCAGGGACATTATTGAGTGTGGCCCTTGCCGCCTGCTCTGGTGGAAATAGTAGTAATTCTGCCAGTGAAACCCCTGCCGCTAGTCCTGTTGCCGCCAACAAACAAAATGTAGAATTAACTCTTGTTTCCTTTGCTGTCACCAAAGCAGCGCACGAAGCTGTTATTCCTAAATTTGTAGAAAAATGGAAACAAGAACATAACCAAACTGTTAGCTTCAAGCAAAGCTACGGGGGATCTGGTTCTCAAACTCGTGCTGTGATCGATGGTTTAGAAGCAGACGTTGTTCATTTAGCGCTGGCAGGAGATACAGAAAAAATTCAAAAGGCGGGATTAATTGAGGCGGGATGGGAGAAGGAAGCCCCTAATAATGCTATTGTTACGAAAACTGTAGCAGCATTAGTAACTCGCCCAGGCAACCCTAAAGGTATCAAAACTTGGGCTGATTTAGGCAAAGATGGAGTTAAATGGATTACGGCCGATCCTAAAACATCAGGGATTGCTAGGTGGAATTTTCTGGCGCTATGGAATTCTGTGATTAAAACTGGTGGGGATGACGCTAAAGCCACGGAATTTGTCACCAAAGCTTACAAAAACGTACCTGTTTTGACAAAAGATGCGCGTGAAGCTACTGATACCTTTGCCAAGCAAGGTCAGGGAGACGCCTTAATCAACTATGAAAACGAAATTATCTTGGCACAACAAAAAGGTGAAAAGGTTGAGTATGTTGTTCCTGATGTAAATATCTCCATTGATAATCCCATCGCCATAGTAGATAAGAACGTTGATAAGCACGGTACTCGTGAAGTCGCTGAAGCATTTGTTAAATATCTTTACACTCCCGAAGCTCAACAGGAGTTTGTCAAAGTAGGATTCCGTCCTGTAGATGAGACACTAGCCCAAAGTAAGGAAGTTACAGACAAATATACTAAGGTCAAAACGCTGGGTACAGCTCAAGACTTGGGAGGTTGGGATGAAATTGATAAGAAATTCTTCGCTGATGGCGGGGTTTTCGATAAAATTCAAGCCCAGAAGAAATAAAAATTAGTTATTTGTCATTGGTCATTGGTCATTGGTCAAATGACAACTGACAACTGACAACTGACAACTGACAACTGACCACTGACTATTGACAATGACTCTATCTCCTTCTTTTGAAGCTGACGGTAAAACTCCCGCCTGGAAAGGATTACTGCAAAAGTTGCGTCAAATTCCCTGGACTTGGCGCATTACTTTGGGATACCTCACAGTTATGTTGTTCATCCCCATAACAGCGATGTTTCTCAAAGCCAGTACAGAAACGCCAGCCAGATTTTGGGCGATCGCTACTAGTGATGTCGCCCTTGCGACATACAATGTAACTTTTCTTACTTCATTATCTGCTGCTTTGCTCAATGGGGTATTTGGGACTCTGATTGCTTGGGTATTGGTGCGTTATGACTTCCCGTTAAAACGCATCATTGATGCCACCGTAGATTTACCGTTTGCTTTGCCAACATCGGTAGCAGGTTTAACACTAGCAACAGTGTACAGTAATAATGGTTGGATTGGTTCACTATTAGCACCACTGGGGATTAAGGTATCTTTCACTCGTTTGGGCGTATGGGTAGCAATGATCTTCATTTCGCTACCGTTTATAGTGCGGACAGTGCAACCTGTGCTGCAAGAAATGGAACACGAAATTGAAGAAGCCGCCTGGTCTTTAGGTGCTTCCCAATGGCAGACTTTTTGGAAAGTTATCTTACCACCTTTATTTCCCACAATTCTGACTGGTGTAGCCTTGGGTTTCTCGCGTGCAGTTGGGGAGTATGGCTCTACTGTAATTATCTCTTCTAATACACCCTACCAAGATTTAATTGCACCTGTATTGATTTTTCAACGGCTAGAACAGTACGACTATTCTGGTGCAACTGTCATTGGCGTAGTTTTATTGGCAATTTCCTTAGTACTACTTCTAGCAATTAATTTCTTACAAGCCTGGTCAAGAAGATATGACAGTAAATGAGCCAAGGTTTCACTCATCTACGGCTGCTGATAAACCTACAGTCAACCCCAAACAAACTAAAAGTTGGGTACCAACACTTTTAATTGGGATTGCGATCGCCTATTTAGCTTTAGTTCAATATATCCCAGCAATCAACGTTTTTATCCAAGCCTTCGGTAAAGGGGTTGGCCCCTTCTTTGCTAACTTATCCAAACCCGCCTTTCTCCATGCAGCTTGGCTGACGCTAATACTAGCGGTGATAGCTGTGCCGATCAATGCAGTTTTTGGACTTTGTGCAGCTTGGGCGATCGCTCGTCATAATTTTCCTGGTAAGGCTGTAGTCTTAAGTATTATTGACCTACCCTTTTCGATCTCGCCCGTAGTTGCTGGATTAATGATTGTGTTGCTATATGGGCGAAATGGCTGGTTTGGCCCTTGGCTGCAAGGGCATGATATCCAAATTATCTTTGCCTTTCCTGGTATGGTATTGGCTACCGCGTTCGTGAGTATGCCCTTTGTCGCTAGAGAAGTAATTCCTGTTTTAGAAGAGTTTGGCAAGGATCAAGAAGAAGCAGCAAGAACACTCGGCGCAAACGATTGGCAAACATTTTGGCGCGTCACCCTACCCAGTATTCGCTGGGGTTTACTCTACGGCTTAATTTTAACCAATGCTAGAGCAATGGGCGAATTTGGCGCGGTTTCAGTAGTATCTGGCAATATTGCTGATAAAACCCAGAGCTTACCACTATTTGTTGAAGATGCTTACAAACAGTATGAAACTGAAGCTGCATTTTCCGCCGCTGTACTGTTAGCGCTACTAGCAGTAGTCACTTTGGTGTTGAAAGAGATTTTAGAACGCAAAACCCGCATTAAGGATGTGGATTGAGTTGGGATTGGGAATGAGGAAGTAGGGGGAGTGTGGGGGGACAAGGAAGCAGAGGAAGCAGAGGAAGAAGAAATGACTGTTGACTATTGACTTTTGACTCTGGATAAATGGCAAATGACAAATCAAATTAAACGAATTAGGGTAAGAATCCCAAAGGACTATCACCAAGAACCTGTAATTTCTCGCTTAGTTTCTGACTATGGTCTGATTGTTAATATTACTGCGGCTATTTTGGGAGCTAATGCTGTTGGTGATGGTTGGTTTGACCTGGAATTACAAGGAACAGATGCACAAATTGAAAGCGCATTAAATTATCTCCAGGAGTTATCTTTGCAAATCTGGGATGAGACAAACACAGCTAATTGGTAAGGTTATTTAAGTCTCTTGTGATAGTGATTGTATAGTCTAGCAATCCTCTATAATTTGTGAAAATTCACTCGTTACAGATCCCCGATTTCTTTAAGAAATCGGGGATCTAATTTTTCATGCATGACACCAATTTGATTTCCCGCAATGGTTTCAGTGTCAGGTTTTGGGTTTGGTAAAAATGGATAAACTCGAGCTTAGAATTCAGTATGAATTATGTATGATTGGTGTATTAAATAAACTTGGAATATACACATCATTAATGTTGAGGTAAAAGTAGTTTCGTAGTCAGGACTAAAGTGCTGGCTACGAACTCATCAAAAGTTAAGGTGATTGCGTAGGATTAATTGGGCTAATTAAGCCTTGGGCTGTACTAAATAGATTGATCGGACTGCGTCCATCAGTAATTAAAACACTCTGCAACCCCAAAGCTTGCAATAATCTTGCCTGCATTTCTGGCCCAGCTTGTGCCATTGCAATCAAGGTTTCTGCCCCGATAGCTTCTACTTTTTGACGGAATTCGGAACTAGTAATTTCCGCCATCCGCTGTGCTTTTTCTATCTCTAAACCAACAAGTGCTTGTTGGTGGGCGAGTTCCGCCATCTGCCGGGCGCGTAATTGCTCTAATTCAGCTTCGGCTCGAACCCTGGCGGCTTCTGCTTCTTGTTGTGCCAAATTTACTGCTAATTCGCCTTGAATTCTCGCGGCTTCTGCTTTAGCTCTGGCTTCAGCGGTAGCATGACCTGTGGCTTCAATTGCGGCATTTTCTGCTTCTAATTCCAATAGGTTTTTCCGCTCACTTGCAGCTGCACTTTTATCGACAATTGCTTGTCTTTCTAACCTAGCTTTTGCTTCTTGTTCGATACGTTCAGCATCATGACGGGCTGCGGCTTCTTGAGCATCGGTGGTAATTTGAATCGCAATTTGCACCGATTTTTGCAGACTGTCTAAGGTACGTTCGTCAACAGGTTCGACTGATTGAATATCAACATTAAATATCACCAAGTTATTGGTTCTAAAACGGAATTCTTCGCGGATATGTCCGGCTTCATCTGTACCAAATACGGCAACGCGAATAATACGGGCAGAATTGCGATGAAATTCATCAAATTTGACGCCTGCTACTGCACCACGCACCCGCGATGCGATCGCTTTACATGCAGTATCGACAAAATCCGGTACTTGAAACAGTTTGGCGGCTGCTTGTTCGTCGTGGCGGTCTACGTCAAAATACCAGTTATAAGATAACCGCAGCTGTAGGCGTGCATGGTCGGAAGTTTCGACGGTAAATAAATCCGTCATAAAATCTGGCCCCAGTAATAACGCCAGTGACTTAATCCGATGCATTTGTTTGGGTACGCCACCAGACAAACTCAACACGCTAAAGGCTTCATCTGGGCCTAACATCACCAAGTCGGGGCCAAAGACAGTGCGGGCTGTTCTTTCTTTATAATCATGGATTTGGACGGCGGCGTTTTGAGGAACGTGAAAGACAACCGCCTTAGTGCGATCGCGTTTTTGTGGTTGAGGTAAATTTGTTTGATCTCGGTGATGCTGTCCCCTGTCAGCAATAGGATCAAATTTATTTGCTAGTAGTTCTTCAACGACGGTTGGTAGTTCTTTTTGCCAAAGTTCTTCATAGGGTGTGAGCATATATGCTTGAGGGCCACCCACTAGCTTGAGTTCGCCTGTTTGAATATCGCGGACGTAGATTCCTTCATTCTTATCTAGGGGGATAGCTTGGCGTTTTTCTACTACTTCCACTTCCACCCGGGGAATATAATCTCTCGGCCCAGCAATCATCCACATATCCCCAGGTTGGCGTTGAATCAAAGTTGCGCCTTCACCTTCGCTAAAAGCTTCTCTCGCCCGCAGTAACAATGCTTCTTGCTCACCTAAAACATAAACTTTTTCGATACCCTTTTCTAAAGATTCACCAGGATGCAAGAAAAATGAAGTTCTACCTTGACGTACTTCGCGCATTCCTAATTGCGGTTTACCTGCATCATCAATGGGGTTAACAACAATACACCATTCTCTGTCACCCAAAACGGTAATTTTAACTTCCCCTACCACTACTTCATAAACATCAGGAATGTGGATTTCTGCATCTTCAAAAGTTACTAACCATTCATCTCCAGCTTTGCGCTGACGACCAAAAACATCATTAAATGTGCGTTGCGCCCGCAGATGTAAAGCTTTCTTTTCTGTTAACACATAGGCATTAATCATGCCTACAACTTCTTCATCAACCCCTGGTAAATAGGCTCCTTCTTCTCTAACTAACCATTCTTCACCAGATCGACGCTGATTACCTAAGCGATCGCTACAATTTTGTCGCGCCAGTAAGCGCAATGCTTGGTTGGGCTTAATTATCTGCGCTGTCACCGTTTCCATGACTTCTACTTCTACACGAGGAACATAGGTTCCCGGCCCTTCAAACAGCCACTCATCCCCCGCTAACCGATTGATATTCCTAGTTTGAATTTGCCCGTCAACGGTAACGGTAATCGTATCAGTGAAATCTCTCAGCGATCGCAGACGCAGTGCTTGATTAGTCTCAACCACTTGCAAGCGCTTGATTTCTCCCTCTAACTCTTCGCCGGGATAAAGTGGAAATGGTTCTTGCGCAAAGCGGATTTCTTCGTCACCATACCGCAGTTTCACCTGACCAAAGTCATCAGCGATCGGTTGATTTTCCTCATTCCGTTGCACTGGATTAGCAACAATACAATAGTGGCGAGGTGGAACCACAATCATTGGCTCAGGTTTTAATATCAACCGTTCGTGGTCGCGCAGCGTAATGGTTTGCGGCCCAACTTCCAAGCGGGTAACACCAGTATTGTTGTCTAAAACATGAATAAATTGCTGGGGTTTGAGGCGAATGACACCGCTAGAAGTTCCCGGAGCATCGCTTTTAGTTTCAATTTTACGTTCGCTTGCATTCATAATTTTATAGATGTTTTTTACTTGTAAAATATTTTTTCAAAAGGAAATATAACTTCTACTATTTTCTGTTATTCCTGTCAGAATAAATTCCGCTTCATCCTAACCGATTTGTTAACTAATGTCTTAATCACAGAGTAAAAATGCGTATTTCCTCTGACAAGCAGCCATAGTTCGGAAATGCGATGCCTAGGTTGGGCTGCGCCTACGCAATTGCCATTTTTGATACTACAATTGCCATTTCGGAGACTACAATTGCCATTTTCGATACTACAATTGCCATTTCTGAGACTACAATTGCCATTTCTGAGACTACAATTGCCGTTTCGGAGACTACAATTGCCATTTTCGATACTACAATTGCCATTTTTGAGACTACAATTGCCATTTTTGAGACTACAATTGCTATTTCGGAGACTACAATTGCCGTTTCGGAGACTTTAATTCATAAAAATTCTTACCTTCCTTCTGCCTGTCGGGAACAGGGAACAGAAAAATTCCACTTTCATGCTTGACTATGAAACTTGTTTCATCGGGACTGCCTTCTGCCTTATTTTCAAACTAAATCTAATTTTTTACTCATTTTTGTAACTGGAACAATTATCCCTTTCTTTAACTGATGCGGTGCCCTGGCGATAAAAGTAAAACCCAGCCGTGAATAAAATCCTTCAGCATACAGGCTAGCATTTGTAAGTACTTTATCTATACCTTGCTCGCTGGCTTGATAGCAAAAATGATTAACTAAAACTCGCCCTATGCCTTTTCTTTGGTATTTGGGATGCACATATAAAGCTATGAGTTCATCCACAATATAACTAGCAAACCCCACAAGCACATCATCTTCGACAGCTACCCAGAAATGTTCTGCTTTCAGACTCTTCATGATATTTGAACCATCAGGCTGATCACGATAATTTCGCCAAGCTAACAGTTCTTTCTGAGAATAGAAGGTTGCTGGTAGTGCTTTTATGGCAGCAATATGAATTGCACTAATATCCCATGCATCTGTTTCTTGTGCAGGTCGAAGAACTATTTCGTTAGCGCTCATATTTTTAGGGCTGGCATCAAAATTATATGCCTTGTGGACTTTATTTTTACAAAGATATCAAGTTTTTTATCAGGAACATAAGTTGCGATCGCAATATGTAAAAAAGCTCAATTCTTAACTGTCTACAGCCCAGATCCCCGACTTCTTAAAGAAGTCGGGGATCTAACAAGTTATTGGTTGACTCTTGCCTTAAGATTGCTATACTACCTCTCCCCATTTCATCTAAGGGAAATAAAATGTCAAATTTTGAGCTAGTACTCAAGCTGTTGCTGCAAATAACGGTAATTTTGATAACTTGTCGGGTTGTGACTATTGTTGGGAAACGATATCTGGGACAAACCGATGTTGTTTGTGAAATGATTGCTGGTGTGATGTTAGGCCCATCTTTGCTGGGTTTAATCAATCCAGACATACAGCAATGGCTATTTCCAAAAGCACCAATCTTGTTAGCGACGGGAGCAAAAATCCCCAATCCTTCAATGTCAATTCTCTTCGCTGTTAGTCAGATTGGACTAGTAATTTATATGTTTTTGATCGGTTTAGAGTTTAATACCGATCTGATTAAGCAGCGCCTCAAAAGTGCAGGTTTGGTGTCTGGTGCTGGGATAATTGCGCCTTTTTGTTTGGGTGCAGTTGCAGCTTTTTTCTTGTATGGTAAAGGCGATCTATTCAAACCAGGGGTTACTCCTTGGGCTGCGGCTTTATATCTGGGTGCTTCTATGTCGATTACGGCATTTCCCATGTTAGCCCGGATGCTCTACGAACGCGGCATTGCCAAAACTACCTTTGGGACTTTAGCACTAGCAGCTGGTTCCATAGATGATGCGACTGCATGGTGTTTACTAGCTATTGTCCTAGCGAGTCTGAATGCCAATACAAGTATTGCCGCCTTTGCGATTGGTGGTGGGATTGGCTACGTACTATTAACAATTTTTATTGGCAAACCAGCATTGAAAATCTTTGCTCGAATTGCAGACAAAGATGGTGGTGTGACAATTCAGACTTTAACTTTAGTGCTGATGGTTTTGATGTTCTGTGCATGGTTTACTGATGCCATAGGCATCTATGCAGTATTTGGCGCTTTTATTTTAGGTACAGCAATGCCACGCGGTGAATTTGCCGAACAAGTACGCGATCGCACAGAATATTTGACTACAGGGTTTTTACTCCCAATATTTTTTGTCTTCTCTGGACTCAACACTCAAATAGGGCTAGTAAATACACCTACGTTGTGGGGAATTACGCTGTTAATTGTGGCGATCGCTATTTTGGGTAAAGGTATTGCTTGTATGCTAGCAGCAAAATTCGCTGGAGAAACTTGGCGTGAATCGGCAACTATTGGTGCTCTGATGAATGCTCGTGGTTTGATGGAGTTAATTATCCTCAATATTGGGCTAGAGCAAGGAGTAATTACCCCAACTTTATTTACTATCATGGTTATTATGGCAATTGTGACAACATTGATGGCATCGCCACTAGTTGCCTTTTTATTACAAGGTACAATTTACGAAAAATTTCCAGCTTAATAATAGTATTAATTGCCTATTTTTAAATAGGCTACGAGGCCAGAGGTGAAGCAGTGCAGTCTTGGAGAGCAACTGCTTCACGCGAAGGCTTTAGTTATGGAAGATTGCCTGTGATTGACTAGCTTGAAAATAGAGACTAAGAGCTAGAAAATAGGGATGTAAGCAATATATTTGAGGTAATAATTCCTGCAAATATTGACGATTGACCATTGACTATTGACTGTCAACTAATCACTTAGGTATTAAATTAACCACAATTCATTGCTAATTACCAACCCAGTGTCGTAACAACAATTAACATCATAACCTGGCAGGATTGAAGCTGGGTTGTGTATAAAAAGGTTGACATTTTCTATTGATTTAAAGAATTATCTTAGGGAAACCTGATAGCCACTTTCGAGGAAACTATGCACACAGTAATACTCGTTCTCTTTGAGGTGCTGATTGTTATTGGACTGTCACGGCTAGTTGGACTGGCATTTAAGTCAGTTAAGCAACCGCTGGTAATTGGTGAGATTGTTGCCGGGATTATGCTCGGACCTTCTCTATTTGGTCTGATTGCACCATCAGCAGCAGCTACTGTGTTCCCACCTGAAGCAGTTCCATTTTTGAATGTGTTGTCTCAGGTGGGACTGATATTTTTCATGTTTCTTATTGGTTTGGAACTCAATCCAAAATACCTCAGCGGTCAGTTAGAAACAGCAGTTTTGACTTCTCATGTCAGCATTTTGGTGCCCTTTTCTTTAGGCACACTATTAGCAGTGTTGCTGTATCCTCTGGTTTCCAATGCTAGTGTTTCCTTTACCGCCTTTGCCCTATTTTTGGGGGCGGCGATGTCGATTACAGCTTTTCCTGTATTGGCGCGAATTATTACAGAGAACAACTTACAAGGAACGCGCTTAGGAACATTGGCGTTAACTTGCGCTGCTGTGGATGATGTGACGGCTTGGTGTTTATTAGCAGTAGCGATCGCGGTAGCGAGAGAAGGTAGCATTGCTAGTGCATTCCCGACAATTATCGCCAGCTTACTCTACATCGGTTTCATGGTGACAGTGGGACGTTGGTTTCTCAAACGCCTTGCTAGCCACTACCAACGCACCAGACGCCTGAGCCAATTGGTAGTAGCGTCGATTTATATGGGAGTCGTGGCTTCTGCTCTGATCACCGAACTAATTGGCATTCACCTGATTTTTGGGGCCTTTTTACTGGGTGCAGCCATGCCCAAGAATGCAGATCTAGTCAGGGAACTGGCAGAAAAAACCGAAGATTTTGTATTGGTATTTCTGCTACCAGTGTTCTTTGCCTTTAGTGGTTTGCGGACGCAAGTAGGCTTGCTCAACCGTCCGGAGTTGTGGTTACTGTGTGCATTGGTATTAGCAGTGGCGATCGCAGGCAAGTATATTGGTACTTATGTCGCAGCTCGCGTCAGTGGCATTAATAAGCGGGAAGCATCGGCCCTTGGTTGGTTAATGAATACTCGCGGCTTGACCGAGTTAATCGTGCTCAATATTGGTCTGGATTTAGGCGTGATTTCCCCTGTACTCTTTACCATGCTAGTGATTATGGCATTGGTAACGACATTTATGACCTCACCACTACTGGAATGGACATATCCGAAAAAGCTGATCAAGTTAGATCGCTTAGAGCCAGAATTGGAAGCAGCCGAGAAGGAAACTACTGTTAGTAGCGAGTACCGAATTTTAGTACCAGTAGCTAATCCCAGTACCCAAAAAGGCTTATTGCAGTTAGCAGTAGCCATCGCCCTTAATTATCGCCAACCTGCTGTAGTTCATCCCCTCAGCTTGATTGAATTTGAAGAAGACTATGCCTTCGAGAGCACACCAGTTGAGGCTAACCGATTAATTGAGCAACGCCACCAACAGCTAGAAGAATTAATTAATACTTTAGAACCACCAACCTCACGTTCTTATGTACAGCCTATCATCCGCCTATCGAGCAATGTTGCTAGAGAAACAGCAGATATTGCCAGAATTGAGCAACCTAATCTGATTTTAGTAGGTTGGCACCGTCCGGCTTTTAGTAACAATCGCTTAGGTGGCAGAGTTGGTCAAATTCTGACTACTGCACCTGTGGATGTAGCAGTTTTTATTGACCGAGGAGGGGAGCGATTAGAAAGCTTGTTAGTTCCTTACTCTGCAAATATCCATGATGATTTGGCGCTAATACTGGCCTTGAGATTGCTCATCAACCGCGATACTTGTACATTGCAGATTTTACAAGTAGTTTCAGAAAATCAAGTCAACAACGAATTGAGTTACGAGCTACACACGATGATGGGACAAATGCCAGAAAGTGTACGCGATCGCATTGAAATCAAGACGATTGAGTCGCCAGAGCCAATGCAAGCAGTAGTCGCAGCTTCCGAAGCAGTTGACCTAACGATTGCTGGTACTAGCCGCGCATGGGGTATCGAACGCCAAACTCTAGGAAGATATACAGATCAACTAGCGATTCAATGTCGTTCCTCGTTGCTAATTACCCGCCGCTATAGTCAGGTCACATCTCATTTATCCTCAGTGCTGTCTGAGGTTACTAGTCAGGAATCGGTCGCTAAGAGCTGAAACAATGAATCATTTTAATTTAAAATCCTTAGCCTTTTATGGCATAGCCATCGGTTCAGTTCTCCTGCTGTTTAAAACTGTCAGCGCTTATGGGGAAACTAATCTTAAAGCTCCCCCTGCAATTAACAATCGCTATCGTCTGACTTTGGCGGACGATATACCTAACTGTGAAAAACCAGATGCTTTGATACTCAACCTTCAACAATCAGGTATTTACTTCAATGCCTCTTTCTTACCAGCAAATACTGATGCTGAAATTGCCACTAGCAATCCCAAAAATGATTCTCTTTCAGGCATATTGAGAAATAAAGAATTGAGTTTATCTGGCAAAATTGACAGATCCCTTCTGTGTAATATTGCTTCTACTCAAAATGCACTCGTTCACTTAGCTACAATGCAAATGCAATTGGTAGAACAAGGAAATTTTACTGGTCAATTGACTTTAAGAGGTAGCACTAGAAATTTTAGATTTACAGCTGTACCACAAAAAGCTCAAGAAAAATCTCAACAGCTTAAAAAGCATTAAAAGAACAGCAGCAATGAAAAATAGAAAATTATTAGATAAAAATTATGGACCAAGGTTTAAGAACTCAGCAATTTTTAAAATTTTGCCAGCAGCTATTTGGTATTAGCTTGTTTGGTGTCTACATAACAATTACTCTACAAGCTGGTAGCAGTAGTGCCAAACCAGTTGCGAAGCCGCCACAAGCACCCAATTATCCCAATGTACCACTTGTGTCCACTCCATTAGCCAGGCTGGATAATTGGCGTTTTTCTCCAGAGGTTTTACAACTAGAATTTGCTCTTTCAGCAGGTACAACACCTCATCACTTCTATCTTGCACAACCTCCACGTATTGTTGTAGATTTACCCAATACCAAATTGGGATATGTTCCTACACAACAAAATTATTCTGGAGCTATCCAAAGAGTTCGCGTTTCCCAATTGAACACAGGCGTAACTCGGATTGTTTTAGATTTAGCACCAGGGAATTTTTTCGATCCTAATCAGATGAAATTGCAACCTTTATCTAAAAAAAACCCTACGCGCTGGGTTTTACGTCCTTTCAGCCCTGGTTATCGAAACTCTGCAAAACCAGGAAACTATCCGCAATTGCCTGGAAACGTCCCGTTAAATCCTTATAACTACCCACAACAACCTAGCAACTTACCGCAATTCCCATATAACTATCCACAACAACCTATTAGCCAACCACCAACTACTAACCAACAATTACCCTTTTTTACTTTACCGCCACCATCTAACAACTTGCCTGCAATACCTATTAACCAACAACAACCTTTTGTCGTTGTACCGCCCCTTACACCTAACAACCAATCTCAACTACCCAGTTCTACACTTCCTCCACCTATTTTCTCAAATCAACCTGGTAACTTTAACAACCCTGCTGCTATTGCTAAACCTGATTTTCCCATCCCTACAGTTCCTCAATATCCACCTAATGTTCCCGAAACAACGGTGATTGAGTTTGGTCAACCTATTCCCAAAACAAGAAATTAATGGCGATAAAAAGAAGCGAGGAGCTAGAGAGGTGAGAATGAATTATAAATTAATTTTTCGCTAGCTTCCCCTACTTTTTTATCTTCTTTAAATCTCAAGTTTCGTTGCCAAGCTATTAAAATCTATCCGTTTCTTGCGTTGGCGCAACTGCTCCTGGTTGAGACATGAAAAAGTTTTGAGCCGACTCATTCTGGTAAATACATCTAATATCAGGTTTGTCAGTGTCCAAGTTACCTGTGAAACCAAAAGTGTTCAGGCGGTTCTTACATTCTCTTACCTGGTCAGATGTTACTAGCTTTCGCTGCTCTAAAAGTGCCCAGTTATTTTGGCGGAGAACGCATCCAGGGCGCATACTAGGTTGAGCAACGTAGACATTGAAAGGGTTGAGAGTTACAAAAAGTCTGGCGTCCATCACCATAGCGCTGGCTCCGTATTGCACGCAAATCTCAGGGTTTGGTGCTTTAGTATCAATAAATTCACGGGAAGCCACATTTGATGGGGACAAAGTGGTTGTAGAGCTAAAAGCAATGCCAATTCCAATCCCTAACACAAGGACG
This sequence comes from Nostoc sp. T09, assembly GCF_002154695.1. Lineage (GTDB taxonomy): Bacteria > Cyanobacteriota > Cyanobacteriia > Cyanobacteriales > Nostocaceae > Aulosira. Next base: position 56,105 of record NZ_MTAV01000210.1, read on the forward strand.
CCCCCCAAAATCGCTATGGTGGTGAAGTTAAATATAGGAGATTGGAATGCAGAAGATTTAGAACTATTAGCCGATCTACTAGTGGTTGTACGTCTCATTGTCGCTGGTTTACCTTCACGCCTCAAATAGCAGGGAGTTGTCTAAAATGCTCTCCCTCTTTAAGTATGCCGAGAATTGAGGAGAATTGCCCGCAAGTTTCTAGATTTTTGTTTAAAAACAAAAATAGCAAATTTTTTAGCTATTTGAGAAGCATAGCAATCAGCCCCATTTTACGATGCTGTGTATTTAAGTTGCTGTTAATGATTTTTCCCATACAACTGAGTATCGCCAGAACAAATGCTTTCTGATTTTTGCTTCGGTTAACGACTTCAGATATATTTGTTTTGCTTGCGATCGCGTGAGATATTTGTCTGTGCGACCATGCTCTTGCCATACTGCAATCGCTTCTGGTGTCGGTCTGAGGCGTTTGTTTTTTAACAGTTGCAATGTCAAATGTAAGGGAACAGCGATCGCATCGCTCAGTATATCTTGTATCCCTTCTGATTTAACCAAGTCTAGAATTAAAAACTTACCACCAGGTTTGAGAGCCGCCTGAATTTTGGGCAATAATACTTCCAAGGGTAAATGATGAACTGTGGCAATCGACGCTATAGCATCAAAATACTCAACAGGAAATTGCCATTGCAATATATCAGCTACTTGGAAATCTATATTTGGATAACTTTGAGATTGTTCCTGCGCGACTTCGATCATTTTTGGAGATAAATCTACCGCAGTAACTTGATCGGCCCGTTGAGCTAACAGACGAGAAAAAACACCAGTGCCACAGCCGATATCTAAAATCTTCTCACAATGGGGTGGTAATTGCTTGAGTAAAAAACTATGGTAATGATTGTTATGGTTCCATTGTACAGGTTGAAGTAAGGCAATTCTATCAAAATCCTGTTGAATTTTTTGTGTCAGTTGGTCACTCATATTGCCTAATCTTTGAGCGTCAATATTAAACCAAAGCGATCGCTGTTACTTCGGGAGGACAATACCAGCGTCCAGGCGGAAAAGTTCCCAAACCACGATTAACATAAAGCTTGTTTGTACCTACCCAATGTAAACCTTGGCTCCATTGCCAATTCTTCACAACTTTCGGCCATTTTCCTTTTAAAAAGGGTATCCAAGGCCAAAGGAATTCGGGAATTTTATGACGAGATGAATAAATCCAGTGAGGTACAGAACCAACTCCTGGAATCACTATTTGACCCCCGTGAGTATGTCCTGAAAGTTGTAAATCCACGCGCCATTTTTTTAATGCTTCGGCGCTATCTGGATTGTGAGATAACACGATCCGAGGCGTGTTGACATCTATTTGCCGCATTACAGATGCAGGGTTAAACTCAGGTGACCAATAATCAGGAAGTCCTACTAATGCTAACTCAGGGCCTAGAGGATAGGCTACTTGATTCCAAAGAACTTGAATTCCCACAGCAGTTAAAGCACTAGTTATTTCTGCTTTAGAGGTAGGTAAATATAGGTCATGATTTCCTAAAACTGCATAAATACCAGCGCGACTTTCTAAGCTTTTCAACCGTTTTACTAGTTGATGTATTGGTTTGGGGCTATGAGTAACAAAGTCACCTGTAAGTACCACTAAATCAGGCTGAAGTTGATTGCTTGTATTAATTGCTTGTGCTAAAAGTTCTTCAGATAACAGCAGTCCATCATAATGTAAATCTGACATTTGTACTATCTTAGAATTCCGTAATGACTTAGATAGTCCCGAAATTTCTATATTTAAATACTCGGTGCTTAAAGGCTCTGAAAGTAATTTCATTTTTTAAGTATCTGCGTAAAAATAAAAGTTAAATTGTGTATTTGTCATTTGTCATTGGTCATTTGTCATTGGTCATTGGTCATTTGTCATTTGTCATTGGTCATTGGTCAAAGGCCAAGCATTTCTTCCCCCTTGTCTCCCTTGTCCCCCTTGTCTCCCTTGTCCCCGTTCCCTGCTTACCTCAACAGATAAATTCTCTGAACCAAACGAGTTATAGCTGCCAACGGAAGAAAAGAGTTAGCCAACCTAACACTCGCTGCCAAATAGGTCTAGCTTTCCATTCTGTTATAGTTATGCGATCGCTTCTGCTAATTCCATAAGCAAAGAATTGCTCAACTAATTGCGCTAATTCTGACTCAGATAAGGAAAGCTGAAGCTCATCATTGTGGAAAAGGCTGCGAGGGTCTAAGTTGGTACTACCTGTACTGACAAAATTGTCATCGATCAACAATACTTTGGCGTGCATCATACTAGGCTGGTGCTCATAAATTTCGATTCCAGCTGCTAGTAATTTGGCGTACCCTTCACGTACTGCATAGTAGATTAATTTTTTGTCGTTGTGGAATCCCATAGTTAAAATACGTACATCTATGCCTCTTTTCTTTGCTGCCAACAGCGCTTGACGAGCATTATGATCTGGCAGAAAGTAAGGGCTAGCCAGCCAAATCCGCTGTGTTGCTGCCAAAAAAGTAGTGTAAAAAAGGGCACAAACAGTAGAACTGGCAGCCGGAGAGCTACTTGGTGTGACTAGGACAGTTGCACCACCCATCACAGGTGATTTGAATAGTTTTGGCCTAAGACTAGCTACTCCTCCCTCGTAAAGCCAGTGTTGCATGAAGATCCCTTCTAGGGTAACGACGATTTGCCCAGTGAAGCAAACCTCCAAATCGAGCCAGGGATCTGTAACTTCCTTTTTTTGGACACCATCCCAGTGATCGGAAACTCCCATACCCCCGACAAATGCAACTTCCCCATCTATTAGTAACAATTTACGGTGGGTGCGGATGTTATAAGCGAGGGGAGCTTTCCAAGTAAACTCATGAAAGAAGCGCACAGCAACACCCGCAGCTTTGAGTTTTTGCCAGTAATCTTGAGATATTGTTGTTACCCCTAAGCTATCAGCGATAAATAGTACCTCAACTCCAGCCTGGGATCGCTCCGCCAACGCCGCTGCAAATTCGTCAGCGCGACGACCAGGTGTCATAAAAAATGTTTCAAAGTGAATTGTACTTTGGGCACGCTGAATTGCTTCTAACCTAGCTGTATAAATATCCTCAATCTCAAACCAAAAGTTTGTAAACTCCCCTTGAGTAATCAATGAGTTAGATACACTCATCATCGCCACAGGAAAGTCAGGTTCAGTTAATCCTGGAACATCTGTTATTCGATAGTTGATTTTTTTATGAAAAGCTCCAGTCAAGTAAAGAATAAATAAAAGTATAAAAATTAATACTAGTAGCAACTCACTACTTAGCCAGGTTAAGCCACGCAAAAATTCTATATTCAAGATTTAAATTCAAAATTCAACTCATATCAATTCTACGTAAAGTTGTATACCTTAATCCTGGTTTTTTCGCTAATAGCTTTAGTGAAAGGCTGCTGTCTAAAAAATGTTTAAGAAATAAATAAAATCATTCCTTAGATAGATACATACCTTTTAGAATTTCCGTCTATTAGGTAGATCGCGGGAAGTTGCTAGAGTTTGGGAAGCTAATTAGACAGAAAAAGTAATAGCAACCTCAGTACTCAAAACTAAAAGAAATTATCGCTTATGCTTGGTAATAGCATCATCGAAACAACAATTGTGAGGTTAATAAGCATATATTTACAGTATAATTAATATTATTATATCTGTATTTAAAGCTACATAAAATATTTATAAATTTAATTTGTTTATAATAATACAAATTTATTTAATAATTTTCCTGTTCTTTAGATAGAGCCTTGCATATCTTTAGATAGAAGACATCGAAAAACAATTACGATAAATTTTGGAAATCTTTTCTCGTAAATTTAAAAATCACATTTTGGAGATTTGAAAATCGTCATATCAAGTCATGTTTAAATGTTTATAAATTAAGTTTCCAAAACCAAGATATAAAATTTATGAGGAGTGTCAAAGTAGCTACTGTTATTGTTACTTGGAACAAGCTACATCATATCTGCTTGCTAATTGAAGACATTAATAAACTGAATTCAGAACATTTCCAACTAGATATTTATGTTGTAGATAACGGTTCAACGGATAGTACTCAAAATTACTTAGAGCAGAACTATTCTTCTTTGCTCAAAGTTTTGCAAACAGGTAGCAATTTAGGGGGTTCTGGTGGATTTTCTTACGGGTTACAATTTGTTAGCCAGCTTGAATATGATTACATCTGGCTACTTGATAATGATGTTCGTCTAGATCCGCTAGCTCTAGAAGCCCTAGTTCAAACTTTACAAAACCATCCCGAAGTAGGATTGGTTGGTTCTCAAATTCGGAAGCTACAGGAACCAAATACGATTCAAGAATTAGGCAGCTTTATTAACACCGCAAAAGCACACCTAAAAACCAACTTCGGTAACTATAGTAACATTTCAAATGAGGAAATCCTCAATGGCAAAGCTTACATTAATGTAGATGTTTGCGCAGCAGCATCGTTATTAGTGCGTAAACAAATTGTCCAGCAAATAGGATTGTTTGAAGATTACTTTTTACATTTTGATGATGTAGAGTGGTGCTTGCGAGCCAAGCAAGCTGGTTGGATTGTGGCAGTAAATCCAGATTCAATTGTTTGGCATCATTCACCTGATTTTAAATGTAGACCCTGGGTTAACTATTACGATGAGCGCAATCTTTGCTACTGTTGGCAAAAACATCGACCTGGCTTGGTATTAAAAAGAGTTGTTGTGAGTTTGCCACGTCTAGTTTACTACGCTGCAACAGGACGGTACTTTCTAGCTGAAGTTTCCATAAGAGGTTTTCAAGACTTTCTTGCAGGTATTCGGGGGAAGATGCCAAGAACACTAAACTATACTGAGTGTTCTTTAGAGGAAATTATTAATCAGCCAGCTAAAGTTTTTGTACAATCTAACATTTATCAAGATGATCTACAAAGCCAAGTTTTAAACAAGATGCAGGTAGAGCAAAAACTTACTTTGTGGCATCCACCTCAACAATTAGCTGAGTATCTTTGGCTATGGCTACTCGCATTTTTTAAGAAGCCAATAGATATAGCTCTCATTAGCTGTCAACAACCCAAACTTTACGTTCTTAATTTGGCAAAGCAAGTTTACTATTTCACAGGTAATGGTTACGTACCTGTGGCAATTAATCTTTTAGGTTTTATCCAGGCAGTTACTCAAACTATCAGCCAAATGTGGCAGATATACTGGCAAGTTCGCAAACTTACTTAAGTTATCACAAATGCCGAACATAGCACCTAATTTAGCATTTCCCTTAGTTTCAATTATAATTTGTACGAGCGATCGCCATGATTTTTTAGCGAAAGCGCTTAAATCACTTGAACTCTTAAGCTACCCAGATTTTGAAGTCATTGTGATTGACTCTTCATCAACAACACAGACAAGTGAAATAGTCCATAGCGTAACTAGCAACAATAGCTTAACAGTAAAGTTATTGAAAGTTGAGCCTCGCAATATTAGTTACTCCCGTAATAGGGGAATCAAGTTAGCATCAGGCTCAATTATTGCTTTTTTTGATGATGATGCCATTCCGCCGTCAGAATGGTTAGAGAAATTGCTATTTAGCTATACCATACATGGAGACAATTGTGCTGCGGTTGGAGGTGCAGTTCGAGATTTAACTCGTCCCGGTCATCCTCTACAGTTTTGTCGGGGTATTACCAATCTTTTCAGCGAAACAATTGCAATTCGTCCAGCTGATGCTGTGGATTATAACCAAGCAAACGGCTTTTGGTTTAACGGTTTAATGGGTACAAATTCATCTTTTAGAAAAGATTTACTGGAGAAAATTAATGGCTATGATGAATTTTTTGATTACTTTCTCGATGAAACTGATGTTTGTTTACGTCTAATTCAGGCTGGGTATGAAGTTCATTATGCTGATGTTACTGTAAATCACTATCCTCAACCTAGCCATAATCGCATCGACCAAAAGCATCTTACTTGTTGGTATTCTCTAGCAAAAAATACAACTTACTTTGCTTTTAAGCATGGCTTTAAAAAATTTCCTTTTGTAATGTTTGTGGCTCGTTTGATATTACTTATAACCCATCGTTGTCTATTGAGGATACTGCGTTTAAAATTTACACATCATCTTCCAAATTCAACTTTATTAAAGTACATTCAGCAAACTTTTTACGGAATTCGTGTTGGCTGGAATGCTGGAATAAAGCTGCATAAAGGTAATTTAAATAAAGTCAATTTTAGTGAAGAGACCTGTTAGCTTTCCTAAAATTCTACTGGGTAATTTGGTTGGACAAAGGAAAGGTAAAGTTAATTGGGAACGCCAATGAAGTTGTTGAAGCCTACCTAAAAACTACGGTAAACATCTAAATTTATACTATTCTTCTTTAATATTTAGCATTTTTAAGATGGAGAAAATAAAAATGACCGAGGTTATTGTCAACCTAAAACTAGAATCGAAAAACACTATAACTGCCGTTAAGCTGCAAAATATTGTCTTGCCAAATACAGATATTTGTACTACAGAAGAACTTTTTTTAAGAAGAAACTCTAAGTGTTTGTTGAATTATGAGCAAAATAGAGTTGAGCTTAAACAAGGTGGAATTATAAAATTTGATAGTTATTTTAATAGTTTTTCTGCGCATAAATGGCAAGAATATACAAATGTAAAAACAATCAACCTTAACTTAAGCTTGCAAGGAAAGTTTCAAATTAAGCTTTTGCAAGTTGATTACTTTTCAAAAACGGTCAACTTAGTTAATCAGACAGTAATTACTAGCGATAATTTAGATGACGTTGTTGTATTTCATGATATAGAAATTCAAGCATATAAAGGATTGCTCTATCTTGAAATTGAGGCTTTAGCAGATAATTGTATATTTACAGGTGGTTACTTTAATGCCAAAGTTAATAACTTACCGGAAATAAATGAGAAAATTGCTATTGTTATATGTACATATAAAAGAGAAGCCTACATTTATAAAAATATTCAATTATTAGAAAAATATTTATTTATTAATCCAGATCTAGTAAACAGATTTGAAATATTTGTGATTGATAATGGTAAAACATTAAATAATTTTGTGAATCCTAAAGTTCATTTAATACCTAATAAAAATACAGGGGGCAGTGGTGGTTATACTAGAGGAATTTTAGAAGTTTTAGAACATAAAACAGATTTTTCTCACATTATATTTATGGATGACGATGTTGTTATAGCTCCGGAGGCTTTTGAGAGAATTTATAACTTTCAAAGAGTTATTAATGACAAAAGCTTATGTATTGGAGGCAGCATGTTAAAGCTGGACAATAAATATGTTCAGCATGAAAATGGAGCAATCTGGGATGATGAAATTGTTAGAATCAAGCCCGATATTGATCTTAGAGTTTTAAAAAACGTTTTATTCAATGAGGTTGAGGAGCATATTAATTATAATGGCTGGTGGTTATTTTGCTTTCCTACAAAAGTTATAGATAATTTTAATCTGCCATATCCATTTTTTGTAAGAGGTGATGATATAGAACTAGCAATCAGATTACAGCAAAGAATTGTGACTCTAAATGGTATATGTGTATGGCATGAATCATTTGAAAATAAATCTTCCCCTGCATCACAGCATTACTATTCTATAAAGAATGAAATGATTTTAAGTATTATTTACTCTGATAAGTTCAGTAGAATTAGTGCAATTAAGAAGATTTTAAAATTTAGTCTCAAGGAAGCTTTTTGTTATAAATATAAAACTGCAAATTTAATTCTACAGGCAGCCTCAGATCTTTTAAATGGTCCTTACTACATAAAAACAATCAACCCTGAAGATAAAAATTTAGAAGTTTTACGTATGACAGAGAAATCTGTTAAAAAACCAGAGCTACCTTTTGTTTATGGTAAGTATGAAAAAAGCATTGAGGAAAGAGAAAATAGTTTGCATCGTTTGATAAGGTTAATCACATTAAACGGTCATCTTTTGCCTAATTTTTTATTTCATAAGCAGAATAGATTATCTGAAAAAGGATATACAATTGTTCCAACCTATGGGTATAGACCTATTAATTTTTTTAGAGCTAGGAAAGGTTTGTACTATAACATAAATAACCATGAAGGTTTTGTAGTAATAATCTCTCGATTAGAATTTTTTAGAATTTTTGTTAAAACAATAATTATCTGTTTACAAATGGCAGTTAAATTTTCTCGATTGAAACAACTTTATAGAGAGACATTACCTGAACTTACTAATAAAACTTTTTGGGAAAACTATTTAGAGATTAATAAATCTTCTGGCGATAATTGTTAGTTTTGTTTTTAGCTAATCCAAGTATCACATTAATTTTGTAACACTTTTTCAAGTAAAGAACTCCTATTTAATTTTTGAAAAAGGCTACGAAACAACAGGGGAAGGTGAACAAGCCTAATAGGAACGATCAGCCCGAATTTACTAACTGGCACATTTCCAATGGGAGTATGTCGGTAATAGTCAAAAGAGGAAATAGCATTACATTGCTCTCCAAACTTGAATATTTTATAGCTCTGTGTCTATGAGGTGTATGAGCTAGAGAAAGTTTTGCCAGTCAAGATTATTGGCAAATCACTGCGTTGAAATCGAAACAGGAAAGATAAGAGTATTCCTCATTAATTATATATAATTAGTGTCATTAAATTTGAAGAGATTTAAGTGGATATATGTGGGAACAATGGTTTGGAAATCGTGGTCTTGCAGTACTTAATGAGGTTAAACTCTCTCTGTATAAAAAATATTTATGAATATTTCTAACTCTCAAATACAACCCTATAGCTATCAGCCTCATATTGTTAAATTGCTTGACTTTTGTAAAGGATTAGCCATTATTGGAGTATTTTTAATACACTATCCCCCATCTGAGTTTACAATTTCCTTTGGCTGGCAAGGAGTACATATTTTTATTGTTTTAAGTGCTTTTGGGTTAACCTACTCTAGATTGAATAAACATAAAACCAATTCTTGGAGACAATGGTATATTAAACGAGCAGAAAGAATATTTCCTAGTTACTGGTTAATAGTTTTACTGGGATTTTTTCTATTATTTATCAATAGTATTTTCGACTATATATTTAAGCAGGGAAATTTAATACATTCTTTGCTAGAACCAACAGCTACAACAATTATAGATATTTTACTTTTAAGAAATTTTTTTGCTAATACTGAGTCTGGTTATCCTAATCCCGCGTTATGGTTTGTCCCTTTTATCATTAGTTTTTATTTAATCTTTCCTTGGTTACATAAAAAAGTTGTCAAATCTAGGAAAGCTAAGGATTATATATTAGTACTCTTAGTAGCAGCATTTGTTGAGTTTATCTACCGAGGTGTATCTATCTACTGGCTTCATAGCAGTCCGATTGCATATGGGCTTCATTTCCTAAAAACTTTACCTAAATCAGAATTTATAATTAGTAATCAAATACCTTTTGGATTTTTTCCTTCTAGAATTGCTGAGTTTGTATTAGGGATAGTTGGAGCAATTCTTTTTATGAAGAATCAAAAAAAATTCGAGAAATTGATTCTAAATAATTTGGTAGGAGTGCTAGGATTATTTATCTGGATAGCTGGTAATATTTTGCTATCTGTAGGGTTATGGGGATGGGTGTTCTCTGATTTTGTTATTGCTCTAGGCTTAATTTTATTTGTTATAAATCTAGCTTTTCTTATCCAAAAGAGATTATCACCCTTATTTTCAATTTTAAGTAAATTAGGTATTTTATCTTATTACATTTATCTATCTCACTATCTTGTCTTAGTATTTTTTACTACAGAAATAAATAAGCTAGCTACAAAGGCTAATTTACTTAACTCTTTAATTATTAAAGTATTGATATTAGGATTTACAATCATTGTAACAGGTATTGCAAGTTGGATGTTAATGCGGTTTGATCGCTCAAAATTTGCAAAAGAGATAGTTCAAAAACTGATTGCATGGCTCCCTTCACTTCTAAAATTTGGGCTAAATGGTCGAAATTCAACAAAAAAGTAGAAAGGCAGATTCAACATAAAACCCTCTTTAGGCATAATTCTAGAGAGAAGGCGCAATTTAAAAAATACAAAATTAAACTTATAATTAATTATAAATTTATCTAATATTTAATTAGTAATTAAGAAATTTTTATCAGTATCTGTTTTTCATTTAAATACCTCCTAGATAATAATGAATTCGTACTTTAGATAGGTACATTTTTGAAAATGTCGCTCCATTAGTAAGAGGGCAGAAAGCTTTGAGCTTTTTAAAATCGGGTCAGAAGAGAAAAATACTGGCAGTAACTTTTTACTCATGCTATTCCAAGACCGAAGTTTGGCAGGTCAGTTGTTAGCTCAAGATTTGGCACTTTATGCTAACCGCCCAGATGTGCTGGTACTAGCCTTACCAAGAGGTGGCGTACCAATTGCCTTTGAAATTGCCAAAGTATTAAATGTTGTATTGGATGTTTGGCTAGTACGCAAACTAGGCGTACCCAATCAACAAGAGTTGGCAATGGGAGCGATCGCTTCTGGTGATGTTCAAATAGTCAATCAAGATATTGTTCGCGATTTCAATCTCTCGGAGCGAACAATTGCCAAAGTAGCGGCGCAAGAATACCAAGAACTAAAGCGACGAGAACAGCTTTATCGCGGGAATCGTCCTTTCCCAAAACTACAAGGAAAGACGGTGATTTTGGTAGATGACGGTTTAGCAACAGGTGCAACCATGTTGGCTGCAATTATCGCAGTCCAAAAACAGCAACCTGCTCGGATTGTAGTTGCAGTCCCCGTTGCTGCATCACCTGCCTACCAACAATTGGCAGACAAAGTAGACGAAATGGTTTGTCTATCGACACCCACACCTTTCTACAGCGTTGGTCAGTGGTATCAACGCTTTCCGCAAACTACAGATGATGAAGTCCGCGATTTGTTAAGAAAAGCTGCGAATCGCCATGAGCCGCTATCCCTTGGTACTCCTAGCTAAATAACAGTCCTGAGTCCTGAGTCCTGAGAATTGTTGATGGTGCGTTGCTACTAGCTAAATACTCTCACTTGCATCAGCTATTTGGCAGATTAATTCCCAAGCTTGCTGCACATGCAACTTCTCAGTAGTGGCTTGCCCAATTGACATTCGTAAAGTAACTTTTTGGTCAAGCTTGGTGGAAATCAGGTAACTTTTACCAGAAGAGTTGAGATTGTTGACGATCGCTTGATTGATCTTGTCACCGCCTTTGTGCCGAAAACATACCAAATTTAGCGGCGGATTGACAGCCAACTCAAAGCGCACATCTGATTTTACCCATTCAGCAAACTCTTGGGCTAAGGCTATGTGCTTACGGACATAGTGCTGTAAGCCTTCAATCCCGTAATGGCGAATCACAAACCAAAGCTTGAGGCTGCGGAATCTTCGCCCTAAGGGAATTTGCCAGTCTCGATAGTCAATTACCGCGCCTGATTCGCTAGCTTGATTTTTCAGGTATTCCGGCATGATGGATAGAGACTGAATCAGCTTGGCGCGATCGCGCACGTAAAAGCAAGTGCAGTCAAAGTTAGTCATCATCCATTTATGAGGGTTGAAGCAATAGCTATCAGCTAACTCCAACCCCTGATGAATCCATCGAAACTCAGGACATAAAGCGGCTGTGCCACTCATTGCCCCATCAACATGAAACCAGATATTGTATTTTTGCGCGATCGCTCCTAATTGCGGTAGAGGATCAATCGCATTCGATGAAGTTGTCCCGACAGTCGCAGCCAAATAAAAAGGAGTTAACCCAGCCTGAATATCTTTTTCTATGCACTGCTGTAGTGCTTCTGGATTCATCGCATAATCTGCATCAACTTCTATGTAACGCAAATTTTCCTTGCTGATTCCGGCAATCTTTGCTCCCTTCTCAACTGAAGAATGCGCCTGCGTAGAAGTGTAAGCAACCAGTTTACTAATATCTGCTTTTGCTTGTTCCCTGGCTGCTACCAAAGCCACAAGAGTTGCACTGCTAGCTGAATCTTGAATTACTCCTCCTCCTGTTTGAGTAGATTTGAAATGCAAGGGTAACTCCAGCATATCTATCAGCCAATCGAGAACATGAGTTTCTAATTCAGTACAAGCTGGGGAAGTAGCCCACAACATTCCCTGCACACCCATTCCTGCACTTAATAATTCTCCCAAAATTGAGGGTGCAGAAATTCCAGAAGGAAAGAAAGCAAAGAAGTTAGGAGACTGCCAATTTGTTAATCCTGGGACGATGATGTCATCAATATCTTTTAAAATCGCTGCAAAAGATTCGCCCTGTTGAGGAGCAGTATTTGGTAACTTTGCTTTGGTATCGCCAGGTTCAACTTGCGAAAGAACAGGCAGTTTTTCAACGTTCTCTAAATAATCGGCTATCCAATCAATGGTTTTATATCCCCAATGGCGAAATTCTTCTGGAGACATATGGTAGTTCTGCTGTTCCATACTTTTTATCGCAATCCTATTTGAATTATGAGATTTTTCATGTTCGCGCAGCGTCTCCGATAGGAGAATGTCAGAAAAACCTTATTCAGACTCCCCAATTAGTGTAAAGGCTGCCCAAGCGATGGGATTTGGATACTTGGTCAACATTGCTTGCCGCAATGCCTGTGCTTTATCTGGATTTGCTTTCAGGTGTTGATAAAATGCCATCATTAAATCTGCTGTGGGGACATCTGGTACAGACCAGAGTGAGACAATCACACTTGGTACTCCGGCAGAAATTAGCGATCGCGATCGTCCAATCACGCTATCTCCTGTGACTCGCCCTTGCCCGGTGATGATGACGCGGGGACACGGAAACGGGGAGACGCGGAGATTTGTGTGTAGCTAGATTTTAGAGAAAGAGTATAAGAAATTGGGAACTGTTGCTGATTGCCCGTTCCCTATTCCCTTGTTTCCCAACTTTAAAACTTGTACAATGCCCAGCAAAACCCGGATATGGTGGGCATTGCTCTAAGTTTTATTTCAAAAATCAAATAGGAATTCTATATTTAGATATCATTCCTACCCCATAAACCTACAAATGCAGCAATACCCAAGGCAGCAAATGCTAACGCACCCCATTTTAGCGGTGGATTTTTATCTAAATTATCTAAGAAACTTGGTATGGACAAGTTTCTAAAGTCTCCTTCAACTTTGTCATAGCCTTCAATCGGCTCAAAAACGTTGTTCGGCGCGTCTTCTGATTTTGGTTCATTGGTGCGCTGTGCTTTAAAGGCGATCGCCAGCAACAGAGAATCAGCTAAGGAAGGTGAGATGCGTTGCACAAAATCTAATATTTTGCCCGCATCCCCAACAACAAAATCACGGGTGGGATGTTCAGCTGCGTAGAGAATAGCATCGGCAACAAGATCGGGTTGGTAATATGGGGGTACTCCTGTAGGCTTAACTCCTAGTTTGGTGCGAACTTTATTGTAATAGGGAGTGTTGATCGTCGCAGGCAGGATTGAGGTAACACTGATCGGCCATTTTTCGTGTTGTAACTCAACGCGCAAGGCATCAAGGAATCCTTCTAAACCATGCTTGGCTGTAGAGTAAGGGCTTTGTAGGGGCAAACTGCGCCTACCTTCCATTGAAGAAATATGAATTAACGCCCCCCGTCCTTCTTGTTTGAGATAAGGTAATGCTGCCATTGCACCATATACCTGTCCCATCAAGGTAACATCAACAACTCTGGCAAACTCCTCTGGTGTAATTTTCTCGAAAGGCCCAATTACACCCGTAGCGGCAGTATGAACCCAAGTATCAAGTCGTCCGTATTCTGCTACAGTCTTATCCGCGATCGCCTTTACTTGCTGAAAATCACTGACATCTGCAACTACATAAGTTGCTGTACCGCCCAAATTCCGAATCTCATCTACCAAAGACTTAAGCCCTGATTCGCTACGGGCAGCAACTACAACCTTTGCACCACGTTCGGCAAACTTCACGGCTGTTTCACGCCCGATCCCACTGGAAGCCCCGACGATGGCTACCACTTGCTGATTAATTGGTTTTAATTGCATGGTTAATCATTCTTAATCCTTCTCTTCGATCAATAGGTTTGATTTATGCTTGCTGCATCCGTCGCCAGACTTACGCCAGTTGTAAAAACAACCAGCCTAAATGAAACAAGTTTCACCGCCATGTATCAGAAAGGGACAAGGGAGTGTGGGAGAGGGCGGGAAAGGGTGGGGAGACAAGGAGGACAAGGGAGTGTGGGAGAGGGTGGGGAGAAATGGGACAAGGGAGAAGTAACTAATAAATCTTGCTGATTACCTTTTGAGAAATGACTAATTTCGCCACAAAGCAATACCACCTAATAAACCAGTGATGTTAGGGATGAGTTTCACATTTAAGGGTAGCTGGAGATTTACCTTGACAGCTTCGCCGCCCCCAATGTAGAGGCAATCATAATTGAATAGATGTTGCAAAGATGCGATCGCCTTTTCTAAACGCCTATTCCATTTTTTATCACCAATTTTTTCTAAAGCCGCCCGTCCCAGCTGTTCTTCGTAAGTCTCACCTTTGCGGAACTGATGATGACCCATTTCCATATTCGGCACCAGCTTACCATCGATAAATAAAGCTGAACCAAATCCTGTACCCAAGGTAATCACTAATTCCAAACCTTTACCTGCGATCGCCCCAAGCCCCTGCATATCTGCATCATTAATTACTCGTACAGGCTTGTTTAACTGCTTTGATAAGGCTGTTTGTAAATCAAAACCGATCCAATCCCGGTCTAAGTTTACCGCCGTCTCCGTCACTCCATACCGCACTACACCCGGAAAACCTACCGAAACACGATGAAATTCACCTTGAGAAGCAGCTAATACGACAATCGCATTGATCACTGTGTCTGGTTTAGCAGGTTGGGGTGTCTCTAAACGTGCCCTTTCTGTTAAAGGATGCCCTGTAACATCCAATACCATAGTTTTGACACCGCTACCACCAATATCAACTGCTAGAGTGCGAATTGAGCCATTATCTTCAACCATTTCTTTTTTTCCTCGCCATTGTGTACTACTTGGTTATTATGCTCTGCCGCATCAGCTTCGAGTACAGATGTTTTGAGAGTCTTCACAAGTTCAAAAATTCTTGGTGACGAGTAACCCACTATAGCTATTTTAAATTGCTGAGAAGACAAGGTTTTTCAAGAGAGCACAAAAATTATCCCTACAATGCGATGATGGTGCGGCATTAAAGTTAAAGACTCGTTGGCGAGTATTAAAGACTCGTTAATGGAGTTATTAACCTCATTCGCGAGTATTAAAGACTCGTTGACGAGTATTAAAGACTCGCTCACGAGTATTAAAGACTCGTCGCCGAGTATCAAAGACTCATTCACGAGTATCAAAGACTCGTCGGCGAGTATCAAAGACTCATTCGCGAGTATTAAAGACTCGTTAATGGAGTTATTAGCCTCATTCACGAGGAGGATAGTCTTTTGCCTTCAAGAATAA
>NZ_MTAV01000210.1:71537-96326 GCF_002154695.1 Nostoc sp. T09
TCCTCCAGAGATGGGGGACGTTTTTTTATGGCAAAACTTTTCAGTACTGTTGACAGAAGTGCTGAAAAATTTAGATTAAAAAGAAGTAATATTTTAGACTCGTTAAACAAAGATACTTTATTTTTTTGCTTATCCCCGGCGATGGCATCTGCAAAAGATTGGTTATGAGCACATTTATCTTACTTTGCATACTGCGATCGCCGCATTTGAAGCCCGCGATCGCTATTTCAACAAGCAAACTGCTGAGTCAGACAAATAAGACTCAGGTTTTGTGTTAACATCCTGCATCCCCAACCACAGGAATTTTGACCTTTTGACCATTCTGTTTCACAGTAATAGTGCCTTGTTTGATGGCAACAGTCTCAATTTCGCCCTTAGCACCAAGTTTTACTGCAACGTCAACTGTAATTTTGCCATCTCGACTCCGAAAAGTCTGAAATGTCTTTTGTCCATAGAAAGCCTGGCCGTTAGCTTTAACACGATTAAATTTGGTAATTTTACCGTTTACCATCATCTCCATTGAGTTATTTGTCAAACCATTGAACAGAAGGAAGCGATTTTTATTTGTGCTACTCGGCTTCCATAAAGTCATTCCACAGCCATGTCCACTGATCTGATCGAATTTGAATTCGCCTACTTTGGGTAGTGCTGTAGCTTGAGCAGACTGAGCTATGAGAAAACTAGTAAACAAAGATATAACGGCAATTTTTTTCATTTTTATCAAAAAAATATAAACAAGAAATTGGGTTACCCCATTGGTTTGCACAACTTATTTACAGTAGAGGACTTGCAATTTCCTGATTACTATTTTATTTTCACCCGATTGGGTGACCCGAAACAGAAGCGCTATCACAATCCAAAATTGATATTAGCTATTTGGTGCTTGATCGATGAAGATTAAACTCGCCAAAACTTGTACTTTTCTTAGCTCGCGCACCAGAGACTGAGCT
This sequence comes from Nostoc sp. T09, assembly GCF_002154695.1. Classification (GTDB taxonomy): domain Bacteria; phylum Cyanobacteriota; class Cyanobacteriia; order Cyanobacteriales; family Nostocaceae; genus Aulosira. The sequence continues at coordinate 72,488 of NZ_MTAV01000210.1, forward strand.
TGATATTTATATAGTGGTGTTGGCAACACTCCAGGTAGATTATTCATCCATTGCCTAGCAGTAGTGCAATTACATCCCGTAATCAAGGCTATTTCCTCTGCGCCATCAGCAAGAGCATTTTTAGTTAAAACTTTTTCAATCTGCACCTGCCAAAGGCGAGGCAACATTTCACCCCATTCAATTCGCTGTAAACCACGGCTTGTGGCTAAAACAATTAAGCGATCGCCAGTCTCAAGCTTGACATCATTCCAGAGCATTAATGAGTAATTGTCTTGGCGATATTTTTGGTAGAGAATCGGTACAACACTGTAGCCATGAGCTATTTCCGATAGCAGCAACCCGTTGAGAGTATCGCCCTCTTCGATGTTGTATTCCGTCACCATGACTATTTGATCGCTCAAGCGAAACAAGCTCAGAACGTTTTCTCCAAAAGCAGCACAAGCAAAGACTTCTGCTGACAAAGCCGCACCACATAGAACTTGAGCATAAGGAAACAGAGGGGCGATATTGTCACTAAAATGCCGATCTTGAGAACGGATAATTAAGCGGCTGGCGGGGTTCATTGCATGAGCCATCAGACCAATTTCCAGATTTTCCATGTTATCGTCGCCAACTAAAACGATGCTTTTGGCATGGGAGAGATTCGCTTGAGGAAGCGCTTCAATAGCATTACCAACAATCAGGGGCATATCTGCTAAAGCCTGTTGGTCGAGATTGGTAGGATGAATTCCCACTAACGGTTGGTTGAGATCTTGCAAAATAGCAGCCACTCTCTGCCCTAGCTGATTTAAGCCAATGAGTACCACATGGTTGCGTTGAGGGGTGGGAGGATGAGAGTTGAAAAAGTGGAATCTTGAAGTAACAAGAGCGTCAGTTAGCAGCGCATACAAAACTCCTACGAAAGCTTGACCTGTCAACGTCAGTCCCAAGCTAAACAAACGCAACCACCACGGCATATGGTCTGAGAGTTGTGCTTGTGATGCAAACTCAACACCGCCAAATAAATCTCCATATCCGCCCAAAAGCAAAATTGCTGTCGCATAGAAAGCTTCTTGGAGGGTGATTTGAGGATAATACAAGCGATAAAGAACTATTCCCACCAACCAAAGGACGAGTACGGTAATTGCATAAATTGTCGCAATTCGCCGAATTTGATTTTGGCTTTGGTAATAAGATTGCCAAAATCGCACTATTTTTTGTAAGACATTCTTTGGTGTGATGCTGTGGATAAGCTGTTGCCACTGCCACTTTTGACGGTGATACTTCTTTGTGTCTTGCTCAGATAAAGCCAGCTCGTATGCAACATCAATATAAACTAATGTGTCTCCCACCTGCACTTCTGCCTCTGGGTTCCACTCAAACAATTCTAAAAGTGGGTTAGATGAAACAGGTGTGTGACTCAATATGCGACGAGTTGTAAGATTAAGTCTATGTACTGGCTTGGCAATACACCAGCTATCCTTTGGTTGTACCTGATGCTCGATCACTTGTAACAGTTGCCCTTCTAAAGTAAAATATCCAATCGCTTCAGAATCGAGGGCAGTTAGAGCGAAAGCTTGAGCCGAGAGATGAGTAGGCTCAAAGGCAACAAAATTGCCGAGATTTTCGTACAAAAGTTTGTTGAAATTTTGTTTGTCAGAACGTACTATCAGGCGAACTTGCGGATTAAGACGCCTTGCTGCAAATGCAGCTTCTATATTCATCCGTTCGTTTCTTGTAACTAAAAGTATGGAACGACACTGGCGTATACCTGCCTGCTCTAAAACACTTGGCTGGCGGCAGTCTCCTATAATTAACCTTTCTAGTAAGCTTGGTACTTCTGGGACTTCCCAATGTTTGGGCTGTACATCGTCAATGGCGTTGACTTTAACATCGTACTCCTTGAGGACGGCAATACAATGTTGTCCTAAACTTTGGAGTCCGCATACTAAGAAAAGGTCTTGCTGTTTTGCCTGATTGGTAGTGCCATGAATGTCCACTTTCTGCTGATGGCAGCATTCACTACTGCTAACAGGATGTTTTTACTAGGATTATATCTCAGCGATCGCCTAATCTCTGAAAACAGCGATCGCAGGATTGAAAACCCGCGATCGGCATGGTAATAGACACTCTTGATTACGCAAGTCCAACCAACTTTGCGCTCAAATCCCACAGGCGTTCGGCTTTTTCATCATCACGAGCTTGAGGAGATACTCTTTGAACAAAGGATTTACCATCTTTCTTCTGACGATTTCCCCAACTCCAATAAGCACCAGACTGCTTGTACTCCGTATCGGCAATTACCGACGCAACTCGTTCACCAGACAATTCCTGAGATACGTATCCGCCAGTGATGTACTTCTGGAATAAGGGGAAGATTTTCTGGAACAGAGGATAGTGGTTACGGAATAGTGGAGTTTCTGCCACACAACCTGGATATAGAGAACTGAAGACAATACCAGTAGTATCGTGATAGCGCCGATGCAGTTCCCGCATAGTCAATACATTGCAGACTTTGCTATCTTTATACGCTTTAACAGGTTCAAATTTCTTACCGTCAATCATCGAGATTGGCTCTTTAAATCCTGCTGCAAAGCCTTCGAGATTTCCTAAGTCAGGACGTGGCGGAATCTTCCCACCCAGTTCGTCTGGGTTGTGCGTCACAGTTCCTAAAATGACAAGGCGGCGATCGCTATAGGATGACTTCTTCAGATCCTCAAGCAGGAGGTTGCACAGCAGGAAATGACCAAGATGATTAGTAGTCATAGTCAACTCGTAACCTTCTGGACTGCGCAACGGCTCTTTGATTAAAGGCATATAAATTGCCGCATTGCATAGCAAAGCGTCTAGGGTTTTGCCGCTGGCTCTAAAGTTATTCACAAACTGTCGAACACTGTCCAAGGAGCCTAGATCGATATGGATGATAGTGTAGCTGTCCTTGGGTATTCCTACAGATTGGGCAGCTGTTTCCGCTTTCGCTAAATCGCGACAGGCCATCACCACGTGCCATCCCTTGTTCGCCATTGCTTTGGCAGTGTATAAACCAACTCCCGAAGAAGCACCCGTGATGATAACTGTTGGCTTCCCATTCTGTGCCATTCTGTTTAACCTCCATTTAACGTGTAGACTTTATCTAGAATCTCACGCCAATGACTTCTATTGACACAATTCAACAGATTGTTATCTTCTCATCGAACAGCTAGACTCTTGGCATAGAAAGGCTTTGATGAATTGCATAGTTATGCTCTGAGACACCTACTAATTGCTCTGCAAAAATTGGGATAAATGCTTGCAAACTGACGAAAAAACACTCAAAATCCACTTTGAACATTACAATTCAGCATTATGGTAAATCAAGTCACGCCAATCGTGAACTTGCAACCCAGCAAATTAGTTAAGTTTTTACTCTTAACAACGTTGCTTGCAAGCCTGACAACCTTAGGTGCTAGCGCTCAAACTCCAACCCCTACACCCACCCCCAGTGTTACAGATATTAAAGGCGATCGCTATGCAACCGAAATTGGGCAAGCCGTTACTTACAAAATTATGAGTGGATTTGAGGATAACACCTTTCGTCCGCAAGCCAGTCTAACACGAGAACAGATGGTGTCGATGGTAGTGGAATCCTTAAAGCAAGCACCGCTGAAAAAAGATAATTTACCTTTTGACGAACCGCCACCACCCAAACTGCCAACAATACCTACACAAGTAACTCAAAATCCCTTTCCTGATGTGGACAAGACGCGCTGGAGTGCTGCCAAAATAAAGTATGTGCGGGACTTGGGAATATTTCGCGGCTATGCAGATGGCAAATTTCGCCCGACGCAAGCGGTTACCCGTGCGGAACTCGTGGTGGTTTTGGATGCAGCTTATCGCTACATCGTTGAACTGCGAGGTTGGAATGGTCGAGATCAGTTTGAGGGGGACAAACCAATCGATTTTAGCGATACTCAAAAACATTGGGCACGGGATACAATCCGCAATATGTCTGCCGCCTGTCGCGCCGCATCTCCTTTAAATGAGACAGGCACAGCATTTGCGCCTAATCGTGCTGCGCAACGCAACTATGCAGCCGCCGCGATTGTGCGAACAGCGCAGTGTTGGAGTATTCCAATGCGACCGCCTTCGTGAAGTTGTTGAGTAAGAATGTAGAGATGCGATCGCCCAATTTCACATAAGTTTCTTCCAAAATTAACTAAAACTAACTAAATATAGACAAAGGGTTCTAGTATCTGGATGTAGCTAGAACCCCTATTGCTTTAACTAGTTATAAATGAGGTTGCCGTTTTGGTGAAGTTGCAGCATATAGCCAGTTACAGAGTCTTTTAAAGTATTATGCATAGCCTTGCCAAAGGCATCTACATTCAACTTAGGAGGTTGACTAAATTGTCTATCGAGAAGTTGAGTTTGATATCTTTCTTCTATAGATTCATTGATCTCTTCTATTTCTATATTTTGTACATGATCTGGAGCAATGACGTGTGCTGCTATTTGTTCTTCTGTAATTTCAGCAGGAATATTGAAATATTTCATAATTAGTTTATCTTGTAATTAAATGATGAAGATATTGGAGTTTAGTCGCGAAAGTCTTATCCTGTAAGTAATGAATAAAATGCTAATGAAACTGCGCTAGCAATTATCCAAAATTCACAGAACGTTTAGCTGAAATGATGCTGACATTAGAAAATTAATTTATAGCTACTTATAAATAGCTCTCTGCAAGTAGCTTTGATTTTTACTTGTCTGTTGCATCTGTAATTATTAATCACTATGATTCAGGTTAATTACGCAAAATTATTATCGGTTTTGAAAAAATCTGGTATTTCTATGATTTCTTATAAGGTAAAGCCAAGCTCAGATTATGGAAATGAAAACTAGCAATGTCTGTCTTGAAAATAAGGCAGAGGGCAGGAGACAGAGGGCAGAAGGAAGGGGTAAGAATTTTCATGCTTGGTTGTGCCAAAACCTGGCGTGAATGGCTGTCTTGAAAAGTGACGCTCCTGCGTCGCTCTAAGCGTTGGCGCAGCCTCTCGCAGGGTAGCTATGCCGTAGGCTTTACGCTGCACTAACAGAGCGGTGGAAGTCGCCGCTACGACGGGCTAGGCTAAGCACATCAGTACCTATTCCTCAAAAATTTACAGAAACTCCTAACTACTACCTATTATGTACAGTTTTCCACATAGTCATAGAGTTTGGTGTAAGGCATAATAATAAGTAGGTCTGCAATGGTATTCTTAGATCCACCTTATAGAAGAAGCAAATATACTAGGCAAACCGCTTTAGAAGAATGAACCAAGGCGGTTTATTGTTTGGTGTGAACGTCGAGACTTGAAATTGAATCTTTGGCAGAGCGATCGCTTTCACTTAAATTTCCTATTTGCACCTGACAGCGGTTCACAAATCAAAATTTGGGAATAATACTCCACAGTAGACAAGTATTTTCTCTCGCATTGGCTATGGCTGAACCGCAGCCACAAGGAAAGCATCATGAATCACGGCAAAAAACCACCTCATAAACATTCCTCTGCTTCTTGGAAATGGTTAGCACGAGGTTGGCAAGGCGGTCTAGATGAATTGAGGAAGTGGAATGAACAACAGTTGGAAAACGAAAAGCGAGCTGTTGCCAATGCCCGTTTTCCTTGGCTAGCAGTAGCTGGATTATTTGTTATGTATCTTCTTACAGGTGCCTTGCTAACGATAGCTACAAGTGTCTGGGCATGGGGGTGGATGCTGTGGATTTTGGCAATTGGATTATCCCTATTACTCAACACCGCAGCCCTTGGGGAGTGGACATTTGTAGATGATTTATTAGTAGATAGCTTTTTCCTGAGTCTGATTGTAGGTTCGCTTTGGACTGCGATCGCTTTACCTTGGCATAAAACTGTTGAAGGTCTCGATGCCATTTTTCGACGTTGGATTTTTAGTGTTTTTCAAACAAATTACCTATCAGATATCTTGCGACAACTTGTGCCACTTTATTGTTTTATTATCTTAGTTTTTATAGAAGTGCTTGGGCTCTGGTTAGGTTATCAAGTTGCTAGTTTGTAGGTTAAGCTGTTACCTATTTAAATTGCACATTAACTAGGATTTCAGCGAAGGTATTGATAGATCTAATGCATATTGAAAACAACGCCCAAGCTTGTACCCAAGACTGTACCAAATATTATTGACAGAAAATATATTCCAGCTTTGTGCCAATTGTACTCACTGGTAAACATGGCCCGAAAAGCTGTTATGTAACCAATCAAAAATAACACTAAGTAGCCGTCATGAAGTGCGTACACCAGAACGCATGAAAAAGGGATAATAAAAGGAGCATGGTGTTCCACAGAGTTCGTTCGTTCTTGGTGCGTAAAAGCCTGTTAAGTAGCCAGAACCAGATACCCGCAAGAACCAGTAACTGTTGCGCCCTGTAAAGAGGAAAGCACGTAAGTCAGATTATGACTCATGGGTATCAACGGGCACTGTGCCTTGTCTGCAAGAGAGGGTGAGGTAGTTATGGAAGTAGTGTACTCCCGTTGTGCAGGTCTGGATGTCCATAAAAAGACAGTAGTGGCTTGTGCAATCACACCTAAGCCGAGTGGTGGTTGTCACAAAGAAATTCAAACATTTGGAACAATGACCAGCGATTTACTGCAATTGTCAGATTGGCTAACAGCGAGGGAGTGTACCCATGTAGCAATGGAGAGTACGGGAGAATATTGGCGACCAATATTTAATATCTTGGAAGCAAATTTTGAAGTATTACTGGTGAATGCTCACCACATCAAAAATGTACCTGGACGCAAAACAGATACCAAGGATGCTCAATGGATTGGAGAATTACTGATGCACGGACTGTTACGAGCAAGTTTTATTCCACCGATAGAGCAAAGGGATTTGCGTGACTTGATTCGCCATCGGACAAACTTTATTCGTGAGCGAGCAACGTTAGTCAATCGAGTCCAAAAGGTATTAGAAGGGGCTAATATCAAACTAGCGGCGGTGGTATCAGATGTCATGGGAGTATCAGCAAGAATGATACTGGATGCGATTGTCAAGGGAGAAACTAACCCACAGTTAATGGCTGAACTGGCATCCAAGCGTTTAAAGGATAAACGCGAGCCACTCATACAAGCCCTGGATGGAAAAGTGCGACCGCATCAACGTTTTATTTTGGCAGAATTACTTTGCAACATTGATGCCATTGATGAGACAATTGAGCGATTTAATCAACAAATCAAGGAGTATTGTTCCCCTTTTGAACAAGCAGTGGAGTTGCTTGATACCATTCCCGGTGTTGCCCGTCCCACCGCAGAATTAATTGTGGGCGAAATTGGTACGGATATGAGCCGATTTCCCACTGCTGAACATTTGGCCGCTTGGGCTGGTGTTGCTCCAGGTAATTGCGAGAGTGCGGGTAAACGACTTTCCTCAAAGATTCGCAAGGGTAATAACAACCTCAGGGTTGGACTTGTGCAGGCGGCTCATGCTGCCACACGAACCAAGGGTTATCTTGCGGTTCAGTATCGTCGTATTGCCGCCAGACGCGGTAAGAAAAGAGCGATTATCGCTGTTGCACATTCGATTTTAAAAATCGCCTACTACTTAATTTTGCGTCAGGAGACTTATCAAGATTTAGGAGGTGATCATTTCGATAAACAAAAGCCAGAGGCGACAAAAAAACGTTTAGTTAAACGTTTGCAAAAACTAGGATATGAAGTTTTACTGACTGAGCTACAAACTGCGTCGCCAACGCTCGCCTGATTGAAATAACCTGTCTTTACTTGAGTTCGGATTGTCAATCACAGTCTGTACAGACATTTTTTCTGCTTAATTTCAGCACAAAGTATTTTCAAGTCAGAATACCAGCATAATCAAATCGAAAATGCTGCCGCCTGAACTGGCAGAAGTGGATGTATTTCCAGATTCTGAGGACAACGTGTCAAAAATATATGCTAGTGAAAGCCCAGCGAAAGGTAGGAGAATCAAGCATGAGACGGCAGCAGAAATCATTGCCCATTGAATGCCTTTTTGCCAAGCGATTAGTAAAGCACCAGTGGCAAAAGATAGAAATAAAAATATCAATGTTGAGCGCTTGATTCGATGTTGCTCGGTGGAGAATCTTGTTTTGTTAAGCTTCATGGTTGCATTACTTTTCTGGTGAAGCCTTTGCTGGATAAGAGCAAAAAACCCCTGGTAGGCAGGGGAGGTATCAACTCTAGGAGGTCGTATTACAGATATCTATCACCCCATAGTCTCAAGATTATGCAAAGTTACAGAAAAAGATGCGCTTAGCGATCGCTGTCTTGAAAATAAGGCAGAGGGCAGATGGCAGGAGGCAGAAGGGGTAAGATTTTCTCGGGATCATCTAGCTTGAAAGTGCTGAGTTAAGAGTTATTCTCCTTGTCCTTTTGTCCTTTTCATGCTTAGGCATGAAACTTATGTCATTAGGACTGCCTTCTCATTCAGGCTTTCTAGCCACAATAGTACGATGGCGCGGATCGCTAGCCACGGTAACTGGTTGAGCAAAACCTACAGCCTGCAATGTTGCTTCAATATCAAAAGTGTAGTAGTCATCGCTCCAGGGTTCGGTGCTTTTCATCAATGTAAATAGAACTGGTGGCAGGTTTTGGATCACCTGGGATTTGGGGTTATTATCTACCAGTGCGATCGCTCCACCAGGTCGCAGTAATCGCAAAGCTTCTGCGAAAATTGCTTTACTGGCGTAGCTTGGAAGTTCATGGGTGACAAACTGGAGTGTTACCAAATCGAAGGAGTTATCTGGTAGTTTTGTATCTTCGGCTTGGGCGTGAATCCACTGCGATATCTCACTGTTTACATCGCGATCGCGAGCGACGGTGAGCATATATGGTGATAAATCAAGACCAACTGTGCGTACAGGATGACTCTGCTTTTGTTGGTAATATCGGTGTAGTGCTAGGGTAGATACACCCACTGAGCAACCCATATCTAGGATATCACGTACTTCCGGCGGCCCGTAGGTGGCGAGAACTTGATGAAAGCTGCCCCTCAACCGTGCATGGGCAACTTCCCAAGTCAGGTTTTCTTGCGGCCAAACCCGTAACGCCATTGAATAGGTAGCTGATTCCGTTTCAAAAGCCGCATCCCAGCAAAGGTTGCCTTCAGTGTAGGCGTGGAAAGGTACTTTGTAGTAGTCAGGATAAACAACATCGGGGTTAGTCACCTGCACCAACTGCTGTGTTACTCCTGATGATTTAAGTGCCTCATAGTTTTTGCGCCAGGGAACGCCGTTTTTCTCAGCAGTTTTGATGAGCACTTGCCTGGCTTGGTGTTTCATCAATTTATAGATGGGTTTAGTCTGGATTAGAAGATTGACGAACTTGGAGAGTGTATCTTCCCCAGCCCAGTCTGGTTTTAGCTTGTTGTTCATCGGCTTGCAAAAATAAAGGCAAGATAACTAATAGGTGGAAACCAACATAATTATCAGGTTTATCAGTTGCCCGTTGTCATTAAATAAAACTGAGTAACCTGACTGCTAACGGCGATCGCATCTGTTGTAGTACGTAGACTGAGTACCAGGAAATTGGCATAATTCCAAATGCGTAAGCCACACGCTGTCATGAGAATTTAGCGCAAAATAGAGATGTAATTTGTTCTCAATCTCACCTTGACTGAAGCCAACCCAGTGCGCAATCTGCAAGAAACTCATTTAAACCGTGCTCGTGCTAGTCTCCGACAAGCGTTGTCTTGGTATGGATATCTTCGCAAGTCAGGACATCTGTCATCTAACCCAGAATTGGCGGGTTTTGTAAAGCCAGAATTGGAGGCTTTGAGCACCACACTCAACAAGCTAGACTCGAATGTCATTAAAATTGCTGCTTTTGGTTTGGTGAGTCGGGGTAAATCGGCGGTGTTGAATGCTTTACTGGGGGATAAAATTCTCCAAACAGGCCCTTTAAATGGTGTGACTCAATGGCCCCGTTCTGTGCGCTGGCAACCAGGTGGTAAAGTACAAGTAGAATTAATTGATACCCCAGGATTAGATGAAATTGAGGGTGAATCAAGAGCACAAATGGCGCGGGAGGTAGCGCAGCAGGCTGATTTAATTTTATTTGTCGTATCTGGTGATATCACACGCACAGAGTATCAAGCACTACTGGAATTACGCCAGTCACAAAAGCCGCTAATTTTAGTATTTAACAAAATCGACCTCTACCCAGATACAGACCGAGCAGCTATATACCAGAATTTACAACAATTGGGAGCAGGACATCCTCAAGCCCAGCCTTTACTACCCGATGAAATTGTCATGGTAGCGGCGGAACCAGCACCAATGGAAGTGCGGGTTGAGTGGCCTGATGGTCGTGTGAGTTATGAATGGGAGACTCCACCGATCCAAGTAGAGGAACTGCAACAGACAATTCTGAATATTCTCAATCGTGAAGGGCGATCGCTGTTGGCGTTAAATGCACTCATTCAAGCACGAGAAGCAGAAGCCGCGATCGCCCAAAAAACTCTTGACTTACGCGAACAAGAAGCCGAAGATATCATTTGGCAATTTACCAAATATAAAGCTTTAGTAGTAGGGTTAAATCCCATAGCTTTGTTAGATATTTTGGGTGGAACTATTGCCGATTTATTGTTAATTCGTTCTTTGGCTCGGTTATACGGTTTACCTATCACCAGCTATGAAGCCGGGAAAATCTTAAAAACGATTTTGTTGAGTTCCGGGGGCTTATTGCTGAGTGAATTAGGTAGTAGTTTTTTATTAGGTTTAGGTAAAAGTAGTGTAGCACTAGCTAGTGGTGATAATCCGATCAATATTACTGCCTCTTTTGGAAGTGCGATCGCCCAAGCTGGAATCGCCGGTTATGGAGCCTACGCAGTAGGTAAAGCGGCACAGGTTTACCTCAAAAAAGGCTGCACTTGGGGTCAATTAGGTGCTAGCACTGTCATTCAAGAAATTCTCTCCCAAGTTGAACCAAACACAATTGTCTATCGTTTACGGCAGGAGTTAGGGGGACTAGGGATTGGGGATTAGGGAGAGTTTGAAAACACAAAGTAGTAGTGGAAAAGCGCTCGATAACAGTTAATATTATGTCTGACATACTTACTACATAGCTTTGACATTTATTTCACTTATTCTTCTGAATCAGAAGTCTAGTGCTTCATTGCATTAATGCCAGAATAAATAATGGTGCAATATATTGTAATCTTCAAATCATTTAGAAACTAACAAAGTATCTTATTTATACCTACCCCGACCTCAACTTGCCAAAGTTATCGGGGTAGCTTATTAAATTAGAACCTAATATTTTCAAAACACAGAACGTTTATCAGGTTAGAAGTGTTAGTTTGCGCTAATGATATGCAATTAGCTAATTATTCTCTTCTGGTGGTTTGTCTGGTAACTTCTCACCTTTCTGGGGTTGATTCTCTGTACCTGAATTTTGTTTTACATCTTGGGTTGGTACTACTACAGCAGGAGGAGCTGCTCCTTTAGTTTCTACTGGTGCTGCTGGTATTACTACAGGGTTTGACTGTTTCTCTGATTTTGGTGGGGCAGAATTTTTAGGAGTAGAAGATGAGTTATTTTCTGGTGCTGGTGAAGGAGTGGCATTACGAGATGACCTAATTGCTCGTAATTTTTCCACTAGAGATGATGAAGGAGAAGCGCTAGGTGCAGGTGAGGGTTGTTCAGGGTTTTGACGTGACGATGATTCTTCTTGAGAATCTCTATTGCGGCTGGAAGATTCTTCTTGATAAACACGGCGATTGCGCTTGCGCCTTGAAGAAGTAGAAACGGGTGCAGTTTCAGTTCCCGAAGTAGCTTGACTATCTTTATTTGTATCTGAAGGTGTAGTATTAACAACAGGTGTTTCCGTGGTTGGCTCTGTTGTGGGTTGGGCAAACAGCGGTTTTGAGGGTTGCGGTGGAGATTTTGGGAGCATACTTGTGATGCCAAAACCTGCTGTAGCAGCAACTACAGCAACACTAATGCCAAGAAATACCTTAGATGCCGCTAGTTTTTGCGCAAGCGATCGCACATTCTTGAGCGCTGATGATGCATCAATTTGATTTTTGGCAGTTCTCTTGAGAGAATTTTCCTGTTCTGCGACCGATAAATTGATAGTTGCTACTGTGTGAGTTGGTACAGATTGCGGTACTACATTTACCCCATCACCTGGTAACAGCTTCAGCCACTCGGTAACTGTCGACGGACGAAACCGAGACTCTACCGCCATCCCACGCATGACTGCTTGATTGACAGCAGCACTGAGGTGGGGTTGTAGTTCGCGAGGAGTTGGCATTTGTTCGCGATCGCGCAGTAGTGCTGGCAGGGGAACTTGGGCTGTCAACAATGCATATAATGTAGCTGCCAAGCCATAAACATCTGTGGCGGGTGTGCGTGGCGCTTGTGTTAAATACTGTTCAATGGGCGAATAGCCCTCAGAAACTATACCTGTGTGTGTTTGTCTTACACCGCCATTAAATTCTCGGGCGATCCCAAAATCAATCAGTACAACTTCCTGAGTTCCTTGGCGAAGGATGATATTATCTGGTTTGACATCCCGATGCAGCAAACCGTTGTTATGTACTACTTGCAACGCTGCTGCAATTTGCCGGATGTAATGAATTGCGGTTGCTTCTGGTAACGGTATCCCTGGTAAGACAAATGCATCTCCCAAGGTATCGCCGGGAATATACTCCATCACCATGTAAGGCAGCGCTGCTTCGACAAAAAAGTCGCTTACCCGCACAATATTTGGGTGGACACAAGTAGCTAATCGTCTGGCCTCATCTTGGAATTGACGCTCGAACTTGGCAAAATCAGGATGTTGTCGCAGTCGTTCATTAATGGTTTTTATCACTACTTCCTGACCTAAGTAGTGATGCGTAGCTTTGAAGGTAATACCAAAGCCACCGCGCCCGATTTCTTGATTTAGGGTATATTTTCCACCCTGCAAAGTTGTACCTGCTAACATAAAGATTTTTGAGTCCTGAGTCCTGAGTCCTGAGTGAGCAGATAAGTACTGAGTCCTGAGTTTTAAGGCTTTTCCGAAGAAATCGCTTCCCCCCTCAGTGGGAAAAACCTCCCTATTATCGCAACAGTTTTGTCTTTTTAATAATACATTGACAAATGAAATGATGAAGTATGAAGTGTTAAGGAGCTAATCCTGACTTCATACTTCATCCTTTATCCTTCAAACTTTTTCTAAAAACGCTGACCGATGCCGAAATGCACTCGGCTTTCGCCTTGATCGTTAATACCATAGTCAGCCCGGATTAAGCCTATGGGAGAGTCGAAGCGTACTCCTGCGCCATAACCAAAACCGTTACCTGGTTTACCCCGCGCGCCTGCTGGATCTCCTAAGACAGTACTACCAGAACCTAAATCTGAAGCATAGTCAGCAAAGAGTACACCTCCTACCACTGACACTATAGGAAAGCGGTATTCTGCTGAAGCCAAAACATAACTGCGACCATTGCCAACTTCCCCAGTATTGTAACCGCGCACAGAATTAGAACCACCCAAGTTAAAGGCTTCATAAGGTGGCAAATTCCCCAGCACTGTACCAGCTTGGACATTTAGCGCAAATACTTGTGGTTGTTTGCTGCTAAATAACTGTACTGGCACATATTGGCTAAAATTCGCTTGTAAGCGATTCATGGAAATATTCCCTTGACCAATAGGAACTGATTGTTCTGTACTTAGCCTGAGAAGCGAACCTTGAGTAGGATTGATGGGGTTATTCCGTCGGTCTTGGCTGGCGGTAAAAGATACTGTAGTTAGGTCATCAATACCAGTACCACTCGCACTTAGAGCATTTCCTTGAGCGTCAGTTGGTGTAACATTACCTTGGCGATCGCGAATACTGATGCGATTGTAATTAAATCCTAAGGATGTATCCCAATCGTCTATTGGTCTTTGAAAGCTAACACTACCGCCAATCCTACCTTCTCTGGCTCTATCCCCATTTGCTAGGGGAATTTCGTCATCAAATGTTAGCGACAGTTCCCGGCGGCGAAAGGCATTGATAGTATATCCAAGGCGATCGGGGTTTGTTTGCCGATAGGGACTGTTAAATTTGGTATCAAACTGGAAGTCACGCAAGCCTACTCCCACATTCAAACCTAAAGTATTGTTAACACCCCCAACATTCTGATCTTGATAGTTTAACGTGCCTAAAACACCTTGGTCGGCATTATAACTACCACCCACGTTCACAGCCCGGGCCCCAGTTTCTTTGAGTTCGTAGACTAAATTTACCTTTGTCGCATCTCCTTCCAAAGCCACATTTACAGTCTCAAATAAGCCAGTGCGATATAGCTGTTGAACATCTTGGCGGACAGTATTTTCTTGAAATACTTCACCAGGCTTGAGCTTGAGTTGTTGGCGGATAAAATCTGGTTTAGTACGTCCCGCCACAGGATTACCTTTGCTATCGACGGTTTTGCCATCGTCGTTGATAAAGCGAAACTTGATATCGCCTACTAAGCCTTCCGCTACATTGATGGTGAGAATTCCTTCGCGGCTGGGTTTAATTGATAGCACCCTAGCCAGGTTATAACCATTATCGGTATACCACTTATTAATTTGTTGTACTGCTTGCTGGAGCGCTGAGGGACTGATAACAGTGCCGATTTGAGATTGGAACTGTGCTTGCGCCACTTGATAGGTAAGCACCTTAGCACCAGAAAGTTGCAGCGATCGCACTACTACTGGTTGTACTTGATACACTACATTCAACCCAGAAGAAGTAATGTGGCTATTGACATTGGCACTGGTAAATAAACCTGTATCCAAAATTGCTGCCACATCTGTTTGTAACTGGCTTTGACTGGTATTCCCCCCTTTTTGGGTTTTAATTACCTTCCGAATTATCTGCTGTAATTCGTCACTTGCTCCCAATATTTGCACATCTGTAGCTGTGAGAACTAAATTATTGTCGGTAGTAGCAGGAGTAGCTGGAGGAGTAGCAGGAGCTTGAGTTTTAGGGAGCGTAACTTTAGAATTCCCCTGTGTTCCCTTTTTCAGAGAAACAGAAGCAGAAGAAGAGGATTGTGGGATTAACCGCGCAGTAGGAAGTACAACTTGTAAATTCTTCTTGTCTCCCTTGCCCTCCTTGTCCCCTCTGTTCCCCTGCTCCCCTGCTTCCTTCTTTGGCGTTAACACTACTGAAGAATTGTTATTAACACCTCTTTGCACAACCACAGGACTTTGCGAAAATTGTTGAGAAATTACGGTTTCCGGCGCTGAAACTGCTTCTAAGCGTGCTGGCGAGTCTTCAATTACCGGAACTACCAATTTACTTGCTTTTTCAGGTTGAATGGCATTTGTGGTAGGTGCAGCCATTGCTTGCTGAGCGGCATTATTAGCCGCCAATGTCGCTAAAGTAAAAATTGCAGCAGAAGAAACTCGCATAATATTTAGCCTATATAGCCTAATTAACTGGTAATTATTTGTAGCGAGGTTCGTCAACGGGGATAATACTAACTTCCAGCTGCTTAAGCGAATCTTATCCCCATTCCTACCTCTTTATCTACACAGACATTTAATTATGATTTTTTGTTTCTTGCAGCAATCTCCTTTAGATTTTGAAGATAATAGACTTTTTGGAAAAATCTGCATCAAAGAAAAAGGAACTACAGATAAACACAGATGCACACAGCGAAAAGTCTGAGCGAAGTCAGCCTCCGCTCAGAACTTTTCAAGACAGATAAATATCGGTGTTTATCTGTGTGCATCTGTGGTTTGATATTCAAAACATCTACCTATCTCCTAAACCTTCTTTCTTCTCTGTTTCCTACCTCTTTTTATAAGTTCACGAATCCAATAGGATAGCTATATATGAGTGATGTATCCCGGTTATCTGTAGTTTCCCACCAGCAATCTCTGGCTTCTCGGTTGCAATTACTCGTTTTAAGTAATGGGCATGGTGAGGATATAATTGCAGTCCGGATTTTGCAAGAATTATTGCAACAATCAAACCCCCCAGATATTTTTGCTTTACCGCTGGTGGGTGAAGGACGCGCTTACCAAAATCTAGATATTCCTGTGATTGGTTCAGTGCGTACTATGCCTTCTGGTGGTTTTATTTATATGGATGGACGCCAATTGGTAAAAGATGTACGTGGTGGTTTGTTGCAACTGACTTTAAGCCAAATTAAAGCTGTACGTCGTTGGGTTAGTAATCAAAAGAAATTAGGTAATAAGAGGGCTATCCTAGCTGTAGGAGATATAGTACCGCTATTATTTGCAACTTTTAGTGGTGCTAACTATGCTTTTATAGGAACAGCGAAATCAGAATATTATGTACGCGATGAAATTGGGTTGTTACCACGCAAAACTAAAGGTGCAAAGTGGGAAAATTTTTCTGGTTCGATTTATCATCCTTGGGAACGGTGGTTGATGAGCCGTCGCCGTTGTCGGGCGGTGTTCCCTAGAGATTCACTGACGGCAGAAATATTACAAAAGTTGCAAGTTCCAGCTTTTGATTTGGGTAATCCGATGATGGATGGCTTGGAACCGTCGTTTCCCACCGCACGGTTTTATACTGCGGATGTGCAACAGCAAGAAATCACTCGTCCTCTGGTTGTGACTCTGCTTCCTGGTTCCCGTGCGCCCGAGGCTTACAATAACTGGGAAGTTATCATGGTTGCGGTGTCTGCATTACTCACCAGTTTTCGGGAGCGAGATTCAGTTTTCCACACTTCTGGCACGGTGGTGTTTCTGGGGGCGATCGCTCCTGGTTTGGACTGTAACATTTTATCCCAAACTCTCACAACCCAAGGCTGGCGACCCCACTCAGAGTCTCCTGTTAAACTTCCCGATGAAAATATATTGACATTTAAGCAAAAAAATGCGTATTTAGTTCTGACTCAAAATGCCTATAACGACTGCTTACATTTGGCGGATTTTGCGATCGCAATGGCAGGAACAGCAACAGAACAATTTGTAGGTTTAGGAAAGCCTGCGATCGCTATTCCTGGTTCTGGTCCTCAATATAATCCTGCTTTTGCTGAAGCTCAAAGTCGTCTTTTAGGCCCATCCTTGATTTTAGTAGACCAACCAGGCAAAGTTGCCAAAGTAGTGCAATCCTTGTTCAATAATCCTGACACCTTGCAGTTAATTGCAGACAACGGTCTACTGCGGATGGGTAAACCAGGTGCAGCACAACGCATTGCTGACTGTTTGCAGTCGCAACTGGGGTAAATATAGCTTTACTACTCCCACTGCTGTTAGCAGTGGGATTTTTTTTATTAATAGAAAAATCTCTTTCATAGAAAAATGAGCTGCTAAACTTGTTAGCTTCATTTTTCGCAGTCTGCAAATTGATACCAAGTTGGTCAAGACTGTTCATCCCGAATTCCAAATTGATATTACCCAACTAAACCAGAACGTAAAGCACGAACCGCCGCTTGGGTACGGTCATCAGCGCAGAGTTTATTGAGGATGTTACGAACGTGGGTTTTAACTGTACCAACTGTAATGTAGAGTTTCTCGGCAATTTGACCATTGCTACACCCAGCGACAATCAATTCTAGAATTTCTAATTCGCGTTGAGTTAGTGGATAGGTTTCTAAAACTTGCTCGTACTCTGATGCCAAGGCCTCTATTTTCACAGTCTTTGGCTTATCACTTGTAGGAGCTTCCCCAGGCAAACCTTGCCGCATCTTCCGCAATACTACGTTAGCGATCGCCGGATCGATCCAAGAGTTACCAGTATAAGTCGCTTGGATCGCCTCAGTCAATCTACTGATGCTGGTTTCTTTCATGTAATAAGAGTCTGCCCCAGCCGCAAAAGCAGCCAGTACTGCATCCTCTGTATGATCCATTGTCAGGATGAGAATCTTGGTTGCCTGTCCGGTTTCGGCTTGCTGGCGTTTAAATTTGCGGGTAAGTTCAATACCATCCATATCTGGCAAGCCAATATCAACAACAGCTACATCTGGCTTCGCGGTTTCTAAAAGTTTTAATCCTTGGGTGGCATTTGCTGCTTCACCTATGACTTTCAGCCCACTTTGAGACTGGAGTGCAGCTCGTAGCCCCATACGGGTGAGATCGTGATCTTCTATTAAAATAATGCTAATTTCACTCATTGCAACGCTCACGTTTTTCGACTCCAGCTTGGCAAATACTAACTTATGTAAGGTATTTATTTGTTTTTCCCAAACCAAAGATAGATGATATTTACACTAGACTGCATCCACCGATAGAAATAATAAATTTGCTATTTTTGGTACTAGATAGATGTAAAAATCTAGCCGCAGATGTATAGATAGTTTACGATAAAAATTGAAAGATTGAGACAAAATTCTCCTAGTCCGATGCTTTCGTCTTTAGCCAGTGAGTGATAACTCATAAGGATTTAGTCTAGTAATCTAGTTTGATTCGGGAAAAAATGACCTACTCTTGAAAATTAAGCAATACCACGCTTTTTCCCTATTGCCTACCTCTACAAGTAAGTTCATTAATCATATAGTAACGCTATACTATATTTCTCATATCAAAACTCTAAAATAAATGGAAAATTTTAAACAAACTCAAGCTGTCATAGAAGAAATTGAGCGACCCGTAAGAGCTATATTTAATCAAACTTTTGAATTCATTGCCTTAATGGAGCTAGATGGTGTTCTAATTGACATCAATCAGACAGCGTTAGATTTTGGTGGTCTCACTAGCAACGATGTGGTAGGTCTGCCGTTATGGGAAGCTAGTTGGTGGAAAATTTCCAAAGCAACCCCAACTAAAATACGAGAAGCGATCGCTACTGCTGCTAGTGGAGAATTGGTAGCTAATCAAGTTGATATCCTGGGTGCAGGTAATACAATAGCGACCCTTGATTTCACCATCCGCCCGATTAAAAATCGCAGTCAGCGGATTGTGCTATTAGTCTTCAAAGGTCGAGATCTGACTAAAACCAAATAACCTCAGCCGCATCAGCAACTCAGCTATCAGCCGCAAATCGCCACATAAAAAACGCTAAATTGTTCTTGCAACAGTAAGCTGAGGAACTGATACGTTCCAAACTCTAGACTCAA
The DNA here is from genome assembly GCF_002154695.1 of Nostoc sp. T09. Taxonomy (GTDB): domain Bacteria; phylum Cyanobacteriota; class Cyanobacteriia; order Cyanobacteriales; family Nostocaceae; genus Aulosira. The sequence goes on from NZ_MTAV01000210.1 coordinate 91,478, forward strand.
TCTCGCGATCGCAAAAAAAGCACCAGAATTGATTTGGCGATTGTCAAGAAAATTGTCAAACACAAGGAGGTGTAATTATTTTAGGAATCCCTATATTAATCAAAATAGCACTTTCTGCTTTAGCTGGCCCAAGCAAACTGATGAGTAAAGTGGCTCAAGCTTATGGTACATAATGTTAGTGTGCAACTCACACCAATGACTGAGGACAGGATCTCATCTGCTCATTTAGAATTGGTGTTGAAGCTTGATGCAAGTATTTTATTTTACTCTGTATCGGCTACGTCTGCTTTGGAGGGTCAATAACCGCCAGTTTTGTTAATTGCTAATGATGACAGAGCTTTGGTGAATTGATTTTGGATAGGGATTTTCGATAATCTCTAGCTCTGAATACGCAGGCTCTGCTGTATTAGGTAGTTAATGCCTATATACAAGTAAGTTAACCCAATTGCGTATAAAACAGTATAAGTTTGCATCGGGAAAATGTCGGAAATAGTGATTAACACACTACTAGTGGAGGACGATGAAGTTGATGTCATGAATGCCTTGTTGATATTCATGAAATGTTAATCTTACCAACCCAGTTTATTGGACACGTAATGGAGTAGAAGCGCTCAATATGCTTCGTGGCAATAGTGCTCAACCTCCAGATATTCCTCTAAAACAGCGCTTGGTTTTACTGGATTTAAATATGCCGAAAATGGGCGGGAGCGAATTTTTTCAAAAATTACGTTCTAACCCGATATTAAGAACAACTCCTGTGGTCGTAATGACGACCTCAAACCAAGAGCAAGACCGAGTAGAAGCTTACAACTTAAGTGTTGTTGGCTAGATCCTCAAGCCTGTCACTTTCTCAAAGTTTGTAGAAATGATGGCAACTCTCAACAGGTATTGGATTCTGTGCGAAATGTCTGAGTCAACCAATACCGAGGTAATAGACACTCGGTTTTTTGATAGGAGGTTGGGAATTAACAGTAGCCCTGATGATGAATAATTATAGTGAGCATTATTCAATCTTAAATCTAAAATTATTTAGTTTAAAAGTTTGAAAACATTAATGCTAAACATCAGCCTGTATTTGACAGCGAAAATAAAAGCCGATGGAAGAGACGCTGAGAATTTTGGTTGTAGACGACGATGAAGTAGACCGCATGACAGTGCGTCGGGCCCTGACTAAAGCAGGTGTACCAATAGAACTGTCAGAAGTAGGCGTCTGCAATGATGCGATCTCTACCCTCAGAAATACTACCTATGACTGTATTTTTCTCGACTATCGCTTACCAGACCAAGATGGCTTGACCTTGATCCAAAAGTTACGCTCTTTGGAAATTAAAGTTCCTATAGTAGTGCTCACTGCTCAAGGAGATGAAAAAATCGCTGTCGAGCTGATCAAAGCTGGTGCTACAGACTATTTATCCAAAGCCAGGGTATCTTCAGAAACACTGACACAGGTTTTGCGGAATGCGATGCGGGTGCATCAAGCTGAAATGCAAGCAGCTTTGGCACACCAACAGCTAAAAGAAACTAATGAGCAACTAACTCGTAAGAACCAAGAACTAGAAAGACAAAGGCAACAAATTCACCTCCAAAATCTCAGATTATTAGAGGCATCACGGCTAAAATCGCAGTTTTTAGCAACTATATCCCATGAGTTACGAACTCCGATGAATGCCATAATTGGCTTTTCTCAGATTTTGCTACGTCCTAAATTTGGTCAGCTTACCCATCAGCAAACCGATATGGTAGAACGTATCCTCAACAATGGTAAACATTTGCTGATGCTATTAAATGAAGTGCTAGATTTTTCTAAGTTGGAAGCAGGACGTTTCGAGTTAAAGCCAGAATTATTTGATTTACCAAAGATAATTGAAGTTACCGTTGCTGAAATCCGTTCCCTAGCTGAAGCAAAAAAGCTATCCTTGGTAGTTGATATAAATTTACAAAATCCTCTAGTTTTTAATGACTCAAGTCGTGTACAACAAATTTTAGTTAACTTACTTTCTAATGCTATTAAATTTACAGAGTCTGGTAATATTTGGGTTGAGGTGACTGAAATACCCCAAAATCAAGTAGCAATTACCGTGCGGGATACGGGTATTGGCATAGCTTCTCGGGACTTCAAAATAATTTTTGAAGCTTTTCGGCAAGTCGATCAAAGTATTACTCGGAAATATCCTGGTACAGGTTTGGGTTTGGCGATTGTAGATTCTTTAGTCAGAATGATGGGCGGTAAAATCATTCTCAAAAGTCAATTGGGCGTTGGTTCAATGTTTAGAATTGAATTGCCACGTCAAATAACAGTATCTAATATAGCAGTTGATGGTACAGTATTAAAATTTGATAGTGATTATATTATTTGCTCGGCTCAAAATCCCCACCCATCTGATTTTCAACCCAACCAGAACCAGCATTCATCTCATTCTCAATCTAATAAAGTATCGATGACTTCTCCTAATTGAAAATTATAAAATTAAAATTAATTGTAAAAAGTTAACTTGTTATAAATCATGTCTGTTGTAGAAAATTCTCAGATTGATCGTATTCTTGTCGTTGATGATACTGTAGACAATCTTATTTTGGTGCAAACAATTTTGGAAAGTGAGGGCTATAAGATTGACTTAGTAGCAGATGGAATAGCCGCTTTGCAAAAAATTGAACAATCTCCACCCGATCTAATTTTATTAGATGTGATGATGCCGGGGATTGATGGTTATGAAGTCACACGTCGCATTCGCAATAACCCGGACAAAAAAAGCTATATTCCAATTCTGTTGATCACTGCCTTTCATGAATCTAGCGTTGTTGAAGGACTGGATGCTGGTGCTGACGACTTTATCCGTAAACCATTTGATACTGACGAACTATTAGCAAGAGTGCGATCGCTGTTGCGCTTGAAGCATAGTCTTGACGAGCAAAGAAAGATGGCGCGTCAAAGAGAAGACTTTGTTTCTCGCCTCACTCATGATTTGCGAACTCCCCTAGTAGCTGCCGATCGGATGCTCAATTTGTTTCTGGAAGACACCTTCTGTAAAATTTCGCCGGAAATGAAACAGGCAGTTAGCGTCATGATTCGCAGTAATCAAAATTTGACGCAAATGGTGAATACTCTCTTAGAAGTCTCTCGCTTCGAGGCTGGTAAAAAGACCTTAAACTGGGAGAGTAGCAATCTGATAGAGACAGCTCAAGAAGTAGTTAGCGAACTTACTCCTCTAGCTATGGAGAAAAATTTAACTTTAAAAGTAGACACCCATGAGTTAGATCCAATACGAGAAACATCTGGTGTAGTTATGGGTGATAGCTTGGAATTACGAAGAGTTTTGAACAATTTAGTGGGCAACGCTATTAAGTTTACAGATACAGGCAGCATAGAAATTCGCTTTTCGGAACAATTAGCCGAGGCAGGACAAAGTTATCTCACTATTGAGATTGAAGACACAGGGTATGGCATTGCTCCTGAAGATCAAGAAACGATTTTTGAGCGATTTCGCCAAGGCAGAAATAAACGCTCAGGTAGCGGTTTGGGGCTGCATTTATCGCGCCGAATTGTAGAAGCACATGGTGGAAATATTGAACTCACCTCTGTAGTCGGTAAAGGCAGTATATTCAAAGTACGATTACCGAAAAATACTGCCTAAGTAATTTAAAATTTAGAATAAAGTCCTGATTATCTAGGGCTACTTAAAATCAATAAATTTTCTATAGAATACCTATGAAATTTTTTGACATAAACGTAGCACATGGTATGCATTGCTTACTATATGCTATTCTTGTTGAAAAATAATATGCAAATTAAATTTTTAACAGCTGATTAAATCGGTAGAGATACTATATTCAACGTCTCTAAAATCCAAAATATTTTATTTATATAATAAAAATTGCGAAATGTTTAATAATATGTTGGGAAAATAACTAGTTAATTCTGTGGTTAAATTAGACCACAAAGCATAACAAATTCACTTAATTTCCCTTGCCTATTTTAAATAGAGAATTACTCTCTACATAACTCAAAAGCTGATTGAGAGTTACGCTTACCACAGAGTAAACGACGGATTATGGTTTCTAATTCCTCAATCATATAAGGTTTACTTAGATAGGCATCAAAACCAGCCATTAGAATGCGTTCTTTATCCTCTTTGCTCGCTAAAGCTGTGACAGCAACTACGGGAATTTCGCAAGTGATTGGTTCTTGCTTTAAATAACGTACCACCTCGATACCGCTAAGACTTGGCAACAAAATATCTAATAAAATCAAGTCTGGCTGGTATTCTTTTGCGACTACTACCGTATTGGTACTGTCTGTTTGACAAATGAATCTACAGCCAAAGGAATCTAGAGCATAACTAATCAACACCAAATTATCATCATGATCTTCTACCGCCAAAATTAAAGGCTTTTGAGAGTTGTACTTCTTTTCATCACTCATGAATGAATGTGTTAAATACATTTCTTCTCCTGGGCATACATATAAGATTTATTCTCTTTAGTAAATAACAACAAGCGTATTAATTCAGCATTCACTTCCGTTTTGCTTGCTTGTAGTTGAAAAAATTTACTAATGAAACAGTCATTGAGGCTAAGAAACCTAGATTGAATCTGTAACAGTACTTTAGATATTATAAGCAAAACTAAAGAATATTTTTATATTTGCCTTATCCTGACTTTCAATTGCTAGGAAACTATATAGATTTTAACTTGCTTATAACGTTCGGTATATTTAGTTTTTTAGTAACTAAATATACACAAACTTAGAAAATAGCAATTAGATATATTATTTCAGTCCTTGTCCCGCAGGTTAGAGGTTATTTATAAAGTAAAGCTTAAATCGTAGGGTGCGTTATAGCAACGCTTAACG
>NZ_MTAV01000210.1:96336-97268 GCF_002154695.1 Nostoc sp. T09
TCGGTTGGTTCGGCGTATTGATGATCCCCACCTTGCTAGCCGCTACCGCTTGCTTCGTAATCGCTTTCATCGCTGCTCCTCCTGTGGACATTGATGGTATCCGCGAACCAGTTGCAGGTTCTTTGATCTACGGAAACAACATCATCTCTGGTGCAGTTGTTCCTTCTTCCAACGCTATTGGTTTGCACTTCTACCCAATCTGGGAAGCAGCTTCCTTAGATGAGTGGTTGTACAACGGCGGCCCTTACCAATTGGTAATTTTCCACTTCTTGATCGGTTGCGCTTGCTATCTCGGTCGTCAGTGGGAATTGTCTTACCGCTTGGGTATGCGTCCTTGGATCTGCGTAGCTTACTCTGCACCTTTGGCTTCTGCTGCCGCAGTATTCTTGATCTACCCCATCGGTCAAGGTTCATTCTCCGATGGTATGCCTTTGGGTATCTCTGGAACCTTCAACTTCATGATTGTGTTCCAAGCTGAGCACAACATCCTCTTACACCCCTTCCACATGTTGGGTGTAGCAGGTGTATTCGGTGGTTCCTTGTTCTCTGCAATGCACGGAAGTTTGGTAACCTCCTCTTTGGTTCGTGAAACAACCGAAACCGAATCACAAAACTACGGTTACAAGTTTGGTCAAGAGGAAGAAACCTACAACATCGTTGCAGCCCACGGCTACTTCGGTCGTTTGATCTTCCAATACGCTTCTTTCAACAACAGCCGTTCACTGCACTTCTTCTTGGCTGCATGGCCCGTAGTCGGTATCTGGTTTACCGCGTTGGGTATCAGCACAATGGCGTTCAACTTGAACGGTTTCAACTTCAACCAATCAGTAATTGATTCTCAAGGTCGCGTCATCGCTACTTGGGCAGACGTAATCAACCGCGCTAACCTGGGTATGGAAGTAATGCACGAGCGTAACGCTCACAACTTCCCC
>NZ_MTAV01000023.1:0-190 GCF_002154695.1 Nostoc sp. T09
CTTTTACCAACCCATTTGAGCCATCAAATTCTAGTTTCCAATTGTTTTTTATCCGCAAAACAAAATATTTATTTTCTTGTACTAATTCTTGGATAAATTTTAATCCAGCGAAACCCCTATCCATTACCCTAACAGCATTTATTGGTAGAGTAGACATCATTTTATAACCAAATTTATAATCATGGTCATG
>NZ_MTAV01000023.1:200-51831 GCF_002154695.1 Nostoc sp. T09
CGCTAACGGCAGCCTCTCCCAAGGCTGGTAAATTAGTAACTAAGCGAAACTCGGTTTTTGTCTCTAAATCACAAAAATTAATTACTCTATAACTTTGAGCATCATCAGATGCACCAACTTTTACCAACCCATTTGAGCCATCAAATTCTAGTTTCCAATTGTTTTTTATCCGCAAAATAAAATATTTATTTTCTTGTACTAATTCTTGGACAAATTTTAATCCAGCGAAACCCCTATCCATTACCCCAACAGCATTTATTGGTAGAGTAGACATCATTTTATAACCAAATTTATAATCATGGTCATGTCCAAAGTTTATGAAGTTATCTGATGGGCTTCCAGTAGCTAGATTTAGAGAACTAAAAAGTTTTACTTGATGGTGTCCTAGTACCCATAACAATTTGCTGGTGAGAGTAATAATTGTTGAATCTATTGGACAAATTGCATATTTATCGTGTAACTTTTTTTGAACTTTATTCTGGACTAATTCATTTAGTTTTTGGTAAATTTCTTGAAAAGGTTTCTGGCTTCGATGTAAGTTTGCTTTTGAGAAAGTAGAAATATCTACCTCAAATCCTGTGTTGTTTAATCTGTTAAACAAATCTCGCATACTTGTTAAGCTGTTATCCAGAGCATAAGATAGCCAGCACTCAAATAACAGACGACTGTTTAATACTGGATAATCGTTTTTTGTCAGTCCTCTCAGGATATCTTTGACAATCTTGGGAAATGAATTTATAATCACTATCAAATAGATATACTTTAATGTTTCGCCCAAAATTTAACATATTTTGGGCTGTTTTTATCCGATTTTTCTTAATATTCAACACTTTTGGATAGTAAGTATATAAATCTAAATAGTCATTCAAACTGTCTTTATTGATTAAATGATAACTAAATTCTCATACTATTATCTTACAATTTGTTGTTTTGATCCAGGCTAAAAATCTAATTATATTAAATTGATTGTTAAAACCTGATGAATTAATATGCACCTCACCATCCTTTATCGCGGTTCTTTAATTAGTTGCAACTACGGTTGTGAATATTGCCCTTTTGCTAAACGCCAACAAACAGCTGCAGAATTAGGAATTGATAAACAATCTTTAGAAAAGTTTGTCAATTGGATTTCCCAAAATTCCCAACATCAATTTTCTATTCTCTTTACCCCTTGGGGAGAAGCCTTAATCCATTCTTGGTATCAGCAAGCACTAATAAAATTAACGCATTTGCCCAATGTTAATAAGGCTGCAATTCAAACTAATCTTTCTTGTCAGCTAGATTGGGTAGACGAATGTAATAAAGATAAATTGGCACTTTGGGCAACTTTTCATTCAGAATGGGTGTCACGTGATCGCTTTTTAGCAAAATGCCTAGATTTAGACAAAAACTCTGTTAAATTTAGCGTCGGAGTTGTTGGTTTTGCCAAATTTAAAGCAGAAATAGCAGCTTTACGTCACGAGTTACCAAGCCACGTATATTTGTGGATTAATGCTGTCAAAGCTGAACTTTCTAATTTATCATCAGCAGACAGAGAATTTTTCCAATCTATCGATCCATTATATGAATTAAATACTCATCATTATCCCAGCTTTGGGCATTCTTGTCAGGCTGGAAAATCAGCGATTTCTGTTGATGGTGACGGTACAATGCGCCGCTGTCATTTTATAAAAGCACCAATTGGTAATATCTATGATCTTGATTGGGAAGCCGCTTTGTTGGATCAACCTTGTACCAACCAAACTTGTCACTGTCATATTGGTTACGTTAATCTGGAATATTTAAAAATGAATAAGGTGTTTGGTTCGGGGATTTTGGAAAGAATTCCTGATAATTGGGTTAATAAAAATTATACTAATCTAGGGTAGTATCCAGGGCAAACGCATCTAAATATTGAATCCCGAACCTTAAAGATAACTTATTCGCAATCAATCGCAATTCTCATACCGTTCCTTTGTGAAGCTACGCCAAATTTTCTCTATATCTCCTTTCTTCGCGTTCTTTGCGTCTTCTCTGCGAGACGCTACGCGAACGTGGTTCCTTTTTATTTCTTGCGCCGAAGGTTGTGGCGCACGGCATGTTTCACAGTAGAGTGCACGCTAAGTTGGTTGTCCTCAGTGCCTACAAACAAAGTTGAAAATTTGAGTACGATCTCTTAATTAACTCTTGACATTCAAGACTAGTACATTTAACCTAGTAGTTAATTAACTGCGCGGTTAAATACTTCCAATCTAAATGTCCACCGATCAATTGAGCGTCACCTTTGCCGCCCTTGCCGATCCTACTCGGCGGGCAATCCTGGCTCATCTTGCTAAGGGCGAAGCATCGGTAACTGAACTAGCCCAACCCTTTGAGATGAGCCTACCTGCCATTTCTAAACATCTCAAGGTGCTGGAGCGTGCTGGATTGATCGCAAGGGGTCGAGAGGCTCAGTGGCGACCCTGCCGACTAGATGCAGAACCACTCAAGGATGCAGCAGATTGGATTGAGCAATATCGCCAATTCTGGGAACAGAATTTGGATCGTCTGGACGAGTATCTACAACAATTACAAGCAGAGGAAAAGAAACGCGATCGCGAAGCATAAACTCCGTTCCCTTCTTAAGGAGAAACAAGATGTTGAGACAAAATGACTCCACTTCCGCTCAGTCCGAACGCGAGATTATCATTACCCGTATCTTCAATGCACCGCGAGAACTTGTATTTCAGGCATGGACAGACCCAAAACACATTACCCAATGGTGGGGACCAAAAGGCTTTACAACTCGTGTAACTGAACTAGATTTGCGTCCAGGTGGTCAATGGCGGTATGTCATGGTTGGCTCAGATGGCACAGAGTACCCTGCTAAAGGTGTTTTCCACGAAATCGTGCCTCCAGAACGGATTGTTAGCAGTGATGAATTTGATGAAGGCTTTGAACAAGTTATCAACGCAGATTTGCCGCAAGGAATCATCATGACAGTGATGTTTGAGGAGTTGAACGGACAGACTAAACTCACTCTCCAAATTCTTCACACATCTGCAAGCGATCGCCGCAAGCATGAACAGATGGGTGTTATTGCTGGGTGGAACTCTAGTTTCGATTGCCTCGACGAATTCCTGGCAAAGCAAGTAAAACAGCAGCACAATGGTTTCACCCTAACGTTGCCATCAGATCGAGAAATCGTCGTGACTCGCATCTTTAATGCTCCACGTAGGCAAGTCTATGAGGCATGGACTCAACCTGAACACGTTAAGCGCTGGTTTGGGGGTTGTAGCACTATGACAATGACTGTTTGCGAAATTGACCTGCGCGTGGGTGGTAATTGGCGCTATGTCTTGCATGACTCTAGTAACAGCACTGAACACGCATTTTCAGGAGAGTACTGTGAAATTGTGCCACCAGAACGCTTAGTTGCTACCGAACGCTACGAGCCTGTCCCTAACAGCGACCATCTAAATACGCTAACCCTGACTGAAATTGACGGCAAAACGACGCTGCACATCCACATCCTACACCAGTCTAGAGAGCAACGAGATGGGCATCTCCAATCTGGCATGGAAGAGGGATTACGCCAGACTCTAAACCGTTTTGAAGAACTTCTCAAATCAACGGGATGACATCAACAAAATCTGCGGTTCGGCAATAATAACCGAACCGCACAATGAACAGGAAACTGCAATCGAGCGCGTGGTGGCAACAAGCTCTTGAGGCTCTTGCAGCTAAGAAGTAACATTTAAACTAAACACTCTTTCTCCCCCTATACTTTCCTCTCCCCCAGCTTGGCATTACCTGGCAATTTTGGGTTGGTGTGGCTAGATGGCATGTACTGGGTGATTGTTGGTAATAAAATCTCCTTTAGCATCTCCTAATTACCACTTTCCTAAATCATCTTCTTGTTGCAAGCCAATGAACTGTCGCCGCTTCCAAGCATAGTGCAGAATATTAATTCCCAATTCCTGGGCTGTACGAATTGTCAATCTGGGTAAATTTAATTCTCTATCTAATCCCCAAGCAGTAGCTAAATCACCAATTACTAAAATAATTCCGCCTCCAATTAACAGTCGAATTAAATGTTGATTAATAATTGGCAAAGCAGCAAATAAGAAGGGTTTAGTTCTTAAAGGATGACTTCTTTGTAACTCTTCTAAAGGTCTTAAGGGATTTTCTAATTGCTGTGCTAAGGCGTGAGTACTATCAATCAGAGAGTTAGCATCTTGAGGTGCATCAACTAAAAGTATCCCACCAGCATTTAAATAATTTTTTAGTGATTCAAATTCAATACTATTAAAAGATAATGCCTGCTGGCCTGTTAAATAAAGTAAGTCGTAGTCCTGGATATTTTCCCCTAAAGAAACTTGTCCTGGCTCATCAATGCCGCGTAAAGACGGGTATAGAGGTTCGATTGATTGCAGTAAATATGAGAGGTTGAAAAAATTCCGGGCACATTCAGAATCGCTATGATTTACCTGCGCGATCGCCACATTTGTTTGGGGCCGTGCTTGTGCATGACGGCGGTAACGTAAATCAATATTTTGATAACCAGGAAAGAAAACATCCGCTGGTAGGCTAATGGCATTTTGTCCTGGTTGCAAAAGTATGCGACACAGTTCTATTTCTGAACCTTCTAGTGTGGAATTTTTTTGGTCAATGCGATATGTTTCTTGGACAATATCTCTTGGTTGTCCACGTCGTAATTCATCAGGATCTACATAACTTACTACTAAGTAAATGGTAGCTGGTTCAGAACTTGCTACTTCTAAATCAATGGGAAAGTCATACGCTTTAGGCACGACAATTAGATTTCCTGCTACATCAATGGCAATTCCTGGTTGAATTTGTACCCAGCGCCCATCTCGATATTTAGCTTCTACTTGGCGGGGCGCAGAAATAACTCTAACGCCTAAACCGCAGACAATCCCTGGTTGGTTTAAGCATTGATAGTGAGTATTTTGTCGCAGCCGATGGTAATCATGAGCTTTACTCCAGCGTTCTGCATTAATGAGTAATCCATCTGATGCTTGCAGACGTTCAAAGGATTTGATATGTGGTGGTGGAAATGGATGGGTCATCTCAATTTTAGATTTTGGATTTTAGATTGTGAAAATAAATTTAAAAATTTGTAGGGTGGGCATTGCCACCAAACTTTAATTATTTTGATTTTCTATCAATAATTCATAAGTACAAAAAGCAGGTTTTTCTTGTTCAATAATTTTTCTTACTAGTTGTTCATTAATGTTGTTATGAGAGTTATTTCTACGTAAGCGAACTACAAAGTGATATGCTTGTCCACCTGCTAAAACTGCGCTACCAATTTGGGCATCGCCTAAGATAAAACTTGGACCAAATGGTTCTGTAATACTAATATGTTTATCAGCTTCGTTAGGTAGATCGTCGTCTAAAGGTAGACCTGTATAAAGATGTAAGTAAAGACGTAATCCTTTACGAGTTCCTCGCCAGCGATAAATTTCTACTGCACGGCTAATTAAACGACGTTGTTGGTCAAGATTCCAAACGGAATCTACTTGCCAAGCTACCCAGTGGGCTAAAAACGGTAGTATTGCTCGTGGTGCTGTCAAGGGATCGAGGTTTGCCCACATGACGTTAAAGCTATCAATTGCAGGTTGATAAGCTTGTTCAAATACCTTGATGAAGCGACCAATAAAGTCTACTTCTCGATATAGAACTGGCAAAAACTCCATGTAGGCACTGTAAGGACGAATATATAAATTAAATGTCTCACTTTGCTGGATTTGTTCTCGTTCTGTCCCAGGGTCGATATTGACAAGTACTAGACTGCGAAAGTTAAGAGTTAATTTATCTTTTTTCCCTGGGAGAATCGCTTGCTGATCTTCAAAAAATGTTGCGGGAACAGTGAAATATAACACTGCATTCATCTGTCCCCCTGGCGGAATTTCGCTACCTTCTGTACCACCAATTTGGCACCACTGGGCTGGAAATTCGCCTTCTACTTTTAAACTCAGTCGCAAGGGGCGTTCTTCCAAGTTTTTTATTTGGACAATCATCTCGCTGGGTTGCCCTGGATGCAAAAGCAAACTATGCCCTGCTTCATCTATACCCTCTGGCCCAGCAAATGCTAAACCTGCCCCAGGTACAGCTTCGGGAATTTGCATTGGGGTTAATTGAATGCCGATGGCTGGGCTATAACGGCTTTGAACCATAAACTTTTCCCTCAGCGAGTGATGATTTGGATGTCATGACCGGAACGCAGATTAGAATCAAACCAGGAACAGACTAAACCTTGCACTCCTGGATCAATTAACTGTTCTGGTGATGGTTGTCGTCTCCAGCTTTCTCCTTGCTTGCGGATGGGAAACAGCAAAACTGGGCCTAAATAACGCACGCCTGGGGTTTGTTGCATTAAGGCGATAATATCTGAGGTATAAACGGGTCGCCCAAAGGGCCAACCTTTACCTTCATTGCCTCCAGTGAGGGGATTTAAATATTTATACAGAGAAATTCTTAAGTTGCGGAGAATTTCTGCCCTAGCTAGGGGGTTGTCATAAGCAGGTTCGAGAATTACTTCTGTTTGGACAGAAACACCAACATAATCTGGTTCTAGGAGCCTGACTTGTACTCCTAATAACTTTCTTTCGTCTAAGTATTGTAAAACTCGCTCTTGCAGTGCGGGACTGAGGGCAAATTGTTCTGGTGCGATACCTTCGCCTTGGGCGATCGCATCTGTATTAGCTTGCGGAACTACAAGTAAACTCACTGTACCCGCTTGGGCACTGGAAAGCGCAGATAAACACCGCACACGCGCGATCGCACCTGCACCAGCTTGCTGCGCTAACACCTCAAAGTCTTCCGCAGTCACAGCGCGATCGCGGGTGCGAAGAATTCGGGGAGCCTTCATCACCGCTTGTTCTAGAGATTCGGCATCAGCACCGTTAATGGCAGCTTTGTAATTTGTGACACTGGCTACGTAGGGAACAGCCGACTTCAAAAACTGGAGCGAGCCAATTTGGACATTGCCCTCTCTGCCTCCACCTGTGCGGTAAGCGAGGATTCTAATCTCGGAGCCACGTGGAGGAACTGCACCGTATTGGTGTTCAAGTGCGTTTTCAATATCACTAACTTGCACTACGGTGTCTTCTGTTCTTGGCTGCTGAATACGCGATCGCACTTGTGTTTGGCGTTGCAGTTGACCTGGTTCCCGAATTAACGGCCCAAACTGGACTACACCAGTGAGCGAATCAATAATATAGTGACGGTCTTGGGGAGTAGAATCGGCAAAATCTCGCACCTCACGCCAAGTTTGCGGTAAGCCACCAGGAGGAGTAACAATGATGTACTCAGTTTCTCGACGTTCTAAAATCGGTGGCGCTTGTAATTGAAAGGTTTGTCCGGGTGTACCGTTACTAATCCCTAAGCGTTCATCTTGAAGCAAGGTACTGTGACTCGCTCTAACTGTACCGCCAATTGATCGCACCGCTAAACCCGTAATGCGTGGCGGACGACTGTAACCTTCTTGATTTGCTTCTGGGCTGGTAAAGCTACAACGCAACCAGCGTCCTCGGTAAGCAGTAAAAGTAGTCACAGGCCAAGATTGCGGTAAATGTAGCTGCACATCTGCACCTTGAGCCGGATTTCCTCCCTGTTGGGTAATTTCGTAAAAACTGAAACCCCGCGTTTGGTCGTCTGACTCTTTCATTAACACTGGCTGCCAATCTTGTCCGTCCCAAGCTTCCCATTTTCGGGGTGGATGATTGGGATCGATACCTGTAGGGGTAGCCGCCGCCCCTTGGATAGTTACTTCCAGGACATTACCATCTAGAGGATCATCAGAATTAATTACTAGATAAAAGCAGTTACCAGCTTGCGGTTGCTCGTTAAATACAGGTTGTTCGCTACCAGTCCAGTAACCGCTAGGCTGACGAGTCCAGATATTCGAGAGCCGTTCTCGCAGAGATTGGGGAATATCTTCGACAGTTTGGGCTGTAAGGAAATGCTGTAACCGAGGTTTACCAATAATTAAAGGCGAATCTGTACTAAAAGTAATCGCTGGTGTTGTTTCGGTGCGGATAGTTGAGACTTCAATTCCTGTAGGAATCGTATAAGCTTCAGGCAGGTCAGAACTTAAATAAAAAGTTAATTCTGTATGTGCTGGGGCGGGGGGTTGGAGGCGAATGCCCAATAATTCTAAAAAAGCTACATAATTTTTTCTTGGTACTTGGTTAAACCTGAGCAACATCTGGTCAGTTAACCAAGCAAATAACTCAATTAGCGTCATCCCCGGATCGCTGAGGTTGTGGTCTGTCCACTCAGGACAGTAGCGCGGGATACGCATCGTACACTCTTCGACCAAATCATCAAAGGTGCGATCGTCTAAGTTGGAAGATGGTAATTGCGGTAAAAAATCAAATTTCACAGTTACTCCCCAGCCGACATTAAATAGTAAGGATAAACAAAGCTGTGAATATTAGGACTGTCTTTAAGTCGATAATTAATATTGATGTCTACTCTGCCACGTACAGGGTCGGGTTCAGTTATCACTTGATCGACAATAATGCGTGGTTCCCAAACTTCCAGCGCTTCTAAAACATAAATACGAATTTGCAGTAGAGTGTCGTTATTCATGGGTGCAAATGCCAATTCCGACAAGCGCGACCCAAAATTCGGGCGATAAACCCTTTCACCGACTCCAGTGCGAAGAATAATCCAAATAGATTCTTTAACTTTTTGCGCTTCACTGCTGAGTTGTATCCCACCTTGCAAACTCAAGCGCAAGGGGAAAGCCCAACCTGTTCCTAAATAATCTCGTTGCTGACCATAAACCATAGTTGTTATATGGCTGTGATATCTATACTTTCAAAGATATCGGCACAGCAGATTTAAGCCTATTCGCCAAAGGTCGAGATGAGAAGGCAGGAGGCAAGACTTATTATTTACTTCCCCCTTGTCTCCCCACACTCCCCACACTCCTTTATCCCCCTTCTACCCTCTGCCTCCCTTCCCTCAGCCCCCAATCAAAACAGTCATTTCACCTTTGGTAATTTTATTAGGTGGGCCTAATGCTTCCAAAACAGTGTCACCCATACGAGAAGCAGGCAGTCCGTTAATTAGTACTGTCTGACTACCGTCAATCACAACACCAGGCCCGTGGGGAGGTAGAGGTAAGGGAGTGGTACATTGATGAATATCAGCACCAGGGATAGCAGCAGCAGCGGCTGTGGAGATCATGCTACTCATACTAGCTCCCAAAGATGCTTTTGTAGCTTGTTCAGCTGCGTAGGCAGCAGGGGCCCCTGGTGTTCCTGCGGCGGCGGCGGTCGCAGCCTCAGCCGCTTGGATAGCTATATCAGCGGCTTGCTTTGCAGACTGCAATGCAGGTACCGCCGCCGCCGGTATACCCCGCCAAGCTGGTAAATTCCCAATTAACACATTGTTACTACCTGGCCCTGGTGAGAGAACTGGCGGTAAGGGATGTGCTACAGAGTCAGTAATTCTTGCTGCTGCTCTTCCGGTCATAATCGATTCTTTGCGCCTCTGCGCCTTTGCGTGAGATAAAAAATCTTAATTCAAACGAATCAGCGTACCTTTAACGGTCACATTCATACCTGCGGAAATATCGATGTTGCCTCTAGGAGCATCTAATGACAAATCGCCTGTGGATTCTACTGAAATTTTGGCTCTACCTTTATCGTCCATTTTGATTTTATGGCCGCCTTTGGTTTCAATTTCTATACAGCGATCGCTATCGTTGAGATAAATTTTGTGACCTCCTTTGGTTTGGACGCGCACCCCTGCTTTACTGCTACCTTTATCTTCTTCGACAAACTGCAAGGTGTGCCCTGTACGGGTTTTGACGGTGCGTAATCGGACTTTTCCGCCCACAACTGTATCATCCACTGCTTCCGGTGGCGCGTCTTTACCGTTCCATACGCCGCCCAATACATAAGGGCGATGAATATCACCATGTTCAAAACCAACTAAAACTTCATCGTTTACTTCTGGTAAACAGTCAAATCCTCGTTGATTTGCAGCTCCCAACGCCACTACTCTAGCCCAATTGCTAGCGTGTTCTTCTGTGAGAGTGGGGAATTTGACTTTTACTCTCCCCCATCCCTTGGGGTCTTTGTTATCGGTGACAATTCCGACTAAAAAAGTTTGACCAGGCTGGAGGCGAGTTTGTGAAGATAGAGTGGTGAATAAGTTCCCAGCCCTTAACCCCCGGATGCTGAATTCTGTGGTATAAACTCGCTGAGTGTAGAAATGGCGCGTTTCGGTCACATAATATTTACCACTATAGCGATCGCCCATACCTGTAAGCTTAATCACTTTCCCAGGTCGGACTTGAGGATTACCTACAGCTTTAGCATCTGCATAAACAAATTCTCCTCCGAGTTCATCACACAAAGCCTGCGCCATCTTCTGTGCTTGTGTCGTGCTAGCAATTGGTTGATCGACAACTGTCATTTTTGGCTGCTTGATGTTGGAGAATTTAGTACTACTACTGCTACCTTTTTTATTTCCTGTGTCAGTTATTACCGTTTCTGCTTTAGCTGTGGAAGCGATCGCTTTTTTCTGGGTATAGTCCCAACCACGCACTTCTACCGCACTCACCTGTTCCGCACTGGTAACACGGGTACTAAATTTACTAATATCAACTAGCCATTTTAGTTCTAGAGACTCTTTACTTTCTGGTTTGCGAAAATATAATTCATCGCTCTGAATAAATAGTTCAAAACCAATGCGAGCAGCCCGTTCTCGCAAAAACTCCATATTAGTTTGGTTTTCTTGAAAGACATATTCATGAACTTCGCCACTGGGGTCTAGTTTCCCAATTTTTATTCCTACTTCTGAAGCTATTTGCTTAACGATATCGCTATCAGTTTTATTTAAAAAAGAACGATTATAACGACCTCTGTGGAGCCTATGTGAGATATCATAACCGCGGATAATCATATGAGCTTCAGATTTTTCATTGAAATGAACTTCCATTGCTGTAATTTCACCTTCAATTAAAAAATCATTCAATTCTTTTTTAAAATTCTGATCTTGGGTAGTACTGGAAATAAAACCTAACTTGACTTTTTTGCCAATTTCAAAAAAGTGTTCATGTCGCCAAGGTTTGTAATCTGTACGATTATTATCAGCAGCAGGAATATAGCTATTATGTACTACCATCGTAAACATAGACGGCAAATGCAAGCTTTCTTCTATAGTTATTTGCAAGAAATCTTTGATTAGCTCAGGAGGAGCAGCTTGTTCTCCTAACACTATTTTAGGTTCGCTTAAATAAAGACTTTGGTTAGACATAAGTAACAAATTAGAATATTCAATTTGTAACAATGCTTTGATTCAGTAAATATGTGTAAATAAATACACAATATTTATAGTTTATTTTTGAAATATATGTAGGGGAGCCAGTGACGAGTACGCAGGGGTCTCCCCAAGTGGAGTAACTGGCGTTGGACACTGTCCACCAGATCAAGGGTATTGGTGGACTTATTCACATTATTTAATTTTATTATCTAGCGGGCGGTTCGGTCCTTTAGGAGTAGATAAGTTCCCACCAGGACTATTAGGTTCATCTACTTGTTGTAAAGATATATCTACCAGTGCTCTGACTGGTGTTCCATCAGTCAAAAACATATTTAATGTGTAGCTGAGATTCGTCATTACACAATAGTGATAATCTGTTCGCCACCTAAATATATAAACAGGTGGACGTTTGTCTGGTTTGTTCTCAATAGTTTCTACCCCTTGTCTAATAATCTTTATATAATCCATTACTGATTCTTTAGTTTCATAAGTATCGAATAGTAGCTGTTTAAGCGTGAACATATAAGGCTGAAGTCCCGCAAAGTTAACCTTAGGAAGTAAAGTAGTACTCCTATTACCGGGTTTGCTTTCCCAATCAACTTTCCGAGAAAAAGTAATATCTGTAGGGTTAAACATCAATACAATATCTGTTGCTTCACCGTTATAAGCTACGAGTTTAGCTTTCTCTAGTTGGGGATTTTTCTTTTGGGGAATAACAATTGTTTGACTAGCCATTTGTGTATTTTTCCTATAATTCAGCAACTCGGCATCAGTAAAGTCAGATTATAAGGAACTTTATATCATGCCTATCAAATTGATAATAATAAAAACACTCCACTCCGCCTGCGGGGATGGGTTGGGGGTGACGTTCGTCGGGAATGAAAGGTAATTTATCAGACATAATATGATTTTTCTTATATACTTCCTACCTCAAAATTTACCAAGGTAAACGACCTAAATAGATACCTTGACGCTCTCGCTCAACTTCTATTCGTTGCCGTAATCTGTTATATATTTCATAAGCTAAAGCTTCCAGGTTTCCAGATTCATCAGCTTCTGGAATAGCAGCAGATGGACTTTGTATAGTTTCCGTTATTGGTTCTATATCACTAGCTATATCGGGTGCTGTGACTTCTCCGCCATTAGCAAAGCCTTTCGGTGAAGTTAGACTTTTAGTAAAAACTTGTGTTGATTGTGATGATTGTGAAGCTTGAGAATATTCTGAATTTTGCCGATTAGATTCTCCACCACTAAAATTAAAAGATGTAAATGGATCGTTGCTTCCATTTAGTAATTGTTCCACACTCGACCATTGGGTGGGTGTGTCATAAGATGTGTTAGTATTAGCACTCGGTTTGCGGAAAATTAATGTGGGTAATGAGTAATGAGGAGAAGATTTATTCCCCGTAGTGGCTTTATTTTCTACAGTATTAAGTTGCAAAGAACTATGTGAGAAAAGCCTTTGCTTACCAATTTCTGTCCCTAATGAAGAAGGAATTAACGAGTTAGATTCTTCAGCTGCACGACTATCAGAGTTTTGACGCTGTAATGAAATGCCATCAAAAGAATCGACTTTAGTCGGAGTCTGTTCAGTAGATATTTCTAAACTAGGAACTATGATATCTTCTGGTGTCCCACCTGTATTGATATGCCGCAGTATGTGAAGATTTTTTTGGGCATCATTAGCATTAATTACAAACTCCCCAGGTGTGAGCATAGCAGGTACAGTATCTGAAGATGCTATCTGCGGATTTTCGACTGAAGACTGTGTTACTTGTCCACCTGTGGCAAAACCCTGAGGTACTGGTAAATTATCTAAGACGGTGTTTTGCTCAATTGCTGTGAAAGTCTGAGTCTCTGAAGTATCAGAGGTGTTCATCAAGCTTTTAACCACAGATGGAAAATCTGGCTCTATAGCTTGTTCTTGATTAACAACTATCGGTAAAATACTCGATGTTGATGTAAAATTTGGTGAAGTAACATCTGCGATCGCAGATGTTACTGATGTATTATCTTTGTTATTTTCAGATGCGTAGACACGCAGTGGCTTGTCGTCAGACATCGCATCCGCATCTAGTGTAGTCACTTCCGTAGTTTCGCGCAATACAGGCGGCGTTACAATAGTCTGAATCTCTTTGTTTGGTTGAGTGACATCTGGCGATGAAACCACACTTTCTGGTACATCCACAAAATTAACTGATTCAGCAGACTGTAATTCTGAAGTGACTATCGGGTTATTTGCAATTACAGGTGAGGTTGGCGCTAACTCAAAGGGTATATTGCTGATGCTGTCAGTTTGCAGAAGAGTCACATTTTCTGACGCATCCACACAATTAACCGAAGCAGGCTGTAATTCTGAAGTGACTATCGGGTTATCTACAATTACAGGTGAGGTTGGTGTTAGTTGAATGCTTACATTGTTGGTGCTGTCAGTTTGTACGGGAGTCACATTTTCTGACACATCCACAAAATTAACCGAAGCAGACTGTGATTCTGAAGTGACTATCGGGTTATCTACAATTACAGGTGAGATTGGCGTTAACTCAAAGGGTATATTGCTGACGCTGTCAGTTTGCACGGGAGTCACATTTTCTGACGTATCCACAAAATTAACCGAAGCAGATTGTAATTCCGAAGCTACTATCGAGTTATCTGCAATTACAGGTGAGGTAGGTGCTAATTGAACAGGTAAATTTCCTGTAGTCTGACTGCTGATAATCTCAGATGTGCTTACAGTTGGGGTATTTCCCGCACCTAAAGAATTAACTGTGGTTGAAGATTCAAGGCTGGGTATAGCAGATGATATTTCGGAGACTAAAGGCTGTTCTTCATTTGCCAAATCACGGAATAAATTAGGCGCGTCTTCAACGCTAGCTGGAGTAGTATCGGATAAAGAATTTCTATCTGGAAGGCTATTTGATATTAAGTCAGTTGCAATGCCTGTAACTTCCTCAAAATTACTAATTTTATGCGGGAAACCTTCCTGCTGTTGTGGAGAGAATACCTTTTCTTGTCTGAGGCTATTTGGATTAGTAACTACCTCCGGTTGTGGTGAAGTTAGACTAATTGAAATATCTGAAACATCAACAGCTTGTGACGCTTCATCTACCACAGTCTTTTCGCTATTATTTAAGTTACCCAAAAGAGTGAATATATCATATTTTTTAATTACATGAGGCTCTATTGATGAAGTTTTCGGTGAATCACTGGCAATAGTTTCTAACGCAGTTTTTTGTGGCGATAGCATTATGCTTTCAGGGATATTAGCAGCATTAACTATTGTTGCCAACTCACTAAGTACTTGTGTTTCATCACTAACAAAATCATCAATTAAGACAGATTGAGCGTCAACAATAGGCGAATTTACCAAGCTATCAATAGGAGTAATGCCAACATAATTGTTATCATCTTTACTGTTATCTACAACAATATTTGATTGTGATGTAGAGGCTTGATAATTTTCAATATTAGCAACGGCAACTGGAGGAGTATCTAGATTGAGTAAACCGACATCGTTAAAATTATTAATAATAGGAATTTCATCAATCTGCCTATTTAAATTATCATTTGCAGATGAGTCGACATTTTTTTGGGATTTAGCTTTTGATTTTGCTTGAGAACTACGAGATTTACCTGTTTTTTTAGATTTTGACTTAGCTTTAATGTTTAATTCTGGCGTAATATTATTTGTGTTATTGGCGTTCTGGATAAATAATGTATTTGGGATATCACTTTGTATATTTTCGTTATTATAGTTATTACTATCTTCTATAAATGAATCGACAGTATCAAATTGAATTAATGGAAAATCAGCATTAATATACTCAGGTTCAGGACTATTGCCATCTATGAATGAGTCACTGAATGCTTGATTGTCATGAGATAGTAAAAATTGTGAGTAGGTGGCTAATGGTAAATGATTTGCTAGAGGCTTAATCGTATTGCTATGCCCATGCAGAGAACTGGACTCTTTTCTTGATAAAAGTCTATTAAAATAACCTAGAGGTTTTCTTACCCCAAGAGGTTCTACTTTAGTTCCTAGTACTGGTTGAATGATGTGCATAGTTATAGTCGGAAAATGCTAAATTAATGAGATAAGAAGAATCCTGACTTCTTCTCTCGCATTTGTGGATTGCCTCCTCCTTTTGCTTTGCCTAATTGCAAACCTTCATAAGCTAAAGTTAATTCTTCTATAGCAACTGCATTACCATCTGCTTGTAATGTTGGTGTTTTCCAAGATATAGGAATAGCACCAATCAATGTCCAACTCATCATAGTTTCGCCACCTTGATTAAAAACCAGAATATTGACATTACGTCGAGTTGTGGCTTTATTCTCATCAAATACTGCATTAATCCAGTTCCAAAAACCAGGGTGGTCAGTAACACCTCGTTTAAGAGTGACATCGGCAAATTCTGTATGCCCTAAATAAATTCTTTGCTGGTCGTTAACACCTCCTTCAAAAAAAACATTTTTCTTCATTTGCAAACTTAGCCCAGAGCATTCAGTAAAAGACGCAGCAATAGAACTATCTATTTCTACATAGAAATGATTGGTAGTGACATACTTTAGCTCATGAGAAATGTTGCCGTTATTATTACTTTCAGCCATTACAACCACCTTTGATGATTATAGTTATTGAACCTTTCGCGCTGGTAACGCAAGTCTTCAAGCAACAGTTCATATACACGCTCGGTGAGCTTGTTCAAAAGCAATGAGTCTTTGAGGTACTTATCGGCCGCTTTAGCTGCTTGGCTAGGGTTAGAGGTGACTGACAACCCCGCGTAACCAACACTACCCCCAACTTCTCCAACAGGTGTAAAAAAAGTTTGCTTTCCTTCTGAGTCCATAACTAAAAATAAAAAATCTGTCCTAAAATCAAGGCTAAAGGTAGTGCATCAGAATCAACACTAGCCAAAAGTCGAACTTAAGTTTCGCCTAATTTAGACTTTGGCAGAATAGTTTGATAAATGCGATGTCTGCGACAAACCCTTCGGGTGACGCTCCTTCTCCCAAGGGGAGACGCTACGCGAACGTCGCTACCGCTACGCTAACAGCAGTTGCTACCCTGCGGGAACGCTTTCAGCGAACAAGCCGGGAAACCCGTCCAACGCACTGCTGACGCTCCTACGTCGCTACCGCTGCGCTAACACCGCTCCGCGGCTACGCAGTATCCTTATCTCTACTGGTAAAAAGTTTGCTTGCTGGGGCATTAGGAGAAAAAATGAAAGAACGCATATTAGCCCAACACCAGAAGGCTGACACTACGCCTGTGTCAATACCTACTCTCAGGCAACCAAAACGTGGCTTCGGTTTACAATCGTCTGAAGCTTCGCCCCAAGCTGTGACTGAGGTGCAATCTCACAGCCAACCCCTCAGTCATGACATTAGCCGAATATCACTGCGACCACAAACAAAACTCACAGTTAGCCAGCCAGGAGATATTTACGAGCAAGAAGCGGATAGAGTTGCACAGCAGGTAATGCAGAGTGTGAGCGAACCTGCCAATCAACAGTCTATCCAACGGGAAGCAACGCTAGAAGAAGATGAGGATGAACTGCAAATGAAATCTGTAGGAGATGCCATCACTCCCTTAGTGCAACGACAAGAACTACCAGAAGATGAAATACAGGCTAAATCTAGTGGAGATGGAACAGAAGCCTCATCTAATTTAGAAACTTCTATTCAACAAGCACGGGGAAGTGGACAACCACTTGCAGATAATATCCGACAACCAATGGAGCAAGCATTTGGGGTTGATTTCAGTGGCGTCAAAGTTCACAACGATACTCGCTCCGACCAGATGAACCAATCTATTCAAGCCCGCGCCTTCACTACCAAGCAAGATATCTTCTTCCGTCAGGGTGAATATGCTCCTGAAAGTAACGCAGGTAAAGAGTTACTCGCCCATGAATTGACCCACGTTGTGCAGCAAAATCATTAGGAGCCTGTAAATCTCAAGTGCAGGTTTACATAATTTAGCAATCAGCCAATGAATCCTAATATATGTGAGCCGAGTCCGATCGCGCCTCCTGCCAAGACTAACCAAGCAGAATTGATTTTGAATCGGAACACTGCGATCGCACTGACAATTGCCACAATAATTGTTAACCAATCTACCAGTGCAGCTCGTCCCAAGGTGTAGGTGACTCCTGCCATTAATCCCATAGAAGCCGCATTCACACCATCGAGAAATCCGCTAGCCCAAGGAGATTGGCGCAACTTAGAAACCCAAGGGTTAACTACCCATACCAAGACAAAAGCTGGTAAGAAAATTCCAATTGTACCAGCGATCGCCCCAGCATTTCCTGCCAGCAAATACCCAATGAATGTTGCGGTGGTGAAAACAGGGCCAGGTGTAAACTGCCCAATTGCCACAGCATCCAATAACTGCTGTGAGGTCAACCAATGATTACGCTCGACTAAATCCCGTTGTAGGAACGCCAGCAACACATAACCACTACCATAAAGAACACACCCAATCTTGAGAAAGAATAGAAAGACGCTGACCCAACTGACTGATGTGACTGCGGCGGCTGTACTACCAACCTGTGCCAAAACACCTGAGAAAGGTAAGAGGAATGCCCCAGTTGTGTGTCCTCTATGCCAATTCTTTACTAGCATGACGGCGATACCTAGTAAAATCAGCACCAAAATTTCATTCAATCCCGCAAAGTAGGCAGCGATCGCCGCCACCCCGGCAATAATCGTTGGCAAGTCTTTGGCTGCCTTTTTACCTAAATTCCACACAGCTTGCAGCACAATTGCAATAATCACAGGCTTGATACCATAAAGCAGCCATTCCACCTGCGGCACTGTCTGGTAGCGATCGTAAATTGCTGCTAGCGTCCAAACGATGAGCATAGCAGGCAGAATAAAGCAGCTTCCTGCAATTAGTAAACCACGCCATCCGCCTCGTTCGTAACCAATGTGAATGGCTAATTCTGTTGAGTTGGGTCCTGGAATCAAATTTGTGACCCCCAGCAGGTCTAGCAGTTTCTCCCGGCTCATCCACTGACGGCGATTCACTAGCTCATTGTCCATCATGGCGATGTGAGCAGCAGGGCCACCAAAGGCGATCGTCCCTAGTCGCAAAAACACCCTTGCCAGTTCGATTAATCGCTGCTGCTGCTGGCTGCGAGTCAGAGCGTTATAGGAAGGCTCTCCTTGGATACCCTCAGTTTCCTGCGTCACTGTGATTCTCCTGATTCTGTCAAGGCATTGACAGAAATAATATATCGAAATCCGATAACGAAATCCTATATTTTAGAATTTCATCTCTGCGCATCTTGGCAATCAGCGGCATCGAAGAAACTGAGTTGTACCTTAATCAAACAAGCGCTTGTATTCTGCCTTAACTACGCCATAACATTCGCAAGCGGTTTTTTCCAAGCTTTTTCTGTCAACAATCTGTATCTGTCCGCGGTGGTAAGAGATTAAGCCTCTGCTCTGAAGTTTACTAGCAGTTTCGCTGACTCCAGAACGGCGAACACCAAGCATTGTGGACATAAATTCTTGGGTGAGGGCAAGTGAGTCTGAATCTATACCATCACTGCTCATTAACAACCAGCGGCTCAGCCTTGCTTCTATATGATGAAGACGGTTGCAGGCTGTGCTTTGTGAAGTAAGGACAATAAATGTATGTATGTAACGGTGGAGAAGCTTTTGCAGCGAGCCGCCAGTGTCGAAGGCCTGTTTGATGATAGAAGCTTTGACACGCACGGCTTGTCCTGGGATTTGTGCCAAGATCTGCATCGGTGTTGTGTTTGTATCTAAAAGTATTGACACACCTGCCATCCCCTCACGCCCGATACAGCCGGCTTCGACTGTTGAGCCGTCTTCCATCACCGTGACCGCAGAGAGCAATGAGTTAATCGGAAAATAGACAAAAGAGATCGGCTCATTAGGCAAGATGAGCACCTGGCCTAGTGAGAGCGAGACTATCTCCAGATGAGGATGCAAGCGTTTTAGCTCATCAGGAGCTAATTTGGCAAGCAGTCTATTTTGTATAAGTGTTGGTACATCTTGATAGGTAGTCATCATAGATGCCTCAGTAGGTATTCAAAAATCAAGCAGTAGAGAGGGTAATTTAAAAGATACGAAATTTTGGAGTTGAGCTAAGCGCTAAGGTAACCAGAAGTCAGGCAGAATAGATTTGCTCAAGTGACGGACTGTTTGATTGAGCGATCGCGCTACTTGTATATGCGTTTCATCCGCTTCTACAGGTAAAATTTCAGATGCCTGACCCTTCCCTAAATAAGATACTACCAAGTTCGCTGCTTCCAAACCAGTAACGTAAGCCTTTTCCTGCGACCATGAACCGTGACGGTTAACAATCCAATCCCCACTCATAAATACATTTGTAAAACTTGTCTTGGCTGGCAACATATAACGATAACTTCCAGGTGCAAAATGCGTTACCGCATTTGGTAGACGAATTACACTACTGTCGATTACCTTTGCTTCTTGAAACCCTGGTATGCAAGTTGTTAAATAACGCTGGACTATTGGCACAATCTCCTCATCGCTCAAATTGAGAAACTGATTTGCATGATAGAAATCAGCTTCAATTACCGTTCCTGCTTCATTTTTATATTCATCATGAAGTGTATTTAAATCAAAAAATGTCCATCCTGTAGTGGCATCAAATCCAAAACAAGCATTAGAAGGGCGAGGAATATTAATTTTGCGGTCAAACCATAACCGAGTTGCTAAAACATCAATTGCTCCTAAATTATTTAAATTGCGAAACTCTTGACGACTTTGTAAGCTAGGACTATTGGCAACAATTTTTTTCATGCCAGTGATACCAACTGCAAAAATTACAGCGTCAGCGTTAAACACTTCATCACCACAAACTACACCTGTTGCCCGATTATTACTATCAACAATTAAGTCAGTTACTCGCCGCTTAGATAAAACTTTGGCACCAAGTTTTTCAATACATTCTACCCAAGGACGAAATATTTTTTCTCCCACAGTTCCCCGACACCAAACCACATCAAAATCAGGCTGGTGAGCCAGAATAAAAAAGTACAACATTCCTAAAGTTGCTGCGGCTGAACACTGTTCGCCAGGAGCAAACAAGCCTACTAACAACATCGGTTCAAACGCTTCTTTATATAGTCGCGCCGAAACACCAAAATCTTTGAATAATTCCCGTGCCGTTACAAAATCGTAACGCCGCCAAGCATCATGAGAATTATCAAAATCAACCACAGAGTAAAGTAAAGGTAAGGCACTCAGACGGTCAATTAATGGTAGACGCTGAAACTGAGTGTAAAGAAAAGTTCCTAACGGTGAGGGGAGTCGCGGTAAATCTTGAAAAATTGGCGATTCTACTTCCAACCCCGCAGGAGAATATTGGGCAGAACGAGTCCAAGATGTAAAAGGATTAATTTCTAATTCATTGATCAGGGCAAAAATGTTCCTGTAAGGATACCAAAAGCCATGTATACCTGCTTCTACAGAACGTCCTGCGGATGTTTTCCAACCAGCCACCAGTCCGCCAGGATAAGACCCTGCTTCTAGAAGCGTCACATCATATCCTTGTTTTGCCAAGTGGTAGGTTGCGCCTAAACCAGCCCAACCTGCACCTACCACTACTACCCGTTTTTTTTGTGACCCTTCATCCATTCCAGCACAGTCTCCCAGAATTGCAATCTATAATTAAATTTAAAGTATTTGTAAACCGATTTAAGCCTTTGTGCGTAAATCTACTGATAATCAAAAATTATTTTATTTTATCTTATTGAGCAAATATCGTTTTTTACCAAATTTAATGTCAGCAGACCACCGCGTTTTTGAGTAATTGTTCAAGCTAGCAATAATTTTATAATTAGTTTGTGTATTTTTGATTAATACATATAGATAAAATGACGCTTGCACTTAATCATGAGTTAAGGATATAACAAGAAAAATAGCTAGCTATACATCAAAAATACTCTTATGACTCAATTAGAAAAATCCAGAAGTAGTTTGAGTGAGTTTCAGCTTCAGGATGGTATTTATTTTCCTAAAAACTACGAACAGTTAAACAGTACTGAGCATAAACAAAAATGGGACGAAATTGGTAAGACCTACTATGGTTCCCAAAAAATTGAGCAGGTTGCAGAGACATCCCCAATTAAACAAGATTACACTTTATTAGGTGGAAAACCTGGCGGGACTTGGAATAAATTTCCGATGAATAAATCTGTTGATTCTATTCTGGAGATTGGTTGTGGTTACGGTCGCGCTCCCTTACATCTTTCAAAAGATAAAAATCTTCAATGCCAAAAATATTTCGCAATTGATATTTCTGAATCTTTATTGCGACGCTTAATCAGGGTTAAACAAGAATATGATTTTTTCCCAGGAGCACAATTTAATATAATTTGCAATTCAGCAGAAATATTACCTTTAGAAGATAATTCAATAGATTTAGTAATTTCTAACTGCGTATTTATGCATATACCAGACGCACAGTTAAGAAACTTATTATCTGAGATGTTTCGTGTGCTGAAGCCAGGTGGAATTTTCGTTTTTAATCATTCTTTTCATAACAAGTCTTGTCCTTCTCACATTATCCATAATTTCATTAGAAGTATAAATATATTTGGTAAAAACCCAATTTATCTCAAGCAATATTCAGCCGTTGAAATTCAAGAAATGTTGAATACTGCTGGCATAAAAAACAAGTGTCCACAATATACAGTGGAAGCAACAACAGAATATGCAATCTTACCGGAAACTATTAAAGGGATTCCACTACCGTTTGCGAAAGCGATTAACAGAAGCCTGAAGCCTGCCAATGCTTGGAAAGAAACTTTGGCTTATGGCTTTAGTGCCTACAGCAATCCCCTTGAGTAAACGATAAAATATCCATAGCATTCTTAATTACATTGAAACCATTGTCAAACAGTGGTTTCTTTTGTTTTATATGGGTATCTGGCGATCGCATTATCTAGCAACGTTATCGAGGCGATCGCCCAAAATCTCTAAAATAACGTCAGTGTTATGTCAACGCGATCGCCTGCAATGTTAATACGTCGGGTTGTTATGCCATTGCATCGAGTTGTTATGCCATTGCATCGGGCTGTTATGCCATTGCATCGGGCTGTTATGCCATTGCATCGCCTTGTTATGCCATTGCATCGGCTTACATTGCGAATGCATCGGCTTGGTAGTAATTTCGTCTGGCGATCGCTAGTGTAAAGTAGATATCGTTAGGGATGTTGAGTGAGGCGATCGCTTGCACCAGATCAAATAATGTTCAATTTGTTTGATCGTGATGTTCGGTTTTAACACTTTTACAGCTATGAGGTCAGCCGATTCATTTTATACAATTCTTCTGAGATTGCCTGAGCCAGCCCTCAAAGGATTTATGAGTTGGGCAGTCCTCGATATGGCAAAGCAAGTAGGTTTTCCCCTTGTCCTCGATCGCAGCAAGCTGGATCATCTTCCACTGTGCACCTATATTAAACAACTGCAAAAACAATTTGAGGCTCATGTGGATACTGATTCATTAAGTGATGGCATGGCATTATTAGTTGCTGCACAACTTGCTGATTCCAGAAGTTTACCAAATGCGATCGCTTTGATTGATGCGCTGTTACTATATGTCCAATTTTCCTGTATTGCAACTATTGAGGATGAGGATGCAGCACAAAAGGTGGCGGCAGAAATGATTGCTCGCCAACACGCCACACTCGAGAAGATTGCTAGAATTTATAGTTAAGCTTATGCAACAGCATATCCCGTATATTTCCTGGCATCTTGCGGGTGAAATCCTAAAACTATTTGATCTTTGGGAATTCCGGCTGCTTCTAATTCGTAAGTCACGCCATCTTCTGTGTCATCCCGTTGCACCCAGATTTTGCCATCAATAATATCAATATGAACTAAGCAACCGTGAATTCGCTTAACACCATCCCAGCCAAGAGTTACCAGCAAATAACTATCATTTTCGCTATCAAAAACTGTTTTGCACTCAATAGCGGCGTAAGAATAAGGAATTTGTGTGTAAGGTACTAACACTTCTTTGATGATACGTCGATAATTATCTAAGGTATCCATTGGATAATCCTCTCATTCTCTGGATTAAAAACGAGTAACTTTAGATTCTCACTTTCTATTAAAAGTGTACCAATTGGTTCCTCAAACAAAGTGATAAATACGCTATCACGTATTGCTAAATATAATATTCTTTCTGGTTCCAGGCGATTGATAACAGCACGGTACATGATAAATCCCCCAATAGCATCTTTGAGGTCTGCCATTTCTGAGGGACTCACAAAACTTTTAATTTCTACAGCTATTTTTCTAGTGCCTTGTTCTGCTGCTAAGAGTTGTTTGGCTCCTAAATCTACATACATATCTTTTTGACCCCACTTTAAATGTAAAGGATCATCTGTAATTATCCAGCCGTCTTGAATTAACGCATTCTTAACAGCATCGTGATAAATATCTTTTGCAGGCATATAAAGTGTTACCTTATTTACTTGCAGAATCACCGTAAATAGTTTTACCGCGATGTTCAGTTTTAACCCAACACGATCGCTGTTTTTGCACACACATCTTTAAAGTTGTCACCATCATCACCGGAACCCAATGCACCATGTAGAAGGAGCCTTGAATTGTTGCCCACAGCAAAGACAATCCTCGTAAATTTTGATATTGGTAAAGTCCGGCGATAAACGCAACTGTCAAAATGATGCTGAGTAGTGTCTGAAGTGGAAATAGAACTGGGCGATCGCTATTAAATATTGTCCAAAGTAAGTCAGGAATCAGCCCAATTGGCAGCAGAAATTGCAATAGAAAAAACAATAGTAAATCAATTTCTTTAGCCCAGCCCAAAGTTAGAATTTGGGGAAAGTAATCAAGGTAACGCTGATAGCCACCTTCAGCCCAACGGCAATGTTGATGCCAAAGTTGTCTCCAGGTTGTCACTCCTTCTTCTTGAATGGATGGAACGGTAACAAACTCAATTTCCGTGCCTATCAGATAAAGCTTGAAGCAGAGATCCAAATCATCGGTAACTGTGTCCTCATTCCATCCTTGACACTTTTCTAGCAGTTCTCGCCGAATTAGCATCCCGTTACCCCGCAACTCAGTCATTCCGCCAACAGCAATGCGATGAGTTTGCAGAAAGCTATCACAGATCATTTCCATCTGCTGACAACGGGTGAGGAAATTGGTGTCTGCATTGGCGATCGCTTTTCGCACTTGTACCGCACCGATGGCTTGCTTCTGGAATAGAGGTACTGTTTGCCGCAGAAAATTGGCAGGAAGCAGAGCATCAGCATCGCAGACTAGAATAATCTCTCCTTGAGTGAAGGGAAAAACCGCATTCAGCGCTCCGGATTTACCTCCTCTTGATTCCCGTTGATAAACTTGTAACGCTGGAAATTGAGTTTGTAATTTACTCAATATCTGCGGAGTTTCATCAGTACTACCGTCATCAACGAGCCAAATATCTAAGCGATCGCTTGGATAGTTTAAATGGAATAAGCTGTGAACTAAATCGGCTAAGACTGCACTTTCATTTTTAGCAGGAACTAAAATCGAGACTTGCGGTAAATAAGTATGACTCTCAATTACCAAAGTGGCTGGTTTTGCTATCAACATCCGTAGCATTTGCACAGTCAGCACAAACGTTAATCCCACAATCAACCACTGCGTCTCTGGTAGCCAGTGCAGCAAACTGACAAAACCCCAAATTAGTAGAACTACTAGGCTGGCCTTGAGACGGCGATCGCGATAAAAGGTATTTCTTCCCACTTTATTTACTATACCTTCTCGGTTTTTTGCTTGGGCTGGCGACGTAACAGCAGCATCGTGACTGCTCCTAACGCAAAGCCGCCCACACCTGCGGCAATTGCCATAATCCGTCCCAACCGTTGCGCCCCATTCAATAGCGGATTATCCAAGAGGTTAGACGAGAAATGCAGCGATTGAATCGTCCATTTATCTTGGAGTTTTAGCAGTACTGCTGTCCACCGCATTCCCATATCAGCCACTTTGCCATCTTTAAAAGAGAAAGTTGCGATCGCATCTCCAGCAGAAACTACTGTTTCTGGTGAGAGAAACGTTCTCACAGGCTCTCCTTTGAGATTCATTTTGATGTCTTGGATCGTAGTGGAGAACTGCTGATTCCAGTACTTCTCAAATTCAGGTACTTTGCGAAAAACTTGGTTATCAACTGTTGTGATCGTAAAGGTTGGGTGCAAGTAAGGTTCAATTTTAGAAAAATCGCGATTGTTCAAAGCTTGCAGAGCAATTTCTCGCGTGCGAATAATCGCGTTGATTTCCTGTTGGTTAGTATCCGCCGAAGCATATTGAGGTATGTTCCAAATTGCCAGCGCCAACAAAATACTGCAAAGTATCTGAGTACATTTGTATTTGCTTGCCCATCTCTGTTTCAACATATAAAAAAACCTGTAGATTTGGTTACATTGACGGATGATTTTTCTAACGCTAATAACAGGATGGATTTTAAGGTGTTCTCTAGTCAACTAATACCAATTTAATAAAAGAATGCAACAGATGCGTAGGTTGGGGAGCCACTCACGTGGGCGGGTTTCCCGACTTGAGTGAAGTGGCGTTTGAACGAAGTGAAACCCAACATATACAAGGTTTTGACCAAGAAGGAGTCAGGAGCCTGGAGTCAGAATGACGAGTGTGCGAGTGGTGGATGACTTAGGGGTATCAAGCCCCTACTAATTGCATTCTGAATTCTGAATTCTGAATTCTTCTTCTTTGACTACATCTGTAGCTACCACAATGACGCAAAGAAAGGAAATATAGAGAGAATTTAGCGCCTTCTGCCTCCTGCCCTCTGCCTTTCTTGTCTAATTTGCCATCCAGCAAGGCTGTATTGGATCTTCTGGCGTTGCGGTGATTTGCAATGTGACCAATTCTTCTGCTGAAGTTGGATGAAGTGGCATTGTTGCATCGAAGTCTTTTTTGGTCAGACCTGCGGTAACAGCGATCGCGGCGGCTTGAATGATTTCGGCGGCGGATTCTCCAACCATGTGCGCTCCCAGTACGCGATCGCTATTTTTGTCTACCACCAATTTCATCGCTGTTTCTTGCTCTCTATCTGTAAGACTATAAAACAATGGCTGGAACTTGGTGCAATAAATCGTGATGTTATCAGCTCCCAATTTTTCTTTAGCTTCAAGTTCTGTTAGTCCCACAAACGCTGCCTGGGGTTTGCCAAATACGGATGAAGGAATGTTACTGTAGCGAACTGTGTGCGGTTGATTCCCAAAAACAGTATCAGCAAAGCTTTTCCCTTCAGCGATCGCAACAGGAGTGAGTTGTTTACGATTGGTGCAATCACCTACTGCATAGATATGAGGTTGGCTGGTTTGACTATATTCATTCACAGCGATCGCCTTGCGGTCAATTTCTACATCCGCGTTCTCCAATTGCAACTCATTGACATTAGGTGTTCTACCTGTAGCAATCAACAAGGCATCGACTGTTTCTTGAGAACCATTCGAGAGTGACAATCGCAATTGCTCAGGCGTTTTTTCAATTGACTTTACTTCCGTATTCATTAAAAAGCGAACACCATGCTGAGTCATACCTTCATGAACACCAGTACGGATGATTTCATCAAACTTATCTAGAATCGTTTCTTCTCGAACAATCTGAGTAACCTGAGTTCCTAAACCTTGCATAATGGCTGCAAATTCAACTCCGATATAGCCGCCACCCACAATTGCCAGATGCTTAGGCTGTTGCGGTAGCTGAAACATCTGGTCAGATATCAGCGCATATTCGCTGCCTGGAATGTCTGGTTTAATTGCTTTTCCACCAACTGCAATCAGAATTTTGTCGGCGGTAATTTTACGCTCACCAACTTCTACCGTATGGGAATCGATAAAAGTTGCTTTAGCATGAAGTACAGTAACGCCAGCACTATCTAGAGCTTTAGCGTGAACTGTGTCTAAGTGTTGGATTTTGTTGTTGATGGCGGCGATTAGCCGTTGCCAGTTGAATTGTGATTCTGGTTTGCTCCAACCATAACCTACAGCATCTTCAAATAGCTGAGAGAAGCCTGATGCATAAACCATTAACTTCTTTGGAATACAGCCACGCGCTGCACAAGTACCGCCTAAAAAAGACGGTTCTGCGATCGCCACTCGCGCGCCGTAGTGAGCTGCTCGCTTGGCTGCTGCCAGTCCTCCAGAACCTCCACCAATTACAAACAAATCGTAGTCAACCACAGACCTGCTCCCATATTTAGCACTTTGTCAACTTTGAGCGATGGAAACCGATCGAGAAACTTCTGACTCTCTGCGTCACTCCTCGGTCTACATCCGTCAATTCAAACTCAACAAAAACTAATATCCTTCAACTTCAATGAATTTTCCTGCTCCTTTAGGAATGAGCTAATGTCTTTCTTGCGAACGGTTTACGACTTTTGACAGGTTGTAATCAACAATATGCCAGATGTTAGATACGCAAGGTTGATTAAGTTAAGACAATGTATAAATACATGCATAAGAGCCGCAAGTAAGAATATGACACTTGGTATTCAGACTACAGCAGAAATTCTTGAACAAGTTCAGCAATCAGAAACTACACTTGGGCTGAGGAACGAAGCTTGTCGTTCCAAATTCTTTGTTCATCCCCACACTACGTCAAAAGTGTTTCTGTTCTTACATGGCTTCACAGCAGGCCCTTACCAGTTTGAGCCGATTGGCAAAGCCTTTTTCAATAAAGGATACAATGTTTTGATTCCTCTACAACCTGGTCATGGACTCTCAGGTAACTGGAAGCGTCAAAATCCGCCGCCGCTTCCAACAGACATTCAGGCTTATCAAGAATTTGTGCTGAACTGGTTGCAGATTGCCAAAACCTTAGGTCAAAAAGTCGTAGTCGGTGGATTATCAACAGGTGGAACCTTAGCAGCCTGGTTAGCTTTAGAGTATCCCCAGCTGATCGATCGCGCTTTATTGTTCACGCCTTATTTGGGGAGTCATCATTCGTTATTCGATAAGCTGATTAAAATCTTGCCAATTTACTTTGAATGGTTCAACAAAGACGCATCTGGTAATTTTGGCTATAAAGGTTTTCGGATTCCAGCATTACGGATATTTCTGGAATTAGGAGAAAAGCTTTTAGAACAAGCTCAAAGGAGCGTTTCTGCTCCGATATTAATGGTTTCTAGTGAAAGCGATCGCGCTGTTAGTCTCTCTAAACAGCAGGATTTTTTCAGCATGGTACTCAAGCAGCAACCACAATTCTGGTATTACTGCTTTGATGATTCGCTGCACATTGAACACCGAATGATGACCAAACTGGAAGACAATGATTATGAGGAACTAGTGATTACCCTTGCCAAAGCATTTGTTGAAAGTGATTTAACCTGGGCACAGTTTCAGCAAATAGCCAAGCGGATAGTACAGGGAGAAGCTTATAACCAGTTCAAGCAAGAATTGAATTTAGATAGTCAAGTTTCTCAACAGTTATCTGCAATGATGACTCAACGTTTTGGTTGCGATAATCTCAAGTGTATTAAGCCTTTTAATTCATAATAATAAAAATTCAGAATCTAGAATAACTCACAAATAAATGAGAATTAAGGTGGGCATTGCCCACCTTAATTAATCTCTAAACAATAGATAAATCTGCCTTTTGGAAACCGCGATTCTTGAGCAAATTACACAGAATATTCTGAATTATTTCTCACTTAATTACAAATTTGCTTTCGACAGTTTTTCAATTTGTTGAGCAAAGTAGCTTTCATCATACTTGAGTTGTTGTGCTAACTCTAATCCTTTTTGAAACGCTGCTAATGCTTGAGGATTCTGTTTGCGTTCTAGATAAATTTGTCCCATTTGGTCGTAGGCTTGCATCATGCCGTAAAAGTTGCCAGCTTTAGTCTGCGCCTCTATTAAAATTTGGCTAGTTTGTAAAGCATCGTCTATTTGTCCTTGAGAACGATACAGTGCGATTAACTGCTGTAAAGCTTCACCAGCATCAACATACTGCTGCAATTCCCAAGCCGTAGTATAAGCGTCTTGATAGTTTTTAAATGCTTCTGCTAGTAAACTAGGATTTTCCTTAGCTAATAATTGGTAATTTGCGGCGATCGCCAGTTTTAATTTTGGTAATGGAGTCGTATTATTGTCACTGACGTAAGTTTTAGCCAGCTTGCTCAATATATTTATCGATTGTTGGGGTTCTTTTGCCTGTTCGTAAATATAAGCTAGCTGTTGTAAGTATGCTACCTCATTTAAGTGATCGCCGTTGGCAGTAGCTAAACTCAACAATTCTTGGTAAGTGGCTGCGGCTTTAGGATAATCGAACCAAGCCAAATGTACTTCCCCCATCGTTTTGAGAGTATCGACAATTGCGGCTGTATCTTTTTGCTGTCGCACTGTTGCTAAAACTCGATCGTAAATTTCCAAAGCGAGTTGAGGCGATCGCACTTTTTGATAAGCTTCACCTAGCGATCGCAACAGTTGTAAATCAATAAGTGGCTGAGATAGTGTCTGTTGTTGAATAGTTTGCAAGCGTTGAGTGATATATTGTACCTCCTCGCGCTCGTTTTGATTAAAAGCGATCGCACCCACTCGTGATAATGCTTGTACCTCAGGTAACGAACCATATAAACGGCGCAAACGTAGTTCTCGGTTCCATATCTCAAACGCAGCCACCCGATTTCCAGCTTCTAACTGCGCCGCAGCCGCTTCATTTAACTGATCTATTTGCGGTGCTAACTGTTGCAGTTGTGCGGGAGTTAACTTTTGTGGATCGACCAAAGGTAATAGTAATGGATCGGGAGTAATTTTCTCTAGAGGACTAGGAGGAAATTTATCTGGCTGTTTTGGCTTTTGGCTGTCTGCCAGCGTCAACGAACAGCTAAACTGCCAGAGTAGAGCAGTAGTAATAATTACACTTAAGCGACGTAGCATAGGTACTTTACTTTGAGGAATTTGCAGTAGTGGTAATTAGGCAATTGGCATTGGTGATTAAGTTTACACGCTAGCAATCATCCCTTACCCAATAACCTTAACTACCAATTTGTTGGACGCATAAAGCCATAGTAATTATCCCTGTACACCATTTATTATGGCTAGATACTGGGAAGACAAGGAAGACAAAGGGGATAAGGCAGAAATGACGACTAC
Organism: Nostoc sp. T09; assembly: GCF_002154695.1. Lineage (GTDB taxonomy): Bacteria > Cyanobacteriota > Cyanobacteriia > Cyanobacteriales > Nostocaceae > Aulosira. The sequence continues at coordinate 30,599 of NZ_MTAV01000023.1, forward strand.
TAGTCCAAAATCCCTGCCCTGAGAAAGGGTAAGATCAAGCACAACAAGCTTTACAATACCTCAAGAGGATTTTCCAGCAACTATTTGATTATTTGTAATGACTCACTCTACGGACATTGCTACCTTAGCTCGCTGGATGGCAGCTGATTTTAGCAATCAAGAACAAGCTTTTGAAAACCCCCCTTTTTATGCCCATATTCGCGTGTGTATGCGTCCCCTGTCTTTGGAAGTTTTATCAGGAGTGAGTTTGTTTCTTGAACAAGCTTATGACTATGCACTTCATGACCCCTATCGTGTACGGGTATTGAACTTAGTCAACGCAGGCGATCGCATTCAAATTGAAAATTACACTGTTAAGGAAGAAAAAAATTTTTACGGTGCTTCCCGCAATCTGCAAAAACTCGCCACTTTAAAGAGCGATGACATAGAAAAGTTACCAGGCTGTAGCATGATTGTCGAGTGGACTGGCAACAGTTTCAAAGGTAAAGTTGAACCGGGTAAAGGCTGCATCGTCTTTCGCAAAGGTCAAAAAACCTATCTCGATAGTGAATTTGAAATTAATGAAGAAAAATTTATCAGCCTGGATCGTGGAAGAGATCCAGAAACAGATGAACATCTCTGGGGATCGGTTGCTGGGCCATTTCAGTTTGTGAGGTGGAGCAGTTTTGCTGATGAAGTGAAAGTATAAAAAATTCAGGGTAATGGGTTAGCACTCATTACTCATTATTTATAATCGTCTTGAGCAAAAGCTTTATTGATTATCAGGTTTTCAGCGAAAAATATCCCCAATTCTACATTTCCTGATGAGCAAAAAGTAAGTATTTATTGCTAAATTTAAAAAATTTTGTAGATATAAAACACTGTGATATCTCTAAGTAAAGAGACTTAATCGAGAGCCAATTCGGAAATTCTTCAAACAAAGGATGTAATTTTGGAGAAAATCTTGGTATGATGAGTAATCGCAAATATGGCGGCATAGCCAAGTGGTAAGGCAGAGGTCTGCAAAACCTCCATTCCCCGGTTCAAATCCGGGTGCCGCCTTTAACAAAATCAAGTATTTCAGGGCTTTTCAAGCCCTTTTTTATTATATGTGAAAGGTCTTGTTTTACAAGCCTTCAGAGATTTTTGGGGTTATTTGGGGTAGTTTGGGTAAAGAACTGGGGTAAAACTGGGGTAAAAATGTAGGGTAGAGGTTTTTACCCCAATTAGCGTTTCTGGGGTAAAACTGGGGTAAAGTGAAAGGATAAAGGTCTTTACCCCAGTTAATTAACCTTATGAAACCTGAAAAATCCGAAAGTATTGCCCATCGCGGTTCAGTGCAGGTCAAAAACTCTAACGGCAGACTCCAATTAGTTTTTTCTCATCCTATTATTACGCTGACGGGAGAGCTACAAACCAAACGTTTCTACGTTTCAACAGGGCAGTATGATACGCCTTTTGGAAACCTTCAGGCATCAACTTTAGCGAAAACAATTCAGAGAGATATTGACTATGGAGAGTTTGATGCCAGTTTAGTTAAGTACAAAACAGCAGCTTCATTAAGCACTGTTAGTCCAATTACCCCAAGTACGCCTTCAGTTAGCACCCAATACGACTTGGGAGAATTATGGGAAAAATATGCTGAATTTAAAAAACCACAGGTTAGTCCTTCGACTTATGCCGTTGACTATCGCAAGTACCGCAATCATATTGCTAAGTTACCAACAAAAAATTTGGATGATGCAATCGCAATTCGAGACTATTTACTTGCAAATCTCAGCGCTAATGCAGCTAAACGTACTTTGACAAATATAAACGCTTGCTGTGATTGGGCACTCAAGAGTCACCTAATTGAATCAAATCCCTTCCAAAGTATGGCAAAAGATATTCAGATACCGAAGTCAGAATCGGCAGAGTATGAAATTAATCCCTTTACTAAGGAAGAACGGGATAGCATAATTCAAGCGTTCGAGGAGAGCAAACTCTACAGCTACTATGCTCCGTTGGTAAAATTCTTATTTTTTACTGGGTGCAGACCATCCGAAGCGATCGCCCTACAATGGAAGCATATCAGTGATAAATACATTACCTTTGAGCAAGCAATTACAATCAGTACTAAAGGGTTAGCTCTCAAAGATGGATTAAAAACCCAAAGCCAAAGACGTTTTCCGATTGGTCCTCAGCAACGTGAAATTTTAGACTCTATCAAACCTGAAAACTGTAACCCGGATGATTTTATCTTTAGAAGCAAGAAAGGCGGCATAGTAGACTTTGGAGATTTCCTCAACCATGCTTGGAAAGGCTACAAAAATCAGCGTGGAACACATATAGATGGAATCGTAACTCAACTTGTAAAACAGGGTGTAGTCAGCGAATATCGCAAACCTTACCAATGCAGGCATACTTTTATTACTCTTTGCCTGGAAAATGATGCTGATGCGAAGGATGTAGGAAGCTGGGTTGGTAACTCTCCAGAAATTATTTACAAGCATTACGCAGGTAATAAACGTAACCTACAGGTGCCAGAGTTATAAATTTGTTGAATTCAAAGACAGGCGATCGCTTACACAGCAAGTGTGTCAATAAAAAAATACGGTGATCTGATAAAATTAGCTTTTTCATTGAATGCCACTACTAATGATCACCTTGTTCATTAACTCTTAGCATTTGTGTAAATAACGCAATGACGTGATCGCGTTTTATTCGGTATCCGCCTGCCGTTGCCCGAATCAACCACAGATGCACTTTGCTCAAGGGTGATGTCATCGGTGCTAGGGGTATTAGACCTAAGCTGTCATCAGGGCACACAACACTAAAGGTAAGCAAGACACCAGAGGAATTTGTGTACATCTCTGACTAAAGGAATTTTTAGAGGAGTACAGCATTGAGCTAAAAGAGAGAAATCTGCATTTATATCATGTCCGTTCAAATACCCGTCATTACGAACGAAGTGAAGCAATGACATATTAAGGGTAATTTGCTGGACATCATATTACTCCCTGGAAGGCATGGACTTGGGCATATTCATAAAGCTAGTGCTGATCGGATTTACGGCACTACGTTGTGTTTATTTTGGATGAGTGAGAAATATCTATGCATTTGTTTAGAGGGCAGCGTTGGCTCGGATGAGTTCGCCAGAAATATCTGGTGTGGAATGAACAATTGATGCTGTTAAAAAATAATGCGTATTTATCCTATGTTAGTTGGTCAATAAAATTTAGTATTCAGTACTTACACTGTTGAACAAAATAATTAGTTCAACTACTTTTAAAAAAGTAATTTTTGCGTATTTATATACTTCGCAATTACGTTGTAATCAAGATTTAATTCCTTTATTTATGAAGTGAAAATACTTTTTTGTATTTACTGACAAATCCTAATAAAATACCTAATATCGACTGAATCGCAATCAGGATTCCTATATGAATGAACAAAGCTATATCATTTATTTACAAACCCTATCTGAATTAGATGTAAAAGAGGAAATTAGCGATAAAATTTCAAAAACTCTTCAACAAATTCTAAATACTGAGGAGGCATCGAGTGCTATGACTACAACAAATGCTTTTGATTGGTACGTAGAAAATTTTGAACTAGAGGATGAAATAAATATTGATGAATATCAATGTACTGTAACGGTGAATTATCAAGCTTCTGGAGAACAGGACGAAGAAAGCGGGATTTGTGGGTATGAAATAACTGGAACAGCAGAAGCTGTTATAGATGAGTTTGGTGAAGTGACATATCAAAATGTCACGGCTGATATTGTTGGTATAGATGGGAGTGATGACTATGATCACGATTATGAAGAGAATTTAACGGAAGATGATGGTAATGAAGATGAAATTGAAAATGAAGATTCTGTAGATGTTATAGTTTATGATGAAGAGCCTTTTTAATTGTTTTTGCTAACAAAATTTTGAGTTAAATATTAAATTATGAAAGAAGGATTAGGTATTATTGTAGGAACTTTGACATTTGCTGTTTTAGCAGGAATAGTAGGTAAAATTTTTGAAAAGCCACCTGAACAGATAGCAAAAGAAAAATGTATTGGATTAATGGAAGTGGCAAAAGCTGTTAACCAAGGATCTTTGCAATTATCTATTACAGTTAATGGAAGAATTTACGAATGTAAAGACAATGAATGAAGCCATAAAAGCATTTAAGTACACTGTTGGATTTTTTATTTTACTTAGCTTGTTATCTTTAGGCTGGAATTTATATGAGAAGAAAAAGGCTGAAGCTTACTGTCAAGAATTGAAAGGAATTCAAGTTAAATTAGAGAAATCGCAGATTTCATCATCTACTCTTAAAGTAGAGAAAGCATTACATAACTGTTATTAACAAAAATGTAGATAATCACTTGGACAAAAAATGGGCGATCACCTTTTTTGATTTCAGGCAGAATTATGTTGTGTGTGATCGCACTAAGGAGAAATGCCAGAGTATTAATGTGATCGCAGTTTCCCTGTTAGCAACTAAATGTCAAGCATTTCCAAGGGATATTGCCAGATGGCAGTAATACAATGTGAATTTATCCTGTAAGCAAATACTAATATTAATTTATTAAGATTGATCGTTTTTAAAATCTGCAAGTTATCTATTAAACAGTCAAACAGTTAGCTTGCTGTTTCTTGTGCTTTCTGCAAGTATTGACAAACTCCTTCACTCATTTCTTGAAAATTAGGTGTAATCTGCTTAAATAATGAATTTTCAACGATGCGAGCTATCTTTACTGTTAACCCCTGCGGTGTATTCTTTATCTGCATTGGGTCAATGATTAGTTCTCCCTGGCTTTCAATTAATGTTCCTCTACCATCTTCTAAAAACTGATTTTTACCTGTACAGTAAACTGCTTCAGTAAAAATATGAGTTTTGATCTGCCAAGTAGTTGTATATTCAGAATTATTCCAGGTAGAATATTCCGTCCAATTCAATAAATTTTCGCTAATGAAAGCACGCGCCAAGGCTGGAATATTGGCACCCCCATACCACTCGTGTTCTAAGTATATAAGCCCGTCTTGCTCTTGTCTTGACTTGAACTTAATTTGTCTAACTTTTGGCATATAAGTGACAAATTCTGTTAGTTTGTCTCGATATGTCGCATATACCAAAGGTTGAGGGAAGGGAATACGGGTGTTGAGACTAATTAGCATGGAAAATCGTACAGTAACTCAATTAGTTGCACAAGGTATTATTTAAGTTTTACTCAACAAAATTTTCCGTTACTTCTGTCTTAGTGCATAGTTAGTTTTTTCACAGTTTAATATACATATTCGTTCATTTAATGAGACCTATAAAATAATTATTACAAGTCAATGTGTTTTGGGTAAGTAGAGGAAGCAGCAACAAGATTCTTCATCTAAAAACTAGATCCTGCCCAAGATTCATCTCCTCTCTTGGATTCTTTCACCTGGGGACTTCCTGTAAGAAGTGTTAAACAGATGAAGGAAAAGTCTCTGGTGATTCAGTTGTATCTAGATGAGGAGTCCGATCAAGCGGTTGCACGGGAGCATCCCACTTTTTTAATTACCGTCATTGCGTTGGCGGAACGCCTTCCCGCAGGGTACGAAACGAAGTAAAGCGAAGCAATCGCAGAATCACTAACTAAGAACGCGTCTATGCGATCTACGGGCAACTAAAAGCCGCTTTATTCAATTAGTTTGCACAGAAGGAGAAAAGTAAGCGGAGAAAAACGAAAATAACTGATCTAGGCTTTGATGAAAATGACCTTTGGATTGCGGCTGTAGCCTTACAATATAGTCTTATCGTTGTGTCAGCCGACAGCGACTTTCAGAGGATTCAACAAGTGAGAAAATTGTCTGTTGAATCTTGGCTATAAATTTTATGTGTTAAGAGAGATTAAGGGCATTAGCAAGATTTAAGCTAGATACAAATTCAAAAATTTGTGGTTGATTGACTTTTTTGGTTGATTACTTTGTCCTGGTATCACATATTCGATTGCGAGATTGATGGTACTTTATGTTTGCACAAACTCCTTTATTCCAATCGCGATACAAGCTATGACACTCAATTTATATTTACTGCGACATGGAGAAACTACTTTTAGTCAAAGTGGTAATTTCTGCGGTGAAACTGATGCGGAGTTGACTTCTGAAGGGATGCAGATGGCATCCGGTTTTGCCGATGTTTATCAAAAATTGAAGTGGGAGGCTGTTTATGCTAGCCCGATGAAGCGCACAATTGCAACTGCCAAGCCATTTTGTGATGCTATCGGTATGGATATGCAGTTGCGTGACGGACTTAGAGAAGGTAGTTACGGCTCTTGGGAAACTTTGAGTAAATCATTTGTCCAAGAGAATTACGCCCAAAACTATGTAAAATGGTTGACAGAACCCGCTTGGAATGCACCACTAGGTGGAGAAACTGCGGTAGATATTGCTAACCGTTCTATGCCTGTAATTGCTGAAATTCAAGAAAAACATCCCCAAGGTAATGTTTTAGTAATTTCTCATAAAGCCACAATTCGGATTATGCTTTGCAGTTTACTAGGAATTGATTTGGGACGCTATCGCTATCGGGTGAATATTTTGGTCGCGTCAGTAAGTATGGTTAAATTTGACGTTAATGGCCCTTTGTTAGAAATATTAGGCGATCGCCATCATATACCCGATCATATTCGCTCTCGTCCGGGAACATAATAGTCGCTAGTAGTAGTTTGTCAAGAAACTATTGAGATGATATCTGCGGAAGCTGCAACAAAATCTAACTTTCCAGCTTCAGTTTTCCCTACACAACCCAAGTCATTTTAAAGCTCGTGCCATTGGGGACTACGAAATCAACAACAAACCACTGCCGACGAGAGGATTTTTCTAAAGTCAGCTAATTAGAGGGGATGAGGGGAAAAGGGGGACAACATAGACTGCATTCTTTGGTAACCAACGGCTAAAGGAGCTGAGATAGCTGCCGCATATCGTGAAAAACTATCTTGGCTCCAGCCTCAGTCAAAGCAGTGCAATCGCTATGTTGGGCATAACCAAAAACGGTCATTCCTGCCGCACATCCTGCTTGCACACCCGTTACAGAGTCTTCAATCACAGCACAATCTTCTGGATTTGTATTCATTTGCTCGGCTGCATAGAGATAGACATCGGGAAAAGGTTTAGGGCGCGAAACATCATTAGCACTGTATAACTTGCCATCAAATTTATGCAGAAGCCCCATTAATTTCAATACCATTTCAATATGGCGGTGGCTACTATTTGATGCCACACATTTGGGTAATGTAATTTGCTCCAATAGTTCGGTAATTCCTGAAACTGGCTGTAATTCTTGCTGCAAGGGAGCAATTTCTCGTTCCTTGCAAAGTTCGACAAAGTTTTTGGGCAATGGTTTCTTGTAAGATGCTTCGATAATCTCTAAACAGGTTTTTAGAGACTTGCCGATAAATTTTTGAGTTACTTCTGCATAGGTGATAGGAAAACCAGCTTCCGTGAGCGTTTCTGCAAAAATACGATTGATGATTGGTTCACTATCAACCAAGACTCCATCACAATCAAAAATCACAAGCTCGAACCGATTTTTGCCCATAGTCTTATCTCAAATTTAGCATTTTACCATAGGAGTACTAATTATATATTCTTTACTATCGATGAGCGATCGCATTTCATAAAGTAAATTTTATCGAGCAGTTTTACCAGGTATTTCATGTAAGAAAATACATTGTTTTGTTTCTCTGCTTCCTCCTCCCTAGAATATTTCAAAGCATAAATTCCTGCTGAATGTGCAGCTTCAATTCCCACATCGCTATCCTCAATAACAACACAATATTCAGGCGAGAATCCCATTTTATTTACTGCGTATAAAAATAAACCGGGATCGGGTTTCCATGAGCCTACATCATAAGAACTAAACAAGCGATCGCCAAAGCAAGGTGACAGAGAAGTTACACTTAAAGCCTACGCTGTTTTGACAATCAAGCTGCTCTTGTTATTTCTGCAATGTGCTGCGCTTAATCGCATGATCCAGTTGGGCAAACCAGACAGTCATAAAGTCGAAGGCTAATTACTCACTCTGTTAAGAGAAGGTGTATCTTACATATTGGGACAGGTTGGCATATCATCTCCAACGAGTAGCCTTGCGAGACTAGGCAATGCCTCACCGTAAGTTGGGTGAATGTGAACCGATTGTTCGAGTACCTGCCACGTTGCTTTAGCTTCCATAAGTGACAAAAAGACATGCACGAGTTCAGCCGTTTCGTACCCAACCAGCGTTGCTCCTAAAATCAAATTCGTGTGGGTATCGATTACCATGCGGTAGAAACCCAGATCGTGCCCCCACTCAATGCTGCGAGCGATATGAGCCATCGGCAGGGTGACTTCGCGGGCACTAATGCCCTGTTTGTGAGCCTGCTCTAGCGTCATCCCTACCCGGCCCACTTGCGGCTCAGTGTAGACGGCATAGCCTAACACCCGATCGTTGCGTGTCCGGTGTTCGCCACACAGAATGGCTTTCAAGCGGCGATAGTCTTCCCAAGAAACATGTGTAAAAGCAGGCTGTTTGGCAGCATCCCCGATCGCATAAATTCCAGAATGAGTAGTCTGAAACTGATCGTCGATTTTGATAAAACCCTGTGCATCTAATTCAACACCTGTCACCGCAGTATTTAATGCTCCAGTATTCGGTTTGCGCCCAGTTGCAATCAGCAATGCTTCCCCGTCGAGTACTTCACCATTGTTCAGCGTTAGGGTAAACACACCGTTGGTATAAGCAACCTGCTGAACCGTCACGTTGAAATGCAGTCCAATTCCGTCTTGCTTAAATGCATCCAAAAGCACAGCACTGACATCGGATTCTTCTTGAGCCAGCAAGCGATCGCCCCGCACAATCAATTCAGTTTGGCTCCCTAAACGCGCTAGACCCTGCCCTAGCTCCAGGGCAATATAGCCACCGCCGACCACGAGCAACCGGGGCGGAATCTGCTGTAAATCAAAGAAATTTCGGTTGGTGAGATAAGGCGTCCCAGCTAAACCGGGAAAGTCAGGAATGGTGGAGGATGTCCCTGTATTGATAACAATGATTGGAGCCTGCACCGTTACGCCTCCTCCGCTTACAGTTCGCTCTCCGGTGAAAGCAGCTTCAGCGCAGACGACTCTAACCCCTGCACTCTCTAATCGCCGCTTGGTACCCTGGTTAAACTGGCTGCGAATGCTACGCACACGCTCCATCACCGTAGAAAAATTGACTTCAACCTGCGCGTGTATACCTAGCTTTGCGGCTTGTCGAGCGCGACCTGCGGCATGGGCAGCGGCTAAAAAAGCTTTAGAAGGAGTACAGCCATAGTTTATGCAACTGCCGCCTAATGCATCGCGCTCAAATAAAACGACGTTCTTACCTGCTTTGGCAAAGTCAGCCGCAAGTGGAACTCCGCCCTGACCGCTTCCAATCACAATTACATCTGCTGTTTCCATTGTTACCTCTGTTGATAGCTGATTATTACAGTTTGTCGAGTTAATTTTTTGTTTTGGGCTGCCAGAATTGCTATGTTCTCACAGCCTGTGCTAAAGGTAGGCTTCGTGTGGACCCAAAATTTCGTCACCAATCTCGACAGGAATGCGTTCAAATAGTGCCATATCCGGTGCTGCTGTTTCATCCACTGTGCCGACTGCTGCAATCAGCCGAGCAAAGCTACTGGGCGCAGCAACAACTAATCCACGAGCAAGTTGATCATTGAGGCGAGAACCAAAAAACCAGAAAGATTGTGTCATGAGATTGCTCCGATTAATGCGTGAGTTATTGATTACAGTTGCTAGATCAGCCTCAACGTTTGCGTAGGGTGGCACCAGCTTTATGCCCTGCTTCTTCGAGACCCCAGCGATGTACTCAATGTCTAATTGGGTATCCAGCTGTGTTATCTGCCTTTCTTGGTTTGCTTTAAGCGATCACGATAGAAACTGCAAAACTCGTTAGTTGAACTTTTCTGAATTCTCAATGAATGTGAAATGTCTGCCGCCGACCTCCGCTTCAAAGATTTCCAAGGAGAGAGTTAGGAATGCCTTGATCCAGATCTGCGATCTCTCTAACTAACGCAGTGACCTGAACGCCGCGCGGATCTCCTCAGAGAAGAGCTGCGGCTGCTCCCACGCGGCGAAGTGGCCGCCCTTATCGACCTCATGGAAGTAGCTCAGGTTGCGATAGGCGCGCCGGGACCAGGTCTCTGGAGCTTGATATAGCTCCTCTGGAAATACCGTGATAGCCACCGGGAGCGATATCTCGGCGGTCTTCTGCGCGGCCGCGTTCAAAAGGCTGGTGCTGCCGTTCTCCCAGTACAGCCGAGCTGACGAGACCGCGCTGTTCGTCAGCCAGTACAGCGTGATGTCATCCAGCACCTCGTCTTTCGTCGGAGACTTTTCGGAATCGCTGCTGCTTGCCCACTGCGCGAAACCTGGATGCCCGAGCATCCACGCCGCGAGACCGGCCGGCGAGTCTGTCAGGCCATACCCGACCGTCTGCGGCTGCGTGCCCATCATCACGGCGTAGGCCCGTTTCTTCTTATTTAACGTGTCGAGTGAGTTGAACGCCGCGCGTTCCTTCTCAGAGATTCCCGGCGGCGCGGACCCGCCGCTGGCGAGTACTGCGGCCACGTCGGGCGGTATCGTCGCTGGCAAGTTGATGTGGATGCCGAGTAATCCCGCTGGTGCCTGGCGCGCCATCGCGCTAGAGATGGGAGATCCCCAGTCACCGCCCTGAGCGACGTAGCGGGTGTACCCGAGGCGCTTCATCAGCTCGGCCCAAGCTCGCGCGATGCGATCGGGGTTCCAACCGGTGCCCGTCGGCTTGCCGGAGAAGCCGTAGCCAGGAATTGACGGGATGACCAGGTCAAAGGCGTCCTCCGGACGCCCCCCGTAGGCCGTCGGGTGGGTCAGCGGGCCGATGATCTTTAGCTGTTCAAATACCGATCCGGGCCATCCGTGCGTTACGATCAACGGCAAAGCGTTACGATTTTTGGAGCGGACGTGGATAAAGTGAATGTCCAGACCGTCGATGTTCGTTACGAACTGCGGTAAAGCATTCAGCTTCGCCTCGGCTTTCCGCCAGTCATACTTCGTTCCCCAGTAACGGACAAGATCCTTCATCGTCGCCAGTTGCACGCCCTGCGACTGGTCGGCGACAGTCTCCTTGTCAGTCCAGCGGGTCGCTGCAATGCGTCTGCGGAGATCGACGATCGCCTCTTGCGAAACGTGGACGCGGAAGGGGCGGATGGCGTTGTCTTCAGCCGCGATCGCCTGGGCTGCACTCTGCGCTTGTGTAGCGGTCTGGGCAGATTGCTGGGCAAGTACGCAAGCGGACGATGCCAGAAACACTATTGCTACAAACAGCCCGACGAAGAGTCGCGGGAGCAGGAAAAAGGCACCTGCGGCGCGGACTTTGGTTTTGTAACGTACTTTTTTCAATTTGGTCATGGTGTTTTTTCCTTGCTGCAAATTGTTCGTTCCACGACGCAGGCTAAACACAATCAGTAACTGTCAACTTCGACGACAGCTTTGGCAAACTCCTGCGGCGCTTCTTGAGGCAGGTTGTGCCCGACGCCACCTTTGATAGTGCGGTGTGAATATTTACCCGAGAATTTCTTGGCATAGGAACTGGGATCTGGATGCGGCGCGCCGTTGGCATCACCCTCCAGCGTGATGGTAGGTACGGCGATCACAGGGAATGCAGCGAGTCGCTTCTCAAACTCGTCATACTTCGACTCGCCTTCGGCCAGGCCGAGCCGCCAGCGATAGTTATGGATCGCGATGGCGACATGATCCGGGTTGTTGAACGACGCTGCGGTGCGATTGAACGTAGTGTCATCGAAGTGCCATTTCGGCGAAGCAAGCTGCCAGATGAGCTTGTTAAAGTCATGTCGGTATTTTTCGTAGCCCGCGCGCCCGCGTTCCGTCGCAAAATAAAACTGGTACCACCATTGGAGTTCGGCCTGCGGCGGCAGCGGTGTCTTGTTGGCTTCAGGGCTGCCGATCAAATAACCACTCACGGAGACGAGCGCTTTGCAACGTTCGGGCCAGAGCGCCGCGATAATGTTGGCAGTGCGCGCTCCCCAATCATAACCAGCGAGGATCGCCTTCTTGATCTTGAGAGCATCCATCAAAGCGATGATATCGACAGCGATCGCCGACTGCTGCCCATTCCGGAACGTCTCGCTCGAAAGAAAGCGCGTTATGCCATAGCCGCGCAGGTATGGAACGATCGCGCGGTACCCCGCTGACGCTAACAAAGGGGCGACATCGATATAGCTGTGAATGTCGTAGGGCCATCCGTGCAGAAGGATTACCGGACGGCCATTCGCGGGACCCGCTTCAGCGTATCCGATATTCAGCACACCAGCATCGATCTGCTTCAGTGAACCGAACGACGTATTTGTCCCTGACTTAGTCATGGCTAGAACTACTGGTTTTGTCTTGCTCGATTGTGCGTTTGCAGAACCGAATCGGCCTAGCTGTGTAGTCGCAATGGTCATTGCCGCAGTACCCAAAAAGCGGCGGCGTTGATAGTTGATTTTTTCGGACATTTATCTTCTTCCAATTGGATTCAACTCAACTTGCTTTAGCCGACGACAAAACTCTATGCAGGATATTCCAAAGAGAGTCCAGCCCACCGAAACAGCAGATTGCCCATCTGCATGGCTTCCACATAGGCACCGAACGACTCAGGCAGCGCCGGAAGCTTGATGCCAAGTGCTTGCAACTGCTGTTCGGCGCTTACCGGCCCAGAGCTTTCGCGGGTTACCATCTGCTCTTTCAAATCCATTTCTAATCCTGTTCGCCGAGCGTTTGGACGAACGTTTTGCCGTACGGATAGAATAGTTCTTTGCGGTCTTCTTGCCACGCCGCTTTCAGTTCAGCTGTTGTAATGTCCCAGTCCGGTCGACATTTCTTGAGAATGGCACGCAGATCCTGGCGGAGCTCTTCCAGAGTGGGCCGCCCGAAGAACCAGTAGCCCATGTAGATTTTATAAATGACCAGACCGGGCTCGAGGACGATCGTGTAGGGGATCATGGGATTGTGGAGAGGGTCCGTGTATTCGGCGATGTCGAGGTCTTTTTGGATTTTGCGTCCCGCGTCGGAGAGGAAGGGCCAGTGGGCACCGACGCCGGTGCGATATTCATTTGTCTCCGTGATATTGTCAGTGCTGATTGTGACCAGTCGGCAATAGCCGACCTCGATCTCACGATGGAGTTGAACAAGTCCTTCAGCTTGTCGGCGATCCTTGGGGCAGTACCCTCCACGGCTGAGGACGAGAACCATTGGATGTTGTCCTTGCAGATCGGAGAGCTTCCGGCGCTTCGTGGTGTGGTCGGGCAGTTCGTAGTCGGGGAAGACAGATCCTGGAACAATGTCGGAACGCATTGGAAAACTCCTTTCTTGTTGAAATTGACAACCTCAGCATGAGGAACCGACAAAGCCCCTCAAGCCGTGGCTTCACTGGGCGTGAATTCAGCAGCGTGCAATTTCACGAAGTCGTACATGCTCGTCGGCGTCTTGCCGATGAGCTTGAACAAGTCATCCGTCATGCGGTCATACCGCCCCTGCGCGTGAAGTTCGGCCATCACCGCGAGGTGGTTCACGAGGTGCGTTGGCAGCCCAAACTCACGAAGACTATCAGTCCACCCGGAGAGCGGCACGTTACGATAGCGGATCGTTCGGCCGAGTGCTTCGGAAAAGACGCGCGCGTAGTGGTCCAGGTCGGCTGACTCAAATCCGGTCAGATTGTAAACATGACCAATGTGCGAGGCAGGATCGTCGAGGATCGCAGAAACGGCGCGCGCCACATCAACAGCCGAGATCGGCGAAGTCTTGCTGTTACCCAACGGCAGCGCCAGTTCGTCGCTATCCCGGACACCAGCAGCGGCGAGACGCAGGAAGAAGCTCTCGAGGAAGACCGTCGGTCGCACTGTGACGACCGGCAGCCCCGACCACGCCAATGCCTGTTCCGCAAGCCAGTGCAGCTTGTGCTGCGGGCTCGGGGTGGTCTCGGTGATGCTCATCTGCGTCACAGTCATCTGCGACATGTTCACAAAGGCTTCGACACCGTAGTGGCGCGCTACCGCGGCAACGTTAACCGTGGCTTCGAGATAAGCCGCCGAGACCGACATTCCGAAATAGATGCGCGCGCAACCTTCGATCGCGCGGTGCATCGAGGCAAGATCGGTCAGGTCGCCCTCCACGACCTCGGCACCGAGCTGGCGCAGACCTTCAGCGCGTTCATCCTCTCGTCGGACCAAGGCGCGCACCTTATGCCCTTTGGCAAGCAACATTGCGGTCAGGTGGTGGCCGATATCGCCGGCTGCTCCGGCCACGAGAATTGGGCTGTCATGTGTGGATTTCATCGTCATATCATTTCGCATAGGTATCGATGGGATGAGTAACGTATTTTCCGTTACTTACGTTGTCTGCTGCGTCAAGCTCCTCTCTCTCGCTCTTCTTGACGACTGAACCGCAATCGCCAAAACTAGCTAGCCAAAGCAGCCACCCGTTGGAGCGCCTCAACTTGAGTTGGGTAACAATGAATCACTGCGGCTAGATCGGCTGGTGCCATTTTCTGCATCACTGCCAGAGTGAGTATGGGAAGAGACTCACCCGCATGGGCAGCAACGAACGTCGCCCCGACGATCGCTCCCTGATGAGTATACAGAGCGACGAATCCATCTGCCTCCCCGTCGATCATTGCTCGCTCGACCTGCGCTAACTCTAAGCGGTGGATGTCAATATCGATCCCGCGTTCTGCTGCTTCCTGGGGAGTGATCCCAACCTGAGCAACTTCTGGGTCAGTGTAGGTGCAGTGGGGGATGACTAGCTCTGATAGTCGTTTCCCATTGCTGTTGAGCGCGTTGGCGAGCGCCAATTTAGCCGTTGCGATCGCTGCATGAGTGTATTTCTCCGACAGAGCTACATCCCCAGCCGCATAGATGGCAGGGTTTGTTGTCCGCAGATAATCATCGGTTTCAACCCCAGCGGCACTAAACTTTACCCCAGCCACCTCTAAACCCATTCCATCGACGTTAACCTTTCTACCAGCGGCAATAAGAAGTGCGTCGTAGCTCAACTCCGATCCGTCACTCAGAGTCAGCCGCTTTTGCCCACCATCTACGTTCGTCGGCTTCACTCCCAAGTGTAACCGCACCCCTTCCGCTGCCAGTCGCTTGGTTACCACCTCAGATGCCTCAGAAGCATCGGCTGCTAGTAGATGTTCCCTACTACCAATCAAATTAACCTCGCTGCCCAGCCGACGAAACGCTTGAGCTAGTTCGCAGCTGACGGTGCCACCACCGATGCAAATTAACCGGCGGGGAAGTTCGGTTAACTCAAACACCGTTTCATTGGTCAGATAATGTGCGTTGCTCAGTCCTGGCATGTTCGGAACTACTGGTCCACTACCTGAAGCGATCAAAGCCTTCTGAAATCGCAGCTGCTGACCCTCAATCTCAATTGTGTCAGAACTTACGAAGCAGGCATCACCGAGAAATACATCAATCCCGGCTCCGGCTGCGACCGACACCGCATCAAAGCTGCCGCTAAAGGCTCGCATTTCCCGAACTCGCGTCATGACCGCAGCAAAATTGACTTGAGGTGCAGCAGGGAGAGTGTAGCCAAATTTCTCTCCATCCCTTGCCTGATATACGGCCCGGGCAGCCCGGAGGAGGGATTTACTCGGAGTACAGCCAAAATTGACACAGGTGCCACCCGTCAGATTCCGCTCGACCATCGCAACCGTGTGTCCTGCTTTAGCCGCCGTTACCGCTGCCGTCAAACCACACGGACCACCCCCAATCACTACCAAATCATACACATCCTTCGGTTGGGGAGGTTGCCAATCGGTCGGGTGACCCTGGGCGATCGTTTGACGATTGGGCACATCGAAGGGAGTGATAGTTACAGCAGACATAAGTTACCTCATTCAGATTGGTAGAGGACAAAACGTTGAAAAGCAGAATTTGGAATTAAAGAACTTCGACGGTCCTCTCCTCGACGACCGCGCGCGAGCCATTAGCATTAGGGTATGCAGTGCGCTCATGGACGTTTGATGTGGGCGTCCGATCGATCAGCAAGCTGAGCAGTTCGGGGCGGCTGTAGTGACCACGCGCATCCATGAGCCGCTTGCGGGCATCGATCTGTGCAAAGTCGAGATCAGCGATTACTTCGCCTTCACCAGCCTGGAGCGGCCCGTCAATGATCCTTCCGTCCGGACTCACGATGGCAGTGAAGCAGCCACCCGAAATCGGTTCGATCGCACAACCCGTGTCCTTCATGATCTGGGCCTGCTGATCGGCATCCAGCCACGCGGTCGCACAGACGACAAAGCAGGCAGATTCAAGGGCGTGCTGGCGGACGTTAATTTCCGCCTGCTCCGCGAACAGCGGGCCGGCGAACGATCCGGGATACATCGCCGAATGGATTTGCTCACCATCGGCGATCATCGCGTACCGTGCCAAAGGATTGTTATGCTCAAAGCAGGCAAGTTGTCCGATGCGCCCAACGGCACTATCGATGGCACGTAGCCCCGAGCCGTCACCCTGGCCCCAGAGTATCCGCTCGTTATAAGTCGGCGTAAGCTTGCGGCGGCGCTGAATCAGCGTACCGTCTGCGTCGAAGAGAAGCTGTGTATTGTAGATCGAGCCGCCGTCGCGCTCATTGACGCCGATCGAAACGACCATGTTTGCTTCCTTCGCGGCTTCGGCGATCGCCCGGGTTTCCGCAGACGGTACCGTGACCGACTCTTCAAGCAATCGCAGCTGTTCCTTTGCCAACGCAAACGGGGCTAGCACATAGGAGAAATAGGGGTAATAGGGAATGATGGTCTCGGGAAAAGTGGCGAACTGGACGCCTTGTTTGCCCAGATCACGAATCTTCTTCACGACCTTCTCGACGGTACCCTGCCGACTGTACAGCACGGGGCTGATCTGCACGGCGGCGGCCTTAACGCTCGTGCCGGCAAGGTTGGTTTTAGTCTCTTTCATTGCTTTATAACTTACTGTTCATGTCAGGTGATAAAATGAGCTCCGGTAAGAGCTGGTTTCCAAAGACGCAACAGGGTTCAGCGCAGCGACCTGAATCCCGCCCTGAGTTCCTGAGCAAAAATCCTTGGTTGCTCCCACGCCGCGAAGTGACCGCCTTTGTCGAGCTGGTTGTAATAAAGGAGATTGGGATACGCCCGCTCGGTCCAGCTTCGCGGGGCCTGATATGCCTCGCCGGGAAAGACGCTTACCGCCACCGGAATGGAGACGCCCTTGGCGTTCCAAAAGCCACCCTTATATTCCCAGTAGAGACGAGACGCGGAGACTCCCGTGTTCGTCAGCCAATAGAGCGTGATGTTATCGAGGATCTCGTCCCGCGTCAGTTCGCCGGTGGTGCTCGTGGTCCGGTTCAGAGCCGCGACGACCGCCGCCGCTGGCTGACCGCCATCATCATCGTGGTCAAGCAGCCAGGCGGCCAGTCCGACGGGTGAATCCGCAATGCCGTACAACGTTTGCGGGCGCGACGCCATGTACTTGGCGTAGGCAACTTTTTGCTTCAACGTTTTGTCCAGCTGCTCATAGGCGCGTCGTTCCTCAGCTGAGAGACCGGATGGCACCGGGTCGCCAGCCAGGAGCGCCTCATAGACGTCGGCTGGAACAGCGCCAGGATAGTTGGTGTGAATGGCGAGCAATCCCGCAGGTGCCTGCACACCCATCAGGTCAACAACAAACGCACCCCAGTCACCACCCTGGGCGACGTAGCGGGTGTAGCCGAGACGTTTCATCAACACGTCCCAGGCACGTGCCATGCGCTCCACGCCCCAGCCCGTAGTAGTCGGCTTGTCGGAGAAGCCGTAGCCCGGCATTGACGGAATCACCACATGGAAAGCGTCTGATGCGCTCGCGCCATATGCCGTGGGATTGATCAGTGGATCGATAATCTTTAGCTGCTCGATGATTGAGCCGGGCCATCCGTGGTTGACAATGAGCGGCAATGCGTTTTCGTGCTGCGATCGAACGTGAATGAAATGAATGTCCAGCCCATCGATCTGGGTGATGAAGTGCGGTAGGGCTTTCAGTTTCGCCTCGACCTTACGCCAATCGTAATCTGTCGCCCAGTAGCGCGCGAGTTCCTGCATCGTCGCGAGCTGCACGCCCTGCGACTGGTCAGCGACAGTCTCCTTGTCAGGCCATTGGGTCGCCGCAATGCGTCGGCGGAGATCGACGAGTGCCGCTTGCGGGATGTTGATGCGGAAGGGGCGGATTGCGGTTGTATCGGTGGATTGCAAGGTTCCGGGTTGAGTGGTGGTGGTCTGTTTTGGCTTTGTTTGGCTCGATTGTGCGATCGCAGAACCGAATCGACCTAGCTGTGTAGCAGCAATCGTCATGGTCGCAATGCCCAAAAAACGGCGGCGTTGATGGTTGATTTTGTTGGACATTGAGCTTTCTCCAATTGGATTTAACTGAGGTTACGTATTGTCTATCCACATGACTCAGCTGTGATAGTGGGGCGAGTTGTGGGTTTGAGTTCCGTCGCTCGCCCCATCGCTCACTTCAGCGAGGAAAAGGCGAGCAGTGCCAGCAACGTGTTAGTGATGTTCTGCGCGAGTAAACCGTCCTTCTCAGTCTTGGTGTAGATTGCAATCCGTATCATTTGGAAAGAACCGACAAAATCTTCTCCATGTAACGATCAGCTGCGGCGGCGGCCTCTTCGGGACTGCTGCCATTCTGACGCGCACTTAGGTAGGGCGCGTACCAGTCCCACCAGTCATGCTTGGCGTGAGTCTTCTCGTAGGAGTCGTGGTGCTCTGCCGTCTCCCGGAGGAGGTTTGCCACGGTTGCAATGTCCAGGTCTCCTGCTTGCGTGGAGTTCCACTCACGACCGGGGAGCCGCGTTGTGATTTCCTGGAGCAGCCAAACGTTTCCGTCCGGGTCCTCAAACGAGGCAAAAGAGAAGTAGGAACGACCTTCCGGGTCACGCCCGCTGACGTGCGAGTTCTCCACGGTGTTGTTGAAGGGGCCGCCAGCGTAGTGGAAGATCTCGCTGACGTTGACACCGCGATCGCTCAAGTCTTTGCGGGCGGCATCGAGGTCGTCTACGGCAAGGACCAGGTTTTGCATCGAGTCAGAATTAGCTGGAGTCACTCCCTTACCAATGATGATCGAGGCTTGCGAGTTGGGCGGTGTCATCTGGATGCCACGAAAGTCGCCATTCACCACATCAATGTCGAACCGCCAACCCAGATTCTCGTAGAATGCTTTAGCGCGATCGACGTCGGAAACGTTGAATAACACGACTTCGAGCTTCATGTTTGGACTGTTTACGCGATCGCTGCTCATCTTGTTCTCCTTGAGGTTGGTAAGTTTGATGTTCAAATTGGTTACTTTTCATTCTGAGAGCGATCGCCCCATCAACACCACTCAAATTCTTTGAGTTAACACGCGACTTAGATGTGCGTCCGCCAATGAAAAGTGCGGCGGTTTTATTGCGCGCCTGAGTCTGTTTTTACAATGGTTTGCAGCTGATGTTCGAGATGTAGAATTTCCGCTGCCCGCTCCCCGATGATCACGCAGGGAGCCATCGTGTTACCGGTCGTTACTCGCGGTAGAATCGATCCATCAGCGATCCGGAGATTGTCGATTCCATACACTCTCAGGTTGCTATCGACCACCGACAGGTCATCCCGACCCATCTTCGCGGTACAGGTTTCGTGCCAGAAGCTCGTCGCAGCATCCCGAATAAAGCGTTCGAGTTCGGCCCCTTTCAAATTACCTGGCATCACTTCACGCTTGACAAACGGACGAAGCGGAGCGGAGTTACCGACTTCACGGCAGAGTTCTACGCAGGCGATCGCGGTTTTGAGATCGTCCGCGTCAGACAGCGTGTTTGCATCAATCAGAATCGGATCGGATGGTGAGGCTCCTGTCAAGCGCAGACGGCCTCGGCTTTTGGGGTGCGCGATCGCCCCAAATAACGTCCACCCTGCATCAGGTAGCCCAAACCGGATGGCATTCTCAGCAGTAGATTTTGGCACCTCGGCCTGACAGACAAATAAATCTGGACTGTCAAGCCCGGACTGGCTGGTTGAGAAAAAGATTGCCTCGGACAAGTTGTTTCTCGGTTCGAGAGCGGTTTCATATTCCCAGACACAATCAAATGCAACGTGGTCTTGAAAATTTTGCCCCACACCGGGAAGGTGCTGCACGACAGGAATGCCAAATCGTCGCAACTCAGCCTCATCGCCGATACCGGATTGCATCAGCACTTTCGGCGTATGAATTGCACCGAGCGACAGCACGACTTCGACTGCCGCACCAATGCGATAGATCGCGTCACGATAAGAAATCTCCACGCCAGTCACCCGCTTGCCCTGGAACGTCAGCCGTGTGACCAGTGCATGACTGAGAACCGTCAGGTTTGGCCGATCCATATATGGGAAGACGTAGGAGCGGAATATCGATTCGCGTTTGCCATTGCGGACTCGCACATCGCTGATAGAAGCACCCTTCGCCGCTTCCATCATGCGTCCGTTCGGATTTTCAAAAGTAGGAATACCCACCACCCGCGCTGCTTCGACCGTTGCGGGTGCAAGCGGGTTTGGATCTGGCGCAGGCTGGACAAATATTGGTCCTCCCGTACCGCGATACATCGGGTCTGGTACGCCATGCCAATCTTCCAGGCGGCGATAAATCTTCAAGACGGATTCATAACTCCATGCCGGATCGTTGGCAACGGATGCGAAGAAATCCCAGTCATGCTGGTGTCCGCGTGCCCAAACCATAACGTTGATGCTCGATCCACCGCCGAGTACCTTGCCCATCGAGAATGGAATCGAACGACCGTTCAGATGACGATTCGGCTGTCCCTGGAAGCTCCAGTCGCGATCGCTTCCCAGGTTCATCGGCCATTGATTTGCTTCCATGACATTTGGCACATCATCGCTGCCTCCAGCTTCCAGCAACAGAACGCTGACATCCGGATTCTCGGCAAGTCTGCGGGCAACCACCGAGCCAGAAGATCCCGATCCGCAAACAATAAAATCGTACTGGTGCCTTAACTGGGAGGTGAGCTGGCGCTGGTTGCTGCGGACACGTTCGGCGAAAATATCGCGGCTATCAGTGCTACGTTGATAGTTCTCACGTTCATCCTCAAAGGACTTGTTCTCAAAATTCGTCTTCATCGCGCCTACCTCGCTTTCAAAATCGAATTAACTGAGGTTGCTTCTTGTCCGTTTCCCCCGCTTTGGGAGAACTTGAAGTTCTGCCTGCGCCGTAGAATCAT
>NZ_MTAV01000211.1 GCF_002154695.1 Nostoc sp. T09
TGTGCGTCCAGCGCCACCGATAATATTGACAATTCGCCCATCACGCCGACTTTTGAGATGAGGAACAACGGCTCTAACTAAACGGATATAGCCTAGTAATTTAAGGTTCCAAGCATCCAAAAAAGCATCATCGCTCAACTCTAGGAAAGACCCTGCACGGGCTGAACCTGCGTTGTTAATTAAGATATCAATCTTGCCAAATTGTGCCAATGTGGTTGAAACAACTCGCTCGACACTTTCTGCCTGAGTTAAATCGGCAGTTATAGAGATGACTTTCGCCCCTGGCGTGGGTAACGATTGGATCGCGCTGACTGCATTCTCTAGCCGTTCTGCATTGCGGGCTGCGATCGCTACATTTACACCTTCACTATACAAAGCTTTGGCGATCGCTAAACCAATACCCGCACTACCACCTGTGACAATTGCTGTTTTACCTGATAGTTGTAGATCTAAGCTCATGAGATGAATTCCTAGTTTTGTTTGGTCTGATATCTACTGCCTGCAATAAATAACCTAGTCCTTCTATACTCCAAAGTACTTAGAACTACTTAACTACGCAGGATAAAAAACGAAAGTCCGCAATTCTATACTTTCCCGTGGAGGCGCATCCGGTGGACTAGTTGGGTCTTCAAATGCTGTGTGGGCTGCAAAGCGTGCGTGTCCATCCTCTGCGGAGTCAAAACACTTGATAAATAACGCTTCGTTCCTTTGCATTTGCGGGAAGTAGTACCATTTATGTTGTTGGTTGTAGGTAATGGCGTAAGTTTCACCAACGCGATCGCGGTACACTAAATCACTAGCTACCAAGTCTGTTGCTGCTATACTTTGGGCATCACACACTGCTAATGGTGACTCGTGAATTGTGTCGCCAATCCCTCGCCAAACATTGATGATCGCAAACCGTTGTTTTAATAAGCTGTCAATGTCATCTATACCTCGTGCTGTTAATTCTTTGCGTGCGCGTGTATAGCCGGATTTAGCAGTAAAGTCGTTGTGTACACGCTTCACTGGCTCCTTAATGCCGTTGTTGATGTCCTGCTTCATCAGTTCGGCGTTACGCAAGGTGTGATCGAATATTACTACCTGAGTTGCACCAGTCACCTCTTTTAATAATTGCTCTGCTTCTGGGTAGTAAACCTGGCGGATCTCATCTTCATTGTAAAAGTTACGAACGCTAGTATTATGCTCAGTAAAACCAAAACCTTCTCGATCTAGCAAAATATTGTCTGAAATGGAACGAGCATTGTAGATGGGCAGCTTGTGTGATTGATAGGTGCCATTAGAACGGGGAATACCTGATGGTGGTTCGTATGTGTAGTTGACGAGTCTTTCTGTCATCGGAATCAGGTATGTGAGGTTAGCCTCTACGTATGGCAAATCCTCAACAATCGGTCTGTCTAGAACTTGGCTATTTAAGCTCATAGGTCATACCTTTTTAGATTGTAAATTGAGAAATATACGTGTTTGCCTAAGTTAACTACCCACTAGTTCGTCATGTAAATTCACTTTGCCAACGTAGGCAAATATTGCATGAACAGCATTGATCCCAGGATGCAAACGGGAATAAAGAATTTCTCCCCAGCCCCCAATCACACTGCAACTAATTCCCGACTTGTAACTGCTGACTCAGGTTTGACCCAAACCTTGTCTAATCCACCACTCAGTATTCGATATTGCTGAGAAGGGTCAAGCTGGGGATAATCTACTCGTTTATGCATTCCTCTGGTTTCTTGACGCTGCAAACCACTGTTGTACATCCAACGGGCGGTAGCAACCATCGCCGCAGCTTCCCGCGATCGCACAATTTGGCTATTGTCTGGGGTATGACTGTTGCGAATTTCCTGCCACAGGTCATTAAGTCTATCTAGGGATGCACTTAAACCTGCTGCATTGCGGAAGAGGTTGCGATCGTAGGGGAATACTTCTGCTTGGGTAGCTGCGATCGCTTCTTCTGGTGAGAAGGTATTATTTCCTGCACCTTGCAATCCAGCTTCACCAACTCCGCGTACACTGCGCAATGCTGCTTTTTCTCCCAAACTCAAAGCATGGGTAGCTGCCGATTGTCCAGACCAATAGCCAGAGGACATTGCCCAAGCCGCATTGTGACTACCTCCACCTGTAAAGCCACCACAAATCAACTCTCTAGTTGCCGCATCTCCCGCAGCATAGAGTCCGCTAACTGAAGTAGCGCAGGTGTAGTCTGCAATTCTGATTCCGCCTGTACCCCGCACAGTTCCCTCTAAGCGTAAGGTGATGGGGAAGCGTTGGGTGAAGGGGTCAATACCGGCGCGATCGAAGACGACAAAGAAGTTAGGCTGAGAAGCTCGCATCCAAGCTTTTGTCTCCTCATCCATGTTTTGGTCAAGACGTGCATAAACTGGCTGAGTCAGCAAGGTTTT
Organism: Nostoc sp. T09; assembly: GCF_002154695.1. Lineage (GTDB taxonomy): Bacteria > Cyanobacteriota > Cyanobacteriia > Cyanobacteriales > Nostocaceae > Aulosira. Next base: position 2,400 of record NZ_MTAV01000211.1, read on the forward strand.
GGCAATTACAGAGCGACCACGCTTAGAACCTGCGCCTTCAATTACCGTGCCATCTTCATAGGTAAAAGATGCCCAGTCATAATAACGAGTTTTGGTGACAGAAGAAAAGGCAGGAGAAATCGCATAGGCATTAGAAAATTCCATACCAGAGAAATCTGCACCAGCCTCTGCTGCCATCAATAGCCCATCCCCAGTCAGCACATTACAACCGAGAGCCTTACTTAAGAAAGCACAGCCACCAGTAGCAATTACAACTGCCCCAGCCCGGACTTTCCAGCGTTTACCAGATTGGCGATTGATCCCAGAAGCCCCAGCCACAGAACCTTCTGCATCCACAAGCAACTCTAAAGCTGGACTATGGTCTAAAATTTTTACACCTGCCTGCTTAATCTTTTTCCGCATAAACCGCATATAATCCGGCCCCTGTAAAGAGCGACGGATCGCCTTACCATCGGCATCAACACGGAAAGGATAACCCCTATCTGCGAGAGAATTAATATTTTCATAGGTGCGATCCAATACACGAGTCATCCAATTGCGATCGCACAAAAATCCTCCCATCGCCTCTCGACTCGCCATTGCTGCTTCGCGCTGTTCTGGATCTGGTGGCACATACCATACACCATTCCCTGAAGCTGCTGCTGCGCCACTTGTACCGCAGTAACCCTTATCAGCCAAAATCACATTTGCCCCACTAGTTGCTGCACTCCAAGCAGCCCAAGTTCCTGCCGGCCCACCACCAATCACTAAGACATCGGTTTCTAAATCTAGATCATTGGTAGATATGGCAAGAGACGCTAATTTATTTGCGCTCACGAGCTTCACCCCTTATATTTGCAACACTTACTTTCCACCAGCAACCAAACAATCGACATGACTTCTGTAAGTCATCTGTGCATGACCATTAGAGGACGTGAAGAATTTATCTGTACAGTAATTGCCCTAGAATTTAAAAATACTATTCATCGACCGATTTAACGGTGTTTAATTTAGAAGTATGACATGTCCATAGGTAAAATTCAAGCTCTTCGACAATAAAATTTATGCAAATCAAATTATTAGGTTAACTAAGTATCTTGGGCTTATATTGATCCTGCGCTACCTGGGTTTTCCCGAAATCGCCATACTGTATGACTACCCTAGTCCAGACAGGATGAGTTACAGCTGACTTTATTTAGAATGCGATCGCTCAAGCAAGCATCTTAAACCATCGTTTCACCGATCCCAGATAATTTGTAATACTTAATGTTTGATAAACTAATAATTCGTTTATCATATACTTGTGTTTTCCAGTACAGATTTTTTTGGATGTATTGGGTAAGCTTTATCTTTAGTGTCTAGTAATAGGTGAATGCCTAAATGCTTGACACGATTACCTCAAAGCTTTACAGAGCAAGGATTTTATAACTCTGCCATCCAAGTGTTTTTTGGGCGTATGTCAGCGGTTAAAAGCTTAATACTGTCGTCTTCTGATCGGTCACTTACCACATATTCATGAGGGTTTGACCAAAATGTATCAGGCTCTCAGGTGAATGCATGAGTTTTGAGCAGTTAGGAATTAGCCAAACTATCGTAGCAGCAGTCCTATATAACAACAGACGTTGCATTAAAAGCCATTAACGTCCACAAATCAGCGCTACCTCTGGTAGAACTACCGCTAACGCACTATAGAAAAGAAAAAAGCAGATGAGCAAAACACGCAAGTTTCGTTTAGGTGCATTTATTCAAGCTACTGGACATCATGTCTCTGCATGGCGACACCCTGATGCACAAATAGATGCTGGGTTGAATTTTGAGCATTACAAGGAAATTGCCCAGACAGCCCAACGCGGCTTATTTGATGCAGTTTTTCTAGCAGATAGCCCAGGAGTTTGGGGTAGTGCTCCCGAAGATCAGAGTCGTAATGGTAAGATTGTCCATTTTGAGCCGGTGACTCTCTTCTCTGCTTTGTCTTCAGTGACACAAAACATCGGCTTCATAGCTACCGCCTCGACTACATACGAAGAACCCTACACTCTGGCACGTAAGTTTGCCTCTCTAGATCACTTGAGTAAGGGACGAGCCGGCTGGAATGTAGTCACCACAGGCAATGATAATGCCGCAGCTAATTTCGGACTTGAGCATCACCCAGATCACAGTCAGCGTTATGAACGGGCTGAAGAGTTTGTGGAAGTCGTGAAAGGACTGTGGGATAGTTGGGATGATGATGCCTTTATCCGTGACAGAGAATCTGGGATTTATTTCGATACAGACAAGCTACATATACTCAATCACAAAGGCAAACATTTTGCTGTTAAAGGCCCCTTAAACGTTGGTCGCCCGCCCCAAGGCTACCCGGTGATTGTGCAAGCTGGAGCCTCGGAAGCTGGACGGGACTTAGCTGCACGCACTGCTGAGGTGATATTCACGGCTAATCAAACCCTAGCTGATGCACAGGAATTTTATGCCGATGTTAAAGGTAGATTGGCACAATATGGACGCTCTTCAGATGATCTAAAAATCATGCCTGGTGCTTTCCCAATCATTGGACGTACAGAATCAGAAGCTCAAGAAAAGTACGAGTTTCTGCAATCGTTGATCCATCCCGATGTCGCTTGGGGTATTTTAAAGAACTATTACAAGGGCGTGGATCTGTCGCAATATTCTCTAGATGATTTGGCACCGGAATTGCCCAGCGACACCAACACCAATAAGAGCCGTCTGAAACTAGTTAAAGATTTGGCCACTCGTGGGACTCTCACACTGCGTCAATTGTACCGCGCTCTAGCTACCGCAAGAGGCCATCGCACCATACTTGGTACTCCCGAAACTATTGCCGATCAACTAGAAGAATGGTTCAACAATGGTGCAGCAGATGGTTTTAATATCATGCCACCGATATTGCCTACAGGATTGGATGAATTCGTTAATTTAGTCGTTCCTGTTTTACAAAAACGTGGACTGTTCCGGACTGAATACGAGGGTAGTACCTTGCGTGAAAATCTTGGCTTGCGTCGTCCAAGTAATCGTTTTGCAGCCAAACAAACGGATGAGCGATTGGTGTTGGCATGAATTTTTCCCAAAAGGGTAAGGAAACCCCGTACCTACAAATTTGATAACTAAGAGGCGCGGAGATTTATCTATAGTCATTAAATATTCCGCACTCGATACTTAGGACTTTTCAGCGATGGCTAAACCATACTTTTTGAAGCGTGCTTTTTGTAGATCGCCTCCGATTTGAGATGTACCTGATACTCTACATAGCCTGAAAATTTTAGCCAAAAACGAGGAAAGAAACATGACTGAATATAGCAGATTGAAAACCTCACCCTCCGCCGCCATCAGGGCCACTCTGGATTATCCAGTAATCGACACCGATGTTCATACCAACGATTTCACGCCGGCGCTGGAAGATTACATTGCTAATTACGGCGGTGCAAAACTTGTAGACGAATTACGCAAGGCAGAATCCTCTCGTCTCAACTCCAAAACAGATGGTAAAGACTGGTATCAACAAACTCCTGAAGAACGTCAATACAACCGCACAATTCGCTCTCCTTGGTGGGCGAGAGTCACCCGCAATACTCTAGATCTCGCCACTTACACCTTGCCAGGACTTTTCTATGAGCGTCAAGCAGAGCAAGGATCAGACTATTCGGTGCTGTTTCCTAACAATGTCTTAGCACCCGCTGGAGCCAGTCAAGAAAACCGTAAAGCATTGCAACGGGCGGTCAATCACTATCATGCTGATATCTATCGGAAATATAGCGATCGGCTGACACCTGTAGCTGGTATCCCGATGGGTAATCCCCAAGAAGCGATTGAGGAGCTAGAGTTTGCTGTAAAAACCCTAGGGCTAAAGGTAGCAAATATTCCTGGTGGTGTGAAACGACCAATTAAGGCGATCGCAGATAAATATCCAGCCGATAAATTTCCCGAAATCGCCAAGTATGCATCTTATATCGATTTCTACGGACTAGATAGTGAATACGACTACGATCCATTCTGGGCTAAAGCCGTCGAATTGGGTGTACCCATTACTACCCATTATGGCAGCCAAGGTTGGACTGGACGCTCGTCTATCAGTAACTACATGAATAACCATATCGGTCACTTTGCCGATGGTTCGCAAGCATTTGCTAAGGCGCTGTTCTTTGGTGGTGTAACCAAGCGTTTTCCACAGTTACGCATCGGAATGCTTGAAGGTGGTGCAGATTGGGGCGCTCACGTCTACATTCATTTAGTAGACCGTTTCTCCAAGCGTAATCTCAAGGGACTGCAAAACTACAACCCAGCGCTGACGAATTCTGATGAGCTATTCGAGTTGTTTGAGCGCTTCGGTGGCGAAATTACTCAAGGATATTCTCTCGACAAAGAAGAATTAACCAAGAGTGTACTGGGTTCTTCATTCGGCCGTCATAGCCGTCAACCAGTTGGTAAGGAATTAGAGGATTTTGCCGCAGCTGGAATTGAAAAGATAGAAGATATTCGCGATCGCTGGGTGAACAGTTTCTTCTTTGGTTCCGAATCCGACGATCGCACTATCGGCGCAGCATTCAACGACAAAGCCAATCCCTTAGGCGTGAAGATTAACGCCATCTATTCCTCAGATGTTGGTCACTGGGATGTACCCGATTTAACCGATCCTCTAGCTGAAAGCTGGGAACTCGTAAAAGAAGGTGTGATTTCTGAAGCCGACTTCAAAGCTTACGTATTCGCTAATCCTTACAAGTTCTACACCGAAGCTAACCCGAACTTCTTCAAGGGTACAGCGATTGAATCCAAGGTAGCTCAAATCGAATCCCCACAACTAGTAGTGGCATAGAAAGCGAGATGGGGGAGATAAGGGAGAAACATTCCTTATTTCCCATTCCCCATTACCCCTTATCCCCAGAGGGGGCCCCGAGTTCCCCTTTTCCCAATCCCCATTGGAGTCACAATTATGGCCGTTAAACACATCAGCAATGGTTCCTTGCCTTATCTTTTCTCGTCGGTTGCTGACAATGCTAATAAACCCGCACCTCTCGTACTGTTTTTGCATGGAGCGCGCGATCGCGGTACTGACCTTAATATACTTTTGAAATGGGGTTTACCTCGTTTCGTAGATGCATCAGCTCCATTACCTTATATCTTTGCAGCCCCCCAACTTCCTGAAGAACAAACCTGGGTTGAGCGAGAAGCAGATGTAATTGCTTTACTAGATAATCTCATCGCTTCCCAACCAGTTGATCCATCGCGCGTAATTATATCTGGGTTCAGCTTGGGTACTGCTGGCGCTTGGCATATCGCCGCCTCTAATCCTGGGCGCTTCGCTGGTTTGGTTGCAGTTTCCGGTCGTGTACCCAAGACATTAGAAGCAAGCCAACTAGCTGCACTCAAAGAAATTCCCATCCAAATATTCCAGGGTGGAAAAGACGAAAAACTGCCGATTGAGGATACAGAGCAGATTGTCGCTACCTTGCGCGAAGCAGGGGGAACAGTAGATTTTACTCTACTCCCTGATGGCGATCATTTTATTGCTGATGAAGTATACGGCGACCAAAAATTGCAACAATGGCTGGTTTCACAGAACCGTCGCGCATCTGTGGCTGTTTAATTGGGATTAGATGCCCAATGCCCCATTCTATGAATAACAAACATCGCTATGACTTTACCTACCACTAATCTCGGTAAAACTGGATTGACGGTTTCGCGCCTTGTTCTTGGCACCATGACCTTTGGATTGCAGACTGACGAAGAAACTTCCAGAGTCATCCTTGATACCGCCGCCGATGCTGGTATTAACTTTTTGGATACAGCCGATGTTTATCCTCTGGGGGGTGGACTTGCCACAGCCGGACGCACTGAAGAAATCATTGGGCGCTGGCTCAAAGGCAAACGCGAACATTTTATACTGGCTACCAAGGCTGTAGGCAAGGTTGGCCCTGCACCTTGGGATCAGGGTGCTTCACGCAAACATATTTTAGATGCGATCGATGCTTCCCTCAGACGCTTGGGAACCGATTATGTTGATCTCTATCAATTGCACTCTGATGATGCTTCAACTCCTCTGGATGAAACTCTCGAAGCCTTAGACACTGTGGTTCGGTCTGGTAAAGCACGCTATATCGGGGTTTCTAATTTCTTAGCTTACCGACTTAGCCGCGCTTTAGGTCGCGCTGATGTTCGCAATTTAGCTCGTTTTGTTTCAATTCAGCCCCGCTACAATCTCTTATTCCGCGAAATTGAGCGAGAACTTTTGCCTCTAGCGCAAGAAGAAGGACTTGGTGTAATTCCTTACAATCCTTTGGCGGGAGGTTTACTTACTGGTAAACATAATAAAGCTCAAGGCCCCACCGACGGAACTCGTTTTACCTTGGGTGCAGCCGCAGAACGTTATCAAGAACGTTATTGGCACGATCGCGAGTTTAATACTGTTGAGGAATTACGCACAGTAGCAGATTTGGCTGGATTATCACTTACAACCCTAGCGTTAGCTTGGGTTTTGGCTAATCCGATTATCACTGCCCCAATTATTGGCGCTAGCCGTCCAGAACAACTTGCTGACAGCCTTAAGGCGGTGGAAGTAAAACTTGACGACAATTTAAAACAAAAGTTAGATGACATAACCGCCGAATACAGACGGGGAGATTCTCTGCGTTAAGAATGATTTTATTGAATACCACCGGACGGCTGATTTAGCCGTCCATTTTTATTTTGTAGAAAGCTTGATGCTACAAGAGCAACTCTCATGACGAAAAAGTCCAGACAATTGAAATCCTTTCAACGCGCTGCTGATGCGCCCAATTTACCACCGAATCCATTCAGGTTTATTTGCTATTTCGTCAATCAATTTCGCTGGTGGTATATAGCAATTGTCATTTTGGAAGTGATGCACGCGACTTGTGGCATTATGTTACCCTATGCCATTGGTGAAATTATCCGCAGCGTTACAAAATCAACGGTTAACAGCAAGCAGATTTTTGAAACCATCAGTCAACCCTTAATGCTGTTCACTGCCTTAAGTATAGGTGAAGTAGTATTTGGGCGCTCGTCGGGACTGTTGCTAACTATTCTCCATCCTATCCACCGCCAGCAGATTATGCGTACCCTATATGCTTATTTGCAGCAACATTCCCATCGCTACTTGAGTAGTAGTTTTGCTGGTGCTTTAGCACAACGTATTAGCGAAACTGCTTACGGTGTCACCCAGACGATGCAAATGCTGATTTCTGAATTTATGTCAGTCATCGTTGTGTATATCGTTGCTATCATTTTACTGTATCGCGCCTATCCGCCTCTGGCTGGATTGGTGGGGGTATGGGCAGTATTCTTTATCAGTATTTCCTTTTGGCTGGCTACTCGCTGTCGAATTTATTCCCGCAAAGCCGCCGCCGCTAGAAGTGAGACAGCTGGTATCATTGTCGATGCGGTCACAAATCTTACTAGTAGCCGATTGTTTGCGCGTTTGGGTTTTGAACGACGCTATTTAAATGAGCGATTCAGGCGCGAAATCAAAGAGGTGAGAATAGCGAACTGGTACTCGGAGCGCATTCGCTGGTTTCAATTTATCTCTGCTGCAATTTTGAAAATTGCTACTTTGTATTACTCACTGTCTCTGTGGAGTACTGGAGCGATCGCAACTGCTGATTTTGTAGTTGCAACTAGCTTATCACTGTTAATCATTAGTGAAGCCCGCAATTTAAGTAGAAGATTTTTGGATTTATTTGAACATATTGGTAATATCGCCAATGGTGTTTTAACTATTGTGCAACCCCATGAATTGATTGATCGAGAAAATGCGATCGCGCATTCAATTACCAAAGGACACATTGAGTTTCGACGCGTAAATTTCAACTATTCGGCTGAGAAAAAAGTATTCCACGACCTTTCTGTTACCATCAAACCAGGACAGCGCGTCGGATTGGTGGGCTTTTCCGGTTCGGGAAAATCTACTTTTGTCAATTTGATTTTGCGCCTTTTTGATCCCCAAGCTGGACAAATTCTCATTGATGGCGTGGATATTCGAGACATGGCTCAGGAAGCGCTACACGCCCAGATTAGCTTAATTCCTCAAGATCCGTCTCTGTTTCATCGCACGTTACTGGAAAATATTCGTTACGGACGACTTGAAGCCAGCGACGAGGAAGTTATAGAAGCAGCAACCAAGGCTTATGCTCACGATTTTATTGCCCAGATGGCTGAGGGTTATGATTCTCTGGTGGGCGAACGTGGGGTAAAACTCTCCGGAGGACAGAGACAGCGGATTGCGATCGCGCGGGTTATCCTCAAAGACGCACCAATCCTAATTTTAGATGAAGCCACCTCTAGCCTGGATTCCATCACCGAAAAAGCTATCCAGGATACCCTAGATTTAGCAATGGATGGCAAAACCGTTATTGTGGTAGCTCATCGCTTGTCAACTATCGCCCATCTAGACCGTATTTTAGTATTTGACCAAGGCCGCATTGTTGAAGATGGTACCCACAATAAACTACTAGCAAAAGGCGGTGCTTACTATAGATTATGGCAAATGCAAGCAGGTGGATTTTTACCTGAACAAGCCAGCGATCGCAATTTATCGGAGCTGCAAACAGGATAGTGTAAAGCCACAATTATCAAGTACTAAGTCGCGCGATCGCTTTTACAACTTAAACTTTGTCTGTTAAAAGAGCGATCGCAAAGCCATCATACCCATTGCTACCTACATTCTGAATCTCTAAATTAAATATGCTTAACGAGGAGTATTGCCAGCAGACTTGATTTTGCATCTACTTGTGTGATAGTCTGCGTTCATTACAAAATACTGTTAATCGATAGACTTGCCGTAGTTAATTGTTGCACAGCTTGCTCGTCACAGTGCAAAGCCACAGTTTGCAAGGAATGGGAATCAACTCTTATGCCAAAAGATTGGTTTGAATGGCACGATCTCTATAATACGGAACCAAAATTACAACAGCGTCTAGAAATCGTGCGGGAATACATAACTTACAGCTTGGATGCATCTCCAGCAGGAAGAATCCGTGTAGTTAGTGTTTGCGCTGGTGATGGAAGAGATTTACTCGGAACCTTAGCAAATCACCCCCGCTCCCAAGATGTATATGCAAGGCTTGTTGAGCTAAACCCCAATTTAGTTGAACGTGGAAAAGCAACTATAGAATCATTGGGTTTAGCAAAGCAAATAGAATTTATCAATGGAGATGCAACTATCTCCGCCAACTATGTTGGTGCAGTACCCGCAGATATTGTGATTGTCTGTGGTGTGTTTGGCAATCTGGCTGATGAAGCTGAACTCAAACGCTTGCTAGACAACTTGAGTTTTCTGAGTAAACAAGGTGCTTTTGTTATCTGGACTCGCGGAGACACTAACGGTATTCGGTACTCTGAGATTGCGCGGAAAGTGTTCCAAGACTACAAATTTGAGGAAGTTAAGTTCAAATTCACCGCTACTGGAGACATGGGTGTAGGTATTAATCGTTATATTGGTGAAAATTTACCTGCACCGAAAGAGCAACAATTATTTGTATTTTCTGGTATTCCTAATAGAGCCAGGTAATACAATTTGAAATTTAAGATTTGGGATTTTAAACAAAATTTGAGTTTCTTAAATCCCAAATCTATTTAGGATCTGCAAATACTTGTCCCCATTGTCCCTCCGAAGTTCTGAGCGGAGGAAGCCTCCGTTCAGACTTCTCTCCTTGTCCCTAATCTTATAGAACTGCTCCACTTAAATTTTTCAGTTTCATCCGGCATACTTTTTTCAAATAGGTGTCAAAAATGTCTATTCAAGACGCTGTAACTAATTGGGAACAACTGTTAGAAATTGCTCGGCAAAATACCCCAGCGCGCAGGGTAAAAAGACCAGGACAGTCTCCATCTACCGCACCTATCCCCAGCAGTCTGCATAAACTTCCCCCAGACACCAGACCACCAGTTCTGCTTTATCGAGATACTAACTCTTGGTGTCCTTTCTGCGAGAGAGTTTGGTTTGCTTTAGAAGAAAAGGAAATTCCTTTTGAAACCGAGTTTATTGACCTGAGTAACAAGCCAAAATGGTACACGGACTTAGTTCCCACCACCCTTGTACCTGGTGCAAAAATTGAAGGTAAGTTGGTATATGAATCGAAAGAGATTCTCTTAGCTTTGGAAGAACGATTTCCTACTCCAGCACTACTACCAGAAGATCCAGACGAAAACGCTGTTGCGAGACAGTGGGTAGAGGAATCAGAAACTAACGGTTTTAGAGATATTGCTTACAAATTCCTCAGAGAAAAAGTCACAGATGCGAATGAGTTAGCTAAGTTACAAGCAGAGTTTGAAGCTAAATTAGATGAACTTGAGCAAACCTTAGCTAAATATCCCGGCCCTTATTTTCTTAGCAACTTTAGCCTGGTAGACATTCTCTACAGTCCCCATCTCGATCGCTTGGCGGCTAACTTACCTGTGTATCGCGGCTATCACATCAAAGGTAATCCCCGTTACCCACGAATCAATGCTTGGTTTGCAGCACTAAATCAACGTCCTGCTTATCATCGGGTGAAATCGGATAATATCACTAACAATTTACTTTTACGCCGCAGATGGGGTGTAGAACCGATTGGAAATCCCTTACCTCTCGATCCAGCAGAAAGCGAAGCTATCGAGTTTCGTGCAGAAGCAGCGGAGAGGCTGAGTGATAATCGGGAAAATGCGATCGCAGATATTTTAAAAAACTCTGGTGTACAAGCTTTAGCTGTAGATGGTGACGTTTCCACAGTTCAAGAAGTGGTTGATTTACACCTGAGATTATTAGCTGATTATTTAATCAATGGTAACGGCGCACCGCTACCAGGTGGACGCACAGGTGGTAAGGATAGTATAGATCCCAAGATAGCTGCAATTGGAGCCATTACACTTGCCTATGTGAGAAATCGCATCTGTGCGCCACGAGATATGAGTGCTGGTGCTGCAACTGCATTCCGCGCCGCCGCAGATAAAGTTTTGGCATCTCTCTATTAATTTTTATTGGTGACAGGTTGATAGCCAGTCACCTTCCCAACTGCAAATATGAAAACCCGTCGCTATATACTAGTTGCGATCGCCACTTGTTTATTAATTTGGCTTCTAACTCTAGCTGGCTGTAGTTCTCAAAATACCTCACAAAGCAACGTTTCTCCTGTTGCACAAACCTCTGGTGCTTCATCACAGATAAAGGTGATTAATATCGGTCATCAAAACGGTACACCTGGACTGAATTTGCTAAAAGCACAGGGATTGTTGGAAAAACGGCTTGCTCCAGAAGGTATCCAAGTTAAATGGATATCCTTCCAAGGAGGCCCACCCATGATGGAAGCAATGGCAGCTAATAGTGTTGATATTGGCAACGTGGGCAATTTACCGCCTGTTTTTGCTCAAGCTGGTGGTAATCCTATCGTCTATGTGGCGGCGACGGGTTCAAATGCAGGCGCTCAGGCTATTATCGTCCCTAAAGATTCTCCTATTAAAAGCCTTGCGGATTTAAAAGGGAAAAAATTAGCGATTCAAAAAGGAACAGCACTACAATACTTTGTCCTCAAAGCTTTAGAAAGTGCAAAACTGACGCTAAATGATATTCAACCTGTTTACTTAAAAATTCCCGATAGTACCACTGCTTTTGAAGGTGGTAATGTAGATGCTTTGCCTATTGGCGATCCCTATCTTGCCTCGAAAGAATTAAATGGTAGCGTGCGTGTGTTAGTTAGAGGTTCTGATGTCGCACCTCAACGCGCTTTTTACATCGCCACACAAAATTTTGCCAAAAATCACCCCGATTTAGTCAAAATCGTTTTAGAAGAACAGAGTAAAGTAGAAGACTGGGCTAAAGCTAATCCTAGTGAAGTTGCTAAACTACTCGCAGAACAAACCAAATATAAGCCAGAGGTTTTAGAATATTCTTTAAAAAACCGTCCCTACTTTGGTGTCTTTGAAATCAAGGATGAATATATCGCTGAACAACAACAAGTAGTTGATTTGTTCTACAGTCAAAAGCTGATTCCTAAAACCTTTCAAGTTAAAGATGCTATTTGGAAACCATAGGTAAGCTAATATATTAGCCCTTCACCAAACAAAACTTTGGCACTGCTCACAAACGTTTACCAAGACTAATAACATCATCTATTTTGAATCCGAGAGACTCGTAGAACTGAAGCACATCTATAGGATTCATATTTGATTTCTGAAATCCACGTAGGGGAGCCACTGCGTTGGTGTTAGCGTAGCGGTAGCGACGTACTCCTACGGAGAAGCAAGCTACGCGTAGCGTCTCCGCAGGAGAAGGGTATGGCGTTGCCGCGTTGGGCATTCATTGCCCACCAGATCCGGGTTTTGGTGGGCAATGAATACCCACCCTACAGATGAGAGTTTACGGAATTTTTTCAAGAATCATACTTTATGGCGTAACTTTAAAACTGAAGCAACCGCAGACGCACACAGAATTAATGCCGCAAACCGAAAGGTACCTTGAAAACCTGTAACGATCGCCTCCGGAGGAGCCACAGATACATCAGCACCAGCGGAAACACTAGCGATTAAGCCGCCAAATACTGCACCTATCAAGGAAACGCCGACAGTATTACCGCAGGTACGCGATAAAGATAGCAAGCCAGAAGCAATCCCCAGGCGATCGCGAGATACCGCACCCATAGCAGTAGTATTATTAGGCGATTGAAATAAACCTAGCCCAATACCGTAAATAAAATAACGTGATATATACCCAAGCTCAGTAATTTGAGCATCAAAGGTACTGATGCCCAAACAACCTCCAATCATCAACCCCAGCCCAATTGAAGTAATTAATCTTGCACCAAATCGGTCTGAAAGTATACCAGCCACTGGGGCAATTAATCCGCTAAGTATAGGCGAAAAAGCTAATAGCAACCCGACTTTGGCTGTGGGATAGTTCTTGACTCGCTCTAAAAAGAAAGGAGTAATCAGTAAAGAACCACCAATCACAGTGAATGTCAGCCAGCCACTGAGCAAACTCATACTCAGCTGAAGATTGCGAAATAGATGCAGTTCTAGTAATGGCTGGTCAAGGATGGCTTCTACTACCAGAAAAGTTACAAAGCTGAGGGCGGCGATCGCGAGTAATACCAAAGTATTAACACTACTAAAGCCTTCACTTTGCCCAATCGTCATACCTAAGCCAAAACAACCCAAAGTCCATAAAGCTAATAAGGCTCCTAAAGGGTCAAATTTTTGTTTGCGTTCACTCAAGATAGACTGTGGTACTAACCGAGCCACAAGGAAACTAGCTACAATCCCCAAGGGCACATTGATCAGAAATATACTCTGCCAACCTGACAAGTTCAACAATAACCCACCCGCAGAAGGCCCAGAAGCAATCCCCAGAGACACGACGCTACCAATAATCCCAACCGCCCGACCTCGTTCAGAAGCGGGGAAGACTTCTGTAACGATCGCCAAACCCAGGCCTGAGATGAACACTGCACCAAGTCCCTGAAGTGCGCGAAAGCCAATTAGCCACTCAATGCTAGGTGCAAAACTACACAACAGTGAACTCAAGGTAAATACAATCAGCCCTGCCTGATATAAGGGTTTCTTGCCCCACATATCCCCTAGGCGAGTTGCTCCTAAAACTAGACCAGAACTGACTAACTGATAACTCAACACAGCCCACTGGGCCAGAGGAAAGCTAGTGTGAAAGCTCTGCACCAAAGTGGGTAAGGCCACATTGATGATACCCACATCTAGGGTAGACATAAATACCCCTAGTCCCACACCTAACAAGACCCAAGATTTTTGAGAGGTTGACAAAGTTAGAGATTGTATTGGCAATTGGGACAATATTTCGTCTCCTCTGTTTATTTCAATATTGTGAATATTTGGATTTTAGATTGATCCCATGAACATAAAATTCGCTCTTAAAAAATCATGCGTTACAGCTTTGCCTAACACACACTACTGGCGTGGCAAGGCTAAAATGTTGCAATAAAAAATGTTTGTAGTTGCGCTTTAGCGCCTTCCAATAAATAAATCTAATGTACAACTTTAGGCTTGCCACGCACTACAAGATATTTATGCCCTCTGTAAAGGCTGTAAATGCCGCACGCGGGGCATAATTTCTTCGGCAAAGCGGGTCATTTCTTGTGCGAATGGATTAAATTGCAGCATAAATGTATCGATACCAGCATCAACAAAGGCTGCAATTCTTGTAGCAACTGTATCGTAACTACCAACCAAGCCGGCGGCTGTCCCACCATTACCACCAACAGCCGGATTTTTAGCGAAGAGTCGGAACATAACTGCGTCTGGGTCAACACCTTTAGCAACACTTAATTTCAAATGTTCTTCCTTTTTCTGAAGTTCCGTGAGTCGTTGTAGTTCTGCTTGCGCTTCTGCATCGGTAGGTCGAGCAATGACAAAGGCTGATAAACCAAAACGTACTGGTTGAGGTAGCGTAGGCGTAGCCCGCCGTAGGCATCGCGGACGGCTCAAAACTTGTTTAATCACCTGACGCACATCTTCTATTGGCTGACCGTTGATAAAATAAATATCTGCTTGTTCCGCCGCTAAAATCTGGGCTGGCTCAGATGCACCGCCAAGGTATATTCGGGGATGAGGTTGGGCGATAGAAGTAGGACGTAAGCTCAAATCTGCGATTTTGAAATATTCTCCCTCGAAGTTAACCCTTTCCCCACTCCAGAGGGCTTTCACAATCCGTAACCATTCACCAGAATAGCGGTAGCGTTCATCATGGGGAGGAAAGGGAATATTCGTGCGTTCCATCTCTGGGCGGAACCAAGCACTAATCAAGTTGATAGCAAAACGTCCGTGACTAATTGCATCAATCCCTAACGCCATTTTAGCGAGAACAGCTGGATGGAATAATAAAGGTTTAATAGCAGCGATAATCTCAATTTTTTCTGTAGCCTCAGCAAACGCCGCAGAAGCTGTCCAAGTTTCTAGTTGCTCTAACTCTAAACTACGTGGATTGGCGATGTGCTGTGCCACCAAAGTTGTCACATACCCCAAACGTTCAGCAGCTAAAATCAGCGATCGCGATCGCTCATAACTCGCATCAATCGGTTCTTCTTGAGTATCCAAGGGGCCAAAGTTACCGCCAACAGGTGCCCAAATACCATAACGTGGTGCTGACATCTTGAACTCCAAATTAACTGGGGAATCGGGGTTGGGGAGAAATAATTCAGGTCATCCAGTATGCGGAATCTAGAACTGGGGAAGAGAAATTACTATGTTAAATTTATAATACGGTAAATCTATCAAATTAGTGTATTATGCTTGCAGATGCGATCGATGGAAGCGATCGCTTGCACTTGATAGCAACACCAAACAAGTAAACAAGTGCCAACACCGCCCAGGTAAAACTCTGGAGAATTTTTATGAGCAACAAGCACATTGAAGTCAAACCGGTAGCTGGTTTCATCGGTGCTGAAATCAACGGTGTAGACCTTTCCCGTCCTCTACACGATGAAGCAGTAGCCGAAATTCGACAAGCACTGTTGAAATGGAAAGTTATTTTCTTTCGCAATCAGAACATTGACCATGCGGCACAGATTGCATTCACATCTCGTTTTGGCGAAGTGACTTATGCACATCCCCACGAGGATGAACCCATCGAAGGCTTTGCAGAAATATTACCAATCGATCGCAGCCGCTACGAACGGAAGAACGGTCTGCGTCGTGCCAGCTATGAAAACCGTTGGCACACCGATGTCACAGCAGTTGTTAACCCACCTGCTGGGTCTATTTTGCGTGCAGTTAACGTCCCCAGCTTTGGTGGTGATACACAGTGGACTAATCTGGTCGCAGCTTACGAAGGTTTGTCAGCACCTGTGCGGGCACTAGCAGACACATTAAAGGCAGAACATCGCTTCAATGCACGCTTGCGCTTACCCAGCAATAGCAAACTTGTTCAGCGCATCGCAGCTAATCCCCAGGTTTCTATTCACCCAGTGGTGCGGGTTCATCCAGAGACAGGCGAACGCGCATTATTCGTGAACCCTGGCTTCACTTCCCACATTCTGGACGTATCACCACAAGAAAGTGAGCTATTGCTAGAGTTGTTCTTTAACCAAATCACCAAGCCAGCCTACACCACCCGCTTCCGTTGGAACAATGGTGACATTGCATTCTGGGATAACCGCGCCACCGCACATTTAGCGCCCCAGGATCTAGATCATATAGAAGTTGAGCGCGTACTTTATCGCACCACCATCACTGGTGATATTCCCGTCGGTCCCGATGGCTTCCGATCGCAAATAGTTGAAGGTGAACCGTTAAGCAGCGAATTACCAACCGTCTTGAAGAAGAAAGTTGAGCAGCGAGAAGCAGTGCTTTCGTAAGTCATATAGTTTTAAACCAGGCTGCAAAATAGCAGCCTAGTTTAGGGGATGGGGAACAGGGGAGGAAAAATTAATTCTCAATGCCCCATGCCCAATAACTTAAAGAATTAACCTGTGGCCAAACTAATTTTACCTCTAGAGCTGACTGCTGAAATTGAGCCACATTTACCAGCTGATAAGCAATTTGTGCGGGTAGATAGTGATGGTAATTTTGATGGTGATGCGAGTGATGCGGAAGTTTATCTGAATGGGTTTAAATTAAAGCCCACAACTCTACATAACGTGCTAGCAACTGCACCGAGAATAGGTTGGCAACAAACTCCTGATGAATCAGCCTTAACTAAGGCTCTCACTGAAGGCTGGATTGGTGGTGCAGGATTAGACACAGTTTCTATTGAACCCCTACCGCCAGAACAAGTTGCAGAGGCTTTAGTTGATTACTATGACGCAGGTGTTACTACTCTGTTAATCCGGGGCTTCGATCCGCTACAAGATGCCATTGATTACGGGCGGGAAGTTATTCCTTTAGTGCGTGCAGAAGTAGCAAAACGAGAACGCCAAGCTGTTGCAGTTGGGAGATAAAAAATTATGGTACAAACATCTACATCTACGAGAACTGTTGAATTAATTACAGTTGATACTGCACTAGCAGCAGTCAAAGCAGGTTTAAAAGAAAGCCAAAATCTAGGTGCTGGCGTATCGATTGCTGTTTACAACTCGCTTTTAACTTTGGTAGCCTTTGCACATGGTGATGGAGCACCGCCTCACAGTGTAGAGACTAGCAAACGCAAAGCACAAACGGCAGCTTCGATTCGTCGCCCTACAGGAAACTTTGCCGATCATCTGGCTGTAGCATTACCCCTAGCTTCGGGGAATTTGTTAACTAATCTCGGTGGTGGTTTACCTATTCGCTTTGGTGGTGTGCATGTAGGAGCAATTGGTGTTGGCGGTGGTACTGTTGAACAGGATATTGCCATTGCTAAAGCCGCGTTAAGTGCGATCGGTGCAGAACCAATAGATTAGTTATCTACCCAATTTGAACGATGATTCTTAGCTATTGGTTAAATTGTCGGATGCGATCGCTTTGCGGCTCCGACAGATTTTGCCAACAGCTCATTGAATCAAAGTGCAATATGAATACACCGTCGGTATGCCTAAAAGTCGTTTTTTATCCGTTCCAGGTTGAGGAATCCAAACTCGTCTGGTGGGACTGACCTTAGCACCCAGTTTTATATTATTAATAAGGGGAAGACGAAGATTGGATGACAGTGCTTTGGCTCCATCGACACCAGCCGTCTTTTGCCCATATTTATCCTGAGTGACTCTACAAACCGCTAACGTTCTTGCTGACCAGGAATTTATCAACGTTTTCTGGAGAGAGCGGACTGCTTTCATATCACCACGACTGAAGGAATATTGTTGGGGATTTCTCCCAACATGTTCCCTCTTAACCTAATAGCAATTAAATCGTGACTTTTGTGCCATCAAATTTGGTGAAGGTAAAACCTTCAAATTGTTCGCGGAACGTTAGCTTTTCATCTCTAAGAATACCGATTGCGATCGCTTCGCCAAGTGCTAACGATGCAGCAGCATCTGTGCGCCAGTGAATCCCAGCACTATCGCGACCCAAGCCAATATTCGCCGCCAGCTTGTTCAATTCGCCGCCCACTGTCAATGGTGGACCCTGATAGGGAATCAACTTGGTGGGGTCTTTGGGATCGGGTACTACCGGATTCGGAATCACATAACTCTCATCAAATAGTGCTTTCAAAATCGTGACACTAGCTCCAGCTGACACCGAAGCGCCCCCTGGATAAGAAGAATGGAACGGTGCCCCTTCTGGAAAGGCTTGTGGCAGCAGATAGGATTTATATTTACTGTAGATGCGATCGAGCGCTTCTGACTTCAAGACTTCAGGGTGAATTGGATAATTTGTTTTATTCACCTTATTGTTGTGAACCAAGCCACCATAAGCCTCCGCCCGCAGACGGCGGTGAACATAGTACTTCTGCCAGTAAGCTGCTCTGATTGCATGTGGAGCCACCCAAGAACATATAGATTGTGAATACCCTGGCCCAAATGTTCCCGAACCACCCACTTGAGTCTTCGACTTGTTATAGGGATTGCTGGGATTGTAAGGTGAGCCAACACCACCAGCTAGGGGGTTATCACTGACTGGCTTAGAGAGGAGAATTAAAGCTGCATTTGTATAGACTGGTGGTGGCGTGTGGGCAATCTCTGACTGGTCGCGCCCGTTGATAAAGTAGCGCCGGGTCGAATCAAACTTAATCGTTCGACCAGACTCGCCACCATTTTGTACTAGCAACCATTCGTCATAGTTAGTTTGGAAACTATTTTCGGGAATAGCTAGGGGAACACGGTTCAGCTGAGGATAACTATGTGTTCCAGCAGGCACAGGACGCAGTAAAAATTGGGAGACATAAGGGCCCACATCTACCCCTGGCAGGGCAGGGCTGTTTCATTCCCTAAAACAGGTAAAATTGCAAGTGTTGAGGGGAAAAAAT
>NZ_MTAV01000212.1 GCF_002154695.1 Nostoc sp. T09
GGGAAGAAGGAATAAAACTGTACTGAGTTTTTTTCAAAAATCAAATATGAGTCCTATAGTAATCCAAATTGAAATGTAAGAATATATAGCAATCCTAAATGAGTTGTGAAATTACTTGTTGAGTCAGGGAACAGATAACAAGGATCTACAAACAAAACTTCGCCAATTTACGACAGATTAACACCAACTGGAACAGGATGAATATCACCAATACCTGTGAGCTTCTGAAAAATTTTAGTCAATAAAATTGGCTCAGCTTTTTTAGGAAGCATTTTTATAGTTTCGTGGACATATTGTTTTTGAAAAATATTTTAACTTAAATCAAATCGCTATTAATTGATAGCAATTTTTGATAATCTTTTGGAGTATCAATATCAATATTGCCTTGGTTAAAAGGAATAGAAAATACTTGATAAAGGTTATTATGAATAACTTTTTTTGCTCCTGAAGCTCCCTGTAACTCAGCAAGTTCTGAAAAAAATCTTTTACTAAACAGAGCAGGTACGCCTAATGTTCCTGCATATTCGCAAGCAATAATAGGTTTTTTTGTTGAATGATATGCATCAACAAGTTGATTAATAATTTGGGGTGAAAGAAATGGTTGGTCGCAAAGTACAATAACTACTGCTTCAATATTTTGCGGAAGATTATCCAAAAATTGAATCCCGCTGTTGATGGAAGCACTCATTCCCAAAGCCCAATCTAAGTTTTCAACGATGCTCACGGGAAGGTGATTGATTTGGGGACGAATCTGTTCTGAATATGCTCCAAGTACGACTACTACAGGGTTACAAATTGAAGCGATCGCCATTTCTGTGATGTATTGTACTAAACTCCGTCCTTGATAAAGCAACAACTGTTTTGGTGTACCCATGCGAGTAGATGCACCCGCAGCCAGAATCATAATGGCTATGGTTGATTTTTCAGTTTCTATTTGCTCAGTGGTAGATTCCATAACAGCTGATTGCGGTTACTTTCATAGTATTGGTGAATTGGTTGATTGTGATGGTTGAGTACTGCTTGAATTTCTGCTGGTGTATCTGCACCGATGTCAATTCCGATTGAATGCCTAGACTTACCAAGCTAGAGGCTTCCCATCGCGGAAGAATCCGCCTGATGGCCCATCTTCAGGAAGCGTTGCTGCCCAGACAATCCCTGCGGCACCTTGTTCAATAGGTCTTCCTCCTGCGCCACCCATCTCGGTTGCAACCCAGCCTGGGCAAACTGCGTTAATGAGAATGCCAGTTTCTCTTAGCTCATCAGCCAGTTTGCGAGTAAGCGCATTGAGCGCTGCTTTCGACACGCCGTAAGCGGGTATGCCACTACTCATGCTTGTCAACGCTCCAGCGCCACTGGAAACATTAACGATCCGTCCGCGTTGGCTTTGGCGTAGTAATGGAATAAATGCCTGACACATGCGCCAAGGACCAAAAGTGTTAGTTTCCAGTGCTGCACGTACCGTATCCAAGTTGGCATCGATCGCCTGCTGCCAAGTATCGTAGAGAATACCAGCATTATTAACAAGGATATCCAATCGTCCAAACTTTTCTTTGACCTCGGTCGCTAGGCGATCGATACTCTGTTGATTAGTCACATCGAGCCAACGAGGTAAAACCTCAAACCCTTCGTTTGCCAATATCTCGGCGGCAGCTTTACCTTTTTCTAGGTCACGCGCTCCTAAAATCACAGTAATATTTTGATGAGCTAGTTGGCGTGTAACTTCCAGTCCGATGCCTCGATTTGCGCCAGTAACGATCGCTAAACTTGGTATTTGCTTCTCTAAGTTCATTTGTATTCCTTAGTTATTGTCATTGGATAGAGCGATCGCGCTTGATTATTAAAGGTTTGGTTCTAGTAAGGAAAAACGACAGAAAATCTTTACTCTGGTTAATTTGCTTGCAACCAGTTAACTACAACGCTTTTAGCAATATCATAACCCAATCGATAAAGCGATAAAGGTTGCGGATATCTTGTTCTGGCAACAATCAACAGCATTGGCGATCGCTGATGAGATTGTTAACAAATCTCTCTTTTTGATGAGGAATTCAATTGCACAGGAAATTAACCTTCTGAAAGGCAATCAGCGTGGAGAATTTCTGCTATGGCTCAAGATATATTCGAGTTACCAGCACCACCAATTAACTCTATCGTCGGGCATTTGGTTGACCTGGGGGAAGATCCGTTAGGCTTTCTCAGCCGTTGTCGTGACTATGGTGATATTGTCCCGTTACGCTTAGGATTAACACCTTCTTGTTTGCTGACTAATCCTGAATATATTGAAGAAGTCCTAAAAAATCGCGAGACTTTTATTAAAAGCCGAGCAGGATAGGGGAGACAAGGGAGCAGGGGAAGAAATGCCCAATGCCCAATAGCAAATGACAAATGACAAATGACCAATGACAAATAAACAAATATTACTAAAAAGCCGCCCGGTAGGGGAACCAAAAGAGAGTGATTTTGCTCTTGTTGAAACCCCTATTCCAGAACCGGGAGAAGGCGAAGTTTGCAACCGTACTATCTACCTGTCTCTTGACCCTTATATGCGTGGTCGCATGAGCGATCGCGAGTCTTATGCTGCACCTGCGGAGTTGGGGTCTGTAATGGTGGGTAGCACTGTTAGCCAAGTGATCAAATCTAACCATCCTAATTTCTCAGTTGGTGATTTTGTGCTTGGTTATGATGGTTGGCAAAGCTACGGTGTAGCCAAAGGTGAAACTTTGCGTAAACTTGACCCTAATCAAGCGCCCATTTCCTATGCTTTGGGTGTTCTGGGTATGCCGGGAATGACTGCATATTGCGCTTTGCTTGATATTGGTCAGCCCAAAGCAGGCGAAACTGTTGTTGTCTCTGCGGCTTCTGGTGCAGTTGGTTCTGTGGTTGGTCAAATTGCCAAAATCAAAGGCTGTCGGGCGGTGGGAGTTGCTGGAAGTGATGCAAAATGCGATTACGTAGTGAAAGAGTTAGGTTTTGATGCTTGTATCAACCGCAAAACTCAAGACTTCCATACTCAATTAAAAGCAGCTTGCCCCAATGGTATCGATGTTTACTATGACAATACTGCTGGCCCAATTTTAGAAGCAGTGTTACAGCAAATCAATCTGGGAACCAGAATCCCATTGGTCGGTTTAATTTCGCAGTACAACGCCGAAAGTGCGCCTCCTGGCCCTAATTTAATGCCAATTTTGGTTAAACGTGCGCTGATCAAAGGTTTTCTTGTTGGTGATTATCAACATCGTCAGCCAGATTTCTTAAGTGATGTTTCTCAGTGGTTGCACTCTGGGAAGCTGAAGTATAAGGAAGATATTGTAGAAGGTCTGGAAAATGCTCCCAAGGCTTTTATTGGTTTGCTACAAGGAGAGAACTTTGGCAAGCTGATTGTTAAGGTTAGCGACGACCCGACAAGACCAGGGAAATGATGAAGTGGCTATGCGTAGGGTGAGCAATGCCAGCCCTTTCAACGCGAACAAATGAACTACTAAATCAAAGGCTGAAATCCGCTCCCAGACTGGGGCAAAAAATGATGCTTCTAAGCTATCGAACTTGATTAGGCGATCGCACATCCAAAATGGTGAATTTATTGCCTCTTGAATCGAGCATTTTTTTGCAGAATTGAGCGTGAGTTTGATTGTGTAAGGATTGAGGGGGCGTGTATTTTTGGCAGAAAATCTAGTACAAATGAACGCGTTGAAAGGGCTG
>NZ_MTAV01000213.1:0-4787 GCF_002154695.1 Nostoc sp. T09
TTACCCATCCAATTACCCCAATGTTCTGTCTTTTATATTGCACTATTTTAGTCTAGACACCCTACTGGCGTGTCTAAGCTAAAATGAGGCATTAGAATCACCTGTTTCTTGGGGTTCAAAAATCGGATAAAGATGTTTAAGTTTGACACGAGCATCATCAGTAGTAAAATGCCAAATTACCTTACTGGTGGTGGAGTTACGTTCTTGTTGCCAAGCAGCCAACTCAGTAGAAAGTTCCTCTACTGAAGAAATACGTCTATCTAAACATTGTTGACTTAAAACACTTAATTCAATCTCCGCGACATTGAGCCAACTGCCATTACGAGGAGTGTAGTAAATCTCCAGTTTCCGAGCTAAACGATGGGCTTCAGGTGCCGGAAAAGCTTCATACAAAGAGGCAATATTGTGAGTGTTCAAGTTATCACAAACTAATTTGACTTTGTGGGCATGAGGATAGTCTTCATCTAATAACCGACGCACTTCAATAGCCCAATCTACACGAGTCCGATGGTCACGATTGCTGACTCTTCGCCAACCGCGATTCGGGTCGAAAAACATAAATAAAGCTTGGACTCCTTCACGAGTGTAGTGGTAATCAACTTTTGCATCATGACCAGGTTCGAGAGGAATTGGCTCAAAAACATGTCCAGTTAGTTGGATAGAAGCTTCATCCATGCAGATGAGCGGTGAGAGTTCACTATGCAGTTGACTATAAAGATCCAACACTACTTCCATTTGAGAAATAAAACGTGCTAAGTCCCGTTCTGGAATACAAAACCTTTGTATTTTCCACGGACGTAGCTCGTTTTTTTTAATATGCTTCTAACTGTCTCTACAGAAATTTCTGTGATGATGTTTCTGTTTTTAATTTCTTGAGTTAATAGTCTCAAACTCCAATGCGCTCTTCCTGTGGGGGGGTCAGAACAACACAGTGCGATGATTTGCGCTTCCGTATGACCATCTATTTTTGCTGGTACTGGCGGATTTTTTCTTTGACTACGATTTAAGGCTGGTTGTTCACCTTGCTCTAAAAATCTTTTCCTAATTCTTCCAACTGTATTGCGATGCAAGTTGAGGGCTAAACTGATTTGTTCATCTGTCCATTTTTTCGTCGCACCCTCACCTTCATCACACATTAATAGCACTTGTGCGTGCAATATTTTTTTGGCACTTGCATAACCATTACGACTTATTTCTTCTAGTTTTCGTCTTTGCTCTGTATTTAAAAGCACTTTATCCCTACGACCTTTACCCATCCAATTACCCCAATGTTCTGTCTTTTATATTGCACTATTTTAGTCTAGACACGCTAGTAGGGTGCGTTATAGCAACGCTTAACGCACCGAGAAAGATGGTGCGTTACGGCTAATAATCACTTTCTCAAACTCCCAAATCCTTGCATAGCCTTGCCACGCCACTACTTAATATTTACTTTATAAATGGTCTCTTACTTCAGCAGATTGCTAGTTTTTTTAATAGTTTCTTCAGCAACACTGGATCTGTTACTGAGACTGATTCTGCTGTTGGCCTAGATGAGCCTGCAATCCCTTTTGAAATTCTGTCACGGACTCAATATAACTTTGAGTAGCATCTATATGTGCTTGTATAGCTTCGGTAAATGTTTCTCTTGAGCCATCTTCTGCTAATTCCTGCGCTTTATCTAAAGATTCCTGTGCGTGTTTCTGAATATTTTTTCCATGCTCTACAAGACGTTGACCATGTTCTTGCTCGGTAGGGTCACTGTTTTGCAATCTATGACCAATCTCTTCTACGGTTTTGCCATGCCTTAGTGCTATTTCGGCATGTTTAACTTCCTCTTGTGCAACATCGGGTGAAATTTCATGCATAATGCCAATACCATGTATGACTTATTAATTTGGTACCATCTGACTACTTCTGGATTCATCTAGCTAAATTAATATTTTTTGCAAAGCATTAATACCCCAAACAGCTATTAGCCTAGGTACGAGTTTTAATGGTATCAATATCAACTAACACCACTACCGCACCGTCAATTTTGTTATCTGATGTTTTATAAGGTCGGATTCGCAGATCGTACCAATGACCGTCTTGGTCTTGAACTTCTTGAGATTTTAAGTTGAGGGTGCTAATCACTTCTAAAATTTCTTGCTCTAAGTTAGGAATATTTAACTTGTGATTGATATCACCAAGTGGTCTTCCTACATCTGTTGGTATCAGGTTGAAAATTTTTGCTGCTAGCGGAGTAAAGCGCCGGACTCGCAGATCGCTTTCCAAAATGAGAATCGGAATGTTAATACTACTAAGCACATTCTGCAAATCATTGCTAGCCTGAATTGATTCGACATTACGTCGTTGCAGTTCATCGTTAATCGTGTTCAGTTCTTCATTAGTTGCCTGAATTTCTTCTTTGGCTGTTTGCAGTTCCTCATTAGTACTTTGCAACTCTTCATTGCTCGAGAGAATTTCTTCGTTGGCGGCTTTGAGGTTTTGATTGGTGCTTTGGTGTTCCTTAATAATCGCTTGAAGATACTCTTTAGTGTTTGCTAGCTCCTGTTTGAGTAGTATATTCTCTTGCTTGAGACTCAATTGTTGGTGCTGCTGAGATTGGTCTGTGAGATCGCTAGTTATAGTTACTAATGACTCAGGATTCTCTAAAAAAGGTGCGTCTACAAATAAAATTAAAAAGTAGTGTTTTTCGTCTGTGAAAGGTTTAAACGGAATCACATCAACTCTCACAAGCCTCAGTTGATCTAACTGTCTAAGTGGTAAGTCATTCTTTCTTACTGTTACTAGCTGCTCTTTTGCTTGTTGGATAGCGTTACGTAGCTCAAGCCGCAATGCTTCTTGTGTGATTTTTAGCAGGTTCAGGCTTGCTTTTCCTGGTGAAGGTTCCAGATAGGGACTGATTAGCCCCCGAAAATGCACAATCTCTAGATCGTAGTTGATAATTACACCCGCGGGGGCGTATTGATCCAGCACGATTTGGTCAGCCTGTTTTTGCAACTCCATGTCTTTACTTGTATTCTCGCTCACTTCTGACTGAGGGCTGAGGTTGGCGGTAAAATATTGGTTGGCAAGCATATCGAAGCTCGGCCGCTCTGATACTATCTTGCTGGCATAAATTTTGTACTTGTTGTCTACCACATCGAATAACTGTGTAGAATCACTTATTGCCTCTGAGGCTCCTAACATCAGAAAGCCTGTTGGTTTTAGACCGTAGTGAAACAGCCGCAGGAGCTTCTTTTGCAGGGTAGTTCCCAGATAAATCAATACATTTCTACAAGTAATCAGATCCAGGTGAGAAAATGGTGGATCGGCCATGAGATTATGTTTAGCGAAGATACACAACTCGCGCACTGGCTTGCTAATGCGATAACCGTCCTCTACCTGAACAAAGAAGCGCTTTAGGCGTGCTGGAGAGACATCTACTATCTGGCTTGTATTGTAGATGCCAATGCGGGCTTTCTCGATTAAGTAGTCATTAACATCTGTAGCAAAAATTTGGATAGGTGGATTGATCCCCTGATTGGACAAAAACTCCAGTAAGCAAATAGCAATTGAGTAAGCTTCCTGACCGGTTGAGCATCCCGCTACCCAAATGCGGATGGGTGAATCTGGCGTTCGTCCATTCACAATCGCCGGAAATACCTTACTCTTCAAGACTTCAAAAGCTTCAGGATCTCGGAAAAAATTGGTGACATTAATCAGTAAATCTTGATACAGTGCGCTCACTTCCGTTGGGTTGTCTTGAAGATAGCGCACATAATCTTCCGGCCTTTCTAGGTGGTACAAAGCCATCCGGCGCAGGATGCGCCGCTGAAGAGTGGTTGGTTTGTAGTAGCTAAAGTCAACTCCACTAATAGCTTGCAGCAGGCTAAAAATTGTTGAGGGAGCTTCGTTATTATCGGGCAGTTTTTGCGTTGATTCTACTGACGAGCTATTAATATACGGATGACGGCTGATCTTTGCTAGTTGGGATGCAATCTCTTGCGGGTTCAGAATGAAGTCTACATAACCCGAAGCAGCAGCAGTATTGGGCATAGAACTGATTTGTGCCGTTTCCTCACACTGAGCAAAGGTAATACCACCTGCCTCCTTGATTTTTTGTAGTCCCCTTGTGCCATCTCCATCGCCCCCCGATAGTACGACTGCGATCGCTCTACTTCCGTACTCTGCTAGCGAAAAAAAGAACGTATCAACTGTCATATATTGGCCGCGAGTCTTCACACGCGGCGTCAGTCTCAGCACCCCTTGAGAAATTGTCATGCTTTTGTTGGGTGGAATTACGTAGACCTGATTCGGTTCTACGACCATACCATCCCGTACTTCATGTACGGGCATCTGAGTTGTTTTAGAAAGAAGCTCGCTCAACGCACTTTTGCGATCGGGGCTTAAGTGTTGAATCAGCACAAAAGCCATACCAGTATCGTTAGGTAAATTACTCAGCAATTGTGTGAATGCCTGCAACCCCCCCGCAGATGCGCCAATCCCGACAATAGGAAATAATTCTTTTTGATTATCCTGCTGCTTTTGTGTAGATGTTTGCTCTGCTGTGCTATCGGCAAGGGGTTTTTTGTCAGAACTTCTAGAGGACATATTGTGCAGCAGATAATACTTTGAAGTGTTCTGTTTTTATTAATCGAGATTTAGGCATCTTAGGTTTGCTATTACCAGATATAGGAATCCGTTTTGATTCGGAGAAATTATTTGCGTAGGGAGGGAACAGGGAAAAGGGAACAGGGAAAAGGGAAGAAGGAATAAAAGTGTACTGAGTTTTTTTCAAAAATCAAATATGAGTCCTATAT
>NZ_MTAV01000213.1:4797-36695 GCF_002154695.1 Nostoc sp. T09
AGATGCACCCTAAAGACACTATGTGTCTACAAGTAATCAATGCTTGCACTCAAGAAAAAACTTAGTTAAGGATTGATCTCATGGCTCATAGAAATAAGCCTGAAAGTTGTTAATCTGCTGGCATTATGATTTTCTTCCTGAGATTACCTTAATAATTTAGATGTTTGATTTTGTTGCAATGATTGTTAGGTAGTTTCTGCTGTAATTTGCTAAACAGTAATAATCAATCTGACAAATATAGCCAGATACAAGCAATAATATATTTTGCTAAACACAGATTTTAAAGCTGTGTTATTTAAGCATATCTAGACTTATATTTTTTTGAGAACAGAGTTTTTACAGAATAGATTTAAATTATTTTTATCCTAATGATTTCTCTTTAATTATTTAGAAGGAGAATTAACATACTTAAATACCGAACTTATGTAATAAAAGGGAAAAAACCTAAATTTTTTTAAGCAGTATAACGGAGATATATGTTTATTGCTTACACAAGCATTCAATATTTATACAGAAAAATATAATATTAATTAATTAATATTTTAGAGAATTTTATTTATTACTTTTCTATTACAAGATATTACTAGATGAAAATATAGAATTATTACTGAAACATCAATAATAATCATTAGTTTGGCTCGTATAAATACGCGGAAACCTCGTATTTTACGAGATTTCCCTGAAGTTAATCCTATTATTTGAATATATTAATATATTTCTCAGCAGATGCACTAGTTAAGAGCAATAAAAGAGGCGATCGCTTCTTTGACATTTGGGCCTAAATCATCTCTTGTATAGTAAGTATGTCCTTGATGAATAAATGCAGATGTCGCATCTATCAACTCTTGAATAACCTCTGGGCTAGCGTCATCTATTTCTTCGCTGACTTTTTTACCTGTATACTTGTTTTTTCGCTCTTCCGGTCGCAATACAATGCGAGTATCCTTGTATGTCTCTCCTGGGTGCACCTTAAATCTCTCATTTAAATCAAACTGAAGCCGTAAATAACGTTGAGATTCATATCCACCCATAAGTTGTCGACAAATGGTGCTATTAATCTCAGATGTAGGTTCCATAAATATATCAGTAATATGTTGTGCCCAGTCCAAGGGCTTCCATTTGTGTACTTGATCAAATTGATATGGTTCACCAGTTTGTCCCGTCCCAATAGAAAGGATGGCGATATCCTTCATTTGGAGATTTTCTAGTTTATATTTGCGCTTTGTTTCTGGAGGGACAAGCCGATCCGAAGATTGACTGATCCTCATCACCAAACTCAGTGCTGCTAAAGCAGGATTATTAGCTGATACTCCACCATCGATATGAGGAAACACCCAGTTACCAAATTTCTGTTGATTGACAGGCTCTAATTTATATGGCGGAAAAAACGAAGGAGCTGATGCAGAGGCGACACATAACTCCCATAAATAGCATTCATCGTACCAACGGTATCCCAGATCTGGATGACAATTTGTAAAAAATGTTGTGTTGCGATAAAGGGTATCGTAAGCCAGAATCAAAATAATGGGACTATCTATATCTTGAATTCTGGTGTATCCCAACTTATCTATTAAGACTTTAATCAGCCCTTCATGAGAATATTTAGTTGGTGACAATGCTTCAAGAATGGGTTTTACAAAGGTTGGAAACCTTTGGTAGCGGTTTTTTTGTTTAAGTGGAAATATCCGCCTACCCTCGTTGATATATAAATCAATCAGTTCTGCACTCGTCTTACCTAAAGCAATGCCGGCTGCTAGAATTGACCCAGTAGAAGTACCAGTAATTAGGTCGAAGTATTCATTTAACTTCTGGCCTTTCTGCTTTCTAACTTGTTGCTCAACTTCTTGGAGTATGCGTGCTGAGATGACTCCACGCATACCGCCACCATCTAAACTTAGGATTTTGAAAGACATATTTATTCTCCTTATTTATCCATTCCATATAGTGATTTTTTGGATATAGTGCTTCAGGCAATTGATGATCGCTAAAAAGTTCAAGCATAAAGAACTGTGTCGCAAACAGCATTTATCACCTGAAGACCCAATAATTTAGGGCTTCAACTGAGAAATTCTCTTCAAGCGACAAGTCTATACGCTCAAATAATCTCTAGCAATGGCTCTGGCACACCTAAACCTTGCCAGTCATACCATAACCTTGAGGTGTAATGATTTACAGTTGTACAGTACGTAAGTTTTAAATAAGAATTGGCTACAAGAAAGTTAAAACTTGACCGCGGACTTCTGTATTTAGCTTGCCTTTGTCATAGACAATTTCACCACCAACAATAGTTGTGACAGCCCATCCAGTAAGATTCCAGCCTTCAAAAGGACTCCAACCAGATTTTGTTAACAGTTCTTCACGCCGGACTGGACGGTAAGTATTTAAATCTACAAGTACTAAATCAGCATCATAACCAGGAGCGATCGCACCCTTGTTAGGAATACCATAAGCTACAGCCACAGCATTAGACATCCAATGCACAACTTGGGCAATAGTACATTGTCCTTCCATAGCTGCGGTTAGCATTAAAGCCAGAGAAGTTTCTACCCCAGGCATCCCAGAGGGACTATTAGGATATTCTTGAGCTTTTTCTGCTAAGGTGTGGGGTGCGTGATCTGTGGCGATAAAGTCAATGACACCATCTCGCAAAGCTTGCCACAGAACTTGATTATCATGAGGCGATCGCAAAGGTGGATTCATCTGTGCTAAGGTGCCAATCTTTTCATAAGCACTGGTATTTAATAATAGATGCTGTGGTGTTACCTCTGCGGTGACCCAACTTGGTTTATCTTGACGCAGTAAATCCGCTTCTTCGGCGGTTGACATATGCAGAATATGCAGCCGACGCTGGTATTTTTTAGAAAGCTTTAATGCCAGCTTAGTTGCCAATAGTGCCGCTTGATTATCTTGAATTTGAGAATGAATTGCCGGATCGTGAATACCAGCAAATTCTTGGCGACGTTGGTTAATTCTAGCTTGGTCTTCAGCATGAACGGCAATTAAGCGATCTCCTTGAGCAAATATCGCCTCTAGGGCCGCTTCTTGGTCAACTAATAACTGACCATGCATTGACCCCATGAAAATTTTAATTCCTGGTGTCGGCTTGGCGGTCAGTAAATCTGGCAGATTCTCTGCTGTTGCACCGATAAAAAAGCCATAATTAACTAAGCACTTAGAGGAGGCGCGTTGTAACTTATCGTCTAAAGTTTGTTGGTTAGTAGTCAAGGGACGCGTGTTGGGCATTTCTAGAAAGGAAGTTACTCCCCCTTTGGCGCAGGCACAACTAGCGGTGAACAAATCTTCCTTGTGTTCTAGTCCTGGTTCGCGGAAATGCACCTGCGGATCTATTACTCCCGGCAACAAAGTTAACCCAGCTGCGTCAATTTCTGTTGTGGGCGTTTGTGTTGAGATTTCTGGTGCAACTTCGACTATTTGGCGATCGCGCGTCAGCACATCCCCAACTATTAATTCACCATTAGGTAGAATTATACGGGCGCGACGAATGAGTAAACTTTTTGGAGATGACATGGAGTTAACAATATTCAGGTAGAGGACTATGCATTACAGAGAACTATCTTTTTAGGTTAAACTTGGTTGCACTCTTAGGAGTCAATTTTTGTCGCAGGTTAGAAAAAAGTTTATTTTTATCTATGTATATTCCTGTAAAAAATGGCAACATAACTATAAAATCACAGTTCTCCTACTTAAATCTCAACAGATGTAGTTCTCCTTGGCGAGTTAATCACAGCATCTTTTCATTACTTCAGTAATTTCATGCAAAATCAAGTGTCTGATAATAATTCTAGTCAACAACCTGATCATTCTTGGATTGCAGAGCTAGGTAGAACAGTTATATTAAGCATAGTTCTAGCCCTAGGAATTCGTACTTTTGTTGCCGAAGCTCGCTGGATTCCTTCTGGCTCAATGGAACCCACTTTGCATGGGACTCCAAACCAGTGGGAGGCAGACAAGATAATTGTAGATAAATTGAAGTACAAGTTTTCAGAACCGCAACGGGGAGACATTGTGGTCTTTTCGCCCACAGATGAGCTAAAAAAAGAACAATACCAGGATGCCTTCATTAAACGTGTAATTGGCTTACCCGGAGAAAAAGTAGAACTCAGAAATGGCAAAGTCTACATTAACAACAAACCCCTCCAAGAAGACAAGTACCTCAGCACCCAACAACGTACATTAATTGACGTTTGCACATCTGGACAGCAGCCGCCCTTCTTAGCAAAACCTCAGACTATACCTGCAAACTCATACCTAGTGCTGGGCGATAACCGTAACAGTAGCTATGACAGCCGTTGCTGGGGTGTTGTCCCGCAGCAGAATATTATCGGTCGTGCTGTGCTGCGTTTTTGGCCCCTCAATCATGTTGGTGGCATCGATAAGTCACCGTTATATCCATAGTTAACGATGATCTATTGATCAACAAGCTAGGCTTTTGATGGGGAATTGAATAATTTTGCTAAATTAGATAAGTAACAGCAAAATTCTCAATTGGGGGTTTTAGTGTTGATATTTGCATTCTAAAATCCCAATCCCTCGATTAGCTACCCCCGAATTCATATTTTGTAATGCCGTACTTAGCCAAAATTTTACTCTATCCGATTAAGTCGTTTGATGGTGTAGAAGTTGAGAACGCAAAAGTTCTCCCTAGTGGTGTACTAGAATATGACCGTGAATTTGCCATTTTTGATGAACGCGGTGACGTTGTCAATGGCAAAGGCCATGTCAAAATTCATTTATTGCGAGCAAAATTTGCACTCTTAAATAGAACCATATCTCTGCAAATCCCAAACAGTAACTCACCACAAGTCTTTCATCTGGATGGGGAAAGGCAGGCGCTAGAAGCAACTTTGAGCGATTTTTTTGGGTTTGCTGTGAGATTACAGCAAAATTCACTTTCTGGCTTTCCCGACGATCGCAACTGTCTGGGACCCACAGTGATTAGTACAGCAACTTTGACAGAAGTGGCTTCCTGGTTTCCCGATATGACTGTTGAACAAATGCGCCGGCGGATGCGTGCCAATATTGAAATCGGCGGTGTACCACCGTTTTGGGAAGATCAGTTATTTAGTACACAAAGCGATACTACAGTCTCCTTTCGCATAGGAAACGTCAGCTTTTCTGGGATTCAGCCTTGCCAACGGTGTGTAGTGCCAACACGCGATCCTAACTCAGGAAAAGCTGATGCCAAGTTTCAAAAAATATTTGTCAAACAGCGGCAAGCAACCTTACCTGATTGGGTAGCTTCATCCCGGTTTAATCATTTTTACAGATTGAGTGTCAATACAAGACTATCTACCTCAACATCTGAAAGAATGTTACAAATTGGTGACGAAATCGCAATATTTTCTTAATATAATTAATTTTTCTTAAAAGAGAAAATTAAAAAGTAAAAATATCCAAAATTTCTTTACTTTTTAATGGTCTATATTATCTAGTAATTTTCACAGTTTTGTAATTGAATATGTATGATTGTTTGCCAAAAACCAGAGTTTAGAGACTTGGTACTTAAGAGGTAAACAATTCAAAAGCCCCTTTCTATCCTGGTGTCAATTGTGACAACCAATCTAGAATGGCATACTGTAGTTAATTGGTTAAATTTCAACCAATATAGATGCGAATACGAATGGGTGTAAACATAATTTTACACTTCATCAGAGAAAATATGCTGAGGCATTACCAGAGAAAACTCAGCATATTAAGCTTTAACAACACAAATTGAAAATTTAAGATAGGAGGAACTAAGTTAGCCAAACAATTATATTAAATTCATTACTGCTATTTTTTATACATAATTAGGCGAAGTGCATCATGGCCTTTTTTTAAAAAAAGTAGTAGTAACCCTGAGAAAACTTGTAGCTTATATAGCAAAGATTCCCTAGCGCAGCAATGGGAACAACATCAAACAACAATGTTATCTAAACTTAAGACAGTCCAACCTCTCAACCGCTTAGTTGAGAAAGCTTATACCAATGTAATGCCCCTAAGATCTGCTTTGATTGTGCCGATTGTGTTGCAACTTTGTGGAGCCGTGGGACTGGTAGGCTATTTTGCGTTTCAAAACGGACAAAAAGCGGTAACAGAACTGGCAACTCAGTTAACAAGCGAAATCTGCGATCGCATCGAACAACACCTCGATAAATACTTAACGACTCCTCAGCAAATCAATCAAGTTAACGGGGATGTGATGCAGCTAGGTTTGCTCAATTTTTCTGGCTTGGAAACAACCAGATACTACCTTTGGAAACAAATGCGGGTTTTAGATATTGGCTACAGTAAATTTGCCAACCCCAAAGGTGAATTTATCAGTATTGAACGTCAGAATGACGGCACCCTATTGATGAAAGAGGTTTCTCAAAAGAAGGGTATTGGTAAACTTTATCTTTACACTACAGATAAACAAGGAAATCGCAGCTATCTTAAGGAAGTTAAAAATTACGATCCCCGCTTAGAGGCTTGGTATATAAATGCAGTTAATCTTGGCAAGCCCGTCAGCAGTCAAATTTATCAATGGGAGAATAAACCAGAAATTATATCCTTATCTTCCAGCTATCCACTTTACGATCGCACTCACAAACTAGTTGGAGTAATTAATATCAATCTGCTCTTATCAAAAATTAGTCATTTTTTAGCTAACTTAAACGTCGGTCACGGTGGCAGGACCTTTATTTTAGAGCGTTCTGGACTAATCGTAGCTTCCTCCACACGCCAACTACCAAACACTGTCATTCGGAGGCAGGAAAAACATTTACTGACCACAGAAAATCAAGATTCCGTGATTAAACTCACAACTCAATATTTGCGCCAACGGTTTGGCAGCTTGAGGTTCCTGGTTGGCAAACAACAGATTAGCTTTACCACCAAAGGAACGCGTTATTTTGTCAAGGTAAAAAATTGGCAGGACGAGTTTGGTCTTGACTTGTTAATTGTGGTGGTGATTTCCGAAGCCGACTTTATGAAACAAATTCAACCTAACAACACTACTATCTTTTTATGTCTAGCCGCCTTTTTAATAGTTGCACAATTTGGTATTCTGACTGCTCATTGGTTAATTAAGCTAATTATGCAATTCCATAAATCAGCTAAAAAAATCGCTATAGGTAATTGGGCACAGACAGCAGAAGATCAGCCTGCCAACAAACAGGGAAATTTAGCTAAATTATTTAATAGTATTGAAAATCACTTCCAAGAGCCTGTTGCTGACTTAAAAACAAAACATCTAGCTTTAAATAAAGTCTTATCTGAAAGTCAGAGTCAGCCGAATAAATTCGTAACATCTATACCGATAAGTGGTACGAGCGTAGGTGGAAAGCAGCTTGTGGTCAGATATCGTCTGCCCGTATTGAAAGCCTTGCCAGGTCAATGCTTCAGAGTTAAAGAGCTAGAACGCCATCCTGAAAAAATGGTTCCTATGGAAACTTTGGGAATGCCAATATATGACGAATTGGGCAATATTGCTGCTGCGCTCCCTAACTTTTCTGACGTTAGTCAACCTCAACAAGCAGACAAATTATTAACACAATACAATCGCCTTTTAGAATTACAAGTTAAAAAACGTACTCAAGAACTCTTAAAAGTTATCCAACAACTACAAACTACCCAAAAACAACTGATTCAATCTCAAAAAATTGCAGCTAGAGGAAGATTAGCTGCCGAGCGGGCAAACCGTGCCAAGAGCAAATTTCTGGCCAATATGAGCCATGAATTGCGTACGCCACTGAATGCTATTCTCGGTTTTACCCAGGTTATGAGCCATGACAATTCTTTATCTTCTGAACATAAAGAGAATTTGGCAATTATCAATCGCGCTGGTGAGCATCTCCTCAATTTAATCAATGACATTCTGGAGATGTCTAAAATCGAGGCTGGCAAAACTACCTTCAATGTCAACAGTTTCGACTTAATTCGCCTGTTGACAAGCTTAGAAGAGATGTTTTGCCTCCGTGCTGCTTCTAAAGATTTACAACTAGTCTTTTTATATGCACCCGATCTGCCTCGATATGTGCAGACTGATGAAAACAAACTGCGCCAAGTTTTGCTGAATCTCTTAGGTAATGCGATCAAGTTTACTAATAAAGGTACTGTGGTACTGCGGGTGCGCTGGGAAGCAGGGGAGCAAGATGATCTCCGGTTCTTTTTTGAAGTCCAAGACACTGGCCCTGGTATTGCTCCTCAAGAAATTGACCTTTTGTTTGAAGCTTTTGGGCAAACCGAAACTGGCAGAAAATCGCAACAGGGAACAGGGCTAGGCTTAACGATTAGTCGCAAATACGTACAAATGATGGGTGGAGATATTACTGTTACTAGTAGTCTGGGTGAGGGAAGTAAATTTACCTTCGATATTCAAATTAGCCTAGCTTCAGCCAGCGAAATTCGGATTCAGCAATATAAACACCAAGTTATTGGCTTAGCACCCGATCAAGGCGAATACCGTATCTTAGTCGTTGACGATATCAGAGATAGTCGGCTGGTGTTAGTGAAAATGCTGACATCTATCGGCTTTACTGTGCAGGAAGCTAGTAATGGTCAAGAAGCGATCGCCCAATGTCTGGAATGGCAACCACACCTGATTTTTATGGATATGCGGATGCCAGTTATGGACGGCTACGAAGCTACAAGAGCGATTAAAAAACAAATGGGTTATAGAGAAGAAATTTTACCACCACTCCCAACACGTAGATTGGCAAACTCCTCCATGCACATGGGTGGTCAACAGTTAACAGTCCCAGTATGTACCAGTAGGGAAACCAGGCACGTTCCGATTATTATTGCCTTAACTGCCAGCGCTTTTGAGGAAGAACGACAGAAAATTTTGTCAATAGGTTGCGACGATTTTATTCGCAAGCCATTTACTAAAGAAGTATTACTAGAGAAAGTCAGCGAACATCTGGGTGTAAAATATATCAGCCCAGTAGAGACTGTAAATACAGCAGCTAGTCAAGAAACAGAGATATTTCCTAGCGAAGCTGAACTCATGTGGCATTTGTCCCAGATGCCTCTACAGTGGTTAAGGAATATACGTCATGCCGCAGCTAGCTGTAGCGATGACATGATTTTAGAGTTGCTTGAGCAAATTCCTCCAGAAAAAAGTCAACTTTTACGGCTTTTTCGGGATTTAGCAAACAACTATCAGTTTGAAAAAATTATGGAATTGACTAGAACATACGCAGAATGAACTACGAGCGGTTAGACCTTGATAAAAAAGATATTTTGCTTATTGACGATATGGCAGATAACCTGCGAGTTTTATCCTCACTCCTGACCAGAGAAGGATATAACGTTCGCAAAGCTTTAAACTGGCAAATGGCTTTGACTGCTTGTCAAACAGTATTACCAGATTTGATTTTACTTGACATTATGATGCCGGAGGTTGATGGCTATGAGGTTTGTCAGCGTTTTAAAGCTTGGGATCTGACTGCTAATATTCCAGTAATTTTTATTAGCGCCTTAGATGATGTTTTTGACAAGATAAAAGCTTTTAAGGTCGGAGGTGTAGACTACATCAGCAAACCTTTTGAATTGCAAGAAGTATTAATACGTGTGCAAAATCAATTGGCGCTGAGAGCAGCACAACTAGAAGTTATCAAGCTCAACGTCGAACTCGAACAAAGGGTGAAACAACGAACTTGGGAACTAGAAAAAGCTTTGCAAAAACTCCAGGGAGAAATCGCATCTCGTCAACAACTGCAAAGTAAACTTTTAGATATAGCATTGCATGATTCGCTAACTGGTTTACCAAATAGAGTTTTGTTTATTAGGCGAATCGAAAAAGCGTTAAATACTGCTAAGCAAGAATCTAATTATCAATTTGCCCTACTTTATTTAGACTGCGATCGCTTTAAAGTTGTGAATGATTCTTTGGGGCATTTGGTAGGAGATGAATTACTCTTAGCCATTTCTCATCGGTTACAAACATCTTTAATGCCGATGGATACTATAGCAAGATTAGGCGGCGATGAATTTGGAATTTTGCTAGAAAACCCAACAAATATCAATATGGTAATTGAGGTTGCTGAACGTATTCTCCAGCAACTATCACTCCCATTTAAGCTAACTCGATATGAGGTATTTATGAATGCCAGTATCGGTATTTCTTGGGTAAATAGAGACTACGATCGCCCAGAATATTTGCTGCGCGATGCTGACACAGCAATGTATCGTGCTAAAGCTTTAGGAAGAGCCAGATATCATGTTTTTGATCCGATAATGTATCAAGAGGCAATCCAGCTTTTAGAGTTAGAAAACGACCTGCGGCGGGCTGTAGCCAGGCAAGAATTTATTGTTTACTATCAACCAATTGTTTCTCTACTTACAGGTAAAATAGCTGGTTTTGAAGCGCTAGTGCGCTGGCAGCATCCAATTCGTGGTTTAATTTTGCCAGCAGAATTTATCCCTGTAGCCGAAGAAACAGGTTTGATTAATGCTATTAACACCTGGGTGTTGCAGTCAGCTTGTCAACAATTACATTTATGGCAACATGACCCAGCAATACCTGAAACCTTAACTATTAGCGTTAATTTGAGTGCACGGTTGTTTTCCCAACCCAATTTAATAGCGCAAATTGATGAAATTCTTTATGAAACTAAAGTAAATCCAGAAAACTTAGAACTGGAAATTACAGAAAGTGTAATTATGGAAAATAGTCATGCAGTCAAAACAATTCTCCAGCAATTACAAGAGCGAAGAATTAAGTTAATTATGGATGATTTTGGTACAGGTTATTCCTCTTTAAGCTACCTGCATAGCTTTCCTTTGAATGCACTGAAAATTGATAAGTCTTTCGTCAAACGGATGCAAGAAAATCAAGAAGATCTAGGTTTAGTTCCCGCCATGATTGGCATTGCTGACTCAATGGGATTGAGGGCGATCGCTGAAGGAGTCGAAACTACAGAACAGTTAGCTCAATTGAGAAGTTTAAACTGTGAATTCGCTCAAGGATTTTTATTTTCTAGACCGATAGAACAACAATCAGTTCTTAATCTACTCACAGCAGCGCCTCAATGGTAATAATTTATAATCAGTAGGTCAAATTAAATATATTAAGTAGCCGTGATCTACTGCATACACCAAGACTACTGAAAGATGACACAAATTTTTCATTCATGATTTCCACAAGCACAAGGTGAAGTAATTATGATAGCTTAATTTTTCTTTACATCATTAGGTTGGTTTGTGCTTTGTGACTTAGCACATGGAATAATATTTTGTGATTTAACGCTGGCTACAATACTTGTTTGTTGCACAGACTTCATCACTTTTAAGATTATGAACATTTGAAGGCTTTGGAATGCAAAGTGTATTCAGAATTATTCTTTGCAATTTATAATTAATTTACTCTTCGGGCCGATATGGGCGGAAGGCAGCTATGCTAAACCACAGAAATTATTGGTTGAGATTATCCTTTTTTTCTTTGTCAGATTAGTTTTAAGACTCCTACTAAATTTTAATTTACTGGTTTTGGTTAAGCAAGGGATTCAAACCCCTCTTAAACGCTTTCTGCTATAGGTCGGTTATCTTCTCCAATTTATCTTTACAATTTGTCAAACTCTGTATTTAATATTTTATTCCTTATTCTCAGCATAGAGTTTATTTAAAATGCATTTAGATAATAAAAAAAATCATAAAGGTAATATTTTGGTGGTCGATGATACGCCAAATAACTTGCGTCTTTTATCAGCAATGTTAACAGCGCAAGGTTATGAAGTTCGCAAAGCCTTAAATGGAAAAATGGCACTGACTGCATGTCGAATAGTTTTACCAGATGTAATTTTACTTGATATTAATATGCCAGAGATGGATGGATATCAAGTTTGTCAACAACTTAAAAGTGACAAAATTACTGCTGAAGTTCCTGTAATTTTTATTAGTGCTTTGGATGACATTTTAGATAAAGTAAAAGCCTTTGATGTTGGTGGGGCTGATTATATTACTAAACCGTTTCATGGAGCAGAGGTTATATTACGAATTGAAAATCAAATTAATTTGCGTTTGTTCCAACTTAAACTTCAAGAAAAAAATCTTTTATTAGCAGAGGCTCTTGATAGTTTGAAAGCTGCTCAAGTTCAACAAATTCAAAACGAAAAGATGGTGGCCCTAGGGCAGTTAGTTGCTGGTATTGCTCATGAAGTTAATAATCCGATTAGTTTTATCTATGGCAATCTCCAATATGCTGGTCAATATGTGCAAGATTTAGTCAATATTATTGCCGCCTATCAACAGGAATATCCCCAACCTACTCCTAAGATTGAGCAAATCGTTAAAGAGATAGATTTAAATTTTGTAACGAAGGATCTGCAAACTCTAATGGGTGCAATGTCTAGAGGTGCAGATCGGATTAGAGATATCGTAATAGCACTACAAAACTTCTCCAGGCATGACGAAGCTGTAATGAAGCAAGTCAACATCCATGATGGTATCGATAGCGCTTTGGTAATGCTACAACATCGACTTCGAGAAACTGTGGATCGTCCTACTATTACTATAGTTAAAGATTACGGAATTTTGCCTTTAGTTACTTGTTATCCTAGTGAATTAAACCAAGTATTTATGCATTTATTGAATAACGCAATTGATGCATTAGATCGCTTGGTGATTAATCATAAAACAGCTGAAAATCAGGAAAATGAGCATCTTCCTAACTTCACCCTATTAACAGAAAATCCGCATATACAAATTCATACAAAGGTGTCGGAGGCAAATACAGTGAAGATTGCGATCGCTGATAATGGACCTGGTATAGAACAGCCGTTACAATCACGTTTGTTTGATCCCTTTTTTACTACAAAAACTGTAGGCAAAGGCAGTGGGCTGGGGTTGTCAATTAGCTATCAGATTGTAGTGCAAAAGCATCGAGGACAGATAACTTGTTCCTCATCGCCAGGACAAGGAGCAGAATTTGTGCTAGAAATTCCTATAGAACAACCTGAATCCTAAATTGTGACTCATCACTTACAGTAGAATTCAGAACTAAAACAGGCTTTATAGCTGATTCTAAAAATTAGATTGTGTACTTCACCAAATTGAAAGACTGTGTAAGTATACAATACAAAATTTACACACCTTTAATTTGGCTCAACTCAGTAACGTTGCTCATGGCCGTAACCACATGATGTAATTTGCAGTTTTGCCTTGCTGATACCTTTTGTTTATGTTTCGTAATTAGAACCAAGCCGTGAACTTCCTACTGAAGTAACAGTCAAATCTGTTTCTAGCAAGGGTTGACAGCCGAATCTGCAATGAATAGGTAAAACACCTCAGAAGTAAAAATGAGGAAATCGGGACTTTTTATTTATCAGAGACTACATTTTTCAGTCGCATAAAAGCATAATAGAAGTGTGACTGATATGTTTACCCCTTTACAATCTCTCAAAGAAGGTCACTGGTTCAAGCTCATCTGTGGAGCCAGTTTCCAGCATCTACCTGCGGTCAGAAGTTTAACATTAGCCTACACTTTGGCGGGCGCTGACTGTATAGATGTGGCAGCTGATCCGGCGGTGATTGCAGCAGCGCAAGAAGCGCTGCAAGTAGCCAAAAATTTAGCTGGGGAGGCTCAGGAGCGAGGCTTTGGCTACAAAGGAAACTTACCATTTTTGATGGTCAGCTTGAATGATGGAGAAGACCCCCATTTTCGCAAAGCCGAGTTTAATGCTACTGAGTGCCCCCATGACTGCCCTCGTCCCTGTGAAAAAATTTGTCCAGCACAAGCAATTGTGTTTAACAGTATAAAAGATAACTACTCGGGTGTGGTATCACAAAAGTGCTACGGCTGTGGTCGTTGCATACCAATTTGTCCATATGATATAATTTATACAAGCTCATATATGTCAACGCCGGGAGCGATCGCACCATTAGTAATGTCAACAGGAGTAGATGCTGTAGAAATTCATACACAAGTAGGGCGGTTTGTAGAATTTCAGCGACTATGGCAAGCAATTTTACCGTGGGTAGATAAATTAAAGCTAGTAGCGATCAGCTGTCCCGACGGCGAAGGGATGATTGATTACCTTCAAGCACTGTATGGCTTAATTAATCCACATCCTAATGCCTTAATTTGGCAGACAGATGGCCGTCCGATGAGTGGAGATATTGGCGATGGCACTACTTTAGCAGCAGTGAAATTAGGACAAAAAGTTTTGACAGCTAAGTTACCGGGATATGTGCAGTTAGCAGGTGGCACCAACAGCTACACCGTTGCCAAGTTAAAGGCGATGGAACTGCTGAAGAGAGCAGGGGAGCAGGGGAGCAAGGAAGCAGAGGAGAAAAATTCTTCCTTCTCCTCTGCCCCCCTGCCCCTCTGCCCCCCATCTATTTCTGGAGTGGCCTACGGTAGCTACGCCCGTGTACTGCTGTCACCAATTCTTGAACAGTTAGAAAATCAGGAGGTGAGTAACACCAATGTTAAGGCGACTGTCCGCCTGGAAGAAGACGATGTATTACTTTGGCAGGCTGTAGAGCTTGCCCATTCTCTCGTTTCCCAGCTCAAGTCACAACAGGAGCGCTAATCGCTCGTTCGTTATCTCTAAAAACGTCACCATAGAAAGCATGACGATTACAGACGATCTCCAAAAGTTGTTAGACATTTTGCCCCAAGACTTACGACAAGTACTAGAGGATCATCCTAAACGAGACAGTTTAGTTGAAGTAGTCTTGGATCTGGGTCGTCGCCCAGAGGCTCGCTTTCCAAATCAAGCTGAGTATCTGAGCGAAAAGCCCGTCACTCAAGAACAAATAGATGATTGCATTCAGCGAGTCGGAACCTTTGGCGGAGATAATCGGGCAGGAATTGAGCAAACTTTGCACCGGATCAGCGCCATTCGCAACCGCACCGGTAAGATAATTGGTCTGACATGTCGGGTCGGGCGGGCGGTATTCGGCACCATTGGCATGATTCGCGATTTGGTAGAAACTGGTAAATCGATTCTTATGCTGGGGCGACCAGGGGTCGGTAAAACTACTGCCTTACGGGAAATTGCCCGTGTTTTAGCTGATGACCTTAATAAGCGAGTGGTAA
Organism: Nostoc sp. T09; assembly: GCF_002154695.1. GTDB lineage: Bacteria > Cyanobacteriota > Cyanobacteriia > Cyanobacteriales > Nostocaceae > Aulosira. The sequence goes on from NZ_MTAV01000213.1 coordinate 19,823, forward strand.
TTATCGACACCTCCAATGAAATTGCTGGGGATGGTGATGTTGCCCACCCCGCCATTGGTCGCGCCAGACGGATGCAAGTAGCTCATCCAGAGCTTCAGCATCAAGTGATGATTGAAGCAGTGGAAAACCATATGCCAGAAGTCATCGTGATTGATGAAATTGGCACAGAATTAGAAGCCTTGGCAGCTCGTACCATTGCGGAACGGGGTGTGCAACTAGTCGGTACTGCTCACGGTAACCAGATAGAAAACCTGATCAAAAACCCTACACTTTCTGATTTGGTGGGGGGTATCCAAGCGGTGACGTTAGGAGATGACGAAGCGAGACGCCGGGGCAGTCAAAAGACTGTTTTGGAACGGAAAGCTCCGCCCACCTTTGAGATTGCTGTGGAAATGTTAGAACGGCAACGCTGGGTAGTACACGAAAGCGTTGCTGACACAGTAGATACTCTTCTGAGGGGACGCCAGCCTAGTCCGCAAACTAGAACCGTTGACGAGCAAGGTAAGGTAGCAATTACCCGACAGCTGTCGGTAGTTAACGGTCGCGGTGGTGGACAATTGGCAGGTGGGGAAGATTCTTTTGCTGGATCTCGACAACCCAATGGCTGGCGTTCATCTGGACAGATGGTAGCTTTACCGCCTCCTTCTGTAGAGCGGGAAAGAGTTACTGGACGCAGTGAATTTGACCGCTTGCTGGATGAATCCTTTAATTACGCAGATACCATTGATTTTAGTGCCAGCAAACAGCCGGGACCCAATGGCGAAGATTTACCACTGCACGTTTACCCCTATGGCGTTAGCCGCCACCAACTAGAGCAGGTAATTAGCGTGCTATCTTTGCCAGTAGTATTGACAAAAGATATCGATACTGCTGATGCAATTTTGGCACTGCGATCGCATGTCAAAAACCATGCCAAATTAAGGCAAATGGCCAAAGCCCGTCATGTACCGATCCACATGATCAAATCCAGCACAATTCCGCAAATTACCCGTGGCTTGCGGCGGTTGCTGAACATTGACGACCCAGAAATAGCCGATGACCGAGAACTGCAACTGTTGTTACACAGTGGCAGCGATGACGAGATGGATGCCTTAGAAGAAGCTAGGCTGGCAGTGGAACAGATAGTTATTCCCAAAGGACAACCAGTCGAGTTATTGCCCCGTTCTCCCCAAGTCCGCAAAATGCAACATGAGTTGGTAGAACATTATCGGCTTAAGTCCCATAGTTTTGGTGAAGAACCAAATCGCCGCTTAAGGATTTATCCGGCGTAACCTCACCCCTATCCCCTCTCTTTCTAGAAGGAGAGGGGAATTAACGGCAAACGCTCCATGTCTTATAGAGAATTCTCCTTAAGAAAAGTCAAACAAGACTTTAACCTCACACTGGTAGAGGGCGGACGATTTTTACCTCCAATCGAATCAATTTCACCTAGTCCTCTGCTGGCTGAATTTCTCGCCGAAAGTATTCAGTTAGCGATCGCAATGGGTTCTGAGAAAGCTAGATCGGAATTGATTATTAGCCCCATATTGTTTGAAGTCCGAAAAATTCTCAACCGGGAAATCAGTTTTTTTTCTGGAGAAGAATTTAATGTTGAACCAGAATTTGGGCTGGCAGGATTTTGCGACTTTCTGATCAGCCTGTCGCCAGAACAGTTATTTATAGAAGCTCCAGCAGTGGTAATTGTAGAAGCTAAGAAGGAAAATCTCAAAGGTGGTTTGGGGCAGTGTATCGCAGAAATGGTAGCCGCCCAAAGGTTTAATAGCAAAAACGAAAAACCTATTGCCACGATCTACGGTAGCGTTACCAGTGGTAACCTGTGGACGTTCCTTAAGTTGGAGGACAGCACTGTAACTATTGACTTAACTGAATACTTGATTCCACCAGTAGAGCAAATTTTAGGTATTTTGGTTTGGATGATTCGCTCACAATCTAATTACAGTTGTCAATAAGGCAGTTTAATTCAGCTTTGCTCTTTTGCGCGATCGCCAATTAATTTCCAGCATTTATACTTATTTAATTAAGATTTACCGTAGTCCAAGTAACAAGTGAGATTTATCTAGCTAATAATTTTTAATCCCTCCTTCCGATAGAGATAAACTTACAGAATCTAAGTTGAATAGAAAGTGTTATATCTTGCTAATCAACTGAATTGAGAACTCTTTATTTCTCTTCTCAACAAGTTGGCGGCAGTATTATTTACTTAACAGATTAGATTCTGTGAAGACTTGCAATAATCCAAGGGAAAAGAGAAGATGGAAAACACGAACGCGGCAAAAATGGCAGAACGTTACTGCGCTTTGGGCATTGGAATTAGCTATTTACTGTTAGGTTTAGCTGGATTTATCCCAGCTTTAGTTTCAGTACCAGGAACTGATGTATCTTATATCCCGCTTAATGAATCTCCTACCGCTTATGCTGCGGGATTTGGCTATATATTTGGGTTATTTCCCACCAATTTCTTGCATAACATAGTACGCTGTGGCGTAGGCTTGTGGGGAATTTCTTCTTTTCTCAGTGCTAGCAGCTCTCGCATTTTTAATCGTGGTTTTGCCATAGCTTATATTGTGCTGGCAATCATGGGATTGTTGCCATTTGCTAAAACTTTCTTCGGTTTTATGCCACTATTTGGTAATGATGTTTGGGTGAATTTCCTAGCAGCGATCGCAGCTCTTTACTATGGCATTATCATACCAGCCAAAGTAGAAGGTGTGAGTGTAGCACAAAGGTCTTAAAATACCTGCTGCTACTCTATTTGAATAGGGGTGTAGGGATCTCACCACACCCTACATTCTGTCTCAACTAAGATAGCGCGAGAGAGTTAGTTTGATGATGACATAGGGGCAAGAATAATCCCTACTAAAACTCGCAGTAATTCTTCTAATTCTTCAGGAACGCGATAGAGTTTCAAGTCTTGGGAAATCAGTCTTTCTTGACGGTGAAATATGCCAAACCGCCAATCTTCGCCTGTGGTTACAGCACCATAAAGTAGAGGCGTTTGGGATTGTGTCCATTGGTCAAGTGCAATCAATTCTACTGCTAACTGAGTAAATCCCCGACCTAAATCAGATTGTTTAGCTTCAACTACTAACATTCCCACATCACTATTTATATAGTAGTCAAAGCTACCCTTTAGCTGTTCGTTAACATTAATCGGATATTCTATATTTAATTGGGTTTGAGTTTCGGCACAAATTTCTAATAAGGTAGGGGCAATTAATACCTCCCTCCTTGCCATTTCACTGATCGGGTTAACGTAGGCTAAATTTCTTTGCAAATAGCGACTCAAAAAATCTAAACAGTTAAGTTTACCTGTATATTTTGGTAAATCAAGTCGCTTGCGTTCATAAGTACAATTAAATTCTGCCAGGATGTCGGCTGGTGCATAAGGCAATTCAAAATATTTGCTAAATGTATAACTTGTACCTGGTTGCAGAATGCGCGGACGGTTCATTAAAGTATCCTCTATGCACTCAAAAAATCTTGCAATCGTGCTACCATTTCGGCACGATTGACAACCTCTAACTTGCGAAACATTCTTTTTAGGGCTTGCTTAACTGAATTTTCTGTAATCCAAAGTTTTGTACCAATTTCTGCATTGGTTAAACCTTGCGCTACTAACTCAGCGATTTGCAGTTCACGGGGGGTTAAGCGATTAGTTAGGGTCGAGTAAAATCTTTGCGGTTGTTGCTTGAGCATAGCTAGACAAGCTGACATATGAAGACATAAAGCGCTCAAATCAGCAAGATTCTCTACATTAAAGGCGGGTGTATTACCGACGCGAGCAAAGTTAATAGTACCAATTAGGCGACCGCCACCGACAATTGGGCCTGTCATGATGTGTTCGTGGTCGTAGTACGCACAACAATGCTGATATAATTCGCATTGCTTCCAGCCGCCTGGGGGAAGTACCAATTCTTCATGGGCTGGCGCATGGCGCTCGACGACGTAGCGCATGACGGGATCTACTGCTCTACCTACTTGCTCATAGCGCTCCACCAGGGAATCAGGAACACCGTTAACATCAACACTAGCTAGATGGGATTGCTCATCGGTAAGATAGATACCCCAACGTTGTACACCAAAATACTTTCCAACTTCATCCATGAAAGCTAGCCGTAATTTGCGTTCATCACTGGCAGAAGCGATCGCATGAAATAAACTTTGCAAATTAGCCATTTTCACTCAACAAAGTGTACTCGATCGAGGACTAGGCATAGCTCAGTAGTCAATCTTACTCTAGCAGTGATGAAATCCAAACGCGAAGTATAGGGAAATCAGAATTATGGATAATCCCGCAGAGTACAAAATTGGTCTGGTAATTTATCCTGGGATGACGCAATTAGATATTACTGGGCCACAGCAAGTTTTTAGTTTGATGCCCAACACTAAAGTTTATTGCTTGTGGAAGGCTCTAGAGCCAGTTACTAGTAGCGATAATTTGACTATTTTGCCAACTACCACTTTTGCTGACTCTCCACCCTTGGACGTTTTGTGTGTACCTGGTGGGCCTGGACAGGTTGAGATGATGAGAGATGGGGAAGTACTGGAATTTCTGCAACAACAAAGCCAGACAGCCAAATATATCACCTCGGTTTGTACTGGCTCCTTAATTCTGGCTGCGGCTGGATTGCTGCAAGGCTATCGCGCTGCTTGTCATTGGGCTTTTCGCGATCAGTTAGCCATTCTGGGTGTTGAGGTAGTAACTGAAAGAGTAGCGATCGATCGCAACCGGATTACTGGCGGTGGTGTGACGGCTGGTATTGATTTTGGACTAGCGATCGCTGCTCATTTATGCGGTGAACAAACAGCTAAAATAATTCAGTTATTGATGGAGTATAACCCCGCACCACCTTTTAATGTTGGTTCACCCGAAAAAGCCGGACAAACCTTAGTTCAGCAGGTACAAAAAATTGGTGAACAGCTAATTGCGGCATCCCTACAACAGACAAAGGAGACTGCTAAGTTGCTGGGTTTACACTTGTAGGTCAATTTAATTACGAATTAGTAATTATTGTTGAATGCAGCTTTGCTACCATCTCTGTACGCGCTGATACCCCTAGCTTGCGGAACATCCTTTTGAGGGCTTGCTTGACGGAATTCTGGGTAATCCAAAGCTTACCAGCGATTTCCGCATTAGTTAAACCTTGGGCAACTAATTCTGCAATTTCTAATTCACGCGGTGTCAAGGGATTAGGTAAGGAAGATTTAAAAGTTGTTGGTTTCGCGCGCAGGGTGGCAAGTTTTGCTGATATGTGAATGCATAAGGCACTCAAATCGGCTAAATCGTTACCGTCAAAGGCTGGACTTCCCTCAGCACGAGCCAAGTTCAGCGTTCCTACAAGACGACCATCACAGATAATTGGGCCAGTCATCACGTGTTCGTGGTCATGGCGGGGGCAAATATCCTTCCAATCTTCTGGAGATAATATTAATTGCTCATGAGCAGGAGCATGACGCTCAGCCACATAGCGTCCTACCGGATTGCCTTGTAAGCATACAGCTGGAATACCGGGAACATCAATCTCAGTCTTTGACTGGTCATCTATGAGATAGAGACCCCAATGTTGCACGCCAAAATGCTCGCCAAGCGTGTCCATCAGAGCTTGTTTAAGTTCTTGCTCATTGCGGACGTTGGCGATCGCAGCAAATGCAGCATGAAGAGAATTAGCCATAAGTGTACCCAGTTGGGGACTATGCGGGGCTTCACAATTACTTCTATGCTAATACCAGCTAAGATAAAACGCTAATATCACTAGTCGCTATAGGTGAACGCATGACAGTTACACAAATTTCTGCTCAGGAACTTTTCCGGGCTGCTTATGAAAACCGTTACACTTGGGACAAGAATTTTCCTGGCTACACGGCTGATATCACCTTTAAGCATGACGATCAAGTTATTACAGGTAAAGTAATTATCAGCGCCAATCTCAAGGCTGAAGTATTAGATGTAGAGGACGAACAAGCAAGCAAGGCGATTCACAACCAAGCTTGGGAAATCGCAATTCACCGCGTCCGTCGTTCCTTTGAAGACACCCACAGTGCAAATAGTTTTAGCTATGGTGCTACAGACGAAAATGGTGCAGTTGAGATTTTAGTTGGTGGTAAGGCTGAGGGCGATAAATACAAAGTCCGCAATAATGAGGTGAGCCACGTTCACCGTCTTATTCACGGTACTTTTGTGACAATTGACACCTTTAGCAGCCACCAGACTGGGGAAGGCTATCTGTCTCACACCTACGACTCTGTATATAATGACCCCAAAACAGGCGAACAAAAGGGTGGTAGAAGCGAGTTTACCGATGAATATGAAAAAGTCGGTAAGTATTTCATTCTCAATCGCCGGGAGATTCGCACCGAGACAGAAGGGAAAGTATCAACTCAGGAATTTATCTTCTCTAACATCAAGTTGTTAGAGCCTGTTGCTGCTTAATAAGTAGTGTAGAGTGGGCAATGCCCATCATATCCGGGTTTTGGTGGGCAATGCTCACCCTACTTTATAGGCGATCGCATCTTTAAGTGGGTGCGATCGCTTTTATTTTTGGCGTTTTGAGTTCCGAACTCGGCGTTTTGAGAAAAAAGCTTGGCGTTTCGAGTTATAAACTCGGCGTTCCGAGCAAAAAGCTCGACGTTTCGAGTTCCGAACTCGGCGTTCCGAGCAAAAAGCTCAGCGTTTCGAGTTATGAACTCGGCGTTTCGAGTAAAAAGCTCGGCCTTCCGAGTTCCAAACTTGAAGTTTTGAGTAAAAAGCTCGGCGTTCCGAGTTCTGAGCTTGGATAATGAAGCTCAAAGGTGCAATGACAAAGCTAAGTTCTCTGACGATGATAATAGTGAGAAACTTGTAAGCGATCGCCTTCTAAATAAGATGAAATTTTTGGCGGTAGTTTAGGCAGAAAAAATACTTAGGGACTTTCAATTACAAAAATATCCCAATGGTAGGGTGCGTTATGGTGATCGCCTAACGCACCGCCAATGAGATTAAAGATGGTGCGTTACCTGCTTAGGTTAGTTGCATACCTTATCCGCAAGTAAAGCTAAAAATATTAAGGCAAAATATTTAAGACTCATCAAGCTTTATGCCTTAATCTGTGGAGCCTGACAAATCAAAAATAAATTTTAGTTAATTCATCTTCATGTTAATGAGTCTGGTTATAAATTTTGGCTTTTTTACCGCAGTAATTAATTAAGAATTAAGTGCTTTTTGTAACTACCCTTTATCTAGTGAGATAATTTTGTCTAGGAATGGGTTTTAAACATAAATATGAAAGTTACGCGGATTAATGAATTCTCTTTATGGAGAGTTTGTATAGTAGCTTTTAGTCTTAGTGCTACTCTCAGCAGTTGTACACCAGAAAAAAGAACAATGCTCAGAGTAACCGCAGAAAATTTTCGTAATCAAGCGGTTGATGCTATAACTTCAGTCAAGAAAATTTATCAACTTGATGAGTTACCTCTAGATGCTAGAGTATCTCGTGATTTTATTGTTGAGCAATTACTAACAGATCGCACAATCAATTTTGGCGATCCTAGAGAAATAGATAAAATTATCTCTGGAGAAAATCAATCAAACAATCAGCCATCAGATTTTGATAGAGAACTTGATGCTTTGCAAGCAGAATACGACACGGCTGTAGAGATTTTTAACAACTTAGAAACAATTGACTACGGAAGTGCCAGAATAGTAGCTCAAACTGCTAAACCTGCAAGATGCTTAACAGTAAAGATGCTACTTTTAGCTAAACAAATTCAAGAAAAACCACCAAAACCCAATAATCCTCAAAGGGTAATTATAGGTTTGAAGCTACAACAGCTTCGGAAAAAGTATAATAATCCCAATACATCTTCACAAATCGGTTCAGAAGAAATTAAGCGTCAAGTTGCTGAACAAATAGATGAGTGGGTAAAAGTTAATGCGACTGAACAGCAAATACTCAATGAATCTACCTCTCGACTTTTAATAGCAGCCGATACTGGCAGAAAACTCTCAAAACTGATTGATGACTACCCTACTCTGAGCTTTGAAGCTATTGCGACTAGAGTTACTAATATTGTGGGAGTAGCAGCAAATTTTACTGGTAGAGACTACAGTTCAATCATCTCGAAGATGAATAGTATAGAACAATCGATTAACGAAGATAAAACTTTAAAAGAATTCTTGAGACAAGTATCTTTGAGAAGAATAAATTCACAACCTTTAGATACAAAATTATGTCAGGGTTAATGAGAGCATTTATGAGTGACGCAGATAATTCAAATATAGAAATAACAGATAGCCATGAGATTTTAGAAAAATTGCAAGAAATAGTTTCTCAAATAAAAGCAATTCCTAACAATCAAATAGATGTATCACATTTAAATAATACAGAGGAGGAATTACAAAATATTCTACCTCAACTTCAGTTTGCATTATTCAACGCTCAAGATGAAAGGAACTGGGAGCAAGTAAATAAGCTAAGAGAGGCAGTTCATGAATGCAAAGATACTTTGAATAGTGTAAGAGCAGCGATTATCAGGGCAACTATTATTGGAATTAAGCCAGCAAATTTAGCTGAAATGCAAAAAATATTACAGGAAATCAAGTCTACAGCTAAAACTAAATCTCAGATAGAATATATTATTTATGTTCTACGCTTTATGCGTAAGTTGTTTTTGTAGATATTATAAGTCTCAATTGTTGCAAACCATATACCGAATGTGAGAAAATCCGAAATTATTGAGTACAGCTTTGTATAGGTTTCTAGGCAATTAACCTAAATAAATTTTGTACTTTCTGCATTTGAGTAACGTGAAATCGATTAAGTGGAAATGGCGGCAACTAATTTTGGGCTTAAGCTGTCTGCTATTAGTGATTGCTTGTAATGGTTTGAGCCATACGAGTACCATAAGTCCAAACTCAGGATTAAAAGCTTTGAAGGTGGCTACAGATCCAACTTTTGTACCTTTCGAGATGAAAAATGTGAATAGTAATCTGGAAGGTTTTGATATTGATCTGATGAATGCGATCGCACAAGTAACTGGTTTAACAGTTCAGTGGGAAAGCCTACCTTTTGATGGGATGATTTCTACTTTACAAGCCAAAACAGTTGATGCTGCAATTAGTGGAATCACAATTACAGCCGAACGCCAAAAAACAATTTCCTTTACACGACCTTATTTTAAAGCTGGATTGGCGATCGCAGTTCGGGAAAGCAACCAAGATATTCAAGACTTAAATAGCCTTAAAGGTAAAAAGATAGGTGTGCAAATAGGCTCAACTGGGGCAGATTTTGCTAAAACAATCCCCAATGCCGAAATTAGTACATATAACTCTGGCCCAGATTTCTTTCAAGACTTGCTCAATGGTAATGTTGATGCAGTAGTGAGCGATGCCTTTGCGACTTTGTATGCCATTAAAAACGGCAATCTCAAAGGTATTAAAGTTGTTGCCAATCTGCTGACAGAAGAATTCTACGGGATTGCGACACCTCAAGATTCTCCTTATATGGAGTCAATTAACAAAGGCATAGCCACTTTGTTATCCAATGGCACTTATCAGCAAATTTATCAAAAATGGTTTAATACTCATCCCCCTGCATTACCAGAAAAATTTTAACCACAAAGAATTCAGGATTCAGGAGCCAGAATTCAGAATTTACTTGAGTGCGACTGGTGTATTAATAAGCGGATTTAATTCCCCCTAAGTCGTTAGTGTAGCGTCTCCGACAGGAGAAGATTTAGTAGTCTACAATTAGTGGCTCTTCTGAATCCTTCACTAATAGATACTGTATTCTGTATACTGAATTCTGCATTCTTCGCTAGCTTCTCACATTTAACATTTGCCTCCTAACAAGAGCATCGCCAGATTGCACATCAAACCAGTGAATATCTTCAGGGGGCAATGCCAGTGTAATATCCTCCCTATTCCAATTTTGGTCTGTTGGCAATAAAGCACGTACCGTAATTGCTCCAGTTTGTGAACCCTCAACTCTGATACTGACCAAATAGTGCATACCCAAGTTTTCCACTAAAAACACTCGCCCTTTAATAGTCTGAGTATCACCTGGTTGAGCAATGCGGACATTTTCTGGGCGGATTCCTAGAACAATTTGGGGTGGTACAGTTGGGATATCTGGCAGACGCACTTGAAAGTCACCCAGTATGGCGTATCGTCCCTGACAAGGTAGAGTTAGTAGATTCATCTGCGGACTACCAACAAATCCAGCTACAAATAGATTAGCTGGATGGTTATAGATGCGATCGGGTGGATCGAGTTGCTGGACATAGCCATCGTTGAGCAATGCTACTTTCGTGGAGAGCGTCATCGCTTCTGTTTGGTCGTGGGTGACGTAGACAACTGGTACTTTTTGGGCTGCAAAAATTTGCTTAATATCGGCTCGGACTCGTTCTCGCAGCAGTGCATCCAGGTTACTTAAGGGTTCATCCAACAAGTACACATCAGCATTACGCACCAAAGCACGACCGACTGCAACCCGCTGGCGTTGACCGCCAGACATTTGGCCTGGCTTACGGTTCATTAACTCTCCTAATCCCAAAACCTCTCCGACTTCTGCTACTCGTCGTTTAATTTCAGTAGGTGGTACTTTTTTCAGCTTCAGCCCAGAAGCGAGGTTTTCGTACACCGTCATGTGAGGATAGAGTGCATAGCTTTGGAATACCATTGCAATATTGCGATCGCTTGCTCGCTTATGGGTAACATCTACATCCCCAATTTTGATTTGTCCGCGAGTAGGTTCTTCAAGACCTGCAATCATGCGTAGGACGGTAGATTTGCCACAGCCGGAAGGGCCAAGTAAAGTGAGAAACTCATCGTTATCTACAGTTAAGCTAACGTCTTTGACCGGGACGACTTTGGGATTATAGGTTTTATTCAAATTTATGAGTTCAAGTTTAGCCATTTTTCTTTTATCCTTTGACAGCCCCAGCGGTAAGACCTTGGACAATCCGGCGCTGGAAAAACAAAACTAGTAAAACCAAGGGCACAGTTCCCACAACAGTTGCAGCGGCGATCGGGCCGTAGGGAATTTCATATACTGAGGCACCACCCAATTGAGCAGCAGCAACGGGAATTGTCTTCAATTCTTCGCGAGTCATAAACGTGAGAGCGAAGATAAACTCATTCCAAGCAAAAATAAAGGTGAGAATTCCCGTAGTTACCAAGGCAGGAAGGGTCATGGGTAGAACGATTTGCCACAAAAGTTGAAAGGTGTTGTAACCATCGACCCTAGCGGAATCTTCCAAGTCTTTCGGTAATTGTTGAAAAAAGCTTCTGAGTACTAGAATTGTCAGCGGCAAATTGATGGCGGTGTAGGGTATGATTAGCGCCAGATAGTTGTTGCCCAGTCTCAGCGCTTGGATAATTTCTAACAGTCCCAAGAATAAAAGAATTCCCGGAAATAAAGTCACAATTAGAACAGCAGCAAGGATAACTTGTCCACCCCAAGGGCGTAATCGTGCGAGAGCATAGGCAGCAGGTGCGCCGATCGCTAAAGATACAGCTGTGGAAATAATCGACACTAAGGCACTGTTGAAGATGTATCGCCAAAACGGACGACGGGTGAATAACTCAATGTAGTGATTAAAAGTAAATCGCGTCGGAAAATAAACAGTAGGAACGGCGGCGATATCTTCATTAACTTTAAATGATGTCAGCAATTGCCATAAAGCTGGCGCTAGGCTAAATAGCACTACTAGTGAAATTGCTATTGGTAGCAAGATTTTTTTAAGAGAATTGGTTCCCCCTGTTCGTTTTGGAGTCGTTGGAACTGTTTGTGGAACTACACTCATGGGTTAAACGGCTCCTGATTTGGCACGGTATTTGTTGAGCAAGAAACTAGCGATCGCCACCGCAGCAATCAATATTAAAAATGTCACTACTACTAAGGCTGCTCCATAACCAAAATCTAAGTAGCGCATCACCGTAGAGTAAATATACAGCGACACCACTTCCGTAGCGCCACCAGGTCCACCCCCAGTCATCACCGCAATCAAATCAAAAATCCCGAAAGCTTGAGCAAACCGAAATAGCACTGCAATTAAGATTTGCGGCAGCAGCAGTGGCAGGGTAATATTGCGGAAGCTTTGCCAAGCACTTGCCCCATCGACAGAGTAGGCTTCGTAGAGGTCTTTTGATATCGACTGCAACCCAGCTAGCAGCAGGATACTGATAAAAGGCGTAGTTTTCCAAACATCGGCAAAAATCACTGCGATCATCGCCAGCGTTGGATCTCCTAACCAGTTAATTCCAGTTTTAATCAGCCCTAGTCGTCGCAGGATATCGTTTACAATCCCAAACTGATCGTTAAAAATCCAAGCCCATGCCAGACCAATCAAAGCGGTAGGCAAAGCCCAAGGTAGAATGGCGGTTGTACGCACTATACCCCGGCCAAAAAACGCCTGATTGAGAACCAGAGCAATCCCCAGTCCTAGCAGTAGTTCTGAAATTACGGATGCTGTGGTGAACACAGTCGTTGCCCACAAACTTTGCCAAAAACGACCATCCCCCGCCATCCGTATATAATTGTCCAAACCAGAGAATACGGGTTGTAGCTCCGTTCCCAGATTTCTGGTAAATACACTTAACCAGAATGCTCGTAAAATCGGGTAGGCAAATACAAACAACAGCAGCAGCAATGCTGGTGTCAATAATATCCAGGCTGTCCGTTGTTCCCGACCTCGGAGTGTATGTGAATTAGTCATTTGTGATTTGTCATTGGTCATTTGTCATTGGTCATTTGTCAAGAGTCATTTATCATTTCTCCCTTGTCCTCCTTGTCTTCCTCGTCTCATTTCTCCCCATACTTCCCACACTCCCCACGCTTCCCACACTCCCCACACTTCCCACACTTCCCACACTCCCTTCCCTGCTTTCATCCTTTCCTCCCCGCTTCCAGCAATCGGCGCGTTTCCGCAGCAGCAGCTTGCATTGCTCGTTCAGGATTCATCCGACCGGATAGTGAGGCGCTGAGATAACGCTGTAAAATATCTGAGGTCTGAGCGTATTGGGCGATTGGCGGACGTAAAACGGCATTGTCCACGACCTCCAATAGCTTCGGATAGTGAGGATATTTGGCAACAATCTCTGGGTCTGTAAACAGTTCCCGGCGACTGGGCACATAACCTGCGGTCAAAATAAATCGGCGCTGTGCTTTGCGACTGGTAAAATACTGAATTGCTTTCCAAGCTTCTTCAGGATGTCTAGAAGATTTAGCAATTCCTAAACCCCAGCCTCCTAGACAAGCCCCCCCAGTCTTACCAGGAGCATGAACCATCGGTTTAATTGCAATTTTGCCCCGGATTGGCGAATTTTCTGCTTGGGCTAAAGGCCACGCATAGGGCCAGCTGCGTAAAAATGCCACTTGACCACTTTGGAATAAGCGCCGGGTGTCTTCTTCTTGGTAGGTTGTGACTCCAGGAGGAGAAACGCCCTCACTGACAGTACTACGCAGAAACTCAATGGCTCGTAATGTTTCTGATCGATCTAGCCCAACTTCCAGCGTATCGGGATTAACCCAGAAGCCACCAAAGCCATTGAGGACTTCCACAAACATCGCCACGAGTCCTTCATATTGGCGACCCTGCCAAACATAACCCCAATTTACCTTGTCTTGCTTCTTCAAGGTTTGGGAAATTCGCATCAAATCCTCAAAGGTTTCCGGCGGCTTTAGTCCTGCTTGTTTGATTAAATCTTCCCGGTAGTAGAGCATTCCCACATCGGAACGTATGGGAATTCTGTACAGCTTGTTTTGGTAACGTCCCCCTTCGACATCCTTGGGCGAAAATGCTGCTAAATCCTCCTTAGAAATGCGATCGCCTAGAGGTAACAACCATCCAGCAGCAGCAAATTTGGATGTCCAAATGACATCCATATTTATCAGGTCATAAGGAGATTCACCCAAGATAAAAGATGAGGTATATAGGTCTTCGAGCAAATTTGTGGCATTTGGCCCTTCAACCAAGTTAATGCGAATGCCTGGGTTCTCAGCCTCAAAGTCTCTAATTAAACCCTGTCTCCAAGGTTGGGCATCAGGAGCAGTCATTAACAGATTGAGGGTAACTGGTTGCTGCGAGAGTGCTACCCAACTGAACAATATGATGCCTAACAGAGTTGCTAGAAAAACCCCTATACGCAAAAAACTTTGTTTTTGGATGAATTTTTGCAGCTTGTTTATTGGCTTGCGGTACAACATTATCAATGTAGCGATCGCTCGTCTTAATAATTATTAGAAAATGAAACCATGCAATATCTTAAAAAATTTTATTTTATGTTACTTTTGACCAAAAAACTTAATTAATGAATAAAACAATCAAAAAACTTAAAAATAATCAGCCTTATTGTAAATAAGCGTAAAATTTTGGGGAAAACTCGCAAACATACAGCAATTTCTTCAAGAAGGAAGAAACTGTTTACTAAGACAGTTAATAGCTACTTTTATAAAGATAAATTAATTTCTTCTTAATTAATTAAACATCTTTCTAAAGATAGAGGAAGCCACAGAATTGGCTTCCCCAAGTGGTAGAAGATTTTTAATATTTATAGAAATGTTTCCTGATGCTTAAAAGTTTAGTATTTACTATTTTTCATATATAGCTAAGGTTTCCAAGCTAAAATCCTGAGGTTTCCTTTGCTCTGGATTGGCAAATTTTGTTTGTGTAGTGGCGGTTTGTAACCGCCTTAACTAAGCAGTTTTTTTACTCTTTAGTGAAGCCAATCATCTCATCAGTTGGTTCATCCAGCATTTCTGGTACTAAAGCTGGGTTGGATCTGCGTTCTTCTGCTGATTGTTCTCGGATCACATCGTCCATTTTCGGAGGGTGTTTAATTTTGTCTAGTACCTCTGGGCTTAATTGTGATGGATCACTTTCGGGATTCATCTTTTCGGCTTGGCTAGGAACTGTTTCTTTATTCATGACTATTTCCCCATACTTCTACGCCAAGCTTAGATTTTCCAGTTGCGAAGCACACACTATCTAGAGACTTAAATACTTCTTATAAGGACTAAAGATGATTTAGCTAGCCAATAGCTTTTACTATAGAAAATGTAAATATTCTGTAACTTTCGTTTCAAAATAGGAAATCAGCAGTGCTACCAAATAAGCCCCCGGCTAGCAATCAAACTCAACGCTGGACATTTTCTCAACTTTTTGGCTTGGCAAAGCGTAATCCGCTAATGATTTCACGCTGGGTTTTATGCTGGGCAGCCGTTGGGACTGTTAGTGGTCTGTTTGCTGGTTTCTACTGGAATGTTCTAGAGTTAATTACTCATGGACTGCGACAATTTGAAGGTCCGAGTCTGCTTTTGATAATGCCGCTTAGCGGTTTATTGATTGGGTTAGTGATTCATTTTTTGGGAAATCCCGGTGAAATCGCTGTAATTGTTGATAATATCCACTTTCGCGGCGGACGGCTGGATACTCGTAAAAATCCCTCAATGATTCTTGCTTCTCTAGTCAGCATTTCGGCAGGTGGTAGTGCTGGGCCAGAAGCACCGCTAGTACAAGTAACTGGTTCTTTTGGCACTTGGGTAGCCGATCGCCTAAAACTCAAAGGAGAAGATCTCAGATCTATGAGTTTAGCAGCGATGGCGGCTGGCTTCACTGCCTTGTTTGGCTCACCCCTTGGTGGTGCGATGTTCGCCCTAGAGATTTTGCACCATCAGCATATTGTGGAATATTACGAAGCTTTGATGCCTGCTATTGTGGCTAGTTGTGCTAGTTATCTGGTATTTGCAGCAATTACCCATTTAGGAATTGCACCCACTTGGAATTTTCCCCAATACAACTTAGCGAACATTGATGATTTTGCTTTGGCGATCGCCTTTGGTATTTTAGGGGCGGTAGCAGGATGGATTTTTATGGGGATTTTTCGGAGTTGCGATCGCCTATTTAGCCTAATTCCTGGGCCAATTTATGTACGCACCACAGTCGCAGGCTTGGGATTGGGGATTTTAGCAGCTGTTTTGCCACTTACCCGTTATTTTGGTCATGAAGAACTAGAATCTGTTGTTACTACTAACTTTCCGGCTATTTTTCTGTTGCTGCTAGCTTTGGGTAAAATGGCTGCGATTAGCATGACAGTTACAGGTGGTTGGCGTGGTGGATTTATCATCCCCTTGTTTTTTACTGGTGCTTGTGTAGGTAAAGCAGCAGCACTCTTAATTCCCAGCGTCAATCCTGCTTTGGCGATGATTTGTACAATGGCTGCTATTAATGCAGCAGTCACGCGTACACCTATCAGCACAACTTTGCTGCTATCAAAACTAACTAACTTTAGTCCTTTTACACCCATACTCTTTGCTAGTTTGATGGGATTTTTCTTCGCGCCTAAAGTTCCTTTGATTGCATCTCAACTCAAGAACCAAACAGAAGCAGTTCATTAGCACCATTTCTTTTAAGATACAAGGGTGTGTTATGTCGCAGGCTAACGTACCAATGCACTATCAACAATTCAAGTTGCTTGCTGCCTAATTTGGCTGTTAGTGCGCTTTCAAGCTAGTTTCAGAGCTAGTTTTACCCCGTGGCCGTTCACCCTTGTTTTCAACAATTCCACGCTTTCTGTTGAATAAAATCGGTAAGTTTAGACCTATTTTGGGATTGTTTCACCCTAAGTAAGGCAAGTTCAGCTATCATCTGGCTTTCTTTAGACCTAAGTAAGGCAAGTTCAGCTATAAGCCAAGTTTCTTTCGCCTGAAGTTGGGCAAATTCAGCCATAATCCGCGACTCCTGAGCCATACTTCGAGCTTCAGTAAAAACTTCTAGTAAATTTTGATAATCTTGTGACATTAATAATTCTCCTATAACAACCTTATCCCTACGACCTTTACCCATCCAATTACCCCAATGTTCTGTCTTTTATATTGCACTATTTTAGTCTAGACAC
>NZ_MTAV01000024.1 GCF_002154695.1 Nostoc sp. T09
CAGAATTCAGAAGTAAAACAGTCTTTATGCTTGGGTTTGAGGCTTAGAATCTGTACTTCACTAACTTGAAATTCGCTGTATGTAATTAATGAGTTTATGCGTTTGCTTGGCTCCTAGCGGGGTTAATGATTAAAGTTAGCCTTGATTAAATAGAGTCATCAATCCAGAAATTAGAAATGCAGTCTTGAGAGTGGGGTGAGACTGGTTTAGGAGCGATCGCTAATCTGATTTATTCTTCGCCTACCACCAACATGAAACCCTCTCTCAATACTGAAAAGAGGGTTTGATAGCTTCCTTGAAAATTCTTGGTATGCATCTAAAAAAGGATGTGGTTATATTTAGAGGCTATGCTGAACTAACGATATCTTGCCATTTGCATAGCTACAAGCATTGAAAAGGCAAAGCCAGACTTAAAAAGCGCTCAGTGAAGCACCTATAGTCAAGAGCAAAAACATGCCTATTACGATCAAGAATATTCTAAAGTATGGAGCATGATTAGATTTGTCGAGATATTTATTTCTCTTGCGCTCTTCATCAGTTAAGTTTATCAAGGGCATTTCCCGCATGAGTTGTTGCCTCCAAGTTTAATTAACTTAAGGGAATAAAATTTATCTTCCTTATATTTTTCATTAAACTACAAACCAACAAACATGATGAGTAATTGATAGAAACATATATAAAAATTCAACCATTGTAATTAATTACAAATATCATCAAAACTTAATACAGCTTAAATCCAACCTAGTATTTCTTGGCTGGTTGCCGTTAACTTAATACAGTGATTTTTCAGAATGGTAATAAAAAATCAGTTTATAGAATATATTTATTTTATCGAATGGTAATAAAAAATCAGGTTGCAAAAATCCTATTGAGTTAATCATAATTGTATGTACCCTAACGCACGGGAAAGAGGCTAATAACCATGCAATTATTAAGTAATAAAGAAAAAAAATGGGAAAATGGTAATCATCCTCTAAATTGGGTAAATAGCTTAATTTTAAGATTATTTTAATTAGCTAAACAACCTAGCTGTATAGTATGCAAGGAGCCAGGTGATGGAACAGTGCAACAACACCGATAAAGACAGCTTTTTCTATACTTATGCTCGTGAGTATGGACGAATGAAAGCAGAAAATCTAGAATTTTCGATTAATATCAGAGAATTTTCTCAAAGAGTTGAATTTATTACCTGTTTAGAAACTAACGGTAAACTCTCTCCAGAAGAAGCCTACAGGCAGATTAAATCTTTATGGCAAGATTTGAAAAATTCTAAAAAACTAAGAGAGATTAGCAACAACTCTTAAGCATTAAAATAAAATGCTCGCTAGCGATAATAAATCGGGTGCATCCACTTTCGGCAAATAGCTCCTCAGACTCCAAGTCTGGGGACAAACAAACATCAACGCGTAGCGGTAAGTCCTTATTTGAATAAGCTTAGCTTCAACTTAAATTCACAATTTAAAGACTTATTGCGCAGGTACTTTAAAAGTTAAAGCTTATAACCAATCTGGCGTAAAAACACCTGACGCGTGTTTACATCTTCAGGTGTTTCTAATCCTTTAGGCGAAAATCCATCAATAACACCAAGAATCCCTTTTCCTTGCTTGGTTTCAGCTACAATTACCTCTACTGGATTTGCCGTTGCACAATAAATCATGCAGACTTCTGGACACTGCTTGATAGCATTAAGGAAGTTGATTGGGTAAGCTTCTCTGAGTAGAATGATAAAACTGTGACCTGCACCAATAGCTATAGCATTCGTAATTGCTGCTTCTTCTAGAGAGCGATCGTTTCCTGTAGTTCTGATGAGGCATGGTCCTGAGGCTTCACAGAACGCAATCCCAAATTTCACCTGTGAAGATATACTTACCATAATTTCATATAGGTCTTCCACTGTTTTGATAAAGTGGGTTTGCCCCAAGATGAGGTTACAGTCTGCCGGAATTTGCATTGCAACTGCTTTGAGTTCCATTTTTGTTTTACCCTCTTAGCGCAGAACTCAGCGAAAACAAAGTTGTTATGTCACTATTGTTGTATCTCTAGGAGTGCCTATCTTAAGAAGTACACAATTCCTAACTTCATGAGATTTTCCCATTTTTAATGAGACTAACTAATGCTCAAACTTGAATCAAGCCCTCTGGGCAGAAAATACGCTATATTAATAACTTTTATTTATCGAATTAAAAAATAAAAATATTTGCTTCTATCGTTAAGAGTCTCTAAAGTTAAATCAACTATTCAACTAAAGATTAATTATCAAGTTTTTTAATTCAAAACTTGAAGCAAAAGTCAACAGTAACATTACATTCTTAACTTTAATATATTACACCTGTGGAAATCTCTAACAAATCTGAATACGCACTTCTAGCTCTGTTAGAGTTGGCGAGTCGTTACCCTAGTGGTGAATCTCTACAAATCCGGCAGATGGCAGTACTGCAAGATATACCGAACCGCTATTTAGAGCAATTGCTAGCGACTTTGAGGCGTGGAGGCCTGATTAAGAGCATACGTGGGGCCAAAGGCGGCTATGTTCTGGCACGAGATCCTCGGAAAATTAGTTTGCTGGAAGCTTGGAGCTGCATTGAAGGGGTAGATGCTGTTGCTCCTATTGATAAAAATTCTAAAACAGTAGAAACTCAAATCATTGAAGAAATTTGGCACGAAGCACGTCAAGCGGCTAACTCTGTTTTAGAAAAATATACGCTCCAAGACCTTTGTGAACGGCGAAGCAAACAGCGCGAAAAAGAACTGATGTACTACATTTAATCGGAAACGGGGAACTGAATTACTGTTCCCCGTTTCTTAATAGCTAACAAAGCAACTATTTAGATGGCTTTTGTGAAATTGAGAGGGTATAGTTAAACTTCCCTTGAGATGAGTCACCTACATAAAGTGAGTATTCTCCTGCTGGCCAGTAACCAGCCAGCTCTGCTTTGCCTCCAGAGTAACTGTCTGCTAAAACACAGAACTTTCCTCCAGGTCCATCAATCAGCAAGGTGGGCTGTCCTTTACTCTCAACAGTGACGCGCAAGTAAGGCAGCGACTCTGGAACCTGGATAACTTGACTGGGTGTAGCAGGAATATTACCGCAATTGCTTTTCACCGAACCCCCAGAACTGCCATTGAAAACTAAAGGGTCAGGGCTGAAGTTGCGATTAACGATTTTTGGAGCGTCCTTTGCTAAATTAACATCGTTAAGCGCCAAACTCATCGCCAAGGCTGCGGGAACGACTGTAAATATTCTAAGTATTTTCATATGATTAGATTAATGCTCCCGACTGTTTATTAAGCGATATTTTTAGACTTAATCTAAGTTTTTAGACGATGTTCATCAGTTTGTGTTCCAAAATACAACGTATAAATTTTTATATTCATATATAAGAAATATATGAGATAAAGAATGATGAAAAAAGCATCAAATAACTGTATGGTATGGAACTGCAAGTAGAGAGCACTTACGGAGAAAACAAAAACCGAAGTAACTAGTATGACTTTTATTAATTAATATTTTGATTCCTGTTCAGTCCTGTACTATTTCGGAATTTCCGGATTTGAAACGACGGCTCATGAAATCCTTGCCATGAAGGTGTTTGAGAAATTTATGATTGTAACTTTTAAACAAAATGATATTGTGAACTGTCTAAAAATATTTGGCAACCAGATACATTAGCTAAAATCACATACAAAACCGCCTATAAGCTGAGGTAAAAAAGATTTATGAATCCTCAACCAGAAGAAGACTTGCAACGTCGCCTGCAAAAGCTAGAGGCAGATATTAATTCCTCGTCAGCCGAAGTTTCCCCAACAGAAGAACGAAAACAAACCTTTCAATTCAGTTTTGGGAGCTTAAACTCGCAGCTGACACGAATACAAAGCTGGTTCAACACCTTGTCTGGAACGAAAAAGCTAGTAGTCTTGGGTGTGACGGCGGTATTAGGTATAGCGATGTTGCAAACATTTCTTAAGCTTGTAGCCTCCGTCATCAGTCTGGCAGTGTTGGCACTGTTAGTGTATGTTGGATACAAATTTTTTGTGTCTAGTAGCTTTCAACATAAAAAATAGTCTATTTAAACCACGCCGCAAGCGGTGTAGAAATAAAGTCAAAGGGAATTAATTACGATGGCGACCCCAATTGTCAGGAGCAGTAATAATCAATCGAGGCGGTCAAAAGACCCGGAAAAATCTAACTCACTACCACTAGTATCTAGACGTGTTGCCGCTTGGGCAGCGGAAATCACACTGGTGGTTACTAGTGGCTTGATTCCCTTCGGCTTAGGCGTGTATGCCAATTCCAGAAGCGATTTGAACCGTGTACCTGTTAACCCTGTACTAGTGGTAACAGAAAGAGCGATCGCCCGACCTTTAGCATTGCCTGTTAGCTATGGTATCCGTAACGTAGCCTGGCCCACTAATATTTTGTGGAGTATCGCCTTGTTAGCACCCGTGACAATATCGGGATGGCAGTTATATTTACTGGCAAAAACAGGTAGCACAATTCCGAAGCGGCGATTTGGCATTCGAGTAGTGAACGAGCAAGGGTCAGCACCAGGTTTTGGGGCAGTTATAGTCCGAGAAGGACTTGGTCGTTGGACTGTACCGCTATCTGTCGCTTATCTTCTGTGGCGCTACAGTTTAGCCTTTCCTAACTTAGGAGTTTTTGCAGTTTTGGCTTTATTGGCGATCGCAGGTGAAGGAATTGGCTTACCTTCAAAGCAGGGGCGGCGTGCATTGCATGATATTTTGGCAGGTACTCATACAGTAGATGCCACTCGTCCTTTGCCAGCCTCACTCGTAGATGACAACAAGCGAACTCAGCCCGATGACGTAGAGCAATCGCCGACAGAAAATCAAGAAGTAGCAAGTGCAGCTGAAAATACACAGTTGCATCCCCTATTAGCGTTGATCCGGCGCAATCCTAATCTTACCCTGAGCGGAGTTGCCCTCCTGAGCATGGTAGCTGTGT
This sequence comes from Nostoc sp. T09, assembly GCF_002154695.1. Lineage (GTDB taxonomy): Bacteria > Cyanobacteriota > Cyanobacteriia > Cyanobacteriales > Nostocaceae > Aulosira. The sequence goes on from NZ_MTAV01000024.1 coordinate 4,964, forward strand.
TGGCAACTTTAGTAGGCACTCAAGTCTACATCCAAACTCAGGAAACCCAACGTAAATCTCAACAAATCAACAGCCAACAGTTTCTAGAACTCGTAAAGCAGCTCAACCCCAACTCGACTGCTACAGATGAAGAGCGTCGCAGTGCAATTCTCGCTATGGGTACTCTTAATGATCCGCAGGCGATTCAATTCCTTACAGATCTACTGGTTAAAGAAACCAATCCTACCCTAGTGGATACAGTTCAACAAGCTTTGGCACATGTCGGGCTGAAAGCTATCCCTGAATTAAAAAATCAGAATCAGTTTCTGGCTGGTGAGGTCGATGGAAACGCTAATGCACCCCAAGATCAGGAAACGCGACAAAAGCGGTTACAACTGAACCAAAAAGCGATTAACAAAATTCTCGCTGTTTACAGTGGTCAAAGTAGTGGCGTCGATTTGAGCCGTACCCAATTGGGTTTCACTGGCTCTGAAGCTAATCCTTTGTTTAACTTGGTACTAGACAACGTTGATTTATCGGGAATTAAATTCAAGTCTGCAAATCTTAATCAAGCTAGTTTTCGCGGTAGTCGCTTTCGCAGCGTAGGTGAAGATGGACGCTGGGATACCTACGACGATGTTATGGCCGATTTGAGCCAGGTGCAGATGAAGCAAGTCAATTTCACCGATGCTAATCTCAGCCGCGTGGTAATGAACCGTAGCGATTTGAGCCGTTCCACTCTTAATAGAGCTAACTTATCCGATGCACGGTTAATTGGTGCTAACCTCAGCAGCACCCAGCTAGTAGGAGCCGATTTGCGTGGCGCAGTTCTAGAAAATGCCAGCCTGACTGGAGCAGATTTAGGCGATGCCAAATTGAACGAAGCTGATTTATATGGGGTGCGTTTAGGTCGCGTAACTGCCATAGGCGCTCAATTGTCCTATGCGAACTTAACCAAAACCGATTGGCAAGGAGCAGACTTATCTGGAGCCGATTTAGAACGTGCCAATCTCAGCAATGCTAATTTGATTGCTACTCGTCTGACTGGTGCCGTTTTGCGTTCAGCGCAAATGCAAAATGCCAATTTGCAAAATGCTGACCTGAGCCTTGTAGATTTACGGGGAGCAAATGTCGCAGGAGCTGATTTTCAGGGGGCAATTCTTTCGCCCACCAAAGAAGATCCAGCAGATCAATTTGTCCAAACGCCATCTAAAGGATCAGTTTCTGCTGTAGTGCAAGGAGTTGATTTTTCTCAAGCCAAACACTTAGATGCCAAACAACTGGCTTACATTTGTACTCAAGGAGGCATTCATCCTCGTTGCCCATAGCAGAGAAGTCTGAGCACCGGAAGCCGACGCTCAGAACTTCGCAGGGGCAAGGATAATAATGCTTCATTCTCCATGCCCTATGCCCATGCCCACCAACAACTGACCACTAACCACTGATTATTACCAATAACAGCGATAACATAGGTATTAAAAGGAACCTTGACAATTTCAGATGGTGTGAGGAAACGGGCAATGAAGCATCTCCGATATTTGATTGCAGTTCTAGGGGCTGGTTCGCTGTTGAATCTTGCTATGAGCATTCAGCCAGCACAAGCGCAAGTAGCATATGGTAGTTATGTTGGTATAGGTCCATCTGTGGGATTGAGTGATGGTCTTCAACTCGGTGGGGTAATTGCTTTTCGTTATAAACTTTTAGAGTCACCAATTTCTTTCCGTGCTCAGGCTTTAATAGGTCAGGGTACAGCAATTGTGCCCACAGTTTCTTACGATGTACCTTTGAACTGGCAAACTGATGCCTACTTAGGAGCGGGATTAGCCTTGGCTAGTGGGGATGACCCTTCTCCTGTGGGTAATAAAATTAGCTTTGCCTTGCAACCAGGAATTGATTACGTTGTACCAAATAGCAACACTGTTCTTTTTGGCAACGCTATTATTGCTTTTGACGCCTACCGTAATGGTAGTGGTACTGCTTTTTCGTTGCAAGGTGGCGTAGGTTTAAGATTTTAAGAGTAAATATAAATAGTACGGAACTTAGATTCCCAAGTCTTTAAGGCGTGGGATTTTTTTTATTTTTAACCGCAGAGGAAACTCGGAGGAAAGCAGAGTTCGCTTTCATCTGATAGCAGTAGTGTATGATTTAACAAGCCATTTGGTTCTGGTGGGGAGCAGCCACCAGAGGTAACGGGGAAAGTCCGGTGTAAATCCGGCGCTGTCCCGCAACTGTGAACCAATTTTGCAAATTCCAAAATTGAGTGAGTCAGGATGCCCACCAAATGTTAAGTGTTTTGTTCTACACATCTGCGAGGTACAGATGACTGCTGTTAATAATTCTGAAACTAGTAACTTGGGTGTATCCTCCCATACCCTATTTGTTTGCAAAACCTGTGCCAGTGTTTGGCAAGATGGCAAACGCTTAGGTGAAAGTGGCGGTGAAAAACTACTAAAACAGCTTCAAGACCTGGCACAAGATTGGGAGCTGCGAGATCAATTTCCCATTCAGCAAGTAGAATGCATGAGCGCTTGTAACCGTTCCTGCGTCGTGGCTTTTGCAGCGCAGGGCAAAATTACATATCTTTTTGGCGATTTAGCAGTTGATGAAAGTGCATCTGCGGTTTTGGAATGTGCTAGCCAATACTACAGTAAGGATGATGGTTTACTGCCTTGGTCAGAACGACCAGAAGCGCTGAAAAAGGGTATTTTGGCAAAAATTCCACCTCTACCTGCTTTGAAACCAAAATTGGTATGAAGCGGGTTTTGATTTTGGGTGGAACCGGAGATGCGGTAGAATTAGCGGCTAGAGTCGCTAGTATCCCGCGAATCGAGGCGATCGCATCTTTAGCCGGTCGTACTCACCAACCATCAGTCCCGTCTGGTAGTGTCCGAATTGGGGGATTTGGTGGTGTAGCTGGATTGGCTAGCTATTTGCATGAGATGGAAATCAACTTTTTAATAGATGCAACTCATCCCTTTGCTAGCCAAATTTCCTTTAATGCGGCGGCGGCGGCGATGAAAGTTGGTATAGCCCGTCTGATGTTAAACCGCCCTGTTTGGAAAAAGGTAAGTGGCGATCGCTGGCTTGAAGTTGATAATATTGCAGCCGCAGCCGCAGCGCTATCAAATCAAGCACAGCGAGTATTTTTAACTGTTGGTAGACAAGAACTCAACACCTTTGCGCACTTAAAAGGAATTTGGTTTTTGATGCGGGTGATCGATCCGCCTAACCCTGATGTATTGCTACCGCCAGGTTTGGTATTGTGCGATCGCGGTCCCTTTGCCTTGGATAATGAGCGAGAAATTCTCATTCACCACAAAATCGATACTATTGTCAGCAAAAATAGCGGTGGTGATGCCACTTACGCCAAGATTATTGCGGCGCGAGAACTGGGTGTCAAAGTCGTGATGGTAAACCGTCCAGCTACACCACCAGGGGAGCAAGTAAGTAACGTTGAAGATGCTGTGGCTTGGTTACTTGACAAATTGCACAATTAGTTTACTAACTATGTGATAGTGAATCAAATTCATAAAATGAAAGTGTTCACACTATCTAGAGGGTTGCTACATGGTGACGCAACGGCAACCACAGCAACCACACATTAACGAAACTCCAGCGTTGGAAAGCGGTGATAGATCGCCTCGCCACGAATTTGAGCGTCGCTATCAAGCTATGCCCGAACATCAGAAAGCTGAATTAATTGAAGGAGTCGTCCCTTCAATTTTTCACCTAACAATCGCCTAACCCGCTGCTCGCGCCCGTGATAACAGCTTTTCCTTTGGTGTTGTTGCTGATCATTTCTCCTTACTCGGCGTCGGATTCCTGTAAACCGATTTCCCGGACTTTGAATTCTTCCACGTCGGTCAACAAGAGATACTTCCTGATCAACTCTTCGTCAAACTCGGCACGGCGATTCATTTTGTTCAATAGATTTCGTCGTTGCTCCAGCACTTCCAGGTAAATGGATTGATAACCTTGTAATGAGTTTTGCCAGACGAAATTTGATTCTTCGAGTTGGCGATCAAAAAATTTCAGATCGATTTCGAGCTTCGAGAACAAATTATCCAAGTGTTCGTTTCGCGCCCGCTCTGGGCTGTATTTTTCTTCCAGAAAGCGAAGCGAAGCCTGCGCTAATTTTTTTTGAATGATGATTTCCTGCTTTTGTTCAGGGATAAGGGTGAACCTATCCTTGAGGTTTACTTTGCGGATCAGCCAGGGAAGCGTTAATCCTTGAAAAACCAGGGTCATTAGAATGACGATAAACGTGATAAAGAGAATTAGGTCACGATAGGGAAACGGCTGTCCTGCTTGAGTGAGTATCGGGACGGAAAGTGCAGATGCCAGTGATACCACACCGCGCATTCCTGCCCAACCGAAAATCAGCGGACCTCTCCATCCCGGATTCGGGTCTGACACCGTGATAAAACGGCTCATGAATCTCATCAAAACAGAAGTTCCTAATGTGCAAAGCAGCCTGGTTACAATCAGCACGAAAGCGATGATCAATCCGTACCAAACGGCACTGCCTAAACTAATGTTTCCAAGTTGCCGAGTGACAAACGGCAACTCGAGTCCGATGAGCAAAAAAATCAATCCGTTCAGGACAAAGACCAGATTAGCCCATACATTTAAACCTTCAACCCGGCTCCGGTAACTCAGTAAACTATTGCGCTTGCTGGATAACAGAAGTCCACCACTGACGACCGCTAGCACGCCCGAAACATGAAAGTGTTCGGCAAAATAATACATACAGTAGGGCGTGACCAGTGATAAAACGATTTCGATGCTGGGCGTTGTGGGTAATAAACGATGAATGGCGTAGAAAATCAACCCGACAACGAGTCCGATCGAGATTCCCATTAGAATAACGACAACGAAGTTGACGGCTGCCTCTTGAAAATGGAACTGTCCGGTGAGGACTGCCGCCAACGCGAAGCGAAACACGATCAGCGAGGAGGCATCGTTGAGCAAGCTTTCGCCTTCAATAATTCTGCCCAGGGATTTCGGCACGTTTACCCGCTGCATGATAGTCGTTGCGGAAACGGCATCAGGCGGTGAGATAATGCCACCCAAAAGAAAGCCCAGCGCTAACGTAAAACCGGGAATCAACGCACTGGAGACAACCGCGATCGCGCACGAAGTTAAGATGACAATCGGAAAAGCAAAACCGATGATTAACCCTCGCCATTTCCAGAATTCTTTCCACGAGACTTGCCATGCCGCTTCATAGAGCAGGGGTGGAAGAAAAATCAGGAAAATTAGCTCTGGATTAATGGTGATATTTGAAAACGGAGCGATGAAACTCAGCGCGAGTCCGCCCAATACGAGTACGATCGGGTAAGCCAGTCGCAGCTGATTGGCGATCGTGACCAGTCCAAGAATGATCAAGATGAGGCAAATATATTGAATGAAAATGCCTTGCATTAAGAGTTTTGTTTATTCACGAATAGATTTTTCCAAACGTCTCCAATCAGCGGCAGCAGACAAAAACGAACTCAGCATCAGCAGATCTCGTTTGTCCGCTGCATTTGAGCCGATATGCCGCGATTCCTTCGGAGTTGCGCTTTGCACTAATCGCTCCAGCAGGCATCAATCTTCAGCAGATTGCTTGCTGCTCCAAAAAAGTTGAAGCGCTGCCTCATCGACGATGTAAGCTGACTCGCTATCCCTAATCACCCGTTTACCAAGCCGAGGAAAAACACCGACATCTAAGCGTCCTGCTTCTCCACCCATCAGGTATACAAGGTCTTCATTGAATGGGTTACGAAGATGATGCGGTTGTTGAGGTAGCCCAAAACCCATAAAGTCTCCTGGTTCAACTTCGTATTCCCTATCTCCAATTTCCGCAATCCCTCGACCTGACAAGATGTAAACCCATTCTTCTTCATTCTGGTGAGCGTGGTAAATGAAAGATTCCTTGCCCGGCGGTACACGAGCGATTGTCACACCAATGCGTTTAAGACCGACAGCACGCCCAAGAAACCGTAAATAAATTTCTGAATTGGGATTGAGCGGATGATGAAACTCAAACGCATCTATTGCATTAATGTCGGATGCTTTCAGCAGAGAATGTTGTTCGCCAGTCACGTTGATGTTCTCCTATCAAGTTGGCAAAGGGTCTGAATACCACAATAAAGCCTAAACCGCTCCGCAGACACCCTTCACCTACTACCCTACCGAAACCTCAAATTCAATCTTGAACAATGAGAGATGTCATTTTTCAATGTTTGCGCGTTTGCATTTTGATTTCTCCTTCGAGGTTTCACCTCGGTTATTCAGATTTAAGAGATGCCATATCAATCACGAAGCGGTACTTCACATCGGACTTGAGCAGGCGATCGTAGGCTTCGTTGACCTTCTGGATGGGGACAACTTCGACATCAGCAGTGATGCTGTGTTCACCGCAAAAGTCAAGCATCTCCTGGGTTTCGGCAATGCCGCCAATGCTAGAGCCGGAGAGACTGCGGCGGGCCATAATGAGGCTGAATGCCGCAACATCCAGGGGCTTTTCGGGTGCGCCGACCAAAGTGATGTTGCCGTCGAGGCGGAGCAGGTTGAGGTAGGCGTTGATGTCGTGTTTGGCGGAGACGGTGTCAAGGATGAAATCGAAGCTGCCCGCGTGTTTCTGCATTTCGTCGGCATTGCGGGAGACAACCACTTCATCAGCACCGAGGCGAAGCGCGTCTTCTGTCTTGTCTGGCGAGGTGGTGAAGACAACGACATGAGTACCGAACGCATGGGCAAATTTCACCGCCATGTGTCCCAGCCCACCAAGACCAACCACGCCAACCTTTTTGCCCTCGGAAACACCCCAATGGCGTAGCGGTGAATAGGTTGTAATCCCAGCGCAAAGGAGTGGTGCAACTCCAGCCAGGTCGAGATTGTCTGGGACGCGCAGAACGAAACGTTCATCGGCGACAATGCTATTGGAGTAGCCGCCATAAGTGACTCCTCCCAGGTGCTTGTCTGGGGAGTTGTAGGTGAGGATCGTATTTTGGCAAAACTGCTCAAGTCCAGCCTTGCAATGGGGGCAGGTCAAATCCGAATCGACCATACAGCCGATCGCCGCCAGATCGCCGGGTTTGTACTTCGTAACTGCCGAGCCAACCTCCGTGACACGGCCCACGATCTCATGACCGGGAACGATCGGGTAGACCGTGCCGCCCCACTCGTTCCGCACTGAATGGAGATCGGAGTGACAGATACCGCAGAAGAGAATTTCAATCTGAACGTCGTGTTCAATTAGATCGCGCCGCTTGATTTGGGTAGAGGCCAGGGGTGATGTTGCACTGGCTGCGGCATAAGCTTTCGTGTTGTACATAAATGGATGCTCCTATTGGTTTACGTGTAGTGTCTGGTATTGCATGTCACTGACCTGTTCGATCCAGTCCACGGTATTGCCGTATTCTCAACAGACTGTTCAACAGTAGGAAGCACACGGAACTGCCTTTTGAACGGTGCTGCATTCTACCAGGCGTAAGCCTTAGGTGCCTCGCCGCCGGGTCCGGGCCAAATCTCGTCGAGCTGTCGGAGCATCTCGTCTGAGAGGGATATCTCCAAGGCCCGCAGGCTCTCGGTCAGTTGCTCCACGGTGCGTGGCCCGACGATCGGAGCCGTGACGGCAGGGTTGTGCAGCAGCCAGGCCAGTGCGACATCCGCAGGGACTTCACCAAGCTCCTGACATAGCGCTTCATAGGACTTTAGCTGCGAGAGATGCTGCTCGATCTGCTGCTGCATCCGCGAGTCGGCCCGACGGCCCTCGGTGGCCTTACGCAACAACCCGCCCAGCAGCCCACCACCGAGAGGACTCCAGGGAATGAGGCCCAGGTCGTAGTGCCGGCAGGCAGGGATTACCTCCAGTTCAATCGTGCGGGCGTTTAGGTTATAGAGACTCTGCTCGGACACCAAGCCCATGAAGTGGCGACCCTCGGCGGCGCATTGTGCGGTAGCGATATCCCAGCCAGCGAAGTTGCTGCTGCCGACGTAGATCACCTTGCCTTGCTGTACCAGGAGTTCCATTGCCTGCCAAATCTCCTCCCAGGGCGTGCGTCGATCAATGTGGTGCATTTGGTAGAGGTCGATGTGATCGGTCTGTAACCGACGCAGGCTGTCCTTTCTATTGAATAAAAATCTAGAATGTTTACAAGAAGCTGGAATCATTTTTCATCGCTTTAGCTTCATTGTAAGAATCTTGAAGGGCAAGCAATAGAACAATCGTCTAAAATTGTTGTACAATCCTGCAAATTTAGAAATGAACGCTGCCAAAACGAGTGAAAAGTCCGATATGGATTTAATGAACGACCCGCAGGCAAAGCGTGAGGCAGAAAGGGCGCAAGCCAATAGAGAAGAACTGACTGAGCGGATTGCCCAGGCTATTCGTCATGATGGGACGATTGAGCCGCTTTCTGGATTGCACTTCAACCGCTCCTCCTCGCCTTCGGAATGCGTTCATAGTGTTTCTATACCTGCCTTTTGTGTGATCGCTCAAGGCAGCAAAGAAGTCCTGCTGGGCAGCGATCGCTATCAGTACGACCCTATGCATTATCTGCTTGCTACAGTCGAACTGCCGATTGCTAGCCAAATTCTGGAAGCGTCCAAAGAGCAACCGTACCTTAGCCTTCGCCTCGATCTCGACCCTACCCTTGTCGGTTCAGTCATGGTTGAGGCAGGGCATCCCTCATCGCGCAGCCGTGCTGATGTGAAAGCGATTGACGTAAGTCCTTTGGATGCAAATCTGTTGGACGCTGTGGTGCGGCTCGTCAGGCTTCTAGATTCCCCTGCTGAAGCTCATGTTCTCGCACCACTAATTAAGCGGGAAATCATTTACCGACTCCTGATGGGAGAGCAAGGTGGAAGGCTGCGTCAGATTGCTGTTCTGGGTGGCTACACCCACCACATCGCCAGAGCCGTTGATCGCCTTCGGAAAGACTTTAACCAGCCGCTTCGGATTGAAGATATTGCACGAGAGTTTGGAATGAGTGTCTCGGGCTTTCACCATCACTTCAAGTCTGTCACAGCAATGAGTCCTTTGCAGTTCCAGAAACAACTGCGGCTCCAGGAGGCTCGCCGTCTAATGCTGGGGCAAAACCTTGATGCTACCAGTGCTGCCTACCATGTGGGGTATGATGATGCCTCGCATTTCAACCGGGAGTATAAGCGGCTCTTTGGTGCACCACCGATGCGCGATGTGGAGCGGCTGCGAGAAGCTGTTAGGGAGACAGCTAGTTCAATATGATTTCCTCAAGACGTCCTAATCTTGCCAGAAATCGTTAAAACATTGTGGAGACAGATCTGTGTAGCGCACCGTATGCTGAATGTTTTTGTGTCCTTTGATAAATGATCATATAGCGGTTTCCAGTCTGCTAAAGTAAGAAGTTATCCGTGGTCATCTGTGGTTAATTACTTCTTCTTGTACCTCACTGGGTTGTAAAACGCTATAAACGCCGATAAAAAATAATGGATGCAAGAGACTCCATGAGCTGCGCTCACAAGGAACAATGAAAATCTTAACCCTTCCTTCTCTTCTGCCTCCTACCCTATGTTCAAGGCAGGTTTATTGGAAAAGAAATGATTGATGTGTGGCTGAAGATTTTACTACTACCCACTGTGTAACAGGTGCCATTCCTCGCCAGCCTAAAAATTTACCAATCGGTTCCGCACGTTGGATTGCAATGCGGGTGAAATTTCCACCAACTTGTTCATACCATTTAAATAAGGTTTGCTCGCCCTCAATTGTGACGACATTTGCTACTAAACGTCCACCAGGCTTTAATGCTGACCAACAAATATCAAATAAACCATCGGCTGTTACTCCCCCACCTATGAAAATAGCGTCAGGTTGGGGTAAATCTTTGAGAGCATTTGGCGCTTTCCCAGCAATAATTTGCAGATTTGGTACACCTAAAGCAGCAGCATTATCGGCAATGTAGCGTAGCCTAGATGAGTTTTGTTCAATAGCGATCGCTCGACATCTCGGATGAGTCCGCATCCATTCTATAGAGATTGAACCACAACCCGCGCCAACATCCCATAGTAGTTGTCCTGGTGTGGGTGCTAGGGTAGCTAGGGTAATCGCTCTAACTTCATGCTTCGTTAACTGTCCATCGTGGTGATAGGCGTTATCTGGCAATCCTGCGATTCTGGGTAAAGATACGACACCAGCATCGGCAAGACAATCAACTGCGATCGCATTTAAAGCAGCAATATCTATTTCACTCCAAGTTGCAGCTATACCTTCTACAATGCGTTCCTGTGTTCCACCCATCCGTTCTAAAACTGTCATTTTGCTGCCACCATAGCCCCGTTTTGTCAAAATTTCTGCCACAATCGCGGGTGTATCTTTGCCTTCACTCAAAATCAGTAGCCGCGCCCCAGGATAGATGTAAGACTGGATCGCGGAAACTGGACGACCGCACAAGCTAAGGGTTTCCACTTCCGTTAATGACCATCCCAGTCTGGCACAGGCGAGACTGAAGGTTGAAGGTGCAGGGATAATCGTGATTTGAGAGAGGGGAATTTGCTTGGTTAATGTTACACCAATGCCGTAACACATGGGATCGCCACTAGCCAGTACGCATACAGATTGACCGCGACGTTTGATAATTTCGGCTACTGAGGCGCTAATGGGGGAAGTCCAGACGATTTTCTGGCGTTGGTCGTGACTAGGAAGCATTGCCAAATGGCGATCGCCTCCTACTATAACTTCAGCTTGGTCTATTAGGAAACGGGCGATCGCACTTAACCCCTGTAACCCATCTTCGCCAACGCCTACGATAGAAAGCCATTTATGTAAGTCTATCAATGAAGTTTTAGATCTATAGCTCGATTAAAAAAATGTTATCAGGTGATGAAAATTATGAAGCATCGAGAATTCTTACAGGGTTCTCATGCTAAATTACTAAAGCTTAGAGTTGGGAAACTCCGGTGAAATTCCGGGACTGTGCCGCAGCTGTCAAGTAAGTCAGAATGCCAACTCTCAGGCTGTCCTGAAAAGACATATATCATCTACATCCTTGCGTTGCACGGGGAAGGAGTTCGAGTTTTGCTGTCCGGATTTACCAAATGTCCAGGCTTGTTTTACGCCACACCTGCTCAAGATGGTATATTATCTCGCATTAGAATACCAGGTGGCATTTTAAATAGCAAGCAGTGCCGCGCGATCGCAGAGATAGCTGACCTATATGGCGGTGGCTATGTTGATGTGACTAATCGGGCTAACCTGCAAATTCGGGAGATTCATCAAGGAATCAATGCTGAGGTGCTGAAGCGCCTACAAAAGTTAGGGCTAGGTTCTAATAACACAGCGGTAGATCAGATCCGCAATATTATGACCAGCCCAACTGCTGGTATCGATCCCCAAGAATTAGTGGACACCCGTCCCTTTGTACAAGCCTGGGATAATTACATCAAAGCCAATTCTCAACTATCAGCACTGTCTGCTAAGTTTAGTGTCTGCTTTGATGGCGGCGGCATTGTTTCAGTAAGCGATCGCGTCAATGATATCGTCTTTGCTGCTGTCTTAGTTGATGGTAATGTGTACTTCCGTCTTGGTTTGAGTGTCGGCGCAAAGGGTAAACCAGCCAAAGATACAGGAATTTTATTGCCATTAGAGAATTGCTTACCAGTCTTGGCAGCTTTAGCAGATGTCTACCTAGCTCATATTGATGCTAGTAGTAAACACAAGCTGCGTCTGCGAGAGGTAGTGAACAGTTTGGGCTGTGAAAATTATCTTCAAGAAGTCCAGCAACGTCTAGCTTTTCCTCTATCTTCTCTTGGGCAAAAAGAGAAATTTGTAGAGAGAACTGCTACTAAATATCACCATATTGGCATTCATCCCCAGCGTCAGCCGAGTTTATTTTATCTTGGCGTCGTGTTGCCCTTAGGTCGCATAGAAACAATGCAGATATTGGGGTTAGCTGAGTTAGCAGAAAAATATGGTAGCGGTACTCTGAGGCTTACTCCTAGGCAAAATATACTCCTGACAGATATTCCGCAACAATGGGTTGCTGATGTTCAAAGTAAAATGGCTGCCTTGGGATTAGATTGTTCAGTTAGCAACATTAACAGTGTATTAGTTGCCTGTTCTGGCAAAAGAGGATGTGCTGCTTCTATTACTGACACCAAAGGCGACGCTTTAGCATTGGCAGAATATCTCAAAAATCGCGTTTCCTTAGACAGCCCTGTGAATATCCACTTTAGCGGCTGTGCTAAATCCTGCGCCCAACATAGCAAAAGTGATATCACCTTACTCGGTGTCAGCGTTGAGGAGGAGAATGGAACGGTGGAGGGTTATCGGGTTTATGTAGGTGTTGACGATAATGACCTACAATTTGGCCGCGAATATCAATTTGTAACTGTTGCGAAATTGCCTGCGTTGATAGAACGGATGCTGCTAGTATATAAAACCCAACGCCTGAACCATGATGAGACTTTTAGGGAATTTGCTAATCGATATCAAATCAGTCAATTAAAACAATTATGCGATCGCTCCCATGTTCTTAATCAGTGCCAATAAGGGCTAAAGTCCTGACTACGAACTTACGCCGATAGCTATTTACTAGATAAATCTAAAATTTTAAATCCAAAATCTTAAATTGAATGCCTGATTATATTCAAGATGCCAAGGAAATCTACCGTAATTCATTCGCAATCATCCGGTCGGAAGCGAATCTGGAAATATTGCCGCCAGATGTAGCAAAAGTGGCAGTTCGTCTAATTCATGCCTGTGGAATGACGGACATTGTCACTGATGTGGGATATTCACCAACAGCGGTGCAGTCTGGACGGGCAGCATTGGCAAATGGAGCGCCAATTCTGTGTGATTGCCGAATGGTAGCTGAAGGTGTTACAAGGCGGCGATTACCTGCGAATAACCAAGTTATCTGCACTCTCAACGCTCCCGAAGTCCCAGAACTGGCTGAAAAGATGGGTACTACAAGATCGGCGGCTGCCTTAGAATTATGGCGAATGCATCTTCAAGGAGCAGTGGTGGCAATTGGTAATGCGCCCACTGCCCTATTTAGGTTGTTGGAAATGCTGGATGAAGGTTGCCCTAAACCTGCGGTTATCTTGGGTTTTCCCGTTGGGTTTGTCGGTGCGGCAGAGTCGAAAGCCGCCCTAGCAGCAGATAGCCGTAATGTACCATTTTTAACATTACATGGTCGGCGTGGTGGAAGTGCGATCGCCGCCGCCGCAGTTAACGCCCTAGCAACAGAGGAAGAATAATTATGACAACTAAAGGTCGTCTCTATGGTATTGGTATAGGCCCTGGCGATCCAGAACTTTTGACCCTGAAAGCGCTACGGCTGTTGCAAGCTGCGCCTGTAGTTGCCTATCAATCGGCAACAGATAAAGAGAGTATTGCCAGAAAAATCATCGCACCATATCTTCCAGGTAATCAAATCGAGGTACTGTATCACCTCCCCCGTGCTTTGGAGCCAGAACAAGCAAAGTCGATTTACGACAAAGAAATTGAACCGATTGCCGCACATTTAGCCGCAGGACGGGATGTGGTAGTGGTTTGTGAGGGCGATCCGTTTTTCTACGGCTCGTTTATGTATGTTTTTACGCGCTTATCTGAGGAGTACGAAACAGAAGTTGTCCCTGGAGTCTCATCGCTGATGGCTTGTCCGGTAGCCTTGGGTGTACCATTCACCTACTACAACGATATTCTCACCGTTTTGCCTGCACCTCTACCAGCAGAAGAATTGATCACACAACTATTAACCACCGATGCAGCCGCAATCATGAAATTGGGCCGTCACTTTACTAAAGTGCGTGATATTTTGCATCAACTGGGGTTAGCATCGCGGGCACTTTATATTGAACGAGCAACAATGGCGCAGCAAAGAATTGTACCTTTAGATGAAGTTGATCCGGCAGAGGTGCCTTATTTTGCGATGATTGTCATACCCAGCAAGAGTAGATTATAAGCTTTGGTAAAAGTTGTTTGAGATCAGATAAATTAGCTAACTGCGATTACAAGTCAAGCCTGGGGGCAAATTATGTTAAATGAAGTGACTATTGAACAGCGTTTAGCAACTCTTGAGCAGACGGTTGCGGATCTCAAACGTCGAATAGTTGATGTTCCTACCGCTAGTAATTGGCTGGAGAAGGTAATTGGCTCAATCTCTGATGAACCAGCATTTCTGGAAGCTTTAGAGTATGGACAGTTATTACGTCACGCTGACATAGATACAGATGAAGTTGATGAACAACTGTGAGATATCTGCTTGACACTGACCACATCAGTTTTTTGCAACGGCGCTCAGGAGCGGAGTATGCAACATTAGCCGCTAGGATTGCTCAGTACCCACCTACGGATTTTGCCTTTTCTATTATCAGTTTTCATGAGCAAGTAATTGGCGCTCATACCTTTATCACTCGCTCCCAAACACCTGCTGATGCAGTTCGTGGATATACTCTGCTGCAAGAAATTATTCAGGGTTTCTCGGCTGCGCCAGTTTTACCATTCGATGCTGGAGCAGCAGCAATTTTTGAGGGGTTACGAGCGCAAAGAGTTCGCATAGCGACAATGGATTTAAGGATTGCTGCGATCGCTCTTTCGCGAGGCTTAGTGCTGTTGACTCGTAACATGGTTGACTTTAACAGAGTTCCGAACTTGACTACAGAAAATTGGACATTATAAAAAACGCTGCAAGTTTAATAGCTCCCATGAATGTGGCCACACCTAAACGATTTACAGTGGATGAGTATCATCGGTTGATTGAACTCGGATTTTTTAAAGAGACCTGAGCCAGATGTTGTAATTGCACGCGGAACAGATGAAGATTATCTCGCTCATCATCCTTATGTTGAAGATATTTTGTTAGTTATCGAAATTTCCGATAAAACCTAGGATTAAGACAAGTTTGGCTTAACAAACTCTATTGTGCTGCTAAAGATATCGGAGGCGACTTTCAGATTACAGAAACAGATTTTTAACCAGGAGATATATGATGAGTAGTCTGTACGATCTAATTCGCAAAATCCAAAAACGTCCTTCTTTTTATCTAGGTAAACCTTCTGTGTGTAACCTACGTTCCTGTATTTCTGGCTATATTCTAGCCCGTCGCGAACTTGGTATTTTTCAAACCGACGAAGAACGGCAATTTACAGAATTTCAAACTTGGATTCAAAGCAAATTTCACATCTCTTCATCGCAATCTTGGGACAAAATAATCCTGTTTTACTCCGAAGACGAACACAGCGCTTTGGATAGCTTTTTCAAGCTATTTGAAGAATTTACCTAATCCCATACGTTTCAGCACGAGCGCCCGCTTGTAGGATGAATGCGATAAATTAAGAAGAGTTAAAATTAAACTCTGTAGGCGTGAATTGAGTGAAAGCTATTATTAATTGCTGCTGCCATGAGCTTCATAAATGTGTTGCGTAAGGCTACAGCATAACGATTTTCTAATTCTCCCATTTTCCCCGAGCGCAAAGACTGTTCCACAATCGATTTAGTCCGCCCAAACCGCTGTGACTCGTATTGTTGAAAGGCAGATGTTGGGTTTGATTGTGCTTGTAAACACTTGGTAATTACAAGTGCGTCTTCCAATGCCATGCACGCTCCTTGTCCCAAGGTTGGTAGCATGGGGTGGGCAGCATCTCCTAGGAGTGTAATATTTTGCTTTCCCCAAGGTCTAGCGGGGATGCGATCGTAGAGAGCAGTTTTGAGAATATTAGCTTCATCTGTCGCCGCAATCAATTCTAGAATCGACGGAAACCAACCTTGAAACATTTCCTCAAGTTCTCTTTTGCGTCCCAGTGCTGAATCAGGTTGTCCCTCTGGTGCTTTAGCTGCTGCGTACCAATACATCCGATTCTTGCCCAGCATCATAAATCCAAAGGCTTTAGCTGGGCCAAAAAACTCTCTGATATAGCTAGAAAGGTATCCGCTGGGAATGTAATCTGTTAGACCACGCCAAGTGGTAAAGTTGCGATAAATAGGTGGGTAATCTCCGAATAGTCCTGCTCTTACCCGCGATTTAAGCCCATCAGCACCAATCAAAGCATCGCCATCAACTATCAAGTCAGAGGCGAAATAAGCCTGAACTTTGTCTTCGACTTGCTCAAATCGCTCAAAAAGTTGCCCTAAAACAAACTTTTCTTTTGGCAAATTGCTCCAAAGTAGTGCGTGTAAGTCCGCACGATGGATTCCCAAAACTGGCAAATCGAATCCATTTACGGCTATGTTGACTAATTCTTTTCCGCTTTGCGAATTAAATTGATAATTTGTGATGGGATTGCCTACACGGATCGCATCTTCTAACAAGCCTAAATTTTTGAGAACATGAGTAGCATTTGCCCACAGTGCAATTCCCGCCCCGACTTCTCGTAATTCGGAGGTGCGTTCGTAAACAGTGACATCAAAGCCAGCACGATCAAGGGCAAAGGCGGTTGCTGCACCGCCAATACCTCCTCCAACTATGATGATTTTCTTTACTGTCTGCATATTAGACCTTCTGCATCAGTCGATGTTTTAGATATCAAACCACAGATAAACACTGATGCACACTGATATTTATCTGTGTTTATCGGTGTTCATCTGTGGTTCCTTTTTGTCTTATGCAGATTTTTGTCAGAACTCTTTGTATCAAGCTATTAATCAACTCTTACGCTCTCCTCAACTTTTAACGAGTGAAGCGATCGCCGCTACTAATTTTGAGGGATCGGCTGGTTTAGCTATATGCAATTGAAATCCAGCAGCAAACACTTGTTGTTGTGTTGTCTCTGCGGCGTAAGCAGTTAGGGCGATCGCAGGAATCTGTCCACCTTGATCAACCGACATGGCGCGGACTTGGCGGATCAAGGCGTAGCCATCAACTTCTGGCATACCTAAATCACTCAATAACAAGTCTGGCTTTGATTGGGCGATCGCAACAAGTGCTTCATGAGCTGAGGCGGCGATCGTGGCGATCGCTCCTTGCTGTTCTAAAAAAAAGGCGAGAAACTCCCTGGTATCAACATCATCATCCACAACTAACACCTTAATTCCTGCTAGGGGAGCATGAAGCACAGCCAATGAATAGGAATTCTCATATAAGTTTCGATCTCTCTCGGCTAATTTCAACTTCTTTTGCAGCGCTGGTAAAGCAACTGTAAATGTTGCGCCTTGTTCTTCTCCTGGACTTTCTGCCCAAACTCTACCGCCATGTAACTCTACTAGTTGGCGTACAATTGCTAAACCTAGCCCTAATCCACCTGACCTTCTAGTGATACTACTATCTGCCTGACGGAAATACTCAAATACATGGGGCAAAAATTCCTGACTAATACCCTTTCCCGTATCCTGGACTTGGATTTCTATTTGAGAATCAATTTGTTTTAAATTAACTTCGACTTGTCCACCTGATGGTGTGAATTTGATCGCGTTAGAGAGCAGATTCCAAACAATTTGTTGCAGACGGCTACTATCGCCTTTGACCGCTGCAACTCTTTGATCTAGATTCAAATTAATTTGAATTGACTTTGCTTCTGCTGCCAGCCTTACTGTGTCTAAGGCAGCTTCAATAATAGAAGCCAAATTAACAGTTTCTAAACTCATTGCTAGCTTACCTCGGAGAATCCGAGAAATATCTAACAAATCGTCAATTAACTGCGCCTGAAGTTCAGCATTGCGTTCGATAGTTTCAACAGCGCGAAGAGTTGCAGTTTCATTTAACGAACGTTTTTTGAGTAACTTTGCCCAACCCAAAATTGGATTCAGAGGAGAACGAAGTTCATGGGAAACAATAGCGAGAAATTCATCTTTAATTCGGTTCGCAGCTTCAGCGGCTTCTTGTGCTCGTTGGCGTTCTTCTGCTTCCGCTAATGCCTGATCTCGTAAGTTCTTATACTCCTGAACTCGCAATGTCAAATCGGTAACATCTTGAATTGAGAATAAAGCATAAAATTCATCTTTATCAGTTGCAGATACGGCAGTTACCGTTGTGTGTTGAATGCGGTATTTGCCTTGAGGTAGTGGTATAGGAATGACATATTTATGCAGCTGAGAAGAAAAGATTGTTGGCGGACCACCTTGAAAAATTTGCTCTAAGCGACTAGCGTAACGAGGCTGACTTAGATGCGGAAAATAATCAAGAATAGAAACTCCTAAAATTTTGCTTCTCGGAATTTTAGTCCATTGCTCTAAACAACTATTCCAGAATAAAACAATGTGGTCTGACTGTAGAACAAAAGCTCCTAAAGTAATTTTATCTAAAAGTCCAAATTGTTCTTGAGCTTGTTCAACTTTGTTCATAATTTCATCAGACCACTTTTGAAAATTTTCCTGTACAAACAATTACTCCTATTTTATCAATTATGATATTCCTAACTCTTTGTTAATCACCTTGATTAATGCATCAAAAGTGTCTAATTCAAAAATTAAAATAATATCTCCAATTAGTTCTAATTGTTCAATTGTGAATCTTGCTTGTGCTAGTAAAATATGCGACTGGCTGACATTTGCCGAAGCCAACAAATTTTCAATTTTATCTTCTAAATAAACTGGTAATGTATAATTCATGTGCTGCCTGAGCACATTACTAATCGAACCCATCACTCCATTAATTACTATATTGCCAATTTCGCTTAATGTACCAATTTTTACGGCATCAAGATCAGTCGAACCTGGCTCTTCGCCAGTCAGAACTGCAACCAATGTAGATGCACTTTCAGTTGGAAAAATTAAGCCAGCGGTGCCATAAAACGAGCCTGTAAAGCCAAGCCTGACAGCTGCCAAACAATCATCATGAAATCGTGTAGCTAATTCTCGATAAGCATCCGCAGCTTTTAATACTTTTACAAACGGAATTTCTAGGCGAATGTGAGAGTCTACCATCTCATTCAGTAGACTAGCGGCTCGACCGACTCCAATATTAATCAACTCTTGTAGGGCATCCAGTTGTTCTCCTGTTACATCCATTTATGCTTTATTCCTTTGTATTCAGAACTTGTTGAACTGCGGCTCGCAGTTCATTTTCCTTAGGCGGTTTATTAATAAAATTGACCGCTCCGAGGTTAAAACTTTGATTGCGTGCTCCTTCTTGAATGTCTGCTGAGATAATAATGGTAGGAATTTGCAATTTTTCATCTTGTAGAGCTTGCAGAAATTCAAACCCATTCATATCAGGCATTAAAATATCAGCTAATACACAGTTGGGGTTGTGGTTGTGAACCATTTCTAAACCTTCACGCCCATTACTTGCTTCTAAAATTTCATAGCCATCGACTAGCAGAATCTTACGGATCATTCTGCGAGAAAATGCTGCATCATCGATGATTAAAATCAATGCCATCAGATTTATCCTTTTGTCCTGTTAATGCAATTGGTGTGAGTTTAATCATTTTAAACCGGATATTAACCATTGTTTTAACTAGAAAATAAATATAGATTTATAGGTATTTCAAAATATTTAATATTCTCAATTTCTAGCAAAAGTTTTTATTGAGTATTAGAAATATCTTCTAACTTTTGTTTTGCTTGACGCAACCAATGCATAATTGTGGTGTGGTGAATATTAGTTAATTGTTCAATTTTTCGCAGACTCATGCCATCTAGATGCATTTTGAGGCAAAGTTGCTTGATATCGTTGGAGTAGCGCCAAGGTTGATAATATTCTAGAAACTGGCGACCACATTGTTTGCACTTGTAACATTGTCTTTTTTTCCGCCGTCCATTCTTAAAAAATTGGGTGGATTGGCAACTAGGACATTGCATCTATCTCACTTCGTTTTTTAGTTTAGCATTATATTTTCAGCAATCAGTGTCATAAACATCTCTCATAAGAGAGATTTATGTTAGGTGTAAAATTATAACTAGTATTCAACAAAATAGATTTCCAGTCTATCAATGCAATGGAGTTAGCAGAAATTGACGATGATATAGAAGCATTTCTCATTGAGAGCTATGAGAATCTGGATGAAATTGAACGAGACATTATCAATTTAGAGAAAGCGCCTCCCAGTGGAGAAGTGCTAGTTCGCATTTATCGCTCACTCCACACATTAAAGGGGAACTGCGGCTTTTTACCCTTTCCTAAGTTAGAAGCGCTAGCTCATGCGGCGGAAAGTTTGCTCTCGCGTTTGCGCGATCGCCAATTAGTGGTGACTCCTCAAATCATCAGTACTTTACTGCAAACTATTGACACCATCCGGCAGATTTTGTCTGAGATTAAGGCTACAAGACATGAAGGCGATCGCAATTATGTGGAACTCATTCAGGCTTTAACTAAATTGCAGGAGACAGAGCAACTAGCCGCTACTGTCAAGCAGCCTGTCCCATCCGTTGATAGCGAAACAGAAGACTCAACCCTCACAGCCTCAGAATTGTATATCCGCGTGAATGTAGCGCTCTTAGATCGGGTGATGGACTTGGTGGGTGAACTGGTGTTAGCTCGTAACCAGGCGCTCGCATTTTCAGATAAGTTGCAGGATAGTAGTTTTGCGGCTACTTGCCAACGCTTGAACCAAATTACAGCCGATTTGCAAGAAGGAGTAATGAAAACTCGGCTGCAACCTATTAGTAGTATCTGGCAAAAGTTCCCGCGTGTAATTCGCGATTTGGCGATCGCTTCTGCTAAACAAGTTCAGGTAGAAATGTTCGGGGTTGATACTGAAATTGATAAAAGTATTATTGAAGCGATTAAAGACCCATTAACTCACTTAGTACGCAACTGCATCGATCATGGCATTGAGTTACCAGCCGAACGCAGTGCTAATGGTAAATCAACCATAGGCCGAATATTTCTGAGAGCCTTTCATGAAAGCGGCAAAGTTAATATTGAAATTGGCGATGATGGTCGCGGGATCAATCCCGAAAAACTCAAACAGCGATCGCAGCAACTTGGTTTAGTCAGTGCTACTCAGGCTGCTGCAATGAGCGACTCGGAAGCGATCGACTTAATTTTCTTACCTGGCTTCTCAACCAGTGAACGAGTCACTAGCCTTTCTGGGCGAGGGGTAGGTATGGATATTGTCAAGAGCAATATTGAAAAAATTAACGGTAGCATTGAAATTTACAGTCAGCAGGGACAAGGCACAACATTCAAAATTAAAATGCCGCTGACATTAACAATTATCCCGGCGTTAATGGTTAGTAGTGGCGGCGATCGCTATGCGATTCCCCAAAGCAGTCTCCAAGAGCTAGTTCGTCTCGAAGCACAGGTGGCACTAAATAGTATTGAGATACTTTACGATGTGCCCGTGTATCGCTTGCGAGGGGAGCTTGTGCCCTTGATTTACCTCAATCAAACTTTGCAAATTCAAGGTAAAATTGCCAACTTGGAAACCCTAAGTCTTGTAATTGTCCAAGCTGATAACTATCGATTTGGGCTAGTTGTAGACACTATAGAAGATATCTTAGACATCGTTGTTAAACCACTAGGAAAACAGTTAAAAAGATTATCTCTATTTGCAGGAGCCACCATTCTAGGAGATGGCAAAGTCGCATTAATTCTGGATATTGTCGGTTTGGCAAAACAAGCTGGTGTAAGCGAGAAACACAAGCAATTAGCGAGTGTCACAGCCGCAGATATCCAACAGCCAGCAGGCGATCGCCAAATGATTTTACTATTTACAGGGCCTCAAGGCGCACCTATGGGTGTGCCACTAACAACAGCATTTCGGCTGGAAAAAATTTCTGCGGCTGCGGTGGAAAAAGTGGGTAACCAGTATGTTGTGCGGTTGAACAGTAAAATTTTACCCCTGATCGATCTTCACACCATATTTAGCGATCGCCACCACAGAGAACTCGATCGAGCAACAGAGACACTAGAGATTGCGATCGTCTCTCCCGATTCTGAACTTAGTATTGGGCTAGTAGTCGAGCGCATTCTTGACATTGTAGACGAACCACTGACAATTAAAGGTATCCCTAGCAGACCAGGCGTACTTTTCTGTGCAGTAATTCAAGGCCAAATCACAGAAATTCTTGACGTTGAGGCTGTAATTCGGATAGCCAACCCCTATTTATTGCAAGTGAGCGATCGTGGCTGAACAACTTTGCACTTTTTTTCTCAATGGAATTTTCTTTGGCATTGATGTGCAGCACGTTCAAGAAGTGATTCGTCCCCAAGCATTGACTCGTGTACCTTTGGCTCCGCCCGATATTTGTGGATTAATTAACCTCAGGGGGCAAATTCTAACTGTCATTGATTTGCAACAGCGGTTAGAAATGGGTGAATCGGCGATGCGTTCAACTACTAAGCTTATAGATGAGCCTGCGGGATTTAATATCGTTGTCCGTTCTAACGATCAAGTAGTTAGCCTGCTCGTTGATGATATTGGGGATGTCTTAGCGTTGCCAGAAAACACCGTTCAACCCCCACCCACAACGTTAAAAGGTAAAATGCGTCAGATGCTAGCGGGAGCTTACCCACTAGCAGAAGGGTTTTTGCTAATTCTAGACATTGAAAAAATTCTAGACCTTAACTTTAAAAGTTCTTTTATTTAAAAATTTAGGAGAGTTTGGCAATGGCTACAAATCGGACTGGGAAAGCAGCGAACAACTCTAAATCTCCCTCAAATAATAGTACAGATACGACAGATACGAATTACGGCACAACAGATCCGCAACTGCAACCATTACTAGCAGCATTGAAAGCCGCCAGAAACGGTGATTTTAGCGTTCGTCTCCCAGTTGAAAACAATGGTTTGGGTGAAATTGCCTCAGTTTTTAACGAATTGGTGAGTTTCAAGCAAAACTTTGCCACTGAAGTAACTCGCCTAGCAACCGAAATCGGCAAAGAAGGAAAGCTTGGTTCTCAAGTTGCACTTAAAGGAGCAGAAGGTTCTTGGCAAGAATTGCTGGACAATTTAAATCAAATGTCCAATAACCTAGCACAGCAAATCAAAAGTATTAATGAAGTTACCCTGGCTGTTGCTCAAGGAAATTTAGCAAAACAAATTAAAGCCCGCAATGCTGGAGAGTTTAAGCAACTCAGCGATAATGCCAATCAAATGATTAGCAGCCTCAAGTCTTCCATCAGACAAATGGCAGAAGTTGCCACAGCTGTTGCGTCTTCTTCTGAAGAACTAACCGCAGTTAGTAAAGAAATGACCGTAAATGCCGAACAAACCTCTGAACAAGCAACCTCAGCATCGGCCTCAGCAGAACAGGTAAATCAAAACACCACGACAGTAGTCACTGCGGTGGAAGAAATGAATGCCAGCATTCGAGAAATTGCCAAGACTGTTGCTAATGGGGCACAAGTGGCGGCTGAAGCAGTCAAAACTGCCGATCGCACCAATCAAACAATTGGGAAACTCGGTCAAAGTAGCATAGAAATTGGCAAAGTCATCAAAGTCATTACTGCGATCGCGCAACAAACAAACTTGCTAGCCTTAAATGCTACGATTGAGGCAGCTAGAGCAGGAGATGCTGGTAGAGGATTTGCAGTAGTAGCAAATGAGGTTAAGGAACTCGCCAAACAAACGGCAAATGCTACCGAAGATATTAGCCAGCGAATAGAAGCAATTCAGTCTGATACCAAAGGTGCCGTTGGTGCTATCACTCAGATTACTGACATCATCAACCAGATTAACGACCTTCAAAGCACGATCGCTAGTGCGGTTGAGGAGCAAACAGTAACCACTAATGAAATCGCTCGAAATATAGCTGAGGCAGCTCAAGGAACCTCCGATATTGCTAAAAATATCGGGATTGTAGCAATCAATGCTCAAACTACCACAATTGGTGCCAGTAATACTTCACAAGCAGCCACAGAACTAGCTCGCATGGCTGTAGATATGCAGAAAGTCGTTACTCAGTTTAAATATTAATAGTCATTGGGCATTGGTCATTGGTCATTTGTTATTGGTTAAGAGTCAAGGGTCAAGAGTTAAACTCGAAATTTCAGGCTTAAAGACGCAACTTCCGACCTTAAAGGCTCAACTTCCAGCCTCAAAGGTCAAAATACATCATTAGTTCACAACACCGTTTGTCCCCCTTGTCCCCCTTGTCCCCCCACACCTCCCACACCCCCCACACCCTAGCCTGGTAAAATATATGCCCAAGATCCGGGTGCTCGTTGTTGATGATGCGGTAGTAGTTCGCAGTCGCGTAAGTAAGATTCTATCCAGCGATCCAGAACTAGAGGTGGTGGGAGTTGCTGCTAATGGTCGTATTGCTCTGGCAAAAATTCCTCATGTCAATCCCGATGTGATCATCTTAGATGTCGAGATGCCGGATCTCAACGGTTTAGAAACCTTGGCGGCGATCCGAGAAATTTATCCCACCCTGCCGGTGATTATGTTTAGTACCTCTACGCGCACCGGAGCAACTGCAACACTTGAAGCTCTGTCTTTAGGTGCTTCAGATTATGCAACAAAACCTAGTAACTTAGGGAGCGTAGAGGCAACTAACCAACATATCCGTGAAGAATTAATCCCCAAAATTAAAGTATTTGGTGCTGGCACTACTTTATTATCCTCGCCAACAACAATCAACGATTCAGTTGTTACTCCCGGTCACAGACGCATAGAACAGGTAGATGTTGTTGCAATTGGGGTTTCCACAGGAGGGCCTAATGCCTTAGCGAAACTACTTCCTGCATTGCCAAAAGATTTAGGAGTCCCCATTTTAATTGTGCAACATATGCCACCGATGTTTACCAAACTGTTAGCAGAAAGATTAGCTTCTAAGTGCCAAATCCGTGTAGATGAAGCAGTTCCTGGAGCGATACTAGAGCCGGGGCAAGCTTGGATTGCACCTGGAGATTTCCACATGGTTGTACAATGTCACAAAGATGTAGTTCGACTTGCCACCCATCAAGCACCACCAGAAAACTCCTGTCGTCCTTCCGTAGATGTACTATTACGTTCAGTAGCAAAGGTATTTGGTGGTAGAGTGATCGCGGTTATACTTACAGGCATGGGGCAAGATGGGTTACATGGCTGTAAATGCATCCGAGAAGCAGGCGGACAGGTGCTAGCACAGGACAAAGCTAGTAGTGTGGTCTGGGGAATGCCTAGTTTCGTTGTAAATGCAGGTCTAGCTGATGAAATTCTTCCTCTCGACCAAATGGCAGGTGAAATTATCCGCCGAATCCGTTACAATCAAGTTTCTATTTCAGGTCTGTAATGAAACAGACTATGGGCGTAAGTACCAGTGATTTTCAATTTATTCGTGAATTAGTTTACAATCATTCGGCAGTTGTATTACACGCTGATAAAACTTATCTAGCAGAGCTATATTTACAGCCAATTGCCGAATCCGCAGGATTGGCTTCAATTGCCGATTTGGTTGCCTATATGCGGACTCAGCCGTTTAGCAGTCTTCACAGCCAGGTGATTGAGTCCCTAGTTACCAACGAAACATCGTTTTTTCGTGATACTCAACCCTTTGAAGCACTGAAAAAATTCGTGCTTCCAGAGTTGATTAACAAACTAATTATTAAGCGATCGCTCAATATTTGGTGTGCAGCCTGCTCTAATGGACAGGAACCCTACAGCATCGCCATGCTCATTAGAGAACATTTTCCCATACTTACCAATTGGTCTTTGAGGCTGATTGCCAGTGATTTTTCCAACAAAGTATTAGCAAAGGCCCGCCTAGGACGTTATAACCAACTCGAAATTCAGCGTGGGCTACCAAAAAATTTCCGCGATCGCTATTTTCAGCAGATTGATCATGACTGGCAAATTAACGACGAAATTCTTCAGATGGTAGAAATTCACCAGATTAATCTCCTGCATTCTTGGTCATCCCTTCCCAAAAGTGACGTGATATTTTTACGCAATGTTTTAATCTACTTTGATATCACAACTAAAAAAGCCTTACTAAAAAAAATTAAACAGCAATTAAATCCAGATGGATATTTATTTCTCGGTAATGCTGAAACCACTATTCACCTAGATTCATCATTTGAGCGGGTTCAATTTGATAAAGCTATCTGCTATCGATTAAACAATTAATTTACATCAAATTTCAAGTTAGTGAAGTACAGATCCTAAACCTCAAACCCAAGCATAAAGACTGTTTTACTTCTGAATTCTGAATTCTAACTCCTGAATTCTGCTGTATTTCTATTAATTCAAATCCCAAAGTCAAACCTTTATAAATACAGCTATTTTTAACCACTTAAATATAAGTAATTTGACTGGCAAAATATATTTGAAATCAAAGTAGGGTGGGCAATGCCCACCAAAACCCGGCTATAGTGCAATACAGTTCAGATAAGCCTGTCTTTTCTCCCCCTGTTTCCTTAACTCCACAGAGGAATTTTCTTAACTGAAATGTATTGGGATATGGTGGGCAATGCCCACCCTACACTTAATCTTAGTGCCTTAGTCGTTCAATATTTTTTATATTTACAGCAGTTTTCATGTATTTAGCCCACGCATTCATCTTACTCTTTTTGACTCTGCGCCTCTGCGTGCTCAAAAAAGCCGTGGTTCATTTACTTAAAAATAGCTGTAAGCACTTTTTTGCTGAAAATGCGTCATCAAATTTTAAGGGATTTCACCCTAAATTTATGCGTCAACAACATCAAATTGAAGCAAACATTATCAGGTGACAATGAAAGCACTCAAGGCATTGACTACAGCTCTAATTAGTCTGACATCCGTTCTAGCAAATGTTCCTGTAAAAGCGGAATTGGCACCTCAAGCTGTTGTAGATGGAGTATATACAGGTATCCAACATATTCATGGTTATAAAGCAACACCACAATTAATTTGGAACGTTGCTAGAGGATCTCGTACTAGTTGTGGGCGTATTTACGGTAGTTTATATTGCAAACTAAACCACACTGTATATATCGCCAGACAAGATATTCAAATGGCTTATCATTTTGGAGATGCAGCCTTAGCTTATATAGTTGCACATGAATATGCTCATGCCATGCAAACTGCTTATAGGTTTCAACCAAGGATCACGCCAATATCAGAACTACAAGCAGATTGTTTAGCAGGAGTTTATTTGGGGTTAATTCCTAATATTGGTTTAGATGAGCGCGATACATTAGAAATTGCTAGCCTAGCTTATCATATTGGAGATTATGACTGGGGCAGCAGACACCATCACGGAACTCCAGAGCAACGTGTGAAAGCTGTTGTGTTGGGGATGAGAGGCGCAGCCAATGGCAGAGGTTTCGCTGCTTGTCGCATTTAACTCAGCATGACTTCCAATACCTAATCCTAAATATTTTTAATTTGACTTAGGTCGAGAAAACTCAGAAGGCGGTTTAAATTTCATTACTGGTACATCCTTAAGCGCCTTCTGCATAAAATCCTTCCAGACGGGCGTAACCATACCTCCACCTGTTGCACCACTGGCTAATTGTTTGTTATCATCTCTTCCTACCCAGATGGCTGTCGTTAACTGCGGTACAGAACCGATAAACCAAATATCCTTTTCTGAAGAAGTTGTACCTGTTTTACCTGCAACTGGCCGATCAATAGCAGCACCTTTACCAGTTCCTTCAGTAACTACCGATTGCATCACATCTAATAGTGCGGCTGATGCCCAAGGGTCAAGAACTAGCTGAGGTTTAGGTGTATTGTCTAACAATACATTGCCACTACTATCAGTAATCCGGACAATAGCCGTTGGCGGTGATTGCCAGCCATAATTAGCGAAGGTGGCATAAGCACTAGCCATTTCCAGTGGTGTCGCACCAATTGCACCCAATGGTAAAGAACTTACGGCAACCATTTGACTCCTAATTCCCAAGGTATGGCAGGTGTCAATCACTTTATTTATTCCGACAGCTTTGCCAATCTTAACCGCAGGCACATTACGAGACAGTGCTAAGGCAGTACGAATCGGCATTGCTCCCATAAAGCCACCATCGTAGTTCCGCGGATAGTACCAACCATCACCATCTCGATAGCTAACTGGAGCATCGACCACCGTTGTACTTGGTGTAAACTTACCACTAGCAAAGGCAGTGTAGTAAACAAATGGCTTAAAAGCAGATCCAGGTTGACGCTGCGCTTGAGTTGCTCGGTTAAATTCACCAGATTTTGAATCTATACCACCCACTAGTGCTTTAATAAAGTGCGTGCGGGGATCAATAGCTACTAAAGCCATTTGATTTTTATTTAACCCTCGACCTTCAAGGGTTGTATGCCAGTTCTTAATAGTCTCTTCTGCCATCAGTTGGAAGTTTGCGTCTACTGTAGTTTGTACCCGCATTCCTTCTTTAAGCAGTGCATCACGACCAAACTTTTTAATTATTTCCTGCGCTACGGTATTGGTTACATAAGGAAGGGCGCTACCTTGAAATGACCTGATTGTACCAAGTTTTATTTTTTGCTGGATGGCATCATTATATTCTTGCTGGCTGATCCATTTCATTTGCAGCATCCGTCCCAGCACTTCCTTTTGTTTTTGCTTAGCCAAATTCATATTTACAAAAGGGCTAAATTGTTCTGGCGCTTGGATTAAACCTGCCATCATTGCAGATTCGCCCAGAGTTAAATTTGCTGCTGATTTGTCAAAGTAAGTTCGTGCTGCTGTTTGCACACCATAGTTATTGTGACCCCAATAAACTTGATTGAGGTACATTTCTAAAATTCGGTCTTTACTAATAATTTGCTCTAACCGAATTGCCAGTACACCTTCTGCTAGTTTTCGGGTAAAAGCACGTTTTTTAGATAGAAATATATTTTTCACCAACTGCATGGTGATTGTAGAACCACCCTCCCGGATACTACCTGCTGCCCAATTGACTAACGCAGCACGTCCAATACCGCCGGGATTAATACCGTGGTGGTTATAAAAGTGGCTATCTTCACTAGCTAATACTGCTCGTTTTAAATTTGGGGAAATTTGATCGAGCGGTACAATCTTTCTGTTCGCTTCCCCATGTATACCTGCTAAAAGCTTACCTTTAATATCATAAATATAAGTTGTTTCTTCTGGTAAGAAGTTCCGTAATTGTCTGACATCTGGCAAATTACGAAAACTAACCGCTAAACCAGCCAGTCCACCAGCAAGAACAGAACTTGTCAGCATAGTGATTGATAAGAGAGTCACACCAGCTACTTGACCTACTTCTTTCCAAAACTCGAAACTAGGTGCAGTCCGAGTTTCTGGCTGCTGCTCCACAAAAGTATTTGACGAAGACACGGCAATTGTACTCCCGCACTTGTAAATAAAATTAAAATTTATTCAATGAAAATTTAGCTAAATAACTTTTTGCAACTATTATTCTGATAGTTGCAAAAGTAAATAAATTGCCAGCTAATATTAAATAATCTATCTTTGTGTAGAGTGTAGCGGAGAAATAATCATGAATCTTCTACTCAATGATAGAAATCTCAGTTCTATTTGCCTAGTTTTTGTTAAGAATAATTAATTAGTTAATAAACTTAAACTGTGAGTAGAATTTCACTTATTTTAGCAAAAATTGCTGATTAAATCCCCAATTTCATCAAGGATACGGCTGGCGAATAGGGGGTCATACCATTTTACTAACGATCTGATACCTGCGTTGACGCGACTGATAGCTAAAAAGCATATCAAGCTCTTCTATAAAAGGTATGCGATCGCTCTTAATTCAGATTGCTATACTCCTACTTCTGGCAGAGTAATTCTCCTCTATGCCATCTTAACAAATCAGTGACAATAAAATCAAAAAATTTTATAATTGATCAGCCAATAACATTAAGATTTATCAATACACTGTTGTATTTTTAGATTATTTGCAACATTACTTAAAAGATAAACTTAACTTTAAGTTAAATTAGAAATTATTGACCCTTTAAGTAGCTTTAATTACAATTAAATATAAAGTCTAGCCTAGAATAAGGTTCACGAGAATAAATCTCTTGACCTATAACAACAAGTAATAAACAAAGAATTGGGATAAAACTTATGAACGCTAGAATTGTTGCTTTGTTAGCAATTATGACAGCTTTTGCAAGCTTAGGAAACCCGGTTCAAGCACAGTCATCAGAAGCATCAAGCCAAAATACAGAAAAATATTTAATAACTGGTGATTCTTTAACCGGAATTGATAATCGAAATGCTCAACAAGACTTTAACAGCTTTTTTGAGCAACAAAATCCTGCAATCGTTCCTAATGCAAATAAGGTCAACACTAATATTTCAAAAGATTTGCAGCTTCAAGAATCTCTGTCAGAACCCAACAGTTCTGTTTTCTTTGTACCTGTTCAGTCTTTTAATGGAAATGACGGAACACAAGTACAGTTTGATTTGGGTAATAGTAAATAGTAAATTTGTCATTTGTCATTAGTCATTTGTCAATAGTTAAAAGGCAAGGGACAATAGGCAAAAGTCAAGGCTTATTACTTATTTCTCCCTTGTCCCCCTTGCTTTGATTGCCCCTAAGACAAGCAAAATCTTTGAACAGCCTCAACCAATTGGTCGATTTCCGATTCTAAAGTGAAGTAATGGACGCAGGCGCGGACAGAATCGGGATCGCGAATTTGCCGAATAAATAATCTTTCTGACTCTAAGAATCGGACTAACTCCAAAGTAGTTTGGGGTTGTTGGTTAGCTAATTGAAACGAGACTAAACCGCTTTCGGGGGGAGAAGTCCGCAAACATTTGACCTCGGGTAAAGCAGCTAACTGTCGCCACAGATATTCACTGTTGCGGCAAATTTGCTGATAGCGTTCCTCTGCGGTTCCCCATTGCTGATGGAGAGCGATCGCCTCTTTTAAGCCAATGTACAATGGATAATCTGATGTCCCTACTTCGTAGCGTTGCCCATCTTGATTCCAATCTACAGGCTTGCCGCGATCGTCTAATACAACGCTACGCCAACCAACAAACGTAGGTTTCAAGCTGGCTTGTGCTTCTGGTCGGACATACAAACCACCCACACCAGCCGGACCGCATAGCCATTTGTGACCGGTAAAAGCATAGAAATCTACCCCTAATTCAGTTAAATTCAAAGGCATTGCCCCAACAGACTGGGCCGCATCTACAACAAGTAGAGACTTATTATTCCGGCATACTTCAGCAATTTTATCTAAAGGTAAAAGTTGACCCGTATTCCAAAGGATGTGGCTTAAAGCTACTAGACGCGTATTGCGACGTAAATGTTGGGTGATAATTGCCACAGGGTCACCTGCATTTAAAGTATCCATCAGGGGACAAATGGAAACTTCTACACCAAATCTGCGCCCGATTTCTTGGGCGATGGCGATGATTCCTTGATGTTCGCAATCAGAAAGCAGTATGTGGTCGCCAGCTTGCCACTCAATACCCCACATGGCAATATTGCAACCAACAGTGACATTTTCTGTGAGGGTAATCGTGGTTGATGGTACATTCAACTCAGATGCGATCGCTTCTTTTGTCGCTTGAACACTTAATCCAATCCAGCGACCAACCTCATTACCAAAGGGGCCTAAGTGTTGGATGTGAGCTTGAGTTTCAGTGATGGCATCCATTACCCCTTGAGCCATCGGTCCTTGACCCCCATAATTAAAATATGCCTTATTCGCTAATGCTGGAAACTGCTCTCGATGGCTATGCAAATTCTTTTGTGCGGCAGAAAGACTAGTCATACTAATTTTGGATTAAACTGGCAAAAATAGTGCTTTATACTTTGGAATTCAAGATTCTGAATGATTGTGCATCATTGCACGCAACCCCAAGGCATTATAGTTATTTGGCTTACTCCCAGAAAGTGCTAATTCTTGCTAGCTTAAAGGAATGTTAATTAATGCCGATCTGTTACTGCAATATCAACGCTGTAAGCGCCGACCTTTTTTAGATAGTCACGGCGATAAAAACCAGCGAGATACTCCCAATGAGTTGCTGTTAAAACTACAACAGGACAAAATTGCTTATCAAAAGAGTATTTTGGCTAATTTGTCTTACCATCAGCCTGATTATCCCAGAAGAGACTGGGAAGCGGGACAAGCAGCAACTTTAGAATTAATGCAGCGTGGGGTTGAGTACATTCGTCATGGAATATTGTTAGTTAGTTACGACGATTGGGCAAACATAGAAAGTGAAAATTTCGCAGCTTCCCCACATTATCAAAAATATACCCTGCTCAGCCGTCCAGATTTACTTGTGAAGCAGCCAGGACAATCTCGTTTTGGGGATTGGATATACGTGCCGGCAAATCTGGAAATGGGTAAGCGTCCCAAGCAGGAATATCAAGTTGGAGTCGCATATCATGCCCAAGTCTTAGCAATTGTGCAAGAAGCTGCGCCGCCAACAGGTTTGCTGAAATTGCGTACTAGAGAAACTACTTATACAGTAGATTTACTCAAATGGACGCCACAGATGCAGCTGATTTTGGCGGAGTTGATTCAAGCTTTAGAGTCACCTAATGGAGCAGAAGTATTCATTTCCCGGCAAAAATGCAATCTTTGCCACTGGCATAGTCAATGTTATGCGATCGCTCAATCAGAAAAACATCTTTCTCTCATACCAGGCGTCACACCAGTTCGCTACACTCAACTCCAAGCACTCTCACTCACTACGGTGGAATCTCTTGCCAGTACCAGCCCCACCATACTAGAAAATCTCCCTGGTTTTGACAGTGAGGTAGCACATAAATTAGTAGTGCAAGCTCAATCTGTACTACAAAGTCGTCCGTTTATCTTACCCTACCCCCCACCAATAGAAACTATTACCTTCACGGCTCCCATTGAGATTTATTTTGATATTGAGGCCCAGCCAGACTTGAATTTAGATTATTTGTTGGGAGTTTTGGTGGTCAATAGACAAACCAATACAGAACAGTTTTATTCCCTGCTAGCAGAAAGACCAGAAGACGAAGAATTAGTTTGGCGACAATTTCTAGATTTAGTCTGGCAATATCCCGAAGCCCCAATTTATCATTTTTGTGCCTACGAGTTTGATACAGTCAAACGTCTGGCAAAGCTGTACCAAACTCCGTATTCTTCAGTGCGCCCTGTACTAAATCGATTTGTCGATGTGTATGAACAATTGACCCAAAGCGTAGCGTTACCCATAGAAAGCTATGCCCTGAAAGCGATTGCTCGCTGGTTGGGGTTTGAATGGCGCGACAAAGAAGCTAGTGGAGCTAAGTGTATTTACTGGTATGACTTGTGGTTAGAAACAGGCGATCGCACTTTATTGGAGATAATTCAACGCTACAACGAAGATGACTGCCGCGCCACCCGCAATGTCAAAGACTGGCTTGTACAATTTTTCCAAGAAGAATATTATTTACGTCCTGCTTAACAGAAGTCAAGAGTCCAAAGTCAAAGGAATCAGCTTTTACCCTTGAATATTAACCCCAATCGCAGCACATATATGTGCCATAGCTGGAGCGTGATATTGTGTTTGATGACTTTAACACTTTAGCGATCGCTATCCATGCAGTTCATCAAAAAACTTTTGACTTGGCCAAGAATTATTTATTTTATTATTCCTACACTAATTATCAGTCTTTTATGGAGTAATTTAGCATCAGCGGCTGTAACAGTTAGTAGTATAGAGTTTATCGGACAAGCCACTCTTCCTAAAGGTTTATCCTTCCAAAAAACGCCCGTAGGAGGATTATCTGGAATTACCTACGACGCCAAAAAAGACCTTTATTATGCCATTTCTGATGACCGTAGTGAAAAAGCTCCTGCCCGTTTCTACACTCTCAAAATTGACCTCAGTAAAGGTTCACTGAAAAATGGTGGTGTTGTCCCTGTTGGTGTCACCACCCTATTAAATGAAAATGGTGACAAGTTTCCTCCCGATACCAGCGATACAGAAGGAATTGCTTTAACTAGCAAAAAAACGGTCTTCATTTCTTCTGAAGGTGATGTTAGGCAATTAATTAATCCTTTTATCCAAGAATTCTCCCTATCTATTGGTAAGGTAATCACAACACTACCAATACCAAACAAGTTTTTGCCTGCTAAAAATAGTCAGCATGGTATCCGCAACAATTTGGCTTTTGAAAGCCTTACAATCACACCTAACGACAAGAAACTCTTTACAGCCACCGAAAACGCTCTAATTCAAGATGGTACAGAAGCGCAACCTAATACCAGCACTTCCTGCCGAATTTTACAATATAACTTGCTGACCAACCAGCCAGAAAGGGAATTCCTATATCAAACTGAACCTATCTCGTCCTTTTTAAATTTTACTGGCAAGTTTGTTAGCGGTTTGCCTGATTTAGTTGCCCTCGATAATCAAGGAAGTTTCCTGAGTTTAGAACGGTCTTTTACAGGTTTGGGCTTTGCTGTTTTCCTGTTCCAGATTTCTTTGGAGGGTGCTGATGATATTCAGCATATCGATAGTCTCTTAAGTCTGAACTCCCAAAAAATTAGACCTGTTCAAAAGAAACTGCTGTTAGATTTAAGAAATCTCGAGGTATTACTCGATAACATTGAAGGCTTAACCCTTGGACCTACATTACCTGATGGTCAACGCTCATTAATACTAGTGAGCGACAACAATTTCAATGCTCTGCAACGTACGCAAATACTCGCCTTTAAGCTGAAAATAGAATCGCCGCTCATTAGGCTCTTGCGTCGTCTCATCCCCAATCTTAACCGCTAACTTCTACAGGACTAATCTACTAGATAAGATGTATAATTAGAAGCCTAATTTTTTGTTATTCTAAGTATTTATACTTTAACCGTATATTCACTGAGTAAATTAGGCAAATGTATTATCTCGATTCGTGGATTCAGTGGAAATTCCCATACGGTTTCTATAATAAATATGTTACACCATGTTTAAGAACTGTTGCAGATAGGTTTCCCATAATTTTATTAAAAATTAAACAAGTTTTGTAGTAAATTTCACCTCATATGATTAACTCTCTAAAATTATTAATCTTGTTTATAGATAAAATAAAACTTCAAGGAGAGTTATTTTAATAACTTTCTAATTTTATTTTTAATAAATAATTTTATGGTGCAGAATCCAACTCCGAATCTAGTCAACTCCAAGACTGAATTAGATATTTATATTGGGAAATTCTTAAATAATCGTTATTTAATCAGAGATTTGATTGGCAAAGGCGGCATGGGTAGAGTTTACCTAGCAGAAGATGTTGCCAAAGGTGGAATGGCTGTTGCAGTCAAAATTCTCTCGCTTAGTCTGGGTAGTCAGCAAATGTCCCAACGCTTTGCTAGAGAAATTTTTATTGGTGCTCAATTAGGGCGGAAAAGTAAAAATATTGTTCGGGTATTTAGTTATGGTGTAACTGAGGAAAATATTCCCTTTTATGTTATGGAATATCTCCAAGGTAAAAATCTCAAACGTATCCTTAAAAATCAAACATTACCTTTAACAAAGCTTTTAGATATTTGCACTCAAATTTGCTTAGGCTTACAGTGCGCGCATCAAGGTATTATCCTTAAAGGAGAAAATTTTCCTATTGTTCATAGAGATATTAAGCCCGAAAATATTTTCCTGATAGAAGATGCTAAAAAAGAGAATGTAGTGAAGATTCTTGATTTTGGCATTGCAAAATTTTTAACAGAGCGTAGTGGGATGACTCTCACTGATTCTTTTATAGGTAGTTTACCTTATTGTTCTCCAGAACACATGGAAGGACGTAAACTATTGGATGTACGTTCTGATATTTACAGTTTAGGAATACTGATGTTTGAAATGCTGGCTGGAAAGCATCCATTTCAAACCACAAGTAACTCTTTTGGTACCTGGTATCAAGCTCATCACTTCCAAAGTCCACCTGCATTTGGGGAAGTCAATCCACAATTAGTTATACCCCAAACATTACAAAAATTAGTGATGAGTTGTTTAGCTAAAGAAGTAAGCGATCGCCCACAAAATATTAAAGAAATATTAAACACTTTAGAACAGGTAAAATTGCAAATTGAGCGTAGTGCTGCTATTAGTATTAGCGAAGACTTGCAATCGCCTACACTACAAATAGTACCTGTAACATCGTTATCAGAAAAAGAATGTTTACAAAAGACTTGGCCTAAGAATCGACCAATTGCACCAATTGGTTTTCCTTATTTATTACACACCTTCCAGGGAACTATTCCAACTTTTTGGGCTATGTTACCTCAACAAGAAATCGCCAAATTTTTAGATAAAACACATAGCACAGAATTTGTTGCTAAAATGAATATCTATCCAATGGTGCTATGGATAACAGCATTGTATAATTCCCAAATATCTCAAACAAAGTGGCTCTCTTGTTTCTTAGACATGAATGATAGCCGAGGGCAAAAAATAATCCGAAGTTTAGC
Organism: Nostoc sp. T09; assembly: GCF_002154695.1. GTDB lineage: Bacteria > Cyanobacteriota > Cyanobacteriia > Cyanobacteriales > Nostocaceae > Aulosira. The sequence continues at coordinate 41,060 of NZ_MTAV01000024.1, forward strand.
AGAAGTTGGCTATTATCATTTGTTATTCTTTTCTATAGAAGAGCCACATAATTGCACTCATGTAATGACATTGACTTTGACTGCTAGCCAACGTCAACAACTAACAGATTGGTTAGCAATGAATCCAACTTCCCAGGAACTTATTTCTACTAAACAGGCAAAAATTATTTTGAAGGCAGAATATGAAAGGCTAAAAACAGGAATAGTCCGGAAATTAGTAGCTACGCCAGAGAAGAAAGAAATACGTTTAAAAACTTGGGCATTTAAAATATATTATTATTTTATCCAAATTATCTTGCGCCGTTAAATCTTAACCAAACATATTGAAAATATTTAATATTAATAAATCATCTTATTTTAAATATGCTAATCTTTAGATTGAAATTGGAGAGTATTTAGAGGTTGTAAAAGTGAACCAAAGCTCATTTGCATCTCCACAGGGTACAGGGTTACTTGTCAATCGTTATAAATTGATCAAGTTAATTGGCAACGGAGGCATGGGCAAGGTTTTTTTAGCGAATGACATTTTGCTAGGAGGAATACCAGTTGCGATCAAATTCCTCACGCAAACTGTTTCAGATGCAAAGATGGAAAAAGATTTCGCTAGAGAAGCTCTCATGAGTGCAGCTTTGAGCCAAAAAAGTATACATATAGTGAGAGCATATGATTATGGCGTAAGTGAAAAAGGTAACCCATTTTACGTCATGGAATATTTATCTGGCAAATGCTTAAAGGAATTAATTCCTGTAAACTTGCCAATGTTTATGACTTTGACGCGTCAGATTTTTTTGGGCTTACAGTGTGCTCATCAAGGCATAAACATGGACGGCAATATTTATCCGCTAGTTCATAGAGATATTAAGCCAGCTAATATATTAGTTGTTCCCGATCCCATATTAGGTCAGTTAGTAAAAATCCTAGATTTTGGGATTGCTAAATTTTTAAATTATGCGACAACCATAAGTACAAATAAGGGATTTCACGGCACATTGCCCTATTGTTCGCCAGAACAACTAGAGGGAGGAGATTTAGATAGTCGCTCCGACATTTATAGCTTAGGCGTGATGATGTTTGAAATGCTCACAGGTGAAAAACCTTGGCAACCAGAAACCGATCACTTTGGTGCCTGGTATAAAGCACATCACTTTGAAGCACCAAGAGCGATCGCACAGGTTAAACCCAATCTGCAATTGCCACGAGAATTAAATGATTTAATTATGACTTGTCTTGAGAAACAAGTCAGCGATCGCCCACAAAATATGGCTCAACTGCTGCAAGTCTTGGAAAATATTAATCGGTCTAATTATCTCAGCTTGCCCACAAATGTGAGGATACCAGAAGTGGGCAATAATGTCCAAGCAGAATCCGCCAATGCCAATTCCTCAAATTTTCCCCTGATCTCTGAGTTACCTGTAGCTATAGAACAAACTTGCTGGAAACTTACCTGGCCGGAAAATAAACCAATTCAGGAAATTGTTTTTCCCCAACTTCTAGATACCGAACCACAACCAGTGGCATCAATATGGCTGATGTTATCAAAACAAGAGATCAAACAACGTGCCCTTTCTGTACGTTACAACGAATTTCTCTTCATCACATCTCCTCACCCCATGCTGCTGTGGCTGACAGTCCTGTACAATCGCAAACTCGGCCCCAAGTGGCTACCCTGCTACCTCGATATGCAGAACCCACAAAATCATCGATTGCTGTCTTCGTTGGCGGAAAATGAACGCTACCCTTTAATTTTATTTACTCTCGAATCACCTCACTCCTGTGCTGGAGTGATCAGCAGTTACATAGATCCCACGAAGCGACAAATGTTTAAAACTTGGGTAAAAAAGAGTCAAAGCCTACCACCCTCTTCCCAAGCCCAGTTGAGCAAAAACATATTAAAGCAGCAGTATCGGCAAATGCAATCTCAAATACAGCAGCATCTGGCATCAATACCGCAGGCTGTAGCATCAGGCGTTTTGGGATGACTGAACCGGAAAGGGAGGAGAAAAGAAAGAGGACAAGGAAGAAATAGCCAAGAACAAAGGGTTATTGACTTCTAAATTTCTCACTCCTAGATACTTGACAAGGCGGAAAAAAATGTACATAATAGCAAAGTTGCCAATTAAGGGACTGTAGTTCAATTGGTTAGAGCACCGCCCTGTCACGGCGGAAGTTGCGGGTTCGAGCCCCGTCAGTCCCGTAGAAGTTAATGAGTTACCAGTGCTGAGTCCTGAGTTAATTAGGGTAAGGGAACTCAATTTTAATGTTTACATGATAATTGACCTCTACTATACCCAGTTTAGAGATCGCCTTAAACTCGGCATTCAGGGCTTGTTATATTAATCATGCTTTGAGAAAGAGAGAAAGAACTGTGACTGTTAGAGTCCGTATTGCTCCAAGTCCCACGGGAAATTTACATATTGGTACAGCCAGAACTGCTGTGTTTAACTGGCTATTTGCCCGCCACCACGGCGGAAAGTTTATCCTGCGAATTGAAGACACAGACCTAGAGCGATCGCGTCCCGAATACACAGAGAATATCCTCGAAGGGCTGCGCTGGTTGGGGCTAAACTGGGATGAAGGCCCATTTTTTCAATCTCAACGCCTGGATCTCTACAAACAAGCAGTAGAAAAACTGCTAGAACAAGGATTAGCCTATCGCTGCTATACCACTTCTGAAGAACTAGAAGCTTTACGGGAAAGCCAGAAAGCTAAAGGGGAAGCACCACGCTATGACAACCGTCACCGCAACCTTACTCCAGAACAAGAAGCCGCTTTCAAAGCTGAAGGCCGTAACTTTGTGATTCGCTTCAAAATCGAAGATGAGCGTGAGATTGTATGGCATGACCTAGTACGGGGAAAAATGTCTTGGCAAGGTAGCGATCTCGGTGGTGATATGGTCATCGCTCGCGCTTCCGAAGCAGGTGTTGGTCAACCACTGTACAACTTTGTAGTTGTCGTTGATGACATCGATATGCAAATCACCCATGTCATCCGGGGAGAAGACCATATAGCCAACACAGCCAAGCAAATTCTCCTCTACGAAGCTTTGGGGGCGAAAATACCAGAGTTCGCCCACTCACCGCTAATTTTGAATATGGAAGGGCGCAAACTGTCTAAGCGAGATGGCGTTACTTCCATTTCCGAGTTTAAAAAATTAGGCTTCACCTCCGCAGCTTTAGTCAATTACATGACTTTGTTGGGTTGGTCACCACCAGACTCTACTCAAGAAATATTCACCTTAGAAACAGCAGCCAAAGAATTTAGCTTTGAGCGTGTTAATAAAGCAGGTGCAAAGTTTGACTGGGCAAAATTGGATTGGTTAAACAGTCAGTACATCCACAATACCCCAGCAGATCAGCTGACAGATTTACTCATACCCTATTGGGAAGAAGCAGGCTTTAAATTTGATGGTGGACGCAATCGCGCTTGGTTAGAGCAGCTAGTAGCTTTAATTGGCCCTAGCCTGACTCGCCTTAAAGATGCCGTAGAGCAGAGTCAACTGTTTTTTACTGAGACAGTTGAATTTAGCGAAGAAGCAAGTAAGCAGTTACAGCAAGAAGGTTCTGCGGCTGTTCTCCAAGGCATTCTTACAGCTTTGGACAATCAACCGCAATTGCAAGAAGCCACCGCGCAAGAAATTATTAAACAGGTGGTAAAAGCCCAAAATGTCAAGAAAGGGTTAGTCATGCGATCGCTCCGAGCCGCCTTAACTGGAGATGTTCATGGCCCCGACTTAATCCAATCCTGGTTACTACTCAACCAAATTGGTTTAGATCGCTCGCGTTTGAGTAAAGCCATAACAGCAGGCAGTTAGCTCCCATCCTTTGGAAATATTTTAGATTTTTAGAGGCGCACCTAGGTGCGCCTCTATTGATAATAAAAGCAGCCACAAGAATTGTGAGCCGTGGCACCAATTACAAGCCCAGTTCCTGGGAAACTAAATCAACCCTTCGGCGTGCATCTTCCAAAAGTAGTTAATTCTCCTATTTTTGGGAACTTGGTATGTAAAATTCATGTCATCAACTCCACTTAGATAACTATGTAATTAAAATGCCGAAAAGAGCGCTCAATAAAGGGATAAGATTATCATTAGTGGTATTTACACTCTTCGTCACATCGATCACTCATGCCGGAGCCGATGTGCCACCAACACCACCAATATTCGGAGATGCCACCATCGGCAAGAATTTTTCCCCAGACCCCTTTACTGTTCGGGGTATGAGTGGCGGCTCAGTTTTAGGGAACCAAGTTGGCAAGAGAACGGAAACGGCTACTGGCCCATGCACCGGATTTGTTGATGAAACACCAGACCATAAATTGGAATTAACAAATAAATTTGACTATCTGAAGCTACAAGTGCAAAGTCCTGAAGATACCACGCTCATAGTCAAGGGACCTGGTGGTACATGGTGCAATGACGAGTTTGATGGTAAAAATCCTGGCATAGTTGGTGAATGGCTTCCAGGCACTTACCAGATTTGGGTTGGTTCCTATGTTAAAGGCAAGTATTTCCCTTACACGCTTCAAATTACAGAAGTTAAATGAGATACCTGCAAACTCTAATACATCAATTTCAGCAGTAGGATTTCATCAGCCAAAATCGGGCATTCACAATAGGATAGAGGGATAGAGAAACGGCAATAACTTAGAAAGCAGGCTTTGATAATGCTTCCTAATCTTGAGTTTCTCTAATCCTCGTTTCTTTTATGGGCAATTTTGTATTAAAATTAAGTTAACTTTAATTAAGATTCGTGCTGTCGTTATAGATTTGCTGTAAGGCCCTTAGAGCTTCTATAGCGATGCACGTAAAGCATCAGATTAAACAAAATGGATTTATCAAGATCCGTTTCCTAGCGATTCAGCAACCAAGAAAGGATGAATGATGACAAAAAAGTTTTGAATTCTAAGATTAAACGCCCTCTGGGGAGCGTCACCAAAAGGCAGCGCCGCTTACAGGGTGAGTTAGGTTGAAAAATTTTATACTTTTTACTCCACTCTCATTCTGAAATTAACAGGATGATTGCATCATTTGGTTGCTAAAGCTGATGAGTTGTATTGGCATCTAGAGGCAGATTAAGATGAAATTTTCTTGGAAAGTCCTATTACTCTGGACATTGCCTGCTTTGGTAATTGGCTTTTTCTTTTGGCAAGGAGCATTTGCTAGCGCTCCTGTTGACATGACTAAGAATGCAGCCAATACCCGCATGACCTATGGTCGCTTTCTGGAATACTTGGACGCTAATCGCGTCAGTAGTGTAGATCTTTATGAAGGCGGCAGAACAGCAATTGTCGAAGCCGTAGATCAAGATATTGAAAATCGTGTTCAACGGTGGCGGGTGGATCTGCCTGTTAACGCACCTGAGTTAATCAGCAAGCTAAAAGAAAAAGGAATTAGTTTTGATGCCCACCCCATGCGCAATGATGGAGCGATTTGGGGATTGTTAGGCAATCTTGTTTTTCCAATTTTATTGATTACCGGATTGTTCTTTTTGTTCCGTCGCTCTAGCAATCTCCCAGGCGGGCCTGGTCAAGCGATGAACTTCGGCAAGTCTAAAGCGCGTTTTCAAATGGAAGCCAAAACCGGTGTCAAATTTGACGACGTAGCAGGTATTGAAGAAGCTAAAGAGGAACTACAAGAAGTTGTCACCTTCCTCAAACAGCCAGAAAGATTTACTGCTGTAGGTGCGCGCATTCCTAAAGGTGTGCTGTTAGTTGGGCCTCCAGGAACTGGTAAAACTTTATTGGCAAAAGCGATCGCCGGGGAAGCTGGTGTACCTTTCTTCAGTATTTCCGGTTCGGAATTTGTGGAAATGTTTGTGGGTGTGGGTGCGTCTCGTGTACGCGACCTATTCAAAAAAGCCAAAGACAATGCTCCCTGTATCATCTTTATCGATGAAATTGACGCCGTAGGTAGACAACGGGGTGCTGGTATCGGTGGTGGTAACGATGAGAGAGAACAAACTCTCAACCAACTACTCACCGAAATGGATGGTTTTGAAGGTAACACAGGCATCATTATTATTGCTGCTACCAACCGTCCCGACGTATTAGACTCAGCATTGTTGCGTCCCGGACGCTTTGACCGCCAAGTGACCGTTGATGCACCAGATATCAAAGGACGTTTGGAAATCTTACAAGTCCACGCCCGCAATAAGAAACTTGACCCAAGTGTATCCTTAGAAGCGATCGCACGCCGCACACCTGGTTTCACAGGTGCAGATTTAGCCAACTTACTCAACGAAGCGGCAATTCTCACAGCCAGAAGACGTAAAGAAGGAATTACCCTCAACGAAATTGATGATGCGGTAGATCGGGTAGTCGCAGGGATGGAAGGAACTCCCTTGGTTGATAGCAAGAGCAAGCGCTTAATTGCTTACCACGAAGTCGGACACGCTTTGGTGGGAACTGTATTAAAAGATCATGACCCAGTACAAAAAGTTACCCTTATCCCTCGCGGACAAGCACAAGGTTTAACTTGGTTTACTCCCAACGAAGAACAGGGGTTAATTTCTCGTTCCCAACTGAAAGCGCGGATTACTGGTGCTTTGGGTGGACGCGCTGCGGAAGAAGTAATTTTTGGACCGGCGGAAGTTACCACTGGTGCAGGTGGCGACTTACAACAGTTGTCGGGTATGGCTAGGCAAATGGTTACCCGGTTCGGGATGTCAAATTTAGGCCCCCTATCTCTGGAAAGCCAGCAGGGAGAAGTCTTCTTGGGTCGTGACTGGACAACCAGATCTGAGTATTCCGAAGCGATCGCATCGCGGATTGATGGTCAAGTTAGAGCGATCGTCGAAGATTGCTATCAAACAGCCAAGAAAATTATTCGTGAAAATCGTAGCGTCACCGATCGTTTAGTCGATCTGCTGATCGAAAAAGAAACCATTGACGGCGCAGAATTCCGTCAGATTGTGGCTGAGTACACAGATGTGCCTGAGAAAACTCAGTATGTACCACAGCTATAATTACTGATTTAAAAATCTTAAAATGGGTATGGTTAAAGGACTATACCCATTTTTATTTTTTGTATTGATAAAATACTAAATATTTAATTAGTAGCAGGGAATACTAAGCATAGTTAAGGTTTTGTCACTGCTATGCAATACCTGCTTTACCCGATCGCTATCTACATTTTTCTAATTTTTATCCGCTATTTTATTACCTTTTTACAGCTTTGCAAGTCTCAATTCCAATATCCAAACTACCAAGTTACACAAGCTGATACAGTTCCTACTTACCTGAGAGATTTATTTCAAACTCCAATTAGAGAACTTGAACAATTAGGCTTTAAACCATTTAGCTATTTGCGCTATCAACCAGTTGTAAAAGTTTATCAGCAAACAAATTGGGAAATTCTCTTATATAACAAAGCGCTTAAAAGCTACGCCACAGTAGTTGTGCGTCGTTTAGTTGAACCTGTTAATTTATTTGATATAGAGTTTTATACCTTCTTTAAAGAGAAAACATTGTTGCTGACTATTAACGGTAAAGCACATGGAGTGATAGGGGAAATTCCTAACACAATTGTTCAAGATGTTTATACAGATCGAGTATCGGTGCAATGGCAAACTCACCAAGATAAACTCAAACAATTAACTTCTAGTAAAACTCCCTGTGGTTTGCTACCAGAGGCTTTTGCTAAGGCACTACAGATATACATGAGTAATTATGTCAGTTTCCTAGCCAAAGCAGGACATATATCACCAATTAAAGGAACAGAGTTATTTCAGCTACATTGGCTAACGGCCCTGAAAACAGTCAACCCGATGATCCAAGGTGGTAGTAAAGCTGCAACTATCATCAAGCAACGCAGACAAAAAGCCAAAACTGATTCCAGCATCTCTAGAGAAATCCCGATAGAACTGGAAGTTGAGGGCTTTCAACAAATGCAATACTTGCAACAGGGTCTAGTAGGGAAAAAATTTCGCGCCTGGCTATTGTTGGGCAGTCTAGTGCTGTTTATCGCCAGTTATACCCACTACCTCTCCGCCCTAAGTGTTGGGATTTTTATCAGTGTACTCCTGTTCCATGAAGGTGGACACTTATTAGCGATGAAACTGTTTGGTTACCGTGACACCTCTGTTTTATTCATACCGTTCTTAGGAGCTTTAGCAACTGCCCACAAAGATGACGCCACACTGACGCAAAAGTTTTGGATATCCCTAGCAGGCCCATTACCAGGGTTAATTTTGGGGATTGGGTTAGCAATCCTTGCGCCTCCTCATAGTGGCTATCCTAGTTGGGTGCGCGAAGCAAGCTGGACGCTAATTTTTCTAAATTTATTCAACTTGCTGCCAGTATACCCATTGGATGGCGGACAAATTGCTGATTTACTGCTGTTTTCCCGCTTTCCTTACATTGGAGTTTTATTTAAGCTAATTGGCGTTATTATCTTGGGGCTGATCGGGAAAGACCGACCAGAGATGCTGTTATTTGTATTTTTGATAGCTTTGAGTATCCCTCACAGTTTTCGCAGTGCCAAAGTGAATGCCAAATTACAGAAAGAATTACAGCAAAACCCACCCACAGATCAAGATAATCTCCTACATGCCATATTCAAATACTTGAAGCAGTTTGGATATAGCAACTTGCCCTTCAGTACTAAATACACTCTGGTGAAAGAGTTAATTCAACGGCATTACGAATCGCGTGGCAAGTGGACAACTAGAGTGTTTCTGGTTATCCTCTACTGTGTGAGTTTGTTAAGCGGAATAGCAGGTAGTTTACAAGCAATCATTCCTAGTTGGGTTAGTTATTTACCTTATTACTTTGAAAGTCCACAACAAAGACGTGAGCGTGTTATAAAACATAGGCAACAAGCAGTTGAGGAGGCGACTGCTGCTTTACGTTCTAATCCAAATGATGTGAATGCGTATATAAAACGATCGCGATCGCATCTTGCCTTACGTGACTATCAAGGAGCGCTAGCAGATTATGACCAAGTGGTACGCCTACAACCTCATGATATTGAATCTCGCCTGACTCGTGCCAATTTTCGCCGCAGGTTAAAGAATTATCAAGGTGCTATTCAAGATTACAATCAAGTCTTACGCCTTGATCCTAAAAATTTCAATGTCTATCAGCTAAGAGCGCGAGTGCGCGATCAGATGCAAGACTACAAGGGTGCGATCGCTGATTACAACGAAATGATTAAATTAAATACCCAAGATACATGGACTTACATCTCTCGCGGATATGTGCGTCAAAAGCTACAGGATTACAAAGGCGCGATCGCAGATGCTGACTATGTAATTAAACTCAATCCTAAAAACCCTAAGGCTTATGTTTTGCGGAGTCAAGTTCGTCATCGCATGGGAGATACTCAAGGGGCGATCGCAGATCAACAAAAAGCAGATACTCTTTATAAAGCTATGGATGAGGAAGATCCAACCTAATATAGGTTGCGATCGCTAGTTTAGCGTAGGGTTGGAATTTAGCTTTTATTGCTGTACCAGTTGCTACTTTCAAGCTGGCTTTTCTATCAAAGAGTAGGGTTGGATTAACACATCCGCCGGAATTCCTAATTGCTGATGCAAAAGACGAATCATATCCAACGTTAGAGGCTGTTGTCGATTCAAAATCTCCGCAATCTGCACTTGAGTACCAATTACAGCCTCTAAATCATGCTGAGACAACCCACGGGATTCGAGATAATATAAAATCGCTGCAATCGGATCTGGTGATTCGATTGGGTAATGCTTTTGCTCGTATGCTTCCACAAGGGTAGTTAAAACTTCCAAGCGGTCATACTCTGGCGTATTTACTTTCGCATCAAACAATCTTTCAATTTCAGCAAGCGCAGCATGATAATCGGCTTCGGTTCGGATGGGACGGGGTTCAAGCATATATAATTACTGCCTCAAATACTTGTCGCATCTACGTTATCGTATTCTTTATGCGTTCCAATAAAACGAATAAAAATAATTTTAATTTCATAACGAACATGAACAATTAAGCGGTAATCATTGCCTTTAATATTAAAAACAACACGATTATTAGCAAGAATACTGGCATTGCGATAGATGCTTTTGATATCTGCTGGACTGTCCCATTCGGCACGAGATGCTTCATCAAACCAAGCTTTTAATGGCTGTTCGGCATCTGGATATGCTTCCCAGAACTTTCGTAAAGTACTACGGGCAATGATTCGCATAATGAGATTATAATGACTCCGACTATGAGAGTAAATCCTCTAAAGTTGCAAATCCCGTGTATGCATGAAGTAACCCTACCCTGCGGGTTCTCCGTTGGGCGTAGCCCTTCTCGTAGAGTAGGAGTACGACTACGCTCATTGGTGTCAACTTAACGAGAAATCTTTGTCAAAACTCGATTTTGGATTCACTCACTTACCATTACGATCCGCGTTACCCCACCCCAGTTTTGTCTAAAGCCAAAACTTCCCCTCCCCTTGCCAAGGGGAGGGGATTGAGGGGTGGGGTAAAACGCTTGTGGGATAAGCTTTTTAGCTTAAGTTGACACAGGTGGACTACGCTCAGGGTTACGCCGAGCGGAGTCAAGGCGTAATTTCCTACTTCAGCCCCAAAATGTTGTAAGAATGTCATCATAGTTAAGGTAAAACATTCTGGAGATAAAGCTACGGTTTACGCACGTCCTTTAGCACGGTTAATTGAGCAATTGCAACGCCTACCGGGAGTTGGGCCGAAGTCAGCCCAGCGATTGGCTTTGCATATTTTGAAGCGACCAGAAACGGAAGTAGAGGCTTTGGCACAAGCTCTGATTGATGCTAAAAAACAGGTGGGCTTGTGTTCTGTCTGCTTTCATTTATCTGCTGAACCAGTTTGTGAAATCTGCCGCAATCCTAACCGTGATATCAATACTATTTGTGTGGTGGCAGATTCTCGTGATGTCATTGCACTGGAAAAAACCCGCGAGTTCAAAGGTAAGTATCACGTTTTGGGTGGGGTGATTTCGCCTATGGATGGTATCGGCCCAGAACAGTTGACTGTCCAAGCTTTAGTGCGGCGGGTGAGTCAACAAAAACCCCAGGAAGTGATTTTGGCAATTAGTCCCAGTGTCGAAGGGGAAACGACGACATTATATATTGGTCAGCTATTGAAACCATTTACTAAGGTGACGCGCATTGCCTTTGGTTTACCTGTGGGTGGAGATTTGGAGTACGCTGACGAGGTGACTTTGGCAAGGGCTTTGGAAGGGCGGCGAGAGTTGGATTAGGGAGACGCAGCGATGCGGGGAAATGACAAATTTATCGGCTAAAAATGCGATCGCATCCACTTGCAATGTCATTGTCACCCGATACAATCGCATTGCATAGCGATGCAATTCAATTGCAGGTCGATGCATTAACATAACAAGGCGATGCAATTCGATTGCAGGTCGATGCATTAACATAACAAGGCGATGCAATTCGATTGCAGGTCGATGCATTAACATAACAAGGCGATACAATTCGATTGCAGGGCGATGCATTAATATAACAAGGCGATGCAATTCGATTGCAGGGCG
>NZ_MTAV01000214.1 GCF_002154695.1 Nostoc sp. T09
ACTTTCGGCAAATAGCCCCTCAGACTAGAAGTCTGGACGGCAGTTGCTTCAAGTCGGGAAACCCGCCCAACGCACTGCCTCGGCTAAACTAAACCTGGCGACCCAGGCTCAATATAATCCACGCAGGTGGATTTGGTTTTTATAGCCGCGATTTCTAATCGCCTGGTATTTTTTCCAAAAGTGGATGCTCCCTGTCTTTATCTAGGGTGGCTACTAGTAATTACTTCAGCCAAAAAATAGTAGATGCCGATAAGGCATCAATTTTCTGTTGTTTACTTGTTCTATTAATTTTGGGAGAAATTAAGACAACTATGTTAAATAATTTTTCTGATGAGCGTGGTAGTGGCAGATAACACAAGCATAGATTATCCCTTGACTATTTGCCAAAATTCAATCAGTTAAGATTTTGCAGTGGTGCTACTCATACTTTATTACAAACAAAAATAGTAGTTGAGGTATAAAACAACATAGTTCAGTTAACCATAGTCTTCAATGGGTGAAGACTATGGCTAAATTGAAATCTATTATCAGTTCTTATACCAAATCTAGATGAAGATGCGCCTAATAAATTGACGCCTTCAATCTAACGCTACATATTGTTTGTAAAACAAAGTTTAGCACAGCCCCATCAAGAAACGTTATAACGCGAAATACCTCAGACTTCAATCATGGGGATGAATTAACCGTTTGTCATTTGCGTAGCTTGTCTGTTAAGACAATAGGTTCTCCAAGAGAATGGCAGAAGGGACAATTAACAATTATCCCTTTTGCCTAATTTACAAAAAATAAATTCACTATCATTTAAATTAGGAGTAATAGTGGCGATTACTTCACTAATAAGTCACTAATAGGGTAGTTGTAGGAAGTTATTTTAGCTTGGCGATCGCCTTCATTTCCATAAGTCAAATAGACAATAATATAACTATCTGGCTGGTAGGGCATTCTTTCTGCCCATTCGATTGCTACAATTCCCGGTGTGACCTCAAAACCTTCCCAGTATGTTTCTAAGTTTAAAGCAGCAACCTCTTGTGATTCTAAGCGATATAAATCCAAGTGGTAAAGAGGAATTCGTCCTTCTGTGTACTCATTAATAATCGTAAAAGTAGGACTCACAATTGGTTCAGATATCCCCAAACCTTTGCCAATACCTTGGACTAAAGTAGTTTTACCAGCACCTAAATCACCTTCAAGCAAAATTACACTGCCAGCATTTAGGGATTGGCCAAAACTGATACCTAAATTTAGGGTGGCTTCTGCATCCGCAAGCACAATCTTCATAGCTGAGTCAAGATCAGATAGTTCTCCTGCTGCTATTTTGAATTTATCTGCCATGATGAGCTCCACTGTACCACCGGAATAACACTCTTGCTAGTTTTTGGGGATTATGACGAACGTAACCTGTTTCATCTTCATACAAAATATTAGCTGGGACAATTCTACGCCCTAAACGAGTTACATCCTCTCGATCGAGGAAGACGGGGTGGGAATTTTGTTGAGCGTAGCGAATCAGTGACTTAGCAGAGGGAGATTTTTTGTGTATCAGTACAGCATCAAATAGCCGCCTATTCCCAGTAGCCGCATCAATTGCTCTGATATGGTCGGCAACAGTATATCCTTCAGTTTCCCCTGGCTGAGTCATAATATTGCAGACATAAATGCGGAGAGCGTCTGTTTGAGCGATCGCGTCAGCAATTTCTGGTACTAATAAATTGGGAATCAAACTAGTATAAAGGCTACCAGGTCCAATGATAATGTAATCAGCTTCTTTAATTGCCTTGAGAGCTGCGGGTAAGGCTGGGGGATTAGCAGGAATGCAACCTATTTTCACAATTCTACCGCCAGCCTTGGGAATGCTAGATTCCCCTTCAATACGGCGACCATCGGCTAATTCTGCCCAGAGACGAACATCACTGAGGGTAGCTGGTAAAACTTGCCCCCTAACTGCTAGCACTTTGGAACTAGCAGCAACAGCTCGTTCCAAATCTCCAGTAATATCACTCATCGCCGTTAAAAATAAATTGCCAAAGCTATGGCCACTTAAACCATCTCCAGCCCGAAAGCGGTATTGAAACAATTCTGTTAGTAACTTTTCTTCATCTGCTAGTGCTGCCAAACAATTGCGGATATCTCCTGGTGGTAGCACTCCAAATTCTTGGCGCAAACGCCCAGAAGACCCACCATCATCAGCGACAGTGACAATAGCAGTAATATTAGCGCTGTAGGTTTTCAGTCCCCGCAGCAAAGTAGAAAGACCTGTGCCACCACCAATTACCACTATTTTTGGTCCACGGTACAATCGGTGATGTGCCAACAGGACATCAATAAGTTCTTCTTCGCCTTCTGGCCTTAGTACTTTAGTAATTGAGCCTACGGTACGAGTTTGTCCCCAAAGCAGCAACAGTAAGCCAAACAGCAGTACCAAAGGCCCACTGATATAGTTGGGTAAGATCTCAGCGAGAAATCCCAAAAACCCCCTAAGCAACTCTATTGCCCAAAAAATTGGGGTCAGCTTAATCCAAATAGCTAACCCCAGACTCGCCAGCAGTACACCTCCAACACTGATAAGTAACCAACGTTTGACTGATAGTCCAGGGGATAACCACTTGAACCACTGGTTCACCCGATGGGAAGTGCGGCTGCGTGACTGCTGTTGCAGGGCGTGGAGGGCTTGTCTGAGAAAACCAATTGACATACCTGATTCGGAGCAGTAGGACAAATAATAATTAACAGAAAATGTACACTACCTGGTTAAAACACCAAGCATAGACTTATTACAATTTTTTATTCCAATAGACTTTGCGTAACTCGCCAAAGTTGCCAGCATTCTCAGTCAAAAAAAACCTTGTGTGGTAAAAGTGAATTGAATGGAAAAACGCATTTTAGGATTAGATCCAGGATTGGCGATTTTAGGCTTTGGGCTAATTAACTGCAAACAAAATCAAGCTAAAATCCAAGACACAACCGTAGATATGCTAGATTTTGGTGTCATCAGTACGCCTGCGGGTGCAGAAATGGGACAACGGTTGTGTACCTTATTTGACGATTTGCACACCCTGATTAAGGAGTTGCAACCTGACTTGGTTGCGATTGAGAAGTTATTCTTCTATCGTATGTCAAGTACTATTCTGGTTGCACAAGCCCGGGGTGTACTCATGTTGGTGTTAGCACAGCATCGTCTCCCGTATGTGGAGTTTACCCCTGCCCAAGTAAAACTAGCGTTAACGGGATATGGTAATGCCGAAAAGTACGAAGTGCAAGAGGCGGTGGCGCAGGAGTTAAATTTAGATGAGATCCCTAAGCCAGATGATGCTGCGGATGCTTTGGCTGTAGCTTTAACGGCGTGGTTTCAGATTTAATTTGTAAAACGAGAATAAAGTTGGATACTAGATAATAAAGTTGAAAACTAGAGAATAATTAACTGAACTGAGAAGTAAGCGACAATTATCGCTGTTAGGGCGATCGCCTGAACCGATCAACTTTGGTTGAGAATGAGCGATCGCTTTGTAATTGAAGGTTAATTTGTCATCTACAGTGCCCTTACGATAATCTGTACCTAGTCAAGTTGCAATCTGCTGTCTGAGTTTGATAAACATCGTAAAGTTGTAGTTCTTGTTGAAGTACAGCTTTATCTGCGCATAATTAGGGCAGACAAGATGCCCACCCCACAAGATATGCAAAAAATCTAGCTAAGCAAATTAGATATTTTTAGCTTACTAATTTGGAAAAAGAATGCGACAGATGAGTAAGGAAAATTGTCCCTTACGAAGATTTTATGTGTCGGTAATATGATTTTAATTGGTATAAATATTTTTATCCCCCTACTTATCAACGGTTATAATTTGGAATAATTATTTTTAGCTATAAACAACTCAGATGAATGCTGTAATTGGCTTCTTATTTTTTGTAATTCCACTTTTGGCTAGTATTTGTATAGCCCAAGTTTTTAACCCTCTATCTTCTTATCAGCCGCTTCATGTGATAGATGGTGCAGGGTTATATAAAAAAGAATTAACGAATGGTAATACAGCATATTTACAAGTAATTGACATCCGGAAAATGCGTATCGACCAAGTTATTGGTGAGGTCGATAATATGAGTTATGGTCAGGGTAAATACTATAAAGGTGAAGGAGGGCATTATAGCCCTTATTTTAGAAATAAGTTGTTTTCGCAAGTAAATGACGAATATAAAAAACTTTATAGCAATGATGTATTTTCCATGATTAATTGTTCGTTTTTCGAGCAATATCAATCCAGTACACAGTTATCCTTCCCCATTAAATTTAATGGCGTAGTTATCAGTGGCGGTAATAGCCCTTACGGTCCAATTAAGGAACCAAAACATGATTTTTATCGCACAATTCGCTTAAAAGCTTTGGTTTGGGATGAAAAGCAAGCATATATTACAGATTATGACCCAGTTAGCGGTGCGCCTCTCAACGAAAAAGGAGTGAAAAATGCGATCGTTAGTTATAAATATAGTGACCATCCAGCGAAAGTATTAGCCCAAAATCAAGTAAATAAATATCAAGTTATCGGTACTCTGGACAAAGATGGTAGTAAGGGTAATGAGCAACTGTTAATTATGACGGTGAATCAAACAACTCTGGATGAAGCTGCTGCATTATTACGCAAGTTAGGTGTTAAAGGAGATATCATTACCGTTGACGGTGGCAGATCAACTTATCTGTTTAATTCAAAAATGGGGAATATTGTCTTACCGCAACTGTCTAATCCTC
Organism: Nostoc sp. T09; assembly: GCF_002154695.1. Classification (GTDB taxonomy): domain Bacteria; phylum Cyanobacteriota; class Cyanobacteriia; order Cyanobacteriales; family Nostocaceae; genus Aulosira. Next base: position 4,739 of record NZ_MTAV01000214.1, read on the forward strand.
AAGAAAATCCGACATTCCGACATTTACCGCATTACCTGGGATTTCGCAAAGCTCGAACTCAAAAGTTTGTACCGCAAATATTAATCGATCAGCCGATTGGTAAAGTACAAGTTGAACAAAATCGACCTTATGTAATATTGTGGCGAGACAATATCAACGGCGATGTATCGATTAAGTTGTACGATCGCAACAACAAAACTATCCAAGATATTTCTACCCGTACCGCTAGCGATGGGGTTCATGAGTGGACACCGCAGGTTGCGGTAAAAGAAGGTGATATGATTCGTGTCGCTAGCCGAGAAAACCAGAAGATTTTCGGAAATTTACAATTATAAAACCGATAGCTACAAATAAATACCTAAGGATTATATTTAAATTCCCTGGTTGAACATACACCAATCCAATTGCCCGATCGCGCCTTGGAGTAACTGAAAAACTTGGCGTTCGGTTAACTACCCGTCTGCGATCATGGCATGTTTCAATTCCTCTTAAAGTCGCACGCGATCGCAACTGCGGCGAATCGCCTTTTGTCTTGGGGTAGTTACAGTAGAAGTTTTAGCTGTTAATCTGTATTAATTTCTCTAAGAAGCTCAGAGAAATTTCTTATCTTAGCAAAACAGTAATAATTAACACGCAAAGGTTATTCACAGAATGACATCTGATTTTAACCCACCGCCTAAAAGCTTATCTATATTAGCTTCCGTAGGAGGGGTAGTTACAGCTATAATCGCTATCGCTGGTCTCAATTATTGGTCTAAGCAGCCTTATAGTACTGGTACTGTGCTAAAAACAGAACTCTCAACATCTCACTCTGATACACCTGGCAATGCGGTACAGGCAATTGCCACACTTGACGCCCAATCGTTGGTTTTACCTGGTACGCCGATTACTCCTAGCCAGGCGATCATCAGTAAAACTCCTTATATCGCTCCTGGAGTAGGAACATTAACTCCAGAAGAAACCGCGATCGCTCATCAGGCTTGGTTATACTTCCGGCGTAACTGGAACGACAACACAGGCTTAGTGAACTCGGTTGATGGATTTACTTCTGTGACCATGTGGGATCAAGCAGCTGCGATCGCTGCATTGGTCAGTGCTAAAGAACTCAATATTGTATCTGCATCTGAATTTGAAGCCAAAATGGGCAAAATGTTGCAGACTCTAGCATCTATGCCTTTATACAAAAGGGAACTACCCAACAAAGTCTATAATTCTCAAACTCTAGTACCCGTAAATTACGGACAACTAGAGAAAAAAGAAGAAATTGGTTGGTCAGCTATTGATTTGGGACGGATGGCAATCTGGCTCAAGATTGTTGGGGCAAAATATCCGCAGTTCCAATCCAAAATAGAAGCTGTCTGGCAGCATTGGCAAGTTCAACGTCTCACAAAAAACGGACAAATGTATGGCACTGCCGCGATCAACGGCAAAGAACAGTATAACCAAGAAGGGCGCTTAGGCTATGAGAATTATGCCGCTTATGGTCTAAAAATTTGGGGATTAAATGTCAAGCAAGCATTAAATTATCAGTCCCATGTTGCCTTTGCCAATCTCTACGGCAAGGGTGTACCTTACGACCAACGGAACTACGAAAATTCAGGAGCCAACAACTACGTTCTCAGCGAACCTTATATCCTTGATGGTATTGAAACCGGATTTCAAGCTTTACCTAAAGCTTATGCAGACCGAATTTTAGCCGCTCAAGAAGCTCGTTATCTAACCACAAAACAGTTAACAGCCGTTACAGAAGACAACTTAGATCGTCCTCCTTACTTTGTTTACAGCAGCTTGTTGGTCAACGGCGAAGCTTGGGCAACTATTACAGACACTCAAAAAAAATACAATAATTTACGATTCCTCAGTGCCAAAGCAGCCATCGGCTGGCATGTACTTTATAACACTGCTTATACTCGTCAGTTATTTAATTTTGTCCAAACAAATCTCAAGTCTGATAAGGGATGGTATAACGGCTTTTACGAGTCTTTGAAGCAGCCGAATCAAGCCTTGACTGCTAATAATAACGGTGTAATTCTTGAGAGTCTGCTTTATAAACAGGTTGGACAACCGCTTACTGTTTGGGCTGGGGTAAAATCAGCAAATTCTTCTGCTAAAAAGTCTCCTTAGTTTAGAAGACAGTCCCCATGAAAAAATTTTCATCGCCAAGCATGTAAGTAGTTCTTACCTGTTCCCTGT
>NZ_MTAV01000215.1 GCF_002154695.1 Nostoc sp. T09
CGCACGCCCAGATTTAACAGAGAGGGGCGCGGGATAATACCCGCCCTCGACTCTACCAACAAGCTTACCCATCAAAGTTTAAAGAATGTAATGGCTACAACTACCATCGCTTCAGAGTTGCTGTGAAACCCAAACATCAGATACATAACAATCAACTCCCTCAGAATCCTCAACATGAAATGAAAGTTCTGAGTGAAGAAGAACGAGACAAACACTACCGAAAGATATTGGCACAACTACATCTAACAGATGCTCACCGCAATCATTTAACTGATGTCCGCAGACTGAGTGAGTTTGTTGATTTTATTGGCTTTCGCTCTTGGGAAAACAAGCAAGTCGAACAAATTAGTGCTAATTTACCAGGTGTGGTCGAACGCAATGGTTCATTGTATTTATTTGGTCAACCAGGATTATTCCTACCAATTTACAACGAGCTAATGAAGATGCATTTGCACTAGTTACAATGTTGCAAATAAATCTACAAGGGCGTTCAATTGGTGCTTATCTTCTACGCAAGGGAGTTGATAACTATAGTATTCAATTTGGGTTTGAATGTACGGGTATTCATTCCACACTACGCAGCGAACAAATTGATCCAGTTTTCGATGCGATTGAATCGGGATTAAAAGATTTACCATCTGGGGAACGTTTAACCATCCATCTTAGTTCGTTTACCAACGACACATCACGACAGCAACAACTTAAGAATTTGAGCGATATAGCTCCTAACAAAGAACTGCAATATCTCTTGATGGGAGAACGATGCCGTACTCAACAATTAACAATTCAAGGAGTTCGCAAACCGAAAAAACTACGTCTTTATTGCACCTACACAGTTGAAACCAACAGCACTGGTACAAGCGATGCGCTTGAAAAGGTTCTATCGAAATTAGAGAATTCTTGGAAATCTTTTACAGGAGAAATCAACGAACTACAATTTATCGCCATCGAACGCCTAATACACGCATCTTTTACTGATGGATTCCAGTATCCACTTTTTGTATATAAATTTTATTTTCTGCTAAAAAATAAAGCCTCAAACCTGAATGAAACCAAAGTCACAGCTATTGAAAGTTTTGCTGTATCCAGCTTTCAGCTCCGAGCATTGTTGACGTGACAGTAACATCGCTGGGGTAGGCAGGGGCTGTCGCTGTCGCGAACCCGCCAATGTCACTGTCATTTAATACTTCAATCGGCGATAGGGATTAGTTGACAGCAGAGCTTGCTGCTTCAATAATCAGGTTGGCAATCTCTCTTGGATGAGAGATATAGGCCACATGGCTTGCTTTGATCTCAGTTGTTTTAGCGCCAATTCGGTGTGCCATGAATCGCTCAAGCTCAGGGTTAATTGCCTGGTCTTCCTGAGACACAAGGTACCATGAGGGAATCGTCTGCCAAGCTGCGCTATCCACTGATTGCTCAAAAGCTACGCTGGCAGCAGGCTTTTGCGTTACTGCCAGTACTTGCGCCTCGACTGGTGACACGTCTTTAGCAAAGACCTCGTGAAATTTCTCACGCTCAATGTATAGAAAGCCTGCTGTATCAGCTACAATTGCTGTGCTGAGTGGAGGAGGGGCGTATCTGCCAATTAACTGGCTAATGCTTTCGCCTGGCTCTGGTGCCCAACCAGCGATGTAAACCAATGCTTTCACTTGCTCGTTGCCAGCTGTCGCGCCTGTAATCACTGCTCCACCATAGGAGTGACCGACCACAACAACGGGTCCCTGTTGGGCATCAATCACCCGCTTGGTTGTAGCAATGTCATCTGGCAGAGAAGTCAGCGGATTTTGCACAGCGGTCACTGTATAGCCATCCTGTAGCAAAAGCGGAATGACGTGTTGCCATGATGTAGCGTCAGCCCAGCTACCATGAACCAGAACGATCGAAGGTTTAATTTCTTTGGACATACGGGTTATTCCTTGAATTGGTTGACGAGGCGATCTGCGCTTCTCCTAAGGGCAGACGCCAAGGGCAAACGTAGCAGCGCTTCGCTATCGCAAAGCACACTCGACTCAGTTCGCGATCAGTTGACAAGAATTAGATGTGGTGCATGGATTTAGCAGGTGTCGTACGAGAATTATCCATTTGCAACCAGTACGGGTGCCAGTGTTTTACCTGCTTTACCGCCGCCGATAATAATGTTGTCGTATAGGCTATCCATTTCTATCTCTTTTGAGTTTGACCTTATTTCATTCGCTCTTTCTAAGACACGAGGTACCATGAGGGAATCTTCTTCCAAGCTGCGCTTTCCACTGATTGGTCAAAAACCACCTTGGCAGTCGGCTTTTGCGTCACTGCTAGCACTTGCGCCTCGACTATCGATACGTCTTTAGCAAAGACCTCGTGAAACTTCTTATACTAAGTTGCTATCTGTTGTAGTAGTTTGAGATTAATGAGATTGCTTCCCTACACTGAGTTTCGGTCGCAATGACAGATGAGTGTTGAGTATGATTCATCATTTGCACGAATTAGGCAAAAATGAGTTGCAGCCGTAATGTGAAAGATTGATCGTCTCTGACTTACCCAACGAGGATTAGATAAGTCAGAACAGTCTCAAGCCCGTGATCGCTATAGCTGATAGAAACAAGAATTAATTACAAGTGATAGTCAAAGAAAGGATCGTGTCCTATTGCAGATATTTCTTCAGTTCAGCCGCTGCTTGAACAAAAAGAGAACGGGTTGCTGGAAGTTCAGCTAAACCATTGAGCAGTCCGAAGTCATGAATCATGCCGTTGTACTGCACAGTTGTCACCTCTATCCCCGCTTCATCTAGCTTGCGTCCATAGGCTGTACCTTCGTCATGCAAAATATCGCTCTCTGCAAGCTGAATTAACGTTGGAGGCAAGCCTTTGAGTTGCTCAACAGTCGCCTGCAATGGAGAGGCGTAGATATCTTTGCGTTTTTCTGGGTCAGGGATGTACATGTCATACATCCACTTCATCGTTGGTGTAGTCAGGAAACGCTTCTCGCCAAATTGGTGATAAGAATTCGTTTCAAAGTCAGCATCTACGATCGGCCACATCAGGATTTGCAGCTTAATGTGCGGACCTCCCTTTTCTTTCGCTAACAAAGTGGTTACCGTTGACATGTTGCCGCCGACACTGTTGCCAACGATTGCCAGATTTTTGCCATCAACCCCAATCTCCTCACCATGCTGGGCAACCCATTTGGTCGCAGCATAGATCTCATTAATCGCTTGTGGATACTGAGCATCTGGCGTGCGAGTGTAGTTGACAAAAACAGCCGCAAACCCTGAAAGCACAACGAGATCGCGAACCATGCGCTTGTGCGTTGGGTAATCCCCCAGCACCCAACCACCGCCATGAATAAAGATGAAAACAGGCAATGTGCCTTTGATACCTTCAGGTCGCACGATATTGAGCGTAATCTGATAACCGTCTGCGGTAATTGCCTTCTCAGACTCCTCAATGCCTGAAAGATCGACTTTAACGGCAGCCTGTGCATCCACGAGTACTTGGCGTGCTTCAAGTGGAGTTAATGTCTCCAACCCCACACCACCTGAATTCAGTACTTTCAAAAATGCCTTCACTTCCCTAGAAAGACGCGGATCTTCTGCAACTTCCAAAACTTTCACCGCTTGTGAGTTTTCTTGAGCAATCATCACGTTCTCCTTTTGTTGATGAATAGTAAACAATCTGTGGTGTTGCATAAATACGGGATGAATTGACGGTTAAAACCATTGAAAATTCGTTCAAAATTGGGCAAAATCATCCCATGATTCAGCAATGCCCAATCTGTTATTTCAAACTTTGACACCACTGCCTAAATGCTGTTTCAAAAACGCAATGATTGGAATTAGCCAGATCGCAAAGCCAACAAAAATAATCTGAAGCAGAGAGAGGGGATCTGGGATTTCCACATGCGCTAAACCATGTAGTCCATGAGCGATCGCGTGAAGAACCACAATCGCTGTTCCATATTGAGCAACTTTCATAAACGATTTCCTTAACTTGATATCAATCGAGTCCAGCCACCGTCTACTACCAATTCTTCTATTCCTAGTTACTACTGGGAGCGGAGTATAGTTAACATCCATTAATTTCTCGAAATGCTCTCTAGGAACTGATTCACAAGAAATGACATTTGGATAAAAGTGTTCACCATACTGCACTCTCATTAGTATTTGTGAGTTAGCCCTATAAATGCTAGAACTCTAACTGGCATAAGCAGCGGCAGTTCCAACTAACCATTCCAGCGATCGCGGCTGAAAATTCAGTTCACGTTTTGCCTTGGCATTCGAGGCACCTCGCATCTGAGTCCCGTAGTAGACCGTATCTGCCCCATCAATTTGCAACGTCTCCTCAATGGATATCTGCGGTGGCGGTGGCGCATTCAACCATTGAGCAAAAGCAGGGAGCCAATCGCGCACCTGCAAGGGTCGATCATCGGTAATCAGATAAACGCTAGTATTGCCC
>NZ_MTAV01000025.1 GCF_002154695.1 Nostoc sp. T09
GCCCCAGGCTTACAGCCTGTGGGCGGTCTTTTGGGTAAGCCAGAGAAGTTAAGTTGACACTAATGAGCATTGCTGTGCCCCTACGATCGCTTATATTTTATGCAAGCCAAAACTTTAGATATCTTGCAGTTTAATATTCGGGAACCGAAGGATCTACTTCCCGACTCCAAGCGGTAATTCCGCCTTTAACATTCGTTCCAACAATCCCTGATTCTTTAAGAATGCTCAGGGCTTTTGCCGATCGCCCGCCCATTTTACAATGAGCTATTAAGCGGTGTCCGTTGAGTACTTCTTTTACCTTTTGCACGCCATCACCATTTTCAATATCTGGTAATGGTACTAATACAGAGCCAGGAATCTTGGCAATTTCGTATTCATGAGGGTTGCGGACATCCAACAGCACAAAGTCTTTTGCACCGCTATCTAATAACTGTTTCAATTCCACAACAGTCATTTCTTGAACTTCCTGCTGCTGTTTCGCTTCTTCAGCTTTCGCTTGGGGAATACCGCAGAATTCTTCGTAATCTATCAGTTTTTCAATAACTGGACGAATGGGGTTGGGACGCAGCTTCAATTCCCGGAACTTCATTTCTAAGGCGTTGTACAGTAGCAGTCGTCCACTTAAGGTATTACCTTGTCCAAGAATAATTTTGACAGTTTCTGTGGCTTGAATAACACCAATAATTCCTGGCAATATTCCTAACACCCCACCTTCTGCACAAGAGGGAACCATTCCTGGTGGTGGTGGTTCGGGATACAAGTCACGATAATTCGGCCCTTCTTGGTAGTTAAATACAGTAGCTTGCCCTTCAAAGCGGAAAATAGAACCGTAGACGTTGGGCTTATTAAGCAACACACAAGCGTCGTTAACTAGATATCTCGTGGGGAAATTATCAGTACCATCCACGACAATATCGTAAGGTTCCAAAATACTCAGAGCATTTTCGGAACTGAGGCGAGTCTCATGGAGATCAACCTGACAGTAAGGGTTAATCTCGAGAATTCGCTCTTTAGCTGATTGAATCTTCGGTTTACCTACCCAGGATGTACCGTGAATTACTTGGCGTTGCAAATTAGAAGTATCGACAACATCGAAATCAACAATACCGATGCGTCCAATACCCGCCGCCGCCAAATATAACAGCAGTGGCGCACCCAGTCCACCTGTACCAATACACAGGACACTGGCGGCTTTTAGGCGTTTCTGCCCCTCCAGCCCCACTTCCGGCAAAATTAGGTGACGGGAGTAGCGTTCGTAATCGTCTTTTGTCAACTGGATTTCATCCAGATTGGGATTGAGCATAGCAATTTAATGTGGAGAGCGGACTATCAATAGTACCGAAAAATGTTATCCGTATTGAGCGGTTATTTAAATTATGTTCTTAATTGTTTCTGGTTGGAATTGATGAGTGTCATCTAAACTCCAGCTTTGGAGTGTCTCAGCTTTACCTTTTTGAACGGAAACTATTATATACGAGTATTCAGGCCAAGCATAGAGGCGATCGCATTCTGAGGGAATTGGGGGCGCATCAGTATGGGAGTGGTAAATACCGATAATATTCAGCGAGCGATCGCGTGCTTCTCTTTGGGCTTGTAACATAACTTGGGGTGCGATCGCATATCTTCGCCTTTGGCTCTCTGTTGTGTCATCATATGGGAAGTCTGCTGCTTCTGTATTCCAGGCATTTTCTGTTGGCATAACTTCTACTACAGTTTTGCCTTCGCTCATGGCATGACCCAGTATTATACCGCAACACTCCTCAGGGTAAGTGCTTTCAGCATGGGTGCGGATAATTTGCAGGTGTTCGGGGAGGAGTTGGAGAATCATCAAAAATTCCTACTCAGCTTCTCAATCTAACTTTCCAGTAATTCTTTCACTTCTACAACACTACTGACCAACTGAGCTTTTTTTGACTTTCCAAACATCCTCTCAGATAATCCACTCAAATTCACCAGAGTCTAAATCTTGTAAAACTTTGACAATATTTTTAACAAACTTCTTATTAATAATTAAGAAAGCATAGTTACTTTTCCTGTAGCTAGGTCGTAACGACCACCAACAATTTTAAGTTTGTCTTCCCTAACTAAGTTTCTTAAAATTGTTGAACTTTCTGCCAACCTTTGTGCTTGATATCGCACATTGGTGATGATAGCACTTTCTGCTAAATTGCTAGTTTTGTGTCTGGCTATTTCTACAGCCGGTTTGATTTCTTCTACAAAAATACCAATTCTGCCAGGGAGTGGTTTACCTTCAACCGCAGCCTGTACTGCACCACATTTTGCATGTCCCAAAACTAAAATTAGTTGTGCACCTAATACTGATGTAGCGTATTCCAAGCTACCTATAGCCTCTTGAGATGCGACATTACCAGCAACTCGCACAACAAATAAATCCCCTAGTCCTTGGTCAAAAACAATTTCTGCGGGTACTCGAGAATCAGCACAACCTAGTATGGCTGCAAATGGATATTGAGCTACAACTGTTTCCTGCAAACGCAACTTTGATTGGTGAGGATTCAGACGTTTCCCTTGCACAAACCTTTGATTTCCCGTTAGTAAATTATTTAAAGCAACTTGTGGATTAACTGGTTGTGGTCTTTGTCCAACATCAGTATTAGATGCGTGTTGAGCTACAGCTGGCTCATCTTTCCAAAGCATACCGCCAGCACCAACAATAGCCCCGATACCAAGGCTACCCATACCTGCTAAATGTAAAAAATTGCGTCGCCCAATAAATCCATTAATTCTAGTCATTCATCTACCTGACAACAGTTTCGTTGTTGCCTGGAAGATATCAAAATTCAGCCAGATGCAAGAGTACGCGCTGACACGGTTTAAGAGTCATTTAATCTTTTGTCATTGGTCATTGGTCATTGGTCATTGGTCATTTGTCCTTTGTCTCCCCTGTCCCATTGCTCCCCACCCTCCCCCACACTTCCCACACTCCCTTGTCCCCCTTAATGCCCTTTCCCGGCTCCCAGATACAGTTCTGCCACTTTAGGGTCATTCAACAATTCTCGACCTGGGCCGGAGATAGCATCGCGTCCTGACTCTAGTACATAACCACGATCGGCCATTTCCAAAGCTTTCCGGGCATTTTGCTCTACCAAAACAATTGCTGTACCACTCTGGTTAATTTGCTTAATCTGCTCAAATACTTGTGTAACTAGTATGGGAGATAAAGCAGCAGAAGGTTCATCCAAAAGCAGCAAACTCGGTTCCAACATCAAAGCTTTACCCATTGCCAACATCTGACGTTCTCCTCCTGAGAGAGTCCCAGCACGTTGACGACGGCGATCGCTTAATCGGGGAAACATGGTAAATATATGATCTTTAAGGGGTTTTAGTGGAACATTACGCACAAAAGCCCCCATTTCCAGGTTTTCTTCAACACTGAGCGAAGGGAAGACATTAGTAATTTGCGGTACGTAACACATTCCCCGTTGAACTATTTGATTTGACTTTAGTCCTGCAATATTGTCACCTTTAAAAGTAATAGTGCCTGTATGGGGTGTTAACAGTCCAAAAATGGTTTTTGCCAAGGTGGATTTACCAGCACCGTTAGGGCCGATTACGGTTACCAGTTCCCCCGCTTCAACTCGGAAATTTACACCTTGCAGGATATCTACGTCTTTAATATATCCAGCATGAACATTTTCAACTTCTAGCAAATAATCAATAGTCATTTGTCAATAGTCATTTGTTATTGGGTATTGGGCATGGGACAAACAAGGAGTGTGGGAGGATGGCGAAGATGGCGGGAAGCGCTCGAAAGAAAGTGTGGTTCGTTTCTCCCCACACTCCCCTCTCTCCCCACACTCTCCTCTGCTCCTCTGCTCCCTTGCCTCTTTCTTAACCCTGGACTATGGACTATTATGGTGTTTTTTGCAAATCGGGTCGCTCTTCTGGGACGATCGCTCCTTCAACTGGGCAAACTTGGATACAGATGCCGCAATCAATGCAGGTGGCAAAGTCAATCCAGTACCAATCGGTTCCCTTCGTATTTTTACCAGGCCCATCATGAATACAAGCTACTGGACAAGCATCTACGCAGTCAGCGATGCCTTCACAGACATCAGTAACAATTGTGTGTGGCATATTCTTGATTCCCTCTGTTTGAAATCGGCTGTTTCTAGCCTAGCAATTAGAAATATTTACTACTAAGCTGTAACGTATATATTTTGCCTATACTTAGTAGCCAGAATGCTTGCTATTGAATTGGAGATTGCTTAAGACAATGGTTCTATGGTTGGTGAGCCATCAGCTTTAATCCAGGCAATTTGGTCAATGCCGCGATCGCGTGCGTATTGCCGAATAGCCTCTACATCTCTTCCTCCCAAATCTATTTCTACCCGCACCATCTCGTTAGAATACCGTAGCTTTTGCGCGTAAGCAAAGGCGGCAGCATCAGCATTAGCTGTTGGTACTACTAACCAATCGCTAGCTGGTGGAGCTTGTGGTAATTGCTGAGTAGACAAGATAATTTGGGATAAATCTTCGATGTTGAGAGCAAAGCCAATTCCAGGGATGTTTTCTCCTTGGGGATGATATAGCCCTAAAAGCTGGTCGTAGCGACCACCTCTTCCTAAAACTCGGGCTTGCCCTTCGGTATCGCTAACAACTTCAAACACGATACCAGTGTAATAGTCGATAGTTTGAATTAAGCTGAGATCCAGGATTAAGGGGAAATTTCCGCCGGATTCCAGTAACTCTACTAAAGATGCGAGGTTGTTCACAGCCTCTTGTTGTGCTTGATCTAGCTCTAAGCTATTGACTTTTCGCAATACTTCGGTACTTGTGCCGCGTAGATCTAAGATGAGTCTGGCGCGATCGCGCAGTTCCTCACTTAGAGGTAAATTATCTATGGCAATGCGGTCGAGATTGGCGATCGCACGGCGAATTTTACTTTGGAGATGGGCAGGAAAAACGCTCAAGAGCGATCGGGTAATTCCCGCCTCACCTAAAATTAAATGCCATCGCTGCAACGACAGCGCCGCCAAGCAATCTACTACTAACAACAACACTTCTGCATTGGCTAGCAATCCGCCAGCACCAAGCAACTCTACCCCAGCTTGATAAAACTCTTGCTGACGGTTATGCCTGTTTTCCCAGATGCGGCGAAACACATTGGCATTGTAGTACAGCCGTTGCGGATAAGTAGCACCTGCCATGCGAGTCACAACAGTACGAGCAATAGAGGCTGTGAGTTCTGGACGCAACCCTAATTCTTCATCTTCAGCATTTTGGAGTTGAATTACCGTTTGGCGCTGAATTGCTTCCCCCGCCATCAGGGTATCCATCCGCTCCAAAGTTGAGGTGATAATCCTGTGATATCCCCAACGATGAAATACTTGTTGTAACCTATCTTCAATCCAGCGTTTTTGAGCCACATCCAAAGGTAATAAATCCCTGGCTCCCGCTGCTGGTTGATAAACCATTCATCCTCCGTATATTAATCCTGTTCTCTTGCAAAATCTCCTTATATATGGACATAGCACTTAGTGTGAGTCGCTGATTATTTTTTCTTCCCACCAAACAAACCACCAAACAAACCACCACCTCCAGAGTTATCTGATTGTTTACCAGCTGTATTGGCAGGTGACTTTCCCTTGGAACCACCAGATTGTTGCCCCAAAGCCTTATCTAGTTTTGGTTTCCATTCCAAGGCTGTTTTGTCGTTGGGGTCTAATTTCAGCGCATTATCAAAGTGAATCTTGGCCATTTTCAAGCGATTTTGCTTCAAATACACCAATGCTATCAGGCTATGGCAGCGACTATTCTTAGGTTCTAGTTTTATCGCATCTTGCAACTCTACTTGAGCTTGGGCAAATTGGTTTTTGTCAATCAAAGTTTGCGCGCGACGGAGATAGTGATCCACTGCTGAATCTTCGTTGACTGGCGCTGGCGGTGGTGGTGCCGGATTTGGCTTTGGCGGAACTGAGTTAACAGTGGGTTGAATCAATGGCGGGGGTGGTGCTGCCAATGATTTACCAGCATTCCGCATTAAGTAAACTAAATTCAACTCACTAATTTGGGCAATGACTTGCGGTACTTGCTGCAACGACTGATATTGAGTTTCTGCAAGTTTAGCGATCGCTGTTTTATAGAGTTGATTGATATTTGATTCGGGAGCAGTAGCTAACTGTTTAGCCAAGTTGGTGTGAATGTCCACCGCAGTAGCTTCTTGTACTAAACGCTTCCCCATTTGAGACAGAACTATCATGTATTCCGCGCGGGTGCGTTCCCCAGAAAGCTTTTCGTAAGCTGGGTTAACCAACTTTGATAAGAATTCGCTAGCTAGCTGTTTTTCAGACGCACTGGCAGCACCATTAGCATCAGGATGTAAAAGCCGGGCAATTGCCAGATAGCGTTTGCGAATATCTTTTACATCTGCATCAACAGGAACGCACAAAACTGCATGATGGTCTATGAAATCATATTTAAAAAGTCCACGATCTATTCTTAAAGACATAAAAGGGTATGCACCAAAGTCTGCGAAATATTTTTCTAGTTTACTTCGCTACATTGGCGATCCGTCAGTGGCAAATTGTTAAAATTCATACCCTCCAATAGTTAATTCCCTCAAGTCCAACTTGACAGTGGACGAACTTGCATCAATTCTTGGCTGAGGCTGTCGTGAAGATAACCATTAGTAGCCAGAATTCTACCTGACTCAATTTTAAAAGGACTACCATCGTAGGCAGTAACCTTCCCACCAGCTTCTTGCAGGATGATAATGCCAGCAGCCATATCCCAAGGAGCAAGTCCTCTTTCCCAATAGCCATCAAACCGCCCACAAGCAACATAAGCCAAATCCATCGCGGCTGAACCACTGCGCCTAACCCCTTGAGTCAGATGGGTGAAATGACAAAATTCTGCATAATTATTATCAGATGTTTCCCGGCGATCGTAGGCAAATCCCGATACTAAAAGGCTTTTACCTAGTTCAGATGTAGCCGAAACTTTGATGGGTCGTCGGTTGCGTGTTGCTCCTAAGTCGGCAGCTGCACGAAATAGCTCATTGTGAAAGGGGTTATAAATTACACCTACTTGTGGAACGCCATTAATTAACAACCCGATGGAAACAGCAAAATCAGGGTATTGGTGAGCGTAGTTGGTTGTCCCATCTAGAGGATCGATTGCCCAAAGGTATTCATTATCTTGATCACCAAGTTTTCCAGATTCTTCAGCCAAGATAGAGTGTTGGGGAAAGTGGCGACGCAAAACTTCCAAAACTACCACTTCCGAAGCTTTATCGGCTGCTGTCACTAAATCACCAGGACGCCCTTTTTCTGTGATTGCGTCTTCTAATTTACCCCAGTAGCTTTGCAATACTTCACCAGCAGCTAAAGCAGCTTCGGTGGCTATGTCTAGAAAAGTTTGTAGATTAGTCATTGGTCATTCGTCATTAATCATTGGTCATTAGTCATTGGGTAATAGGCAATAGTCAAGAATCATTTCTCCCTTGTCCCATTTCTCCCCACCCTCCCCACACTCCCTTGTCCTCCTAGTCCCCCTCTCATCGATACTGGCGGCGAAACTCAGCAGGAGTAAGGCGCATGGGTTTTTCCGGTTGCCAAATTCCTTGTCCCATGATTCTTGCCCATTGTTGGGCACGTTCTAAACGCTGGTCATATTTATGATTAGGCGATCGCCCTACAAATAATACGTACCCTTGTTTAACTAATTCTTCATTCACCAACACCTTATCTTTCCACACATAGGCTAAAGTCCGGCCAATTTTGTCTTTGGGTTCAATGTCAAACTCCAGCGTTACAACTTGTTCTGTACCCCCAATTAGCGCCTCTAACCTTTGCTTGGCGTTGTCTCCCCAAGGACGCTGGCGGATATCTGGTGCATCAATCCCAATTAACCGCACTTGGGAAATCAAATTCGGTTGTTCAGCCATCCCTAAAACTTCCAAACTTTGCCCACTTACTACCCGCGCTACTTTTACCTGCACCTGATTGGCTGTTAGCTGATTATTGGCTTGACAACTTACAAGGAGTAATAGACAAGCCAAAATTACTATTCTTCGCACTAATACGCCAAAATGCGCCAGCAAAGGCATGAGATGGCAGATGGCAGATGGCAGATGGCAGAAGGGAAATTTTATAAATAAATTGAGGGATTTCAAACAAGAACACCTTTTTTTTTCACTTTGAGAGTCTCGAAAAAAATCTTTTACTCTTTTCATAAATCAATCATGGTGGCTTTAAGCCCACTTAGCAGAGGGCGAAATATAGTTTCTTTCTTCTGCCTCCTGCCCTCTGCCTTTCTTTATAATTTGCACCTTTGCGCCAACCAATTCTTAATCCTCATCTAAAGGTAAACCCGCCTTAACTTTCCCTCTAGCAAAATAGCGCCCAAACTGGAGTTCATAGACTTCATCTTCGTCTTGTGTCTCCACTTCCAAATCAGAACGAGGATAACTCACACATAATAGGGCATAACCTTTCCGCCGTAACTCTGGTGACAATCCTATTGCTTCTGGTTGGTAAATTTCTCCCGACAGCACCCTAACAGCACAAGTCGTGCAAGCCCCATTACGGCAAGAAAACGGCAATTCTGTTCCTTGTTGTTCAGCGCTGTGCAAAATGTAGCGGTCTTCTGGCACTTCTAGGGTATATTCTTTGCCAGAATTGCGATCGTGAACTCTAATCGTGTATGTTCGGGACATTTTAATTGAGGATTTTAGCTCTACTTTCAAATATCTTCTTTCATCTTTGCATTTTCTGGGATTTCAGTGTAGAATCGTAAATCGTGGCACCTGGAGAGGTGGCCGAGTGGTTGAAGGCGCAGCACTGGAAATGCTGTTATGCAGCAATGTATACGAGGGTTCGAATCCCTCCCTCTCCGTTTTTAAAGCTAGTCTCAACATCTAGCTTGAACCCAAGTTAGATAAACAATTGGGTTCAGCAAACAGCCTTATATTATCAAAACTATTTTCTAAATTTGGTACTTAAAATTAGCGATCGCCTGCATATTTAAGAGCTATAAAAATTGCGATTGCTTCTTAATTTACCTTCTTTTCTAAAGTCCGCCTGCGCGGACTTTGCCTGTGTAGCCGCGACTTCTAGTCGCCAGGGCTTCTTACAATTAGCGATCGCTTCTTAATTTACAACTCCAATAAGTTCGCCTACTTATTTATTAATAACTCTTTTTATCGCTACATATCCCATTCCTTAAACAATCCCATCAATTTACGCTTCCGCCCATGCTGCTGCATTAACTTGGCTTTATAGCTATCCCAATCTGCCTTTCTCTCAGATTCCAAGTAGGCGGCGCGAGCCTTTTTTAACCACTGAACTGCCTGATCGTAAGATTCTGCCTTACCTGCATCCATAATCGATTCCGCACGGCGACAAGCATTAGCAATTACCCAGCTAGGATTGTGAGATATTGCCGCATCCATGACTTGATGAACTAAATCATCATGGTAATAATTGAGTTCATTGACAATTTTAATAGCATCATCAATTAACCCTTCATGTAAGAAAATATCTACCTTGGCTGATTCTCTTCCCCAACCGCCAGATGTGCGAATAATTTGCAAAAGTTCTGTTTTAATATTTGCCCAGTTTTCTCCTGCTAATTCTGCCATCTTTTGGTAATCAACAAAGGAAGCTTTGACTTGGAAAGCAGCCTTGAGTGCCGATAAAGCAGCTTCCCGATTTCCTAATTCCTGGGCTAAATCACTTGTCCAAATACCCAATTCATACTGACAATTTCCTGGTAAATTTAAGCCAATTTGGGCAATATCTAGCGCTTCTGCCAATGAATCCTGCTGCCCAAAGGTTTTCGCTAGGGCAAAGGCTTCTTCCATTGTGTCCATCTGAGCTTGCGCGGCTGTTATTGCTTCGTCTATTCTGCCTAAACGCCCCAGCATTGTCAGATATTGTTCGGTTTGTCCTTCGGCTGCTGCCAAGTACAGGTATTCTTGGTAACGTTCCTGACGTTCCAAAATTTTGAGGCGAATTAAAGCTAAATCATCGGCGTAGTCTGGTATTTCTTCTTCCCAAACTCCCATTTCCGGGATATTACCTTGAAGAACTTGCATAAGTGGCGAGTAATCCCAACCTTGCCGTAACGCTTCAGAAGCTAAGTCAAAATCAGCATCCCACTCATCCTGCCATGCTTCCAAATTGACTTGGATATCAACTTTTTCTTCTGGGGTAAGTTCAGCAGTGAGAATTGCTTCACACCAAGCCTTATTCAATTCTTGGACAATCTCATAGTTGTCAGCACCGTAGTCTGCGACATCATCCCAGTTTTCTACACAACTAGAGGTAATCGCTTCTAAAATAGCGATCGCATTATGACCATCTCCCCGTTCACTCAAATCTACGGCGGTTTGCACTACACTGAGCAATTCCTCACTGATGGGGTCATCATCATAACCATCTTCCCAAGCACGCACGGCATCGCGGAGAATCTGGCGTACTTTCTGCCCAAAAGGCTTTGGATCTATATTGAAAGTTTTTGCGCTTGGCTGTTTAACGGGAGTAGATGTAATCCAGTTGACATGGCGATCGATAGCCTCGATCAATCTGGGATATTCTGCTACTAACTGTAGCAGTAACTTTTTAGTTTGTCGCTCATCCAGGCGATTCAGAAGTTGTTCTAGGGTGGGACGCTCCTCTATACTTTCTGGCTGACGCATACAAACAAGCATGGTTGCCACAATATGTTTACACCACCCCTCAGCATCATAGGGACAAGTGCATTTAACTGAGGTTAATCCCCCGCTATTAAAACTGAGGCTGACTTGATAGGGGTGAGCTTGATTTCCTTCTACTTCAGCCTGAAGTAGGTTACCTCGTTGGGTAAGGGACATCACGGCATCCGCCTCATAATATGCCTCACCTCGTTGAAAAGATTTGGCGTTGGCATTCCGGCGGATAGTAAATTCACTTAACTTGGGAATTAACATCGAGCGATCGCTTTCAGAAATCCTGTGCGTGCGAAGATTTTAAACCTTGCTTGGATATGTAACTAACACGTTGCAAATAAACTCAACGTTTGAGAATTGGGTCTAGGAGGAGAGGCCAGAGCAGACAAGGAGAATAATTAATGACCTTGCCTTTGCCTATTGCCCATTTTTAATTCAAGGCATAGCAGTTAACTAATCTAAGTATAAAATACAGCGAGTATATAAGTTTGATTATGATACTGAAGATATTCAGTCCCTTTGCCTGCTAGCGTAAATCATAAATTGGAATTAGTAACTCCCGAACCTCAAGGGGGTTGCACTGATTGCTAGTCAAGTTGAGAATAAATAGGCGGAGCACACGGGGAAACTAACGTGAGTCAGGGATTCGATTACGATTTAGTGATTATAGGCGCTGGTGTAGCTGGACATGGAGCAGCCCTACACGCCGTAAGTTGCGGTTTAAAAACAGCGATTATTGAAGCAGCTGATATGGGAGGAACCTGTGTCAACCGGGGCTGTATTCCCTCGAAAGCGCTGTTGGCGGCATCTGGACGTGTGCGGGACTTACGTAATGCCCACCACCTGAAGTCGTTGGGAATTCAAGTTGGTAGTGTGGAGTTTGATCGGCAAGCGATCGCCAATCATGCTACCAATCTTGTCGAGAAAATCCAAGGCGATTTAACCAACAGCCTCAAGCGTCTGGGAGTTGATATCATTAAGGGCTGGGGAAAACTAACTGGTACGCAAAAAGTCAGCATTACTGGGGATGGTGGTGAAAAAACTATCACAGCCAAAGACATCATCCTTTCCCCTGGTTCAGTGCCTTTTGTGCCTCCAGGCATTGAAGTAGATGGCAAAACTGTCTTTACTAGTGACCAAGGAGTGAAGTTAGAATCGCTACCAAACTGGGTGGCAATTATTGGCAGTGGCTACATTGGCTTGGAATTTTCCGATATTTACTCAGCTTTGGGCAGTGAAATCACGATGATTGAAGCCCTAGATCAGCTAATGCCGGGATTTGACCGCGATATTGCCAAACTTGCCGAACGGGTGCTGATTACTCCCCGCGATATCGAAACGAAAGTAGGGATCTATGCTAAAAAGGTGATTCCTGGTTCTCCTGTGGTGATTGAGTTAGCAGATTTCAAAACCAAAGAAGATTTAGATGTCATTGAGGTAGATGCTTGTCTAGTGGCTACCGGACGCATTCCAGCTACTAAAAATCTCGGTTTAGAGTCTGTAGGTGTGGAACTCGACCGCAGGAATTTCATTCCCGTCGATGACCGTATGGCGGTATTATCTTCTGGGGAAGTAGTGCCTCATCTGTGGGCAATTGGTGATGCTAACGGCAAAATGATGCTAGCTCATGCTGCTTCTGCTCAAGGTATCGTCGCAGTAGAAAATATCATTGGACGCCCGCGAGAAGTAGATTATCGCAGCATCCCCGCAGCAGCTTTTACTCACCCAGAAGTTAGCTATGTGGGCTTAACGGAAACAGCAGCTAAGGAATTAGGTCAAGCTGAGGGCTTTGAAGTGGGTACGAGTAAGAGTTACTTCAAAGGTAATTCTAAAGCCTTGGCAGAAAATGAAGCAGACGGCATCGCTAAGGTAGTCTATCGCAAAGACACAGGTGAAGTCTTAGGCGTCCACATCTTTGGACTACACGCCTCAGATATCATCCATGAAGCGTCAGCAGCCGTTGCTAACCGCCAATCTGTAAATACCCTCGCTCATTTAGTTCACGCCCATCCTACACTTTCAGAAGTGCTGGACGAAGCTTATAAAAGAGCGATCGCTCATTAGTTTTTTGTCCTTTGTCCTTTGTCATTTGTCCTTGGTTAATCAACAGGGACAAATGACCAATGACCGATGATTAATGACCCTTGACCCTTGACAAATATGCAAATCCGTCGCCGTTCACCTAGTACACCTATTGCTGTTTCATATTTAAGTTATCAGGTTGCTGTGCCAGGTGCAGAGCCAAATAACATTTTGGAGGAAATTGTTTGGCAAAAAGAAATAGAAGTTGACCAAATGCGGGAAAGAGTACCTTTGCGGGAATTGCAAAAGCAAGCACTCACTGCACCGCCAACTCGTGATTTTGTGGGGGCGCTACGACAAGGTAAGACAAAACCAGCATTGATTGCAGAAGTTAAAAAAGCTTCGCCTAGTAAAGGTGTTTTACGGGAGAATTTTGACCCAACTGCGATCGCGCTTTCTTATCAACAAGGAGGTGCTAGTTGTCTTTCTGTACTAACAGATGAGAAATTCTTTCAAGGCAGCTTTGACAATTTAGCAAAGGTTCGGACTGTAGTAGATTTACCTTTGTTGTGTAAAGATTTTATTATCTATCCTTATCAGATGTACTTAGCACGCATTCGGGGGGCAGATGCAGTTTTATTGATTGCCGCTATACTCAGCGATCAAGATTTGCAGTACTTCGTGAAAATTGCCAATTCTCTCAACATGGCAGCTTTAATTGAAGTGCATAGTTTGGCAGAACTTGACCGTGTGTTAGCCTTAGATGGCGTCACTTTGGTAGGAATTAACAATCGCAATTTAGAAGATTTTTCTGTAGACTTGCAAACAACTTGTCAACTACTTGCCCAAAGAGGTAAGCAGTTGCAAGAACGGAACATCTTGGTTGTGAGCGAGTCAGGTTTACATAAAGCAGATGATTTAAGTTTAGTATCAACAGCTGGCGCATCTGCCGTGCTTATTGGTGAGTCTTTAGTTAAACAATCAGAGCCAGAGCTAGCAATTGCCAATCTCTTTGCTAAATCTTCATAGCCTACTCTATCTAAGGGTTAAGCAAATACTGGTTGCCTATGTAACAATTTAGTTAGTAGCAAAAAACTTTGGCTTATCCAAAAATCCCTTATTAAAAAAAACAATAAACTTCATGGAGCAAATTCCTCTGCCCTCACCTATCCACTACGAACTTATACTGCAACTTTTAGAAAGACAAACGATGTCAGCAGTAAGTCAAAATCCGGATTTGCGGCATCAGGTGAATCAGCTAATTATTAGTCTGCGTAAAGCAGCTGCCCAACAAAAGCACCTGGAAGAAATTTGCCAGTTTTCCTCTGTAGCGATTGACCATCGTTGGTCGATCAACCATCATGCTGAAAAAGCTGTTGCTCCTGAATAACAACTCTTGAGCAGGGGAGGAAAGAGGGCCACTCCTCTTTCCTCCTCTAAAAACCATACGTAACTGTTTCTAATCGCAAAGCTCAAGCCTTAGTTGCAGTCATTTTTCACGGTTTTAGACTGTACCTGTGTGACAAGCTTTATATCGGTGCATCAGATTTTCTGTGTCGTCAAAACTACCTTGAGTGACAGGTATTGTGTGATAGGTTTTTATTGGTTTGGCGTTGAATCGCTTGCTACCACAACCACCTAATAATGTGACTTGTATGCGCGCTTATTTGTAGCTGAACTTGGCTACGAAAACTTCTCTCTAGAGAGCCGATGCACTAATAGTTATTACAAAAGTACAAATCTATAAAGTTCGATAAACCAGTTATTTCAGGCGCAACATTTGGGAAATAATTTTTGGCGATCGCAAAGCGTTGTTGCTTCGGTAGGTATTCATATTTTCATTCCGAATGCTTTGGTAATGCATTCTCCATATCCTACGTCTTGTGTTAATTACTTCTACTGGACTAATGCTCTAGTAGCAAGTGTAGCGGTGGCGGCTAGAGTATTTTGTCAATATCGAGCCATAACTTTCTTGTAGCAATTTGAAAAATAATTGTGACAGATTGATGACTCAAAAATTTATCCAGCAACTCGTTCACAATCACGTGATGAGGATTGTTCAGATTCGCAACACTCATCACTCATAACTAAATCAAAAGAGCGAGTTGAATATCTAACTCGCTCTTTTGGTTTTAAACTAAACAAATAGTCAGGGTAAAAGTTTGTTTCCTTTTCTATTAGCCTTTGTGATCGGCGTAATTGATTTGACATACCTCGATTCTCCTACATGAGCTATTCATATCTATGCCGTCTCCAGCCAATCATAAATTTGCTCTAGCTGATCGAGAGTAATCAAACCATACTGCCAAAGTATCATAGGTAAAGGGCCTGGATCTTGCTCTCTATGCCGCAAAGCCACGGACAAAGAAGCTGTAGAAATTGCCAAATCTTCTTGCAAAAAATGAATCAGCCGAGAATACTTTGATGGTGACATTTGTATCTCACCTCCTTGTGCAGAGTGTATTGTCATATATCAGTTCGCCATTTCTCAGTAGCCATTAGCCAGTATCTTATCTGTCACTATGGCATTAATACTTAAATACCACAGCAAATCTTGTCTAAATTTACCTTAAAGAAATTGCTCTGATTGAGAGAAGCACAAAAGCTCAACTCTCGAGCTAATTGCCTGAGAGATGCTCCAGTAGCACTTTTCTCAGATCAAATTGGTTTCATTTTTAGTAAAGGTAGGATCTTATTTTAATTAGACATGTGGTAACAAATATTCCTTAGCTTATAGTCTCTTATTAACGCCTATTTGCACGTACACCAAAAGGAAGATCTTTGAAGGAGAAAGCTTAAAGCTCTGATTCTACCGTGGGGAAAGAAGAGCTTCCAATAATTGGCAATCTATTCAATAGTCGCTTTGTGATCGCATATTATACCAAATTACGTGATATTTTTTTTACATCTACATTATTTGTTTAGATTTTACAATTGTTTAAAAAAGCAACCAACAAACCTGCTTCTACGTAAATTTGCTGTTTATAAGACATTAATTTTGATACTATCTCCAACCTTTAACCTTAATTCAGTAGCTCGTCCAGACCGCAGTTCAATTACTGTATCAATAGGTGTGTTGGGACCGTATGTAGGGCAAGGCTCCTTAATGCAAGGAGGAGCAGAAGTTTGGATATACTTGACAACCCCATTCTGCATAAAGACTATATCTAGAGGGATGAGCGTATTCTTCATCCAGAACCTAACTGGTTGTGCTGAAGGAAACTTAAACAACATCCCTTGGTTATCTGGCAAAGATGTCCGATACATCAAACCTATTTCCTGCTGTTTCGGTGTCTGTGCCACTTCCAACTGCACCTTAGTGCCATTAGGAACAATAGCTTCGGCAGAAATCGGTAGTTTTTGACCAGCTGATACTGGTGCTTGAGTTTGAGAATCAGATGTGGCCGTAGGAGGTTTAGCTGTAGTTGGTGGAGAACAGCCCATCAGCAAAACACTCAGCAATATTGAAAACAAACTAAGTCCACGCAACATAAAAGTACCAATTTTGTAATTGAGATTACGATTTTACAAAATATTAAGCAAGAAAGCTCACAATTTATAGCAGATTTGCTGGGATAAAGTACATAAAACTTTTCACAACGAACCAAACTCTTATCCCTTAACCGTTCAGGCTTTCCCAACTCCAAGTTATATTGCACTCAACTGCCACAATATACTCGTTGAATCAAGAATCCCACCTTTTTAGGGGTGGGATTGTCGAATAATTGCTCTGTAGTCTTTGTTACTCCTGCCATTGGCTTTTAAGATTCTCTTAAAACGTACCCTACGCCTCTGACTGTTTGAATGAGACGCTTTTGGCCTTCATCTTCGATTTTTAAGCGTAAGTAACGAATGTACACTTCAATCACATTTGACTCCCCCATAAAGTCGTAACCCCATACATTTTCGAGAATTTGTTCGCGGGTTAACACTTCACGAGGATGTTCCATTAAGAACTTTAAGAGTTCAAATTCCTTCATGGTTAAGTCAATTACCCGTCCATTATGTATGGCTCGACGGCTGCTTATATCTAAGACTAGCTCCCCAAAACGTAACTGTTCTGTGGTATCGATATCGGGTTTTAAGTAGAGACGAATCAACTTTAAAAAGTCTTCTGAGCGGTAAGGCTTAAGAATGTAGTCATCGGCTCCGGCTTCTAAACAAGCTACCCGATCATCAACGGTATCCCGTGCCATCAGCACTAGTACGGGAGAGCGCATCCCAGAGTTTCTGAGATTTTTGCACAATGAGAGTCCTGATTCCCCTGCTAGCATTCTGTCTAGAACAATTAAAGCAGGTTGGCGATCGCGACTGTATTGTAAACCGCTGATGGCGTCATGAGCCAAAATGGAGTCATAGCCAGCCTCTTGCAAATCAAAAGAAAGCTGACCGGCTAGGCTTTCATCGGTTTCAATTACCAAAACACAAGGACTGTGAGCAACTGTCATATCAATATTGCGATGTTAAGTGCAGAATTTGGATTGTACTAACGTACATAAGCTAGAGATGTAATTTACAAGTTTCTGATGTGGAATCCTGACTTTATCCCAAAAGTTACCATTCTAGGCATAGTTGTGCTCAGAATGAAGATAAGTTATGTATCCGACTGTAACTTGGTATAATATGCCGTTTCAGATGTTTTAGCATTTGCAGGTATTACCCATCAAATTAACCAGGTGCAATTTTACTCACTAGTTCCAAATACCATGACCACACCAGCAATTCTGGAAGGAAATTACCAAAAAAACCCAAAGGCAAAAGTTACAAGATAGGGGTGTAAAGGCTTTGGTCAGATTTTTGAACTAATGATAAATTACCAATGACTAATGACTGTCTAAGGTAATTCTACAGAAGTGGGTTTAGCAATATGGGGCAGACCCCAGCCCAACTTTTCTCGCAAAATCCGAAAAAATTCCGGTGGTTGCAAGCGAATAAACCGGGCAGTATATTGCGATCGCTCTAAATGTACCCGATCCTCTGGTAGAACATAACACCCCCCATTGCCATCCACCACCATTACCAATCGCGGAATATTAACTGGGTAGATGTTGACTGGTTCTGTATCTGGAAATACTAATGCCCTGGAAGCTAACGAATGGGGACAAATGGGCACTAGTTGTAACGCGGGTACACCTGGAATAACTACTGGACCACCAGCACTCAAAGAATAAGCTGTTGAACCAGTTGGTGTGGAAACAATCACACCATCCGC
Source organism: Nostoc sp. T09 (assembly GCF_002154695.1). Lineage (GTDB taxonomy): Bacteria > Cyanobacteriota > Cyanobacteriia > Cyanobacteriales > Nostocaceae > Aulosira. Next base: position 17,907 of record NZ_MTAV01000025.1, read on the forward strand.
CGCTATATCAACTGGCGCGTGACGCCCTACAGCAATTTCAAAATGGCACATAGAGGTCAATGGTTCCCGGTGCAGTACCATTTCATTGAGACATAGTGCTTCCCAAAGTACTGATTCTCCACGCAGCACTTTGACAGTGAGCATGGCTCGTTCTTCAATTTCATACTCACCCGTCATCACCTGTTCCATAGCTTGGGGCAGTTGATTTAGGTAAGCTTCCGTCAAAAACCCCATGTGACCAGTATTCACTGTTAATAGTGGAATACCGTAGGGGGCTACCTGACGAGACGCTGCCAAAACAGTGCCGTCTCCCCCTAATACCACAGCAAATTCCATGTCTGATTCAAACCCAGGTGGCGTCAGACCATCAATTGGGGTGTGGCATACGGGACTTTCTGGATTACAGTAGCCAAGTATGCCACCGATACTAGTTGTGATGCATACATTCCAACCGGCAGCGGTTAGCTTGTCTTTTAGTTCGATAGCGATGCGAGTCGCTATCGGCTTAAGGTCATTGTAGATAATGCCTGCTTTCGGCACATTCAAATATCCAAGTTTAGGCGACGCTCTGTATTATGCTAATCCTTACACATTTTTGACAACGTAGTCATGTGTTTAGAGTCAAAACTCCACAGTCTCATGACTATTGGCTCTTGATTATTGACTATTAATTTTTGAAGGTTGTTTAAAAGGTGTTTTTTTAGACTTCTGCTTTTTGGTTTTATTTTTCTCGTAGTCTAGCTCTTTAAGTTTTTTCATAATTCGGCTGAAGTACTCTTGCAGGTAGCTTTCTAGGGTGGTGGTTTGTTGTGGATCTAAGCCAAAGACTTGGTATACTCCATCCATCGAGGCATTTAGGGGTTTACCACTAGCGAGGACTTCTGTAAATGCCAATCTGTCTGCTACATTCCATCCCCATTGAAAGAACCGAAGAAAACCCCGCACAGTACGCAGTAAGTTTATCGGCATTCGTGTAACTCTGGCTTCTTTCCCAGATAAGCGTTCGCACACACTAATGATGTCCTCAGCACTCCAAGCACGAGTACCCACTACCGGGAAGGTTTGTTGTTCCGTTTCTGGTACACTCAACGTCCGAATCGCAAACTTAGCAATATCCAAAGTATCCATGTAGGCAACAGGAGAAGACTCACCAGTCACCCAAACCGGTTGGTTTTCCAAAATCGGAATTCCGTATTGACCAATTAACCCTTGCATAAAGCCAGCTAGGCGTAAGATGGTGTAATTCAAGCCAGATTCAGCTAGAAACAGTTCTGTACACCGCTTAATTTCCATCAAGGGTACTTCTGGGTACTTATCAGCTTCCAGTATTGAAAAGAAGATAAAACGTTCTACACCAGCAGCCTTCGCCGCTTGGATTAATGCTACCTTGCCATCCCAGTCCACCTGTTTGATACTCAGTGAATCTGTGGGGCGAGATGTTGCTGCATCAATAATTGCAGTTACACCTTCCAGCGCTCTGGGAAGGGTTTGCGGGTAACATAAATCTCCTGATACGAGTTCTGCACCCCACTCTTTAAGAAAAGCAGCTTTTTTGGTACTCCGGACAAGACAGCGTACCTTATACCCCTCATCGATAGCACGACGAGCCACTTGTCTTCCTAAGGTGCCAGTGGCACCGACGATTAATAATGTCATGAGGGTTGTAACAATTTTTAAATTTATATGAAAAGAATTTTAACAGAATAGCCAACTAAACAAAAGTTTACATTTATTTTCAGAATTAATCCAAGATTATTTGGAAAAAAGCGTTGTCCGAAAACCGGACAAGCTATTTCTTTAGAGAGACCAAAGCCTCTGGCTTCTGAAAATCAGTTCACCCAAAGATTTATTCTTCTGAACCCTGAATTTTCAGTAACAAAGCACCTATGGCCCAACCCACGAAGATTAAACCGAAGGACAACAGAGCTGCATTCAAAATTTCGCCGCCCATTGGTGTGATTCTCCTTAGCGAATGGTTTACTTGATAGTTATCGCCGTTAAACATGCTTGCATTTGATGCCTAACGGCGGATTCTAAAGGTCATCCTTTAGCTTGCCTGTTTTTTGGTCTGCTTAATTAGACTAGACTTTACTGCTCTAATCTCATTTTGCCAATCCAAAAACCCAGGTATTGTAGTTGTACGTTCACCAAGTGCCTGAGGCAGTTCAGGTAAACTAGGTCTACCAGGAGCTTCTTAACAGCTACTTTTGTATTAGACCAGTGTAAATAATTTTAAACCAGTTTAGTGGTCAAACCCTACTATTGCCAGATGGGTAGAGGGTTAGAGGGCTGAAAGCTGACAACAAAACTATGAATCAATTATATGTATCAAGTTAATCAAAATCAGATAGTAAATTCATCTTGCGAAAATAGCCCACGTTTGGCGCTGACATTAGGAGATCCGGCGGGAATTGGTCCAGAGGTGATTTTAAAAGCTTTGGCTGATCCAGATGTAAGTCAAAACTTTGATGTGACAGTGGTAGGAAATTTAGATTTATTAATACAAACTTACACAAAATTGACTTTCATCAATAATCAGACTCCCTTAGCAAATCCAGCAAAATTGTCAGTTATTGATGTGCCATTGCCTAGAAAAATTAAAGATGAAATGATCATCGGCATAGGTAATAAAGCTAGTGGTGCAGCTAGTTTTGCTTATATGGAATATGCGATCGCCCAAACACTAGCTGGTAAATTTGATGGCATTGTCACTGGTCCGATCGCTAAATCAGCTTGGAAAGCTGCGGGGTACAATTATCCAGGGCAAACGGAACTTTTAGCTGAAAAATCGGGTGTTGAGCGCTTTGGGATGTTATTTGTAGCGCGATCGCCTTACACTGGTTGGACACTCCGCACTTTGCTGGCGACTACACATATACCTTTACGTCAAGTAGCGGATACTCTAACACCGCAGTTGTTAACCAAGAAACTAGATTTGCTGGTGGAGTGTTTAGAGAAAGATCTTGGCATTAAGGAAGCGAGAATTGCGATCGCGGGTTTAAATCCCCACAGCGGCGAACAGGGACAACTAGGAAGCGAAGAAATAGATTGGTTAATTCCCTGGTTAGAACAAGAACGCCAAAAGCGCCCAAATTTACAGATAGAGGGACCAATACCACCGGATACGATGTGGGTTAAACCTGGTCAAGCTTGGTATGGCAATACTCACAGCCAGAACCCGGCTGATGGCTACTTGGCACTTTACCACGACCAAGGCTTAATACCTGTAAAGTTGATGGCTTTTGACCGTGCAGTTAATACCACGATAGGTCTACCTTTTGTGAGAACTTCGCCGGATCATGGGACAGCCTTTGATATTGCGGCTAAGGGAATTGCTGATGCTACGAGTATGAAAGCAGCAATTGAGTTAGCGGCGGAGTTGGTGAGTCAAAGGCTAAGTCAAACTAAATAATGAGCCTCAATACCCAAAAAGAAGATTTCAGTTATGCGTATGTATATGCCGTCTCCGCAACTGCTGGCTATTCTCTACAAGCAGCCACACGTAGATTAGATGACAGCGGCATCGACGCTACAATCACTGTACCAGGAAAAATTAACTCCAAGCGTCTGCCTAGATTTGACGTACAAATTAAATGTACATCCCAAGACGTTCTCAGAGAAACATCCATCAAATACCGACTAAGCACTAAAAATTATGATGAACTTCGTGAAGACGACCCTTTCGTGCCACAACTATTAATAGTCGTCTTGGTGCCAGAAGAGATAAGAGACTGGTTATCTCAAACCCAAGAATCCTTATGTCTTAAACGCTGCGGTTACTGGCTATCCTTGCGCGAACAACCACCGATTGATAACAAGACTTCCATCACCGTGGAGATTCCTCGTCAAAATATATTTAGCCCCGACGCACTCAAAATCATAATGGAACGCATCGCTGTAGGAGAATCCCTATGACAGCTATATTCCCGGATGTTGAAAAGTTCAAATATCTTGACCCGCTACAGGTAGAAGCCTACTTAGTCGCGCATGGTTGGCAGCAACAGCAATGTCAGGGTGATAAAGCTTCAATTTGGACTCTAGACGGTTTTGAAATTTTACTTCCTCTCAAACCAGAAATTATCGACTTTTCTCGTCGCATGGGCGAAGTCGTGGAAACTCTCGCTTTCGCAGAAACCAAATCGCAACTGGAAATTTTAGGTGAATTAATTACAAATGCACCCAACACCAGCATCCAAGCAGTCGTCACGCAAATCGCCACACCCAACGCCGATAAACTCAGCGGGGAAATCACTCTTCTTGGCATCGTTATTGAGAAACTGCGTCCCATTCATACTGAACTAGCTGATCGGGACTACATTCTCGCGCTTAAGGCTTATCAAGAACGCTTGCCTATTTACTGCACAGGTGACTTAATCAAGGAAAACGGTATATTCATTCTCAAAAATCCCCACCACTTTAGCTTGGATGATACTGGATACTATTCCTAGTAAAAAATATTTTGGCGAAGTTATTGAGTAAATATGAGGTAATTACTTGCAGTCAGTCTGGTAATAAGTTAATGAAACCCGTTCGCGGGATTGAAACTTACTGGCGGATGATGGAGGAACATCCATCGATGCGACTTTCAAATTAATGAAACCCGTTCGCGGGATTGAAACAAATTATCGGCTTCTCCCGTGGTCAGAAAATCATGCTGGCTTTTAAATTAATGAAACCTGTTCGCGGGATTGAAACTTTTAATTTAAAATTGGGTGAGTACAGATAATTTTAAGGGCACAACAATGTTGTGCCCCGTGTACTTTATTTAACTGAAAAATGCTCTATAATTATGCCTGCTCAACTATGATGCAGTAGTCTTAGATTTAGCCTCCAAATTTTCTAAGCGACTTCTCAATTCCTGATTTTGCTGCTTGAGTTGGTCGAGTTCCTCACGCAAAGTCCGCAGCGCATTGTCTGTGCCAATATTACTTTGGACTCGCGTAACTTCTTCATCAGCATAGCGGCGTACACGCCCATCTGGTGTTTGGTCAGCCAGCGATCGCAAAATTCCAATGGCTTTGGGTGTCTCCATTTGTCCTAATGCGATGACGACAGACACTTGGGTTAAAAAGAAGGTTTCTTTCGCTAGTTCTGCTAGTCTTTCTAAAATCCGTTCCAAGTTGACTGGATTTTGACCAACAGAAATTTTTCCTAAAGCGCGGATTGTCGCGAGGCGTAAAGCTTGGGGTACACCGGGTTTGGTGTATTCCAGCAATAAGTTTAAAGCTGCTTCTGAGGTTTTGAGTTCCGCTAAACCTGCGATCGCACCACTGCGAACTACTTCATTCCAGCCTTGTCTTTCTTCTAAAACAGATTTCAGGAGTTTGAGTACTTTTTCTTCTCTGGGTTTTTCGTCTAAGTTAGCAGCCGAAATTGCCCCAATTGCACGACAAGCGGCTGATTCTACATAGTAGCTGGGGTCGCCATCTTGGACTAATCCTTTCACAGCCTTATAGCTTTCGGTGGTTTTAATGTTAGCAAGTGCATCTACGACAGCACGACGCACATAAGGACTTTTATCTTGCAAACCAATGACTAACCCATCAAAAGCTTGATCCAATTTTACTTCGGCTAGTTGTTTAGCGACTTCGACACGCACACCCCAAAATGGATCATTTATTAAGGACGTAGATAAGGCTTTTATTGCTTCTAAACCACCTTTTTTCGCTAAAGCCTCAGCTGCATAAATGCGAGAAAGAGGATCGGGGTCAAATTCTAACTGTGCTTTTAATTCGGGAATTGGGTATTCCAGAGTTACAGTTTTGAGATAATTATTTCCGACATCAAAGCTAATAAATTGTGGCTTGGTTTCTAGGGGAAAATAGAAACTTTGTTCTCGTTCATTTACCCTGACCGTAAAAGTTTTGATTTGTGGAGATTCTCCTGTTTGGGCATAACCAAAGCCAATAGGAATTCTTAAGTCAAATAACTCTTTACTCTCATTATTTTGTGCTTGGGTTTGAGTTACTGTGACTTTCGCTAAATTTGCATCTCCATCCCAAGAGTAAGCGACTTTAAAATCAGGATGACCACCACGATAAACGTATTGGTCGAAAAGGAAGGTGAGATTTCGTCCAGTTGCTTTTTCAATTGCCCGTAATAAATCTACTGTTTCTACAGTTTTGTGGGCATTATCTTGAACAAATGTGTGAATTGCTTGCCAAAACAATTCTTCTCCTAATTCCGCCCGCATCATGTGATATACACAAGATCCTTTTTCGTAAATGTGGCGATCGTAAAGTTCAATTGCTTCTCGATAAACGTGAGTTACCATTGGACGGCGATAACGTCCGCTATCTTCACTAAAGTAACTCCGCGCTTCTAATAGTCGATAGTATGCTGCTTCTTGGCTACTATATTCATGTTCTGTCCACATGACCTCAGAATAAGAAGCCATTCCTTCTTTAATCCAAGCATGAGACCAATGTTTAATCACCACCAAATCGCCGAACCATTGGTGTGCTAGTTCGTGAACGACTAAACTTTCGGTGTTGCGATTATCTAAAGCAGCGCGTTCATCTATTAAACAGCGATCGGTTAACAGCGTTGTAGAGGTGTTTTCCATGCCGCCGAAAATGAAGTCATCAACGCAAACCTGGGCGTATTTAGGATAAGCATAGGAATAACCATACTTTTCACTTAAAAACTCGATCATGCGGGGAGTTTTGCCCATGCTGCGTTTAGCATCTGCTTCTCTACCTTTTTCTACATAATAGGTAACAGGTAACCCAAGCCATTCATCGCGAATTTCGGCAAAGTCGCCGATCGCCAATGTCATTAAATAGGTAGGATGAATTTCTTGCTGTGACCAATGATAGATTTTATCTTTACCATCTTCCTGGGTATCAATCAGTTCGCCGTTGGAAATCGCCACCAGGGGTTTAGGAACACGAACCCGAATTTCGGAAGTAGAAAGTTGTCCGGGATAGTCGAAGCAAGGAAACCAGAAGCGCGAGTCTTCGTCTTCTCCTTGTGTCCAGACTTGGGTAGGCTTGTTGGGGTAGTGCTTGTCTGGTTGAATGAAATAGATACCGCGTTGGGGTTTTTCTACAGAGTAGGCGATCGCAATCAATAACCGCTTACCTACCTGAGTTGGACTAGAAAGTTTAATAACTAGCTGTTCGCCATCATAGTCAAACTTTTGCTCTACTTCATCCACCTGCACAGATTTAATATTCAGGTTGACGGCATCCAAAGTCAAACTGTCAATGCCAGTACGGATTGGTGACAGGCGAATATTACAACTGCCAGAGTAACTTTGGTTAGGAATATCTAAGCTGAGATCTAAAAAAATATGTTCTACCTGTCCGGGGCGATCGGGGTTGTAATGTGGTTTTGCCCCTGGTAACTCAAAAGATCTGTGACCGTTATTTTCTGTATCAAAATAAAAATGAGACATTGATGCTTACTAACCTTATGTCTTGATAATTCTGGCTGGATGTATTGAAGAAAAATTGCGCGATCGGGCATCTTGCCCAAATCAACTCAGCAGTTTAGAAGAATTACCTTCTGGGGTTTGAGAATTAAAATCAATCTTCCCCATCACTCTGCTGCATTTGCTTCCCCTGATGTAAGCTGATATCCTGCACTCTGTTGCTATCGAATCAAGAGTCTGTTCTCGATCAATGCCACTTGAGTACAAATACTCCCAAGTATTTTTATAGCTTAGGATAGTCTGCTAAATAGTAGCGGCCTATTTTTTAAGTTAAACAACACACTATTTACGGATTTACTGCTCACTCTGTTGTAGTAATTCTAGGAGTAGTTTATAACCATTGGTGTATAGCAATACTAGTTTTATCAGTGATTACCGATAAATTAGTAAAACTTATAAATAATTCTGAAAACTCTACAATGACGTTATTACCCGCCTCGACAACAATTGGCGGAAAAGAGGATAACCACAATGCCTGAAAGTAAATCAAAGTTTTTAATTCCTACTATTGGCGCGGCTGTAGTCCTGACAGGAGGTATAGCTGCCTATATGTATTTTAAAGGAGGTCCGGCTGGAGATGGTGCAGGTGCTCTAGGCAGCGCTAAAGTGGTACCTTCTTCAGCATTAATGGCAACTTACATTACCACTGACCCACAAGCATGGGCGAAGTTGCAGCAGTTTGGCACTCCAGAAGCACAACAGCTAGTTGCCAAAGGTTTGGAGTCATTCAATAAAGACATGTTGAAAGATAGCAACATTTCTTATGAAAAAGATATAAAACCTTGGGCTGGCGATGTAATGGTTGCTGTGCTGCCACCAACTGCGGTTAAACCTGCACAATTTAATACACCTGCTACACCTAATAAACCGCTCAAGTTACAGTCGGAACCGAATATTTTATTGGTAATAGGAATTAAAGACAAAATTGCTGCTTTAAATTTTGGTAACAAATTAAAGGCACAAAAAGGTGTGAAATTCCAGGAATCTGATTACAAAGGCGAAAAGATTACAGAAACCACAGATAAAGGCAAACCGACCTATAGCGTAGTTTTAAATAATAGCCAATTAATATTAGCTCCTGAAAAGCAAGCTGTAGAACAGGCAATTGACACCTTTAAAGGGCAGCCTTCCTTTGCCAGTAAAGAAGGTGCAAGCAATATACTCTCTAGAGGCGTGGATGTCAAAAATACCCTAGCTCAAATTTATATACCTGACTATGCGGGTATGGTAAAGCAGTTAGCAGCCGCTAATCCTCAAGGAACGCAGTTACCCCCCCAAACCCTCAAGCAGTTGCAGCAAGTGAAATCTATGGTAGCGGGTGTAAGTGTTGATGATGCAGGTTTGCGGGTAAAAGCGATCGCTAATTTAGATCCGCAACTGAACAAATTCCAGTATCAAAATACTCCTGCCAAGATAGTTGGGCAGTTTCCCACTGACACCTTTGCTTTGGTTAGTGGACAAGGTATCAGCCGTGCTTGGTCATCTGTGCTAGAACAGTCAAAAGATTACCCAGAATTTAACCAAGCAGTAGCACAGGTTCGCCAACAACTAAAATCAGTCGTCAATTTAGATTTGGATAAAGACATTATTGGTTGGATGGATGGAGAATTTGCTTTGGGGATGATTCCATCTAATCAAGGTATATTAGCCAGTGTTGGTTTTGGGGGAGCTTTATTATTTGACACCAACGATCGCAAAACTGCGGAAAGCACTTTGAGTAAATTGGATGATCTGATCAAAAAGCAATCGGTCAAAGTTGCCCAAAGAAATGTCGGCGGGAAAGATATAACTGAATGGCAAGTCCCTCAGCAAGGCGCATTACTATCTCATGGCTGGTTAGATCGAGATACTTTATTTGTAGCTATTGGTGAACCCGTTGCTCAAGCGATCGCGTCAAATAAGAGCCAATCTCTCGACAATAGCGACACCTTTAAAGCCGTTACTGGTTCTTTGCAAAAACCTAATGGCGGCTACTTCTACGTGGATATGGACAAAACAATGACTTTGGTTAATCGTTTTGCCGTGGCTCAACCTGTACCGCCAGAAGCCAGCGCTATTCTAAGTTCTATTCGGGGTTTGGGTGTGACTGCTACCAGTCCTGACAAATCTACCAGTCAAGTGGAAATGTTGTTAGCTCTCAAACCGAAAACTGCAAAGTAGAGGAATTGGGAATAGAAAATGGGGAATATAACTGATAGTTTATTCCCCATTAACGCATCAACTGGCAGGAAGCGATCGCTCCACCATGACAGCGTTAAAATAAACCCATAAATCGCAATGTCATAGCCATGTCCCTCGCCAAAGAATTAGACCCTGACCAAGGCATCCAAGAAGATGTTATTCTTCCTCCAGGTGACTTATACAGCGATGAGCCTCCCTTGGAAACTGAACTGCATCTAGAGCAAATAATGCTCTTACTTAAATGTCTAAAATGGTTGTGGCGAGACAGAACTGATTTCTATGCTGCGGGGAATCTTACTATTTATTACAGCCTGAACAAACTCAAAATAGAAAGCTTCCGGGGACCAGATTTTTTTGTTGTGCTAGACACAGAACGCAAAACCCGCAAAAGTTGGATCGTTTGGGAAGAAGATGGCAGATATCCTAACTTAATTCTCGAAATTCTTTCCGAATCAACAGCTAATACAGACAAAGATTTAAAGAAAAAAATTTATCAAGATACCTTTCGCACCCCTGATTATTTTTGGTTTGATCCCTACACATTAGAATTTGCCGGGTTTCACTTAGTTGATGGTCAATACCAACCTCTAGAACCAAATACCCAAGGACATCTTTGGAGTCAGCAGCTTGGTTTATATTTAGGAATTCATCAGGGACTCTTACGATTTTTTACAACAACCGGAAAGCTAGTACCAACCCCAGAAGAAACAGCAGAGAAATTAGCGGCTAAATTGCGAGAATTAAATATAGATCCAGATACAATTTAGAATTCAAATTGGAAGTCCCTAATTTCGGGAGCATCCCAATTTTTCAAAAATAAAAGAAGATAAATTATTCGTGATATTTACTCGTTGCGAATAATCTGTTGACTCAAACTTTTTGTTTTGGGTTAACCAACGCTCAGAAATCGCCACTAGTGCGACCTTACTTCATTTATGTAATTATTGTTAGGTATTTAATTTGGAATCAACTGGTTAGAAGTATGATAAAAAATATTTTTTAATCTATATACTTCATAAATTGAAATTCCCACTTTCTGATCAATAAAATAATCGTGTTCTTGACAAGATTCATTAATTAATTTAATAGCAGTAATATTTAAAACATTTAAATCTCTATCTCGAATAACGCCTTGATTATGTTCTAATAAATTTCTAACAGTAATAGCAACTTTTATTAGTAGCCTTAGATTTTCATCTATTTTTTGTCCGAGATATTCTTCAACCTTATCTATCTTATCTACACCAGGACTATTATCAAAATTTCTTCTTATAATTCTTAGATTTTCATCTATAGTTTTAATAGGAGATATTTTTTCATGGATTTTAGGGTATTTACTACTATCTATAAAACTTACTTTTACAAGTTGTTCAATTATTTGATTAAGAAAATCATACCATAACTGAATTATTCGCCCATAAAATAATTCTGTAATAACTTCTTTATGGGTTAAATAAATAGCAAACATTTCTGAATATTGTAGTTTACTAATCTCAGCTAAACTCTCTCCTAAACTAGTTGAAATTGGGACAGCAAAACTATAAAACGAATTATGTGTATTGATTTCATCCTGTACTATATCAATACCAAGTGAATTTATTGCTACAAAACTATGTGCTTTATTAAACCATTCTCTTAAATCAAATTGAAATTTATTACGTATATTTTGTAATTCTGCCAAACCACACATATAAAAACTTAAACTTTACAACACCCCACCATAATACTCTCTGGTCTCCCTCATTTTCTCCAATCCCTAATCTCCAATCCCCAGCCCCTAGACCGACTGTCAGCAAATATGTCATAAGTAAAAAAGGCTGTTGAGCGCAAATTGATCTATGACTGCTGCTGTAAATAATGCTCCTGGTTTAGCTTCCCGCTTGGTAAATGGCGTACTGGCAATCAAGCCTTTAGCCAACCTAGCCAAGCATCGCGCCAGACAGATGATGATTAAACGTGCCGAAAAAATGGGCGTACCTTGGACGAAAGAAGTAGAAAAACTGCAAGCACGTGATTGGACAAACGAGTTAGCTAGAGTAAAAAATCCTCAGCTTTCCTACCCAGACTACTACCTCACCTCATTCCATGCCTACGAAACCGGAAATATGAGTTGGCAAGCTGCTTTTGAGGTGGAACCTGCGGCTTATGCTGTTCACGCTAAGATTTGGCAGGGTGCTGAAGCGCAAGGTGATGTAAAGTTGCGCCAGAGTTACCACGACATCTTGAAAAACCAAATTCCTCAGGAACCGCAAGACATTTTAGACTTGGGATGCAGTGTCGGCATGAGTACCTTTGCTTTACAAGCACTTTATCCCCAAGCCAAAATCACTGGATTAGATCTATCTCCCTACTTCTTAGCTGTTGCCGAGTATCGCTCACAGCAACGTAGCTCACAAATCAACTGGGTTCATGCCCCAGCTGAAACTACAGGATTACCAGATGCAACATTTGATTTAGTTTCGATTTTTCTGGTTTGCCATGAATTACCCCAGTCGCCAACCAAGCAGATTTTTGCAGAGGCGCGGCGTTTGTTGCGTCCAGGCGGTTACTTGGGGATTATGGATATGAATCCCAAATCAGAAGCATTTGCGAAAATGCCACCTTATATTTTGACACTGCTCAAAAGTACTGAACCTTATCTAGATGAATACTTCAACTTAGATATTGAACAAGCCCTAGTTGAGGCGGGTTTCCAAACTCCCATAATCAGCAGTAATAGCCCTCGTCACCGCACTGTAATTGCTCAGGTGCGTGGCTGATTTGTTTTTGCTGCTGTGGGCAGTCATACCACCACTACTGCTACTTTTTTATTACTATTACCGTGTCCTCACTGCCCCACCAGTTTTAAAGTTACTGCTGTTATTTATATTTGGGGCAATATCTGGTTTTGTCGCCCTTAGCTTAGAAATAGTTTTTGAAACTATAGCCAACTGGGTTGTCAATTGGCAGTATATAAGGTACTCGCTTCCTGGTATTGCCCTACGGCAACTAATAGAAATAGGGCCTATTGAAGAAGGTTGTAAGTTGGTAACAGTGCTCATCCCAACCTATTATCTACAACGCAGGTATCAATTACGCCCTAGCACTGTTTTCCTATTTACCATAGCTGTTGCTTTGGGATTCACCGCCCAAGAAAACTGGATTTACCTTTTCTACAACACAGCATCAATTCTTGATCGTAGTATTGGAACCCCAGTCCATGCCATGTTCTCCGCTCCTTGGGGCTATGCCTTGGGCATTAAATTAAATCACAATAGAAATTTTCTTTTTAGTGCTTGGCTAAATTCTGTTATCTGTCATGCCCTAGTAAATGTCTTATCTAGCGCGTGGGGTTATCCATTACCATTGGGTGTTCTCAGCTATGGCTTATTTCCATTGCTGTTGTGGATGTTTTGGCGGATGGAACAATTACTGCGAAGAGTGGAAAGTAAACCCCCCATTACCTTAATCTCTGGCAATACACCTCAGCATCGTTACTGGCAAAGAGGTTTAGTGTTGTTTGCCCTGATGTTAGGTGGAAATGCAATTTTTGGGTTGTTTCTCTTGTCCAGAAAGCTTAGCCCCTTGCGGTTGTCGCAACTTTTTTACCCAAATGTTTTGTGGTTTATATTGAGTAGAAGTTTACTCAATATAAATTTTGCAGTTATTGCATGGCTAATTTATCGTTATTTGCGACGTTCAGCCCAACGACGATATTTTTAAAAGAGCTTGCAGTAGCAAATTTTGCGATTGGTAATAAGTAATAAATTTATTACCAATTACCAAATCCTCGATTACTTAAACTCGCGCTAATATTGGCTGGCTTGCTGTTGCACTAACTGAATTTGATTCAGAATCAGCACAGTAAATTTCGCAAGAGTTATTCGGGCTTTCAATCAGTTTAACCTTGTAAAGCTTGGCTCCCAATTTTTGGACGGGCGATCGCAGTAAATTACTAATGTAAAGTGCGATATTCTCAGCTGTAGGCACGACTTCAGCAAAATAGGGAATATCTTTATTTAAAAAAGTGTGATCGAATGGTTCTACCACATAATCTTCTATTACCTGATTCAACGCTCCTAAATCCACAATCATGCCAGTGCGTTGGTCAATTTCCCCTTTGACTGTAATTTCTAGATGATAGTTGTGTCCGTGTCCGTGGGTACGAGCACACTTACCGTAAATCTCCGCATTTTCTTCGTTACTGAGATTGGGATGAGCCAGCCGATGGGCGGCGCTAAAGTGAGTGCTGGTGGTGAGGTAAGCTTCCATTCCGTTTCCCATATAATCTGCCCAAAGTTCAGGATGTTCAAACAACTGCACGCGCACTAGAGGTAAGTGAGGTGCTAACCGCTGCCAGATAACTTGTGCAATATTCTCAGTAGTGGGCAGAGTTTGTTGAAATTCTGCCCACACATCGTTGAGGTAAGAAAAGTCCAGTTGGCTGGTAACTTCGCGCTTGATTACGTGTTTCACATCAGACAAGTTCAAAACCATGCCATATTCATCTAATTCCCCAATTAGAGAAATAAATAAGACATAGTTATGCCCGTGCCCAGGAAATTTAGAGCAAGCACCAAACTGCTGAATGTTTTCAGCTTCACTCAATTCTGGCAACCAATAGCGATGACTTGCCGAAAACTGAGCACGTCGATTAACAATGCATTGCATGAGTACACTGGGAGCAAAATTTAAAATTTCTTAATCTTTTACTATTTCCAGCATAAACTAATTTTCGTGTCAGTTGTTTTTTACTCTTGACTATTTCACAGATGCTTGCGCTTCGTAGTGTAATCTTGTGGCAATGCGGAAGAGTTCTTGACCTGTGTGTAAATAATGCTCATCGTAGTTTAAAGGGAAATAAGCTAACTCTTCCAATCCATCTGCTACTTGATTGAGGCTGTAGTAAAGATGAGCAGCTGTTCTGGCTAGACTGGGCGGATTTGGGAGGGAACGAAAAGCTGTTTGCGCCTGCTTGAGGTCATCTTTACAGGTAATTAGATAATCTTGAAATTCCTCTAACAATTCATCATCAAAAGGATCGGCGGCTAGTGTTTCAATTTGCTCTTCTAGAGAATTGAGAATGCGGCCCAATAAGCGATTCACTGGTTGATAAACGAGGCGCAGCCATTCCTCAACTAGTTCATCAGCATCTTTTCCTGTTTTTCTTGTTGCTTGGTAATGTCTTTGAGCAGATGCTGTACGCTGTTGTCGGCTATTTAATTTCTGAGAAGCATTCTTTAATTGTTGGTCGTAATTTAAGCGAGTTTGAGAGTCGCCTAAAACTTCATAAGCTGCATTGATCCTAATAATATGCTCTTTATCTGCTGTTTCCTGATTACTGTCAGGATGAAATAATTTAACCTGGCGGCGATAAGCTTGCTTAATCTCCGCTTGGCTGGCATTGGGATTAACTTTTAGAATTTCGTAGTGGTTATGATCGACCATTAATCCAAATTTATAGCTAGCTAATGCTAGCTGCTACTCTGTCTTCCAGGTCTTGAAACAATGGCGTAGTTAAATACCTTTCTCCAAAACTTGGCTGAATGACTACAATTAAATGTCCTTCGTTTTCTGGACGTTGGGCAACACGAATGGCGGCACATAAAGCTGCGCCACTAGAAATACCAGATAGTAGCCCTTCTTCTCTGGCTAAACGCCTACCATAGGCGATCGCTTCTTCATCTGTGACTGTAATCACTTCATCAATCAATTCTAGCTTCAGCACTTGGGGAATAAAACCAGCACCAATTCCCTGAATTTTGTGTGCTCCCGGTCTTCCTCCAGATAATACTGGGCTATTACTTGGTTCAACAGCGATCGCTTGAAAGCTCGGCTTACGTATTTTGATTACTTCTGCTACACCAGTAATCGTACCACCTGTTCCGACCCCTGCCACAATCATATCTACCTGACCATCGGTATCTTCCCAGATTTCCTCGGCGGTAGTTTCTTGATGTATTTTAGCATTTGCTGGATTGCGAAACTGCTGCAACATATAGGCATGAGGCGTCTTGTTCGCTATCTCCTGTGCCCGCCGAATTGCCCCACTCATGCCTTCAATTCCTGGTGTTAGTTCTAGTTCAGCTCCATAAGCCCGTAACATTGCCCGTCGTTCTCCACTCATAGTTTCGGGCATTGTCAAAATTAAACGATAACCTTTAGCTGCTGCCGCCATTGCTAGAGCGATTCCTGTATTGCCAGAAGTCGGTTCCACCAATACTGTTTTTTGAGGAGTAATCAGCCCCTCCTTCTCGGCAGCACTAATCATACTTACCCCTATGCGATCTTTAACTGATGCAGATGGGTTCATGCTTTCCAATTTCACTACAATCTGAGCCAAACACCCTTCTGCTTGGGGAATGCGGTTCAGTTTTACTAAAGGTGTACGTCCCACGAGTTCTGTAATGTTATTAGCAATCCGCATAATTATTCCTTAGTTATTTAGTTATTAGTTAGTAGCCAATAGACAGTAGTTATAAGCCATTAGGCAACTGACAAAGGACAAATGACTATTGACTAAATGTAGTACATGATATCCAACTGTCGCCGGGAATCTCTCTTTTCACAAAGATCCTGAAGCGAATAATTTTGGAACACTGAGTTAGCTGCCTGACAAGCTTCTTGCCAGATTTCTTCTATAACACCACTATCTACAGTTCTATGATTAATGTTTGTTTGACCAGTCCGTACATCTAACCCTTCTAAACACTCCAAAATCTCGAAGAGAGTAATTCTCTTGGGTTCTCGCGCCAAGAGATAGCCACCTTTAGAGCCTCTTTGGCTCTTAATTATACCGCCACGCCTTAAGGTTGCTAGCAGCTGTTCTAAATAGCGATCGGGTATGTTTTGTTGTGCTGCAATTTGCCTAATTTGCATTGGTTCACCGCTTTGATAATTAGTTGCCATCTCTAATAAGGCCAGAATTCCGTATTCAGACTTACACGATATTTCCACAGGTAGCAATCAAGAATGAAGAATAAAGCATGAAGGATCAATATGATTCATGCTTCTTCTAGTATACTCCGGTTCTCCACTGGGGTTTATGTGTCACCGCCAGCAAAAACAAAAACCCCGCCTGATAGCGGGGAGTAGTAGAGTTCAAATTTTTATGTACACTTATCCAAACTTGAGCATTACTCTAGGTTCTAGAAGGTAAATGTTGTTCTGAGTGTACCGATGAATGCATTTTCTTCAGCGTCGTTTTGACCAGGAGCTCTCAGCCAAATTACACCAGGGGTAACGGAGATATTATCCGATACACGATATTTGTAGAAGCCTTCAACATGGATTGGCGCATTACCACCAACACCAGCTACGCCTGGAACTATCCGTCCCCTTGCATAGGGTTCAGCACCGCCGAAAATACCTAATACGTTACCTTTCTTACCAAAGTCAGGTAAGGCGATACCACCACCGTAACTCCAGGCTTCATAGTCATTTCCAGCACCGACTTGGTTGACATCATGGTAAGTAACGAAGCCACTAATCGACAATTTGTCGCTTGGTCTGAAAGCAGCAGAAATACCGTAGGAATTACTGTTCGCTGCGGCTGTTAGTAGGTTTGCTTGACGAGTACCGACGACACCGCCAATTGGTGAATCACCATTAGTACCAGTGATACCAGAATCAAATAAGGAACTACCTGTGCCATTATATGCGTGGACGTAGGTAGCAGCCAATGCCAAGCGATCGCCAACAGCAAAGTTCAATTGGCCTAGAGCAGAATAGTTACCATTGAACAAGCCTGAACCTGCTCCAGGATTATTCGCTTCTGAACTCAAGTAACCTAAAGTGATGGAACTGGGTTTGAAAATACTGCCACCGCTACTAAAAGGTATGTTCAGCGCTATACCAGCGCCGCCACCAATCCGATAGATAGGACTTTCAGAGGCAAAGGTAGACAACGCACCGTTACCACCGTCATCCCCATCGTGGAAATAAGGATTGTTGACAGCAGCATATTGATGGTGACGTCCACCGGAAGCTGCAAGATAAACTTGAGCTGGTCCGATGGGAGCTTCATAGGTTAATCTGTCAATTCTGACACTGTTGTTACCAGTGCTACCAACTTGATATGTTTGTGTACCTTCTCTGGTATCTACAGGCAAGTTATTTTGGTCTCTGAGATCAAAAGCAGAGGCGTTACCAGCAGCCAGACGAGTTGTCAACTTGTCTCTACCAGTGAAGCTGGTTTCCAAACCTAGACGTACTCTGTCTTGGAAGACGGTATTGTTGACATCACCAGTATTACCACCAAAAGCATCGCTAACGGCGAAAATCGCTTCACCAACCAGTTTGGTGGTAGTAGAGAACTGATTAGCTTCCAATTCAGCAGTACGCGCTTCTAAGGAATCAACACGACCGCGTAAAGTTGCCAGTTCTGCAGAAAATTCTTCTTGCAACCGCTGCAAAGTTGCCAAATCTTGTTTGGTCACCAAGTCAGCTGTAGCTGTGGCAATCAATTCGTTAACCCGATCCAAACAAGCATTTAAACCAGCGGCAAATTCGTAACGGGTTAAAGCACGGTTACCGCGATAGGTACCATTTGGATAACCTGCGATACAACCATAGCGCTCAACCAATGACTGTAATGCTTGGAAAGCCCAGTCAGTTGGTTGAACATCGGAAAATTGCGAAACCGATGTTACTTGAGCCTGAGAGTTATTCCCCTCTTTGCTGTACCGGGTAACTTGCTCTAAAACCTTAGCGTCATCACTGGTAGGTGCTGCTTGAGCTATGATTTCTGCTGGCTTTTGAGCCACTTCAGCAGCAGCTTGTTTATCTGCTGGTGATACTTCTGTTGTGGTATTTGGAGCTGCCATTGCTGTTGTCGAAACTAACAGCGTTGCTCCTAAAACTGCTGGACTAATAACCAGGGATTTCCACAAAATATTAGACATCTTTTCTTTTCTCCTCACACCTTGTATAGATAATTGTGTTCGTTGCACCTAATTCTCAAATATGCGACATCTTGTTGGGACTTCTGGATGAGGCATAGTTGCCACTACTACAATTTTAGTTTTTGCCAAGCTAATAACTGATTAACTGGATGTTAAAAATCGATGTAATTAACTTATGCAAAAACACATCTCCATAGCATATCATTATAAAACATTTCAAGCACATGGCAACATAGGAGCGATCGGCTCAACAACTGTCACATCACTAACCTAATATATTTAAGCTCAGAGTAGGGCTAGAGAAATCACTAAATCCCTCTTTACCTAAGTAATCAGTATGAATTGCGTACATTATGCATAAAAATTATTTATTGTCTTCTGCCTGCTGTATTTTTTACAGTCAGCTTTTCCAGAGAAATTACTAATTAATTTGAGAAATTACTGCTGCTAGATCAAAGTCTTTCTGAGTTAAACCACCAGCATCGTGTGTGGTTAATTGAATTTTAACTTTGTTATAAGAAATCTCTATATCAGGGTGATGTCCTGCGGACTCAGCTGGTTTCACCAGTTTATTCACAAACTCAACTGCCTGGATAAAATCTTTAAAGGTGCGCGTAGTCTTTAAAGTAGAGCCTTCCACCGTCCAGCCCGAAAGCACACTTACCCGTTGTTGAATTTCCGCCTCAGTGAGTAGCTGCGCCATATTCAAAAACACCTTTAAATTGTAATATTTACTACACTTACTTAAGTTAACGTCAGTTGGGGTTAAGGAGGTTTATTAAACGTTAAATGCCTGAAACAGCGCAAGCACGTTGACAGATC
>NZ_MTAV01000026.1 GCF_002154695.1 Nostoc sp. T09
GTTAGTCCGCGCAGGCGGACTTTGTTTGTTTAGCCGCGATTTCTAATCGCCTGGATTATTCTCTCTCAAGTGTCATAGAAAAGCGTTAGTTATCCATGCAGATGATCGCTACAAGTTATTCAAGGGAAATATTTTCTCTGGTTCTTCTTTGCGCTTTTGCGCCAACCATGCGGGTTCTACTTTGCAGTATGCGCAAAAAAATCCTGTATAAAAAAACTTACCCTTTTAACAATATCAAGCGTGAGCCAGATGAGTTAAAAGGGCAAGTTTATAGCAGCAATTGTAGTGGCTGAGGTCAAGAACCCATAAGTGTAGCGAATGCAGAACTCTTGCGTGTTACTTCACAAAATCTTGTTACCGCAAAGAAGGAAACAGCAAGCTAACAATTGCCGATGGTGTTTCCGGCAAAGGTGTTGCTAGCTTTGTCTCAACTCTACTATTTGGGCTAAGTCCTGCTATTAGGTGGAGTAAAAAGGTGATGATGGCGGCTTGCATAAGTTTTTCCAGCATGGCAGGTCTCCCTGTTGGTGGACAGCTTTTCTCGATAAAATTGGTTTCTCTAACTACACCCCTTACTATCGAATTACCGGATTTTGATAAATATTCCGGATAATTACCCATAGTAATATTGAAAAAGCGTTTAAAAAGTTACCAATACTTGACAAATTTCCACTAGTAATGTGGATGTGTTGGTTACTTTGGTCACTAAGCCACAAATATTGTGCAGCAGACCCTAAAATTAGAGGGTTAGTGACTACTGATGATTGGGTGATACTTACTAAGACATAACCTACGGATAAAAAGTGCCCATTGAAATTAATCTTCTTTGTCAAACAAAGAAAAAATAAGCTCTACTGTAGTGAGAGACAGCAATTAGCCGTTGTCCTCGATAAAATGGATTTAAATAGCTACAAGCAGGCTGCATGATTCCTATAGTCATTGAACAATCGGGTCGCGGCGAACGCGCCTTTGATATCTACTCACGGCTGTTGCGTGAGCGGATCATTTTTTTAGGACAACAGGTTGATAACTCCATAGCGAACTTGATTGTTGCCCAACTACTGTTTTTAGATGCTGAAGATTCGGAGAAAGATATTTATTTGTACATCAATTCTCCAGGCGGTTCGGTGACGGCTGGTATGGGCATTTTTGACACTATGAAGCATATTCGCCCTGATGTCTGTACCATTTGTACCGGATTAGCAGCCAGCATGGGTGCTTTCTTACTCAGTGCAGGTACTAAGGGTAAGCGGATGAGTCTACCCCATTCCCGGATTATGATTCATCAACCTCTAGGTGGTGCTCAAGGACAAGCAACTGATATTGAAATTCAGGCGCGAGAAATTTTGTACCACAAAAAGCGGTTAAACGACTATTTAGCCGAACATACGGGTCAGCCCCTTGAGCGCATTGCGGAAGATACTGAACGCGACTTTTTCATGTCGCCAGAAGAAGCTAGAGACTACGGCTTAATTGACCAAGTGATTGACCGCCACTCCGCAGGTAGCCGACCAATGGCTGTTGTTTAGTTATAAGTTATTGGTCACTGTCATTGGTCGTTCGTTGTAATTGACTGGTGGTTATAGACCTTCATCTATGCCATTAACCCCCCTTCAACCCTCTTCACTAACAACGAGGAAAAGTTAAGGGGGGTCTTTGTTAATAACAAATGACAAATAACAAATAGACAAACTGATCAAAATCCCATCAACGGGTCTTTTGGTGTCGGCTGGGATTCCAGATATTTGAGAAAACTGTGTAATTCATCTTCTGTAAGCAAAATCCGCGCTCGTTTACCGTAAGTTTTAATTAAATGCTCCCGTCCCTGTTCTGGTGTCCAACCTAAGCGATGAAGCTCAACATCAGTTTTGGCAATTACATCAGAAGAATCCACGGGTTCGCTTTTCTTTTTTTTCTTCCCTGTCGCTGTTGGCGTACCTACATCATCTGAGGAACTATAACTGCGGGGTGTAAATGGGGTGACATTACTAGCCGTAATCACTGGTAAAGGTTGACTTTCTGGTTGGTTACGAGATGTAATTTCCAAATTTTCGATTGGGGTATCAAATTGAGCTTCTAGATCTGTAGTTATCGGAAAATGCTGATCTAAGTCTTGGCTGTAGATCTCACTTTTACTTGTGCTGTAGCTGTCTGTTGGTAATTTTTCCTTGTCACTGGTAACGGAATTTGATGGGTTGTGCTGTCCACTGGAGGCCGGTATCAATACTTCCTTACTACTTGCTACTGACCACTCACTGTTAACAAAGTCTGTCTCTTTTGCAGAAGCATAAGCAGAGTCATTCGACCCGTGAGTTTTGCTCAAGGAAGGATTAGCCTGCATCTGCGATGTAGGTTGTGGAGAAAACGCCACTGTTCCCTGAGGCGCGTTTGCTATTCCTAAAACCATCAGCGCCCGATTTCGTGCTTGGTCTTCTGCTGCTTCTACTGTTTCTGCTGCTGCTAAACCGGTGGCGCGGGTCACACCTTCAATTTGCACGCTAGCACGGACAATATATTTTCCTTGAAAAATTTGCACTAACTCAGAAATAAGACTACCTTTGGGATACAAGCTCTGGAATTGAGCCAACATAATACTGCCACCAATTTTAAGTCTGTTGAATAAGGGGGTTGATACTACCTATGTATACAAGCTAGTACCGCTGCCGAGTAAGTCAAAAGTCAAAAGAATTGTATTGTGTAGCTCTTGAGACTTTTTCAGATGATATGTTGATTTCTAGCGTGATGTACTAGTATTGTGCCAAACAAATTTTGCGAGGTATGTATTGAGTGCTTGAACGCTCTCTGAAGCATAAAGAGTACTTACTACGTACCACACAAAGTTACTTTGGTTGACTACTAGGATTGGACATCCTCTCCAGCCTAAATTTCTCAAAAAGCTTGGCTTGAGTTGACACTTTGGCTAGAGATGATCTACTTTGCCATGCGCTCATGGATCAAAGTACTGTTTGCACCTCACTCCTGTGTCCCGATTGTAGCAGTAGCTCTTTTGCGAGAACATTTTTAGCTACTGAGGGCTAAATCTGAGTAGGATCGCCTTCAATGCTATACTAATTACCCAATTCGATATGCAGAACTATTTTCTGGAAGTGCGCTCTAAATCTACAATAATGAAGATAAGGTTCGCCCTCACTGCCTGTTAAGCTGCTTACCTAATTGTTACCGATTCTACATATGGGAAAGTTAGGTTTATCGGCAGTTTCTCCTAGTTAAAAATCAGAGTCTAATGGCGTAAAAGTACTTGAGTCTAGACAATTAAACACCTGTTCCCCTGTATAACGTTTTTGGGTAGCATGGATAGTTCTACCAACCAAGCCTCTCAAAAATCGGTCGCGTAATTACCTCGTGGGGCAAAATCTTATCAGGCGTGCTTTGTCAGTTGGACTGGATGAAGGAACTTAAACGCAGACGAACTCTGAGATTGTCGTGCAGTGAGAATGTAGACACTTCTGCGGATTGTCGCAGGGTGGGTCGGCTTCCTTCCCTTGGAACTTCAGAATCCCTGCTTGCGGGTATTTAGTTTCTAGCTAGTGTCTGTAGTCCGTGAGGGTATACAGGAAACAACCAGATTAAAAAAAAATGATGTTTTGACCAAAGGTCGGTTCACTGCATGGAATTTTCAATCGCTACACTCCTTGCCAATTTCACCGATGATAAATTGGTAGCTCGTAAAGTTTTGGAAAAGAAACTTGGCTGCGAGGATGAAATTAGTTTACAAAAACTTCACATTGCCCTTGATATTTTAGAGAAAATCGGGATTTTAGTGAAGGAACGCGGCAAGTATCGCCGGGTTGTGGAAGAAGGATTGATCGAAGCAAAACTCCGTTGTTCTAGTAAAGGCTTTTGCTTCGCAATTCAAGATGTGGAAGGTGCTGAGGATATTTACATCCGTGAAAGCCATCTCAGTAATGCTTGGAATGGCGATCGCGTATTGGTAAGAGTTCTCAAAGAAGGTAGTCGTCGCCGTTCTCCCGAAGGCGAAGTTAAGCTGATTCTCGAACGCTCTAATCACACTTTACTGGCACGGATTAAGCAAGTAGAAAGTGGCTTTCGTGCCGTTCCTCTCGATGATCGCCTGCTGTTTGAACTTAAACTGCAAACAAATGGCATGAAATTAGAACAGGCCCTCGATCACCTGGCCCATGTAGAAGTGCTACGTTACCCCCTAGCACAATATCCCCCACTGGGTCGGGTGGTGCAAATCCTCGGTAGCGACGCTGAAGCCGCTGCTGATATAGATTTGGTCACCTGTAAGCACGATCTAGCCCGTAATTTCCCTGATGGTGTTCAGGAAGCAGCTACTAAGTTACCAAAAAGGCTACTGAAAGCAGACCTGAAAAATCGCCTCGATTTACGAAGTTTATTCACCTTCACCATTGCGGGGGTCAACGGTGACCCGAAAGTTGTAGAAAATGCCTTTAGTTTGGAAAAAACTGCCAATGGCTTTTGGCGTTTGGGAGTACATATTACCGATGTTTCCCACTATATCCAACCAGACGAAGCGCTTGATCGCGAAGCACTGAAGCGTGGTAGATCAGTGTATCTGGGAGAATTAGTACTACCAATGTTGCCAGATACCGTAGCCGATCGCTGTTCTTTAGTAGCTGGTAGCGATCGCTTAACTCTCTCATTTTTGATTACTATCGACCCCAAATCAGGAGAGATAGAAGAGTGGGAAATTCAACCCAGCGTCATTAACGTAGATACCGCCCTCAATAAACAACAAGCCCAAGCGATTCTCACAGGTCAATCTTCAGACCAATCTGAAGAGGTTGTTCAGACATTGCAAGACCTGGAAGGATTACGGAAAGCTGTGAAACAGGTGCGTTTGGCTCGTGGTAGTTTGCAGTTAAATTTGCCACCTAGTCAAAACCCCTACTACGATGAGGGGATTTTGGGAGCTGTGGTGGTAAATGATTTACCCGTGCATTCTCTGTTGACAGAGTTAGTACTATTGGTAAATCAACTAATAGCAAGTCATTTCAGCGCTTTGGGAGTCCCAGCCATTTGGCGAGTCCAGGGTACACCCGATGCTGAAGATGTCCAAGAAATGCTGAAATTGGCGATCAATCTTGGTGTGGAACTGGCGCTTGAGTCAGAAGTAGATATCCAACCCCTAGATTATCAACACTTAACCAGAGCCTTTGTAGAATCTGCATCTGAGCAAGTGCTAACTTACTTATTGCAGGACACCCTCAAGCCATCCAGTTACAGTACCACCAAAGGCCCGCATTTTGGACTGGCACTACCCCAATATCTCCACTTTAGTGCGCCCTTGCGGCGGTATCCAGATTTGCTCTTGCAGAGAGTGTATTACACGTTACTAGAACACGGACGCGATCGCCGTAACACCCGTGTCAGAGAACGTGTGAATCTGCGCCACTCCTCTTCCCACATGGAAATTAATTGGAACGTCCTACCCCCAGAATTGCAACAAGAACTCCAAAGCGATTTGACGCGGGTAATTATTCAAATTAATGACCGGGAGAAAGAAGTTCAAGAAGCCGAAGCCGATTTAGCTGGACTGCAAAAAGCTCAACTGATGAAACAGCGCATCGGCCAAGTTTTTCAGGGAGTAATTACTGGTGTGCAATCCTACGGTTTCTTTGTAGAAATTGAAGTCCCAGCCGCGGAAGTGGAAGCCAGCGGTCATCTTGGTGTACCGTTGCGAGTAGAAGGGCTAGTACATGTCAGTTCCCTCAAAGACGATTGGTATGAATATCGCGCCAGACAACAGGCCTTATTTGGGCGGAAAAATCGTGCTTCTTACAGACTAGGCGATCGCGTCTCTGTACAAGTAAAAAGTGTCGATTACTACCGTCAGCAAATCGATTTAGTAACCGTTGGTAGCGATGGTGTAGCTAAAGGTTTAGATATCGGCAGCCAGAATGATGATTTATCAGACATTTACTTAGCATCCCATCTCGATCCTACTGACTTGGAACCTTACGAGGAGGATGAGTAGCTCAAGTATCACGAAAGTGGCAAATAATACACTTCCTTTAATTTTAGGCGTATCCGGTGCATCTGGTTTGATTTACGCCGTTCGTGCTCTCAAATTTTTGCTAGAAGCAGATTATCAAATTGAACTAGTTGCCTCCAGATCAACCTACATGGTTTGGCAATCGGAACAGGACATCCGAATGCCCGCAGAAACCGCCGCTCAAGAGCAATTCTGGCGCGAGCAAGCTGAAGTCAGCGTTTCTGGTAAACTACGTTGTCATCCTTGGAGCGATGTTGGCGCTGGGATTGCTAGCGGTTCCTTTCGTACCTTAGGCATGATTGTTATGCCATGCAGCATGAGTACCGTTGCTAAACTAGCAGTTGGCTTAAGTTCTGATCTACTAGAACGAGCAGCGGATGTGCAGCTTAAAGAAGGTCGGAAGTTGGTGATTGTTCCCCGGGAAACTCCTTTTAGCCTAATTCACTTACGTAACTTAACTGCTTTGGCAGAAGCTGGAGTTCGAGTTGTCCCTGCGATTCCCGCTTGGTATCACAAACCTCAAACCATTGAGGATTTAGTTGATTTTGTAGTTGCTCGTGTTTTAGATCAACTTGATATTGACTGCATTCCCATTCAGCGATGGCAAGGTCGTCCCTAAGAACCGTCAAGAATTCATCATGAATTTTCAGGTAGTCCGAAAAAGGTAATGATAGAAATGCTCACATCTTGCACTTGGCAATCAAAAATCACAGACCTCATGTTTTGAAGCTTTACTAACAGATTTTCAAAAGGTCACTTCCCGATTATGATCGCCAGATTTTGGTGCAAGATGTGAGCATAACTAATAGCTAATTGCCTTTACGTTGTCAGTAATATATGGCCAATACTAAAAAAACTGACAACTGACACCTAACAACTGACAACTGACAAAATTGCTATGACTGTAATTCGCTTAATTCTGTTGGTGGCTATATTGGGGGGACTAACGCTGTTGTTAACCCAAAATTGGTCGCCTGTCATATCGTTAGTATTTTTAGGTATGCGGACTCAACCATTACCACTGGCCATGTGGATGTTACTTGCTACTACCGCAGGTGCTTTGACATCTCTATTCATTACTACTTTATTTAAACTATCAACTTATTTTGGCGGACAACAACGCCAAACTCGCTCTAAAGCAGCAGCCTCACCACGGACTAAGACAACCTATCGGCCACAATCTACTCCTCCTCCTAGTTCGCCACCGCCAGCTAGTAAAACAGAGAATACTTCCAGTGATGCTTTTGATGATTGGAATACAAATACCCAAGATGATGACTGGAACTTTGATGAAAAGCCACAAGAAGCATCTCAGACTAGACAACAAACTCAAGATTTTGCAGACTCTAAAACCTACGAGCGTCAACAACAACCTCAAAGTTCTTCTCAATCTGGTTCTGTTTACTCTTACAACTACCGCGAGCCGAAAAATACAGCAGTCGGAAAAACTGAATCAATTTACGATGCTGATTATCGAGTGATTATCCCCCCCTACCAACCCCCGACTACTAATCAAGCTGATGATGATGATGATTGGGGTTTTTTTGATGACGAAGATTCCGAGGATGAGCGACCTCGTCGCTAAAGCCAGGCTTACTTAATCCCACAACGCTCGCGGGACTCCTGCCTGACATTACCATTCATAGCGGCTTCCTGCAAAGTCATGAAAGCATTCAAATCTTCTAAATCATACCTAGTGGTTAACAGACGCCGTAATTGATTTTCTGCCTCCACAGTTAGATAGCCACTTGCTAAAGCTTTTTGCACAACGTCACGAATTCGAGTCATCATCGGCACCTCATACATACCACATTTATTGTTCTGGACTGACTCAGGTGAAATTTACAGTAGTTTTTGTGACTAAACCGCCAAGTTGGCAAAACTTTTTTGTACAATTAATAGTTAGAAAGTAAGTCATCATTTACACCTTTATCTGCCAGATTTAGGAATAAAAGCTTGCAAGAAGTCAATTTTACATTGCTTGTCTTGTGTTAGTAGAAACACAGTATTTTGTAAAACTAATATCTTCCCAGCAAACAGAGTATTAGCTATTTAGATAGACAGGATTTGTTCACTTAAAGTTTCAAACAATCTTTATTAAATTTCGATTAAGCCAAAGATAACCAAGCAACAACTACCTAGTCACCTAACGATAGTTATTAAATTCGTTAGAAATTCATCGTTAATTTATTCTGATTTTATAAAAGAATCGTTAATATATTGCCTGAGTTACTTTAATTACATAAATAACGCTAATGGCAGCAGAGGATTCTCATCGCCTAGAAGAAGACTTTATAGAAGCTAAAAATAATTGGGAGTTGGAAAAATTATACGTAGATTTAGCATCAGCCAAGGGAAAAGCTTTGACACCTGTAGAAAAAAAATTCCTCAGAGGTCTGCTTTGTGGTTGTAGCCCTGCGGAAATTGCCAAGGTAGTTTACCAAAGTGGCAGTAGCAGTACTGTGAGAGTTTATCTTTCTAACGGACTATATAAATATATAGAAGAAATGCTGAGTAATCAGGTGGGAGACTCAGTAAAAGTTAAAACTTGGAGTCGGGTGACTCATTTGCTAGAAAAGGCTGGTTATAAAAAAGGTTGGTTTCACTTACAACCAGTAACTAGTCCAATCAAAGTCAACAAAGATATGGACTTGGATTTATTGTCTCATCAATCAACTTTGAGCCAAAATAATAGTCAATCTATTAATACCAGTGTATTCTACGGGCGGCGGAAAGAACTTGCTCAAGTTCAAGCATGGATTGGGCAAGAGCGCTCTCAGGTACTGGTAATCTTGGGTATGGGCGGAATTGGTAAAACTGCTTTTTCAGTTCAGCTTCTAGAAGAGATTAAGGATCAGTTTGAATATGTTATCTGGCGATCGCTACGATTTGCGCCACCTCTAGAGCTACTCTTAGATCAACTGATTCAACTTCTATCTCCAGCGACCAATACAAATATTGCAGAAACCCTAGAAAGTAGAATTTCGCAACTGATTGAGCGTTTGCGTTCTTGTCGGTGTTTAATTGTATTGGATCATGTAGACTCGATTTTAGGCTGTGGTGATAGTGATGGGCTACAAGAATACCCTACTCTGTCAGCTAGTAGCATTGGTATAAAAAATACAGATACACAGTTGATTACCCCAATCCGGTATCGTCAAGGATATGAGAGTTACGGCGAGCTAATTAGAAGATTAGGAGATTTGCCACATCAAAGTTGTGTAGTATTTACAAGTCGAGAAAAACCTCAGGAAATTGCTGCTCTTGAAGGAGAACAATTACCTGTTCGTTCTTTGAAATTAAGCGGTTTAAATCCAGAAGAAGGTATTTTAATTCTCAAAGCTAAAGGATTAATCAATAAATCCTCACTGGAGGAATGTAAAGTATTACTTGAACGGTATGCTGGCAACCCTTTATTTATTAAATTTATTGCTAGTACAATTCAAGAATTATTTGATGGAAATATAGCTGAGTTTATAGAACAGGGAACTATTGTTTTTGGCAACATAAGAGGCATTTTCGATCAACAGTTCAATCGTTTGTCTCAGTTAGAAAAACACCTATTATACTGGCTATCCCTGCATCCGAGTTTGATGTCAGTTAGAGATTTACAAAGAAATATAATACTACCAGGATTATCGCCGCAAATGTCGCGCAGATTAATATTAGAGGGTATGGAATTATTGCAAAGACGCTCTCTGATTGAAAAACAAGCATCCCGCTTTTCCCTGACTCCAGTTTTGATGGAGTATATAGTTGAACGATTAATTGAAGAAAATTTTCAATTAAGCAAAGACAAAGATGGCAACTTATTTATGAGTCATACAATTTTTGCAGAACACCTCAAAAATTATATTAGAGATAATGGACTCAACGCGGAAATTGAATATTAAATCAGCGAATTAGCGGAGTTTAAAAGCATAAAACCCGATTTCTACTGATTAGTGTGGTTTAAGCAAGCAATGAAGCTTTGATAACTGAGAACTGTTAAAGTTAAAAGATAAGAGTTAAGACAATTTATAACTGGAGCACAGTGACTCGTGAGTAGCTTATTGCAAGGGGTTAACCTATACCTAATTGGCATGATGGGTAGTGGTAAGACGACAGTAGGACGCTTATTAGCAAAACATCTAGGTTATGGATTTGTAGATACTGATGATGTTATTGTTCAAGCTGCTAGAAAATCTATCAATCAGCTATTTGCCGAGTCAGGAGAAGCGGTGTTTCGTCAGTTGGAAAGTGATGTGCTAGCACAGGTTTGTGCTTTTACCAAGTTGACTATAGCCACTGGTGGAGGTATTGTGATGCGACAAGAAAACTGGAGTTACCTGCATCACGGTTTGATTGTTTGGCTAGACGCACCAGTACAGCTACTCTATAGCCGCTTGCAAGAAGATAGCACAAGGCCATTACTGCAAGATGTCGATCCTCAAGGCAAATTGCGATCGCTTCTCGAACAAAGACAACGGCTTTACTCTCAAGCAGATTTGCACATTACCATCAGCGCAGGGGAAACACCAGAACAAATTGCTACTAGAGTGGTTGAAGCTATTCCTAGCGTTTTGAAAAAGCCTGTTTCTCACTACAACTAACTACTGAGTAACGAGTGTTGAGTTCTGAGAAAGAAGAAAATCATGGAATTTCTCAATAGATGAAAGTTGAAAAAGTCCAAAATAGTGAATAATTAACCGCCGATATAGACGCCCTTTGGGCGGCTTCCCGCAGGGTACGCCGATGAAGCTGACAATTACTCTTTACTCAGCACTCAGCACTACAATGGCACAAAGTCATAGCCAGTAGCAGATTTACTACTTGGTTGCACCTTAACTAATATAGCTGTGCCACTGCGATCGCCTGATGGTAGAAATTGAATCTTGCCTGTGGCACCATTGGCAGAGAAACTGGAACTATGCAGCACCTTTTGCAAGTCATCGCGGGTATTAGCTTGTTGTAAACCTTTAGCGATCGCTATAGTGGCATCATAAGCTGTTGCTGTGCGCCAATTGACATTACCACCCCAAAGTTTCACAGCATTTTGCGGAAAAGGATTGCCTGGAATTGCCTGAGGATGCCAACTTACAGGTAGCACCAAACCATTAACATCAGCTTTTCCCACCTGTAGCGTTTGAAATGTGTAAAGTGTGGGGCTAGCAAATAATGTTAATTTGCCGTTATTTGCGGCTGCTAGTTCTAAAGCTTTGTTAATTCTATCCACATTGGGAGCTAAGACTAAACCATTCGCACCACTACTGATAAATTGAGAAATCACCGTATTGGGGTCGAAATTGGCACTAGCAATGTCACAATTTGTAGAATTAACTTTGCCACCACCAGCGACGATACCTTTGATAAACTCATCTTTGAAAGATTGAGTATCAATCGATTTGGAGTCAGCACAAATAGCAATGTTGTTTTTACGCGCCGTTTTAATCGTGTAGCTAGCGAGGCGTTCAGCGAAAGCGCCATTACTGGGAACAGTACGAAATATATAGCTACCAATACCAGAAAGATTTTGCGCAGTGCTACTAGGAGAGATCATCACTAACCCTCCTTGCTGATAAATTGGCGCAGCAGCGATGGAAGCGTTACTAGAATTATGTCCAACTACAGCCAAAATACTGGCATCTTTGACAAAATCGGTGGCAATTTGTTGCGATTGGTTTGGCTGATTATCATCATTTGCGATCGCCACCTGCAAAAGCTTACCATTGATGCCACCACTGCGATTCACTTCATCTTGAGCTTGAGCTACACCCCGCAGAACCTCTTTGGCAACATCTAGATTGCCACCAATTGGGATACTAACTGCAATTTTTAGAGATTTGCTATTTTTAACTTGCGAATTATTTAAATAAATTAAGGTTTCTGGATCGTTGCGATTCTTGAGTAGGGATGCTTTTAACTTAGCAGCAGCCGTGACAAAATCACCCCTAGCAAAGGCTTGTACTCCTGCTTCTTTATCCGGGCTAGTGTCAGCAGTTACTAAAATTTTTTCACCTATACTGATCCGTCCTGATGTAGAATCTGAAGTTGATTGAGCATTATTACCTGATAATAAGGAATTTAAACTTTTTCCTGAAAGTTGATTCCACAACCACAACCCAAAACCTAGCACAGCAGTAGTAAACAGCAGAGATAGAATCAGCAGCTTGGTTTCTTTTTGAGAATTCATAGATTAATTCATACAGTGATAGCTAGAATTATTACTTAATCTGCTAACTACAGTTAAAAAGATGAAAATTGGCAATACAAGTAAGCTTGTTTTACTACTAATATCTGGATTGAAACAAAATCAGCATAATTTTTTTATGCTGATTTACAAAACAGATCTGTACCGGAGTTTTGCTATTCTGAATCAGACGCTCAAAGCTTCATTACTTGGTAGATAAATATACTAATAGCAAATGTGATACTTGAATTTTGCGTAAGAGATTGTTACCAGTTCCAAAGTCTTCTACACTGACTGGATAGGTGTTAATTCTTTAAAGCTTCTCATAATGGTCAACGATACTGAGTACATTAGGCAAGCCGAAGCCACTCGTGTACAAGTGCTAAGTGAAGCGCTACCTTATATTCAACAATTCGCCGGTCGCACTGTGGTTGTGAAATATGGTGGCGCGGCCATGAAAGATAGCACCCTCAAAGATAAAGTTATCCGCGATATTGTATTCTTATCCTGCGTCGGCTTGCGACCAATTCTCGTTCACGGTGGCGGGCCAGAAATTAACAGTTGGCTAGATAAACTGGGAATTGAAGCGCAATTCAAGAATGGTCTGCGAGTTACTGATGCCCCCACAATGGATGTGGTGGAAATGGTATTAGTAGGTCGAGTTAATAAAGAAATTGTCGAGCTGATTAACCAAGCTGGCGGCTTGGCAGTAGGACTCTGTGGTAAAGATGGTAATTTAATTACAGCTCGTCCCCAAGGCCAAGAAGGTATAGGCTTTGTTGGCGAAGTTAGCAATGTGAATATCAAAATTTTGGAAACTTTAGCTAGCAATGGCTATATTCCCGTCGTCTCAAGTGTCGCCGCAGATGAGACAGGACAAGCCTACAACATTAATGCTGATACTGTAGCTGGGGAAATAGCAGCAGCACTAGGCGCAGAAAAGTTAATTCTACTGACTGACACCAGAGGAATTTTAAAAGATTACAAAGATCCGTCAACTTTGATTCCAAAAGTAGATATTCCTGAAGCCCGTGATTTGATTGCCTCTGGTGTAGTCAGTGGTGGGATGATTCCGAAAGTGAATTGTTGTGTGCGATCGCTTGCTCAAGGAGTAAAAGCCGCACATATTATCGATGGTCGCATTCCCCATGCTTTACTACTGGAAATCTTTACCGACGTTGGAATTGGGACAATGATTCTCAGTTCGCAGTTTAGGTCCTAATTAGGACTGGAGGCTGGGACAAGGAGGAGAATTTGGATGGTGGGCATTGCCCACCTAGCTCTGTATTTTCACCCAATTCAAGGTACTTTCTAGCTCTGAAACTCCATTCCCTATAGAGATGGAATTCAGCTTAACGTGGATAGATAAAAATTCCCCGCGCTCTTCCCCTAAATGGTTGATGGTATCGATGATACCTAGAACGCTCTTCAAACACGGGATTTCTCAGCGGCACGTTGCGGAAGATGGGATTAACCATATTCGGATAAGTGATACTCGGATTGATGATGGTTCGCTGGTATTGCGGATAAGAGTAAATAGTGGTTCTGGGACGGTAGTAATTAGAGCGACGGCCATAGTAGAAATCATTGTTATACCGTCTATGGTTCGTTACCCGATTTAAAGGTATTGGAAGTGCAACTGAACTACCGTAAATATACGAACTCTCAGTTTGATTCAGAGGTATGGACGTCTCAATCGGGCTACTGTAAATATACGAACTCTCGGTTTGATTCAGAGGTATGGACGTCTCAATCGGGCTACTGTAAATATACGAACTCTCAGCTGGTACTTCTTTTACGACGCCATTAATAATCCTCACTGTTTGAGCAGCAGCGGGGGCAATTGTAGCGCTCATCAATGCTAGAGTCACACCTGCACCCAGCCAATTCTTGATGTTATTCATATTTTGCTTCCCCGTAAATTTGTTAACCTGGAATTAATAGCTACAAACACCGAATAAATACCTGTAGCTACTTAATGAAAATTTTAAATGTCTATCTAATCTAATTTTGCCAGATTCATTAAAGATTCCACAAAGATTACTGACATTGGCAAAATAAATTAAAGCAGTACTAATTTGTGTGTAGAACGTGAATACAGAAAGTTTAGAAATAGCCAAATCTCGCTACCAAGCTGGGAGAGTTGCTTTTGAAAATGGGCAATACCGAGAAGCTGTAGAAAATCTGGAAAAAGCCAGCGCTCTCTTGTCGCGCAATTCTCGCCTTGGGGGTGAAGTGGATATATGGCTAGTGACAGCTTATGAAGCTGCTGGAAGGACAGAGGATGCGATCGCACTTTGCGAACAACTTAAACGTCATCCCTACTCAGAAACTAACAAGCAAGCTCGACATTTACTCTACATCTTAAAAGCACCAAAACTCAAAAGACCCAGCGAGTGGATGACCGAAATTCCCGATTTGGGAAAATTACCAGAAAATGAGTCCCAAATTCGTGTAACTGTCAATCCTCGCCAATCTTCTGGGCAAAAGAAATCTGCGGAACCGGAATTTGTTGATCTCAGCCAAGTCAATACCAGAGATAATCGCTTTATCTGGCTAGCGTTAATTGTCATTGGATTAATGCTTTCTTACTTGGTTTGGTTGAGTTTTTAAGGAAAACTTTCTTTACATCAACAGTGCCAAGCGTTAGAAGTAAAGATTGGTTAAATATTCCCTAGTTTCGGAGATTTATACTAATGAATTGGTCGTTTTTAGGAAAGATTTTAGTATGGTTAATTAGACCATTAAGTTTTGTGAGTAAAAAAACAGAATTGTTGACAAAATTTGCTGGTTACAAGTCGATTAACCACAACTTTCCTACTCCGGGAAACAGCCGGAACGCCAAAATCCCCAAACCTATTTTGTGGATGGTACTGTTAGCATCCTTGCTGTTATCTGGTTGTGTCCAGTACGACGTAGGAGTGAACTTTGACAACTCCAATCACGGCGAATTGGTGCAACATATTAAGTTAGGAGAACGGCTCACGAGTTTTAGTGGCGATTACGTGTATGAATGGTTAAACAGCATAGAACGTCGCGCACGGAAACTAGAAGGAAAAACTCGACGGATTTCTCCAGAAGAAATTATTGTGACAGTTCCCTTTAGTAACGGGCAGGAACTGCAAGAGAAGTTTAACGAGTTTTTTAATTCCCGCACCAATCAAAAACCTGAATCCGTACAGTCTGGATCTGATTCAGAATTACCGAAAATTGAATCAAACTTGCTAATAGAGCAGAATAACTTTTTACTCTTTGTGCGCAATCGCTTAATTTATGATTTGGATTTGCGATCGCTATCTTTGATTGCCAGTAATGGTAATGTCCTAGCGAACACAGGTTCAATTCTCGATTTGGATTTTAGCTTGAAAACTCCTTTCGGAGCTAAAAACATTCCCATCGCCGAAAATGCGATCGAGCCAGAAAAGAACAAAAATCAGTTGGTGTGGAAACTGAGAACTGGGGAATTAAACCATATAGAAGTAGTTTTCTGGCTTCCGAGTCCTCTCGGTATTGGTGCGCTGTTGATTGCCTTGTTTGTCTGGGGTGGACTGTATCTGAGATACACATTCATGCCAGATCCCAGGATTCAGTTTGCGCCTAAACCAGCAGTTTCTCAAAGTGCTGTTGCTGAATAAAGTAGTTCAATTTAGATCCCCGACTTTTTGAAAGATGGATCTTGGCGAATTAGGACTTATACTCCTCACTATGCTGAAATCCCGCCGTCACCCTAGAAGGGTGCGGCTACTCGAACAAAGCCTGCCTCCGCAGGCTACAGAAATTCAGCCTGCCTCCGCAGGCTTCGGATTTTTAGCCCCAGGCTTCTAGCCCTTGTCATTACCCAGAGTTTTGTAACAGTCAAACTATCGCGCTGTTGTGTCATCTCGCCCAGAACTGAAGTTCAGGGCTAATAGCTTAAGTCCACTCAAGTGGACTGAAATCTTTACTTAGTCTACTTCAGTAGACTTTAACTATTAGCCTTGGAATTGATTCCAAGGCGGGACGGCAACGAAGCGGGAGATTTAAAAGATGTGGGCAACGATAAGGCTTCTAGCCTGCGGGCGTTATTTTTACTCAGCACTGATTAAGGAGACAACCGCTCAATTTTCCAACTGCCATCATCTAAACAACTATAAAGCAAGCGATCGTGCAGGCGACTTGACCTTCCTTGCCAAAACTCAATTTCTGTAGGAATTACTCGCAATCCTCCCCAATGAGGTGGGCGAGGGATCTCCTGATTTTCATATTTATGCTGCAACTCTTGTAAGCCTTGCTCTAGGAATTCTCGGCTGGCTATCACTTCACTTTGATTAGATGCCCATGCACCGAGGCGGCTGTTTTGGGGACGGCTGTAAAAATACCGATCTGATTCGGCTTGCGAAACTTTCTCCACCCGTCCAGTAATCCGAACTTGGCGTTCTAATTCTGCCCACCAAAAAACCAATGCTGCTTGGGGATTTTCTGCCAGTTCTTGCCCTTTACGACTGTTATAGTTGGTGAAGAAGACAAAGCCCCGTTCATCAAAATCTTTGAGTAGCACCATTCTGGCCGAGGGCTTACCGTCTGGTGTAGCGGTTGCTATAGTCATAGCATTGGGTTCAGGAAGTTGGGCTGACAATGCCTGCTCGAACCATTGTTTAAATTGTATAAAAGGATTAGGGTCAACCTCAGATTCGCTCAAATCTTGTAATGTGTAATCTTTGCGAAGGTCGGCAATGGGTTGATGCATCGTGATTTACTTCCTTGCGATCGAATATGCGTAGATACGTCTGTGTTCAAAATATCTAATATGGCGATTGGCACCAATGCCAGTTAAGCAAATTTTTTCTAGGAGACTCGAAAAAAGATTGCATTTAATACCAAATTGGGATAGGTAGTATTTGATCTCACTGGATCAGCCTTGCAATCAAGGCTTGCAATCCACAATCTAAAATTTAAAATCTAAAATCCAAAATAGGTATCATGCGCCGTTCAGCCTCCCTTCAACGTTTATTAATTTATGGTCTGAGCGGTCCGATTGTCGCTCTCAATGTCTGGCTGCTCTCAGTACTGTTTCATTATTTCCAGCATCCCATCACTATCCTGAGCATTGCAGCAATTCTGGCTTTTTTATTAAATTACCCAGTTCAATTTTTTAAACGTGCGCGGATCACTCACGCTCAGGCGGTGATCGTTGTTTTGCTCGTTACTTTAACACTGGTGGTGATTCTCGGTGTAACATTAGTGCCGATACTCATTGACCAAACAATTCAACTGTTGAACAAAATCCCTGATTGGTTAAGCAGCAGTCAAAGAAACCTGGAGCATGTGGAGGCGTTGGCAAGACAGCGGCGTTTACCCATAGATTTGAGAGTAGTAAGTAATCAAATTAATGCTAATATTCAAAATTTAGTGCAGCAGCTAGCTTCTGGTGCAGTAGGATTTGCGGGAACGCTATTATCAGGATTGCTAAATTTGGTATTAGTAGTCGTGCTGGCGTTTTACATGCTCCTGTATGGCGATCGCGTCTGGTTGGGTCTGGTCAGTCTATTACCGTCTAATATTAGAATCCCCTTAACCGCATCCTTACGATTAAATTTTCAGAATTTTTTCCTCAGTCAGTTGTTATTGGGGCTATTTATGGTAGTTACCCTAACTCCGATTTTCTTAGTTCTCAGGGTTCCATTTGCCCTATTGTTTGCCATAGTAATTGGCATAGGTGAATTAATTCCTTTTGTGGGAGCAACTCTAGGTATTGGTTTAGTAACAATATTGGTGCTATTACAAAATTGGTGGTTAGCAGTTCAAGTTGCTGTGGCGGCGATTTTAATGCAGCAGCTTAAAGATAACCTGTTAGCGCCTAAGTTACTCGGCGACTTTATTGGACTTAACCCGATCTGGATTTTTGTTGCTATTTTGATGGGGTTTGAAATCGCTGGTTTGTTGGGAACACTAGTTGCTGTCCCGATTGCCGGTACTATCAAAGGCACTTTTGATGCTATTAAGAGCGGCCAATCAGGTGAATTTGTATCACCTTTTACTTTTACTTATGAATCTGATTGTGATGAAGAAGGCAAAACTTAAGAAAATCTTTGTAATCCTGAGAGTAAAAATTGTAATTTAATTGAGCTAACCACATCAGCCTCTGGAATCAGATTTTATTGCACACAGCGTAGACGCGGAGCGGTGAAGCAGTGCGTTGGACGGGTTTCCCGGCTTGAAGCAACTGCTGAACCCGAAGGGCTTGTCGTAGACATCGCGCCATTGCAATTCACTCAGGTTGTTACTTTCAATTTCATCAAATTTCTATTTAACTTACTCATCTTGCTCAACCAAATATACTTAACATTTTTACAAAAAAAGTATTCTAAATTACTGCTTTTTATTTAGATTAAATTATAAAAACATCATATTATACTTGAGTTTCTCAGCGGGGAACTATAGCATTGGCTAGTCAAAGTGCAATTAACGTATATTTCAAAATGACTGACAATAGAATTCACAATCAGATTGAATGCATATTTTGGGAAAAATTAAGTATAATTCCTTACGTAAGTTTTGATTCTTAATGCAACTGGTAAGCCTTGTGCTAATTTTATCTAGATATTAGCAAGTGATGCTTTCACCAAAGAAGCATAATTGCTCATTCTATAATTCCACTGTTAACCTACGTACTTTTAACTTAATTACAGAAACTAATTGATGGATGCATCCGAGCTATTAGAAACAATTACACTTCTGATCCACCAAGCTGAGCAAGGAGAAATTGATCCTTGGGACGTCCAGGTCATTGAGGTGATTGACCGTTACTTAGAACTAATGGCTCCGCAGTCCACAGCAAGGGGCTATGAAGCCGACTTGTCCCAATCTGGACAGGCTTTCTTATCAGCATCAATGTTGGTGTTATTTAAAGCCAACACCTTAATGCAATTACAATCAG
Organism: Nostoc sp. T09; assembly: GCF_002154695.1. Taxonomy (GTDB): domain Bacteria; phylum Cyanobacteriota; class Cyanobacteriia; order Cyanobacteriales; family Nostocaceae; genus Aulosira. The sequence goes on from NZ_MTAV01000026.1 coordinate 19,087, forward strand.
CCGCAGATGAACAAGCAGTTACACTAGATGAAGCCCTGCTAGAAAGTGAAGATGGGTTGTTACTTTCAACCCCTCGCCTGCCTTTAGAGCATCACTTGCGTCGTCGTCCAGCAGCTATGCCACCACCGAAACGTCGCGTGACTCTGCAAGAGTTAATTGAGCAATTGCAGATCATGGCGAATCAGCTAAAACTTGTACAGAAAACTAGCAAACCTGTCCGTGCTCGGCGTCAGCCAACTGTCCAATCTATGCGTGCAGCTCTAGAATTGGCTCACCAGGAAAATCTGACGGAAGTAGCTGGAGAACTAGAGCAAGTGTTGCATCTTTCGGCAACAAAGTTACATTTAGAGCAAAACTGGCTGAATTTAGAACAGCTTGTGGAGTTATGGACTCAAAGTAAACAACCATACCAAAATGGCTCAGCCCATGTATCAGAACACAGCCACCTAGTTAGTGTTTTCTGGGCACTGCTACTGCTATCAGCTCAATCCAAGGTAGAACTATTGCAGGAGGAGTTTTACCAAGAAATTAAAATCCGCTTACTTATAGATTCAGCTAGCACCTGCCAACCCTTGGAGCAGCCAATAAACTGAGCAACTTTAACCCGGCAAGCTAAATCATTTACCACTGTTGCATCAGCAAACTCTAAAATCTAAGTAAATTAAATATATAAGCGATCGCTTGTTATTTCACTCTACCGCTTGTTGCAACAACCAGCAAATTCACCTAATTTGTGCTATCAGGGATGAATAAAACAATAAACCAATGAAGTATAACTCGTTGAAAGTAAACTGGCTTGTGGTTGAGGAATAAATCTTTATGAAGGCGATGATTCTTGCGGCGGGTAAGGGTACTCGTGTCCGTCCGATTACCTATACAATTCCCAAACCGATGATTCCTATCCTGCAAAAGCCAGTGATGGAATTTTTACTGGAACTGTTACGTCAGCATGGGTTTGACCAAATTATGGTCAACGTTAGCCATTTAGCTGAAGAAATAGAAAACTATTTTCGTGATGGTCAGCGGTTTGGAGTACAGATTGCCTATTCTTTTGAAGGCAAAATTGATGACGACGGTAAACTAGTTGGAGAAGCAATTGGTTCAGCTGGGGGAATGCGGCGTATCCAAGACTTCTCCCCGTTTTTCGACGATACCTTTGTGGTATTGTGCGGTGATGCGTTGATTGACTTAGATTTAACAGCGGCTGTCAAGTGGCATAGATCAAAAGGATCGATCGCTACTATTATTACGAAATCTGTGCCTCTGGAAGAGGTTTCGAGCTACGGTGTAGTGGTTACTGATGAAGATGGACGTGTTAAGGCTTTCCAAGAAAAACCCTCAACAGAAGAAGCTCTCAGCACCAACATCAATACAGGTATTTACATCTTTGAGCCAGAAGTATTTAAGTATATCCCTTCTGGAGTAGAGTACGACATTGGAAGCCAGCTATTTCCTAAACTCGTGGAAATTGGTGCACCTTTTTATGCTATCCCTATGGACTTTGAATGGGTAGATATTGGTAAAGTACCAGACTACTGGCGGGCAATTCAGGGTGTGCTGTTAGGAGAAATTAAAAATGTGCAAATCCCTGGGTATGAAGTTGCGCCTGGCATCTACACGGGCTTAAATGTAGCTGTAAATTGGGACAAAGTGGATATTACAGGCCCAGTTTATATCGGTGCTATGACCAGAATCGAAGACGGAGCCAAAATTGTTGGTCCAGCGATGATCGGCCCCAACTGTTGGATATGCAGTGGTGCGACTGTAGAAAACAGCGTGATTTTTGAATGGTCACGTCTGGGCCCGGGAGTCCGCTTGGTTGATAAACTCGTGTTTGGACGTTACTGCGTCGATAAAACTGGGGCAACTATTGACGTTCAAGCGGCGGCTTTAGACTGGTTAATTACCGATGCCCGTCAAACACCGCCATCTCATACTCCAGCTGAGCGACAAGCGATCGCAGAATTGCTCAATACTACTGTTAGTTAGTCAAGAGTCCAAAGTCAAGAGTCAAGAGTCCAAAGTCAAGAGTCAAATAACCCTTGACCCTTGACCCTTGACTTTTTGCTTAACTATTCAAATACGTGTATCTTCTTAAACTCTGTTCGTAGGTTTGCAGAAGGCGCTGAGATTCTGCCAAGGTGATTCGCTTTTCCTCCAAAGCTTTTTCGCAACGCTGGCGGATATTTTCCACCATATCTTCGGAGTCATACTGCACGTAGCTCACAACTTCGCTCATGGTATCGCCTTTGACGACATGTTCAATTTGGTAACCTTTGGGGGTCAATTGAATGTGAACTGCATTAGTGTCGCCAAATAGGTTGTGTAAATTACCCATGATTTCTTGGTAAGCTCCACTGAGAAACATCCCTAAATAGTAAGGTTCTCCTGGCTTATAGGTGTGCAGCTCTAAAACAGATTTGACATCACGCAAATCAATAAAACGATCGATTTTGCCATCACTATCGCAGGTGAGGTCAGCCAAAATCCCTCGCCGTGTCGGTTCTTCATCCAAGCGGTGTATGGGCATAATCGGGAATAATTGGTCGATCGCCCAACAGTCTGGTGCCGATTGAAACACCGACATATTAGCGTAGTAAATAGAAGCCATGATTTTTTCAAGGTCTTCTAGTTCGTCGGGTACGTATTCTTGCTGCCTAGTAATTTCAAGAATTTTTTGGCAACAAGCCCAGTAGAGACGTTCGGCTTTAGCACGTTCTCTCAGGCGCAAAATGCCCAAGTTGAAACGGCTGATGGCTTCTTCTTTAAATTGGGCGGCGTCGTGGTAGAACTCTTGATAATTTTCTTTGTTAATCGATTGAAAAGTTTCCCACAGATAATTAATGATTGGGGATTCGCCCTCTTGTGGTGGTTCTGGGGCATCGAGGGGGACATCGCTAGTACTGAGAACATCGAAAATCAGTACTGATTGATGGGAAGCGATCGCTCTACCACTTTCACTAATTAAGGTTGGTACGGGAATTTGCCGTTCCGCACAGGTATCTTTTAACTCTGCCACGATGTCGTTGGCATAGTTTTGCATGTTGTAGTTTTTCGAGGCGTAGAAGTTAGTTTGGGAACCATCGTAATCTACACCCAAGCCACCACCGACATCGAGATATTTCATATCTGCCCCCAGCATTGCCAACTCTACGTAAATGCGGCTGGCTTCTTGGATGGCATCTTTAATTACATTAATGGCTGAGATTTGCGAGCCAATATGAAAATGCATTAACTGCAAGGAATCTAGCAAATCAGCTTCGCGTAACTTATCAACCGCCTCGATTACCTCAGGCATAGTCAGACCAAACTTAGCGCGATCGCCGCTTGAGGTTCCCCAACGTCCCATACCTTGGGTACTGAGTTTTGCCCGTACTCCTAAGATGGGTTTAATACCCAACTGGCGGTTAGCAGCAATTACTAGATCGACTTCTTCAATTTGCTCTAAGACAATAATCGGCGTTTGTCCTAGCCTTTGGGCTAACATCGCTGTTTCAATGTATTCCTGGTCTTTATAGCCATTACAAACTAACAATGCTCCTGGTGTATCCAAGATAGCTAGAGCAATCATTAATTCGGGCTTGGAACCTGCTTCTAAACCAAATTGATGGGGTTTGCCAAATTTGACCAAATCTTCAATCAAATGGCGCTGCTGGTTGCATTTGACAGGAAATACACCACGATAGACACCAGGATAGTTATAGCGGGCGATCGCTTTGGCAAAACAAGCATTTAAGCGCTCAATCCGATCTTCCAAAATGTCAGAAAAGCGAATCAACATCGGCAGCCCCAAATTGCGCTGCTTTAAAGCGTTGACTAATTCAAACAAGTCTAGCGAACCGCCGCGATCGCCCTTGGGGGAAACAGTGACATGACCGGCAGCACTAATCGAAAAATAAGGTTGTCCCCAACCTTCGATCCGATAAAGGGCTTCGCTGTCCTCTATTTTCCAGGAACGAGGCGAATCTTCTGTACTAGTACTAGGTGGTAAAAGCTTTTTGGGCTTATTGTTCTTCACTTCCGGTTTGTGTCCATTGGACGACAGCTTAACTACCTCTTCAGATGTAGCAGTTGATTCAACACCCATTTCTTCCTGACCTCTGTGTTTCACCCACGAATTTTCAATTTAACGCATTCATTGAACAAGGGAACAGGGGATAGGAAACAGGGAACAGATTTTTCTATTTACTGTGCTCTCATAAAAGTCAGAAATTCCCACAGCCCCTGGGATGGCCAGTTTTGGATGAGGTATTCCCTAACATAAAACCCTGTTGCCCGTTGCCAGTTCCCTGTTCCCTCTTTAATTGCGATCGCAAATGCTCCCAGTGATAATTTCTGAGATAAACTCTGATTGGTCAAGAGTCGTGTGTTACTAGTCATTATTCATTAGTCATTAGTCACATGGGTGAAATCCCTAGACTATCAACAAATGACTAAACGCAAAGGACAAAGGACAAAAGACAATTGATCTTGAAAAATTTATTAAGTTTTCGGAGATAGCTTTGGAACGCACATTTTTAGCAATTAAGCCCGATGGCGTACAGCGCGGACTGGTGAGTGAAATTATCGGTCGCTTGGAAAAAAAAGGTTTTACCCTTGTTGGTTTGAAACTGCTCAAACCCAGCCGGGAATTAGCTGAACAACACTACGACGTTCACCGCGAAAGACCCTTTTTTGCAGGATTGGTAGAATTTATCACCTCAGGCCCAGTAGTAGCGATGGTTTGGGAAGGTGATGGCGTAATTGCCTCTGCCAGAAAGTTAATTGGTGCAACTAATCCTTTAAACGCAGAACCAGGAACCATTCGCGGTGATTTGGGGATCAACATTGGTCGTAATATCATCCACGGTTCTGATGCTCCGGAGACAGCACAAAAGGAAGTTGCTCTGTGGTTTAAAGACGAAGAATTAGTAAACTGGCAACCAGAATTAACTCGTTGGTTGCGCGAGTAATTTAGTTAGGGGCAAGGGGACAAGGGGACAAGGGGACAAGGGGGACAAGGAAGAAATATCTAATCATTCTTTACTCTTACCTATTGCCTTCTTGCCCAATGCCCATTCCTCTTTTCTAATTCGACACTTCACTCTTTTGAGTTACATCAGTTACATCAGGTACTTCCTGGGGTACTTCAATGAGAGTACGTTTGGAAAATCCCCAGGCTAGAATCAGACCGATCGCAGTAATCACTAACCATTCTGGTGGCACTAAACTATCATTTACCACCTTCAACAACAGACGCAAACCCACGAACGCTACAGTAATATAGCCTGCATCTTCTAGGTTCTCAAACTCGTCTAGCCAACGGATAAATAATTCTGCCATGAAGCGCAGGGTAATGATCCCAATGGTTGCGCCTGTTAATACTAACCATCTTTCTTGCGAAACCGCGATCGCAGTTGTCACGCTATCTAAAGAAAATGCCATATCTGTAAAGGCAATTACAGGTATCGCTTGCCACAAGGACTTGAAGCGCGGCCCGTGATGATGATTTTCCTCATCTGTTTCTTGGGACGTGAAATGTTGGAATACTAGCCACAGTAAGTAAGCAGCACCCAGAAGTTCAAATTGCCAGAGGTTTTGTACCCAAGTAGCAGTGAGGATTAATGTAATCCGTAGCACATAGGCAACAACCAAACCCAAATTCAGGGCTTGGCGCTCAAGTTTTTTGTCTTCCAATCCTTGGGCGATCGCAGCGAGAGCGATCGCATTATCAGCAGATAGCACCGCTTCTAGAAACACCAGGATCAGCAGAACTATAAGAGCTTCAATGCTGAAATGAAAATGAAGATAATCAAAAATTTTGTCTAGCATTCCAGGTATCTCAAGCAGGAAAAATTAAAAATTAACAGCAAAGCGCGAATTTTATCCTCACAAGTGCAACAAATTGCTACTTTTATCCAGCTTAACGTGGCTGTGGTGCATTCTGAAGACTGTTGATTCACGCGATCGCAAGGCAAATAGGGTCTGTTGAGTGTAATGCAACACACTCTAGGTCTTAACATTTTCTTAAAAAAAGTCCTAATAAATCAAGGACAAAAATACTTAAACAGATTTAGATCCCCGACTTCTTCAAGAAGTCGGGGATCTAAGATTGAGGTTTATTGCATAAGAATTTGGCGAATTAAAATACTCATCACCTCATCTGGTTTATCGGTGGGTATCAGTGGACTCCATTCCCCCACGCCGGCGTAGCCAACTACTTGCAAGTAGTGAATTGTACTGGTAACAGCTTTGGCTGAACCAATCAGCATATACTTAATCGGTTTTCTGTTGGGAAATGGGTTTTGAGTTGGTTGATGTGGCTTTGGTGTATTTGAATCTTCGCCTAAGAACTGTACTAATTTTGACTGGGCGGAATCTTCGGATTGTGCCATCATGGTATTCGTACTCCGTTTTGGATGTTACATAAAGGCGATCGCTTTCTTCTTTGCGGGATTGGGCGATCGCCTTTATTTTTTGGATGTTACATAAGGGCAATCGCTTTCTTCTTCGCGGGATTGGGCGATCGCCTTTATATTTCTTAATATAAAGTATAATTTTATACTTGTCAATTATTAAAGGCAAAAATTTTTGTTAGTAATTCCCCAGTTTGGAGCGGGAATCAATTAATACGAAATCGTAATACTTCGGCTTGCGAAAGTACAAGTTAGTAAGGCGTAATTTCTAATTAATAAATAGCGATTCAAATACGTTGGTAGGGGCAAGGCAATGCCCATTGGTGTCAACTTAAGCAAAAAGTAAGCAAAAGATGTAATCTAAGAACATTAATAATGATGTTCTTAGAGATACATCATGGCAAGAAAACGCCCAGCGCGAACAGGAAACCCAGACCTGCGGCAACAAAAACAAGTACCGATGCCGCCAATAGAGGAAATTGAGCAAAAAATCTACTCATTACTATCTCCGCTCAACTTTAAACCCTTGAAATTGTACGAAACGGAAGAAAACAAACCATTCCGCGACAGAATACTGACCTTATCGGTAATGATGGCGATTGTTGTGAGCTTAGTGTATCGTCAGATTACTGGATTAAGAGAAGTGCAAAGAGTCCTATGCGAAGAAGGATTGTTGTGGGCAGGTCGAATTGAAGTGAGTGCCCAAGCAGTTTCAACACGATTGAGAACACTGCCAATAGAATTATTTGCACAAATTTTCGAGCAAGTAATGGAAAGAATCAATGTGCAGCCACAAAATCAGGCAGTACCAGAGAATTGGCAGCCAGTATACGCCAAATTTACAGCCATCTGGATTGCTGACGGTTCAACCCTAGAAGCATTAAGACGCAAACTCAAAGTACTACAAGAACAAGAAAAAACACTTGCTGGCAAAATGATGATGGTGGTAGAAGCATTTAGCCATCGCCCAGTCACAACCTGGTATACGCAAAACAGCAAAGCTAATGATAAAACTTGGTGCGAACAATTACTTGAACGCCTCCCAATTGGTGGATTGCTGATTTTTGATTTAGGATTTTTTAAGTTTCCTTGGTTTGATGCGTTCACGGAAGCTGATAAGTTTTTTTTGACAAGACTGCGAGAAAAAACTTCTTACAAGGTGATACGTTGTTTGACCAATACCCCATTCTACCGTGATGAAATTATATCTATGGGGGAATATCGCTCTAACCCTTGCCAGCACCAAGTGCGTTTAGTTTCTGTTTTGTGGGGTTCAACTTGGAACTATTACCTGACAAATGTACTCGACCCACAAATGTTATCTGCACAGCAAGTCTGTGAATTATATCGCAGGCGTTGGCGCGTTGAAGATGCTTTTCTGCTCACAAAAAGGCTTCTAGGTTTAGCTTATATTTGGGTTGGGGACAACAATGGCGTACAAATCCAGATTTTTGCCACTTGGATTTTTTATGCTGTTCTTAACCAATTATGTATCGATATAGCGATCGCTCTCAACCAACCTTTAGACCGAATTTCTACAGAAATGGTATTTCGTGCTTTATACCATTTTTCACAAGCTGTTCTCCGTGGTGATGCTAGTGACGCTGTTCCTTATCTTGTGGAACGTCAAAAGCGCTTTGGATTAGTTAAAGCAAGGCGTAAGCGCCATCGAGATATTGACGCTTACACCCAACAAATTTGGGCTTTATCTTCTTAAGTTGACACCAATGCCCAATTCTACACTCCAGAGAAATTCGTTAAATTCATCTTGAAGGGCGATCGCTTTTTCTAACCAAAATGAGGGAGAAGACACATTTCCCATCCCCAGAGTAACTTGATGTAAATCCAGCAACGCTTTAATAAAAAATGCGTAATCTTCAGACTGGGCTAAAACATGAGGTTGCTTATCATAATTAAGTCTGTGAAAACGCCCATCCACAAACTGATGAACCAGAATGAAGTTTGCCGCCTTTGCTGCTATTTCCAAGTACGATGGTTGTTTAAATATCCCCGCAGCCCTTGCTAAACCAGAAATCATCAAGCTATTCCAAGCCACAATCATCTTTGTATCTGTTACCGAGGGAATGCGTCCCGGCCAGTTGGTGGTTTTGGCTTCTTGATTGTTGCGGGCAGGTGGGAAAGTATCTAGTGATTCAGCATTTACTCCGTATCTAGCAGTAAATAACTTATCCAAAGCTATTTCTAGCTTGTCGCTTAGTTGCCCATGATGTCGCCTTTGCAACACATTCTGCCCTTCAAAGTTGCCATTCGGGCTGACAGTAAATTGCTGTTGTAATTCGGTCAATTCCTCAGCGGTGAGCAGTTGCTCCAGTTCGATGTATCTCTAAACGTAAAATGCTCCTTCCTCTGGTTCTACTGCTGTGGAGTTGGTGAAACTATCGGCATCTTGGGCTGCATAGAAGTAACCTTCAGGAGCAGTCATTTCCCGTTTGAGCCATTGTACAGTTTTAGCGATCGCTCGTTCAAATGCCGGTTCTTGTACTCCCGCACTCCACAAATTCGCCAGATACTCCACAATCTGACCATTGTCATAGAGCATCTTTTCAAAATGGGGTACTGTCCAAGTAGGGTCAACAGTATAGCGGTGAAAGCCACCACCTACATGATCATTAATTCCACCCAGTGCTAAATCTAGCCCTCTCTGGGTAATAACTTGTGCGCCATCATACTGAGAGGCAAAATTAAATCGATTTAGACGTAATGCTAATTCCCCATAGGGAATCATTGGGAAGCTATTACCAGTTTCATTGGGAGCAAGTATGGCTGTACAAGTTTCCCAGCCTTTGCGGAGTAATTCATTTTCTGCAACATCAGCATCCGTACCATCTTGCAATACAGATGAGGTGAGGAGAGCTTCGACCATTACAGCTTTGCGTTGCTGTAAATCATCTTTTTCTGTATCGTAGTAACGACGAATCGCTTGCAGCACTTGCAAAAACCCAGGGCGACCGTAACGTGGCTGTAAAGGAAAATAAGTACCAGCGTAAAACGGTACTAAATCGTCTGGAGAAAGAAACACATTTAATGGCCAACCTCCCTGACCACTCATCATTTGCAAAGCTTGCATATAGATGCTATCGATATCAGGTCTTTCTTCCCTATCTACTTTGATGGGGAGGAAATTGGCATTCATGTACTCAGCAATAGTGAGGTCAGAAAAAGCCTCACCTTCCATGACAGTACACCAGTGACAACTAGAGTAGCCAATAGAAAGAAAGATCGGTCGATTTTTTGCTCGTGCAGTTGCGAGAGCTTCGTCAGACCAAGGCCACCAATCAATAGGGTTTTCAGCGTGTTTACGGAGGTAGAGACTCTTAGCTTCAACAAGACGATTAGTCATGATCGGATGGGAGTTAGTTGCCTTCTTTGCCCAGTCTAGCGTTCCAAAGCCTGAGCGAAGAAGTCAACATTCATTTGCAAAAACCCGATAAGCCAGCTACATAATCAATGCACAAGGAAGTTCTTTTCCACAGGAGTTAAAGCCAACCTGCCGAATTTCTCCTAAATGCCGTGGTTGACTTTTTTTTCAAATAGCCTTTAGCGCTCTTTTATTACTCTCGTCAGATTAAATTTGCAACCCTATTTGACGTTAGTCCGCGCAGGCGGACTTTGTTTGTTTAGCCGCGATTTCTAATCGCCTGGATTATT
>NZ_MTAV01000216.1:0-19865 GCF_002154695.1 Nostoc sp. T09
ACCAAGGAGACATAGCAAGAGCGATCGCATTCTGGGAGCAATCCTTAGAAATATGTGAGCAGATTGGCGATTTCCCAGGCAAAGCCACTATCCTCAACAATATGGGATTGGAATTCGCCAAACAAGGAGACATAGCAAGAGCGATCGCACTCTGGCAGCAAGCCTTGGAAATATATGAGCAGATTGGCTATGTCCAAGGTAAAGCCACTATCCTCAACAACATGGCTGACGAAATTGCCCGTCAAGGGGACATTCCAAAAGCGATCACACTTTACGAGCAAGCCTTGGAAATATGTGAGCAGATTGGCGATGTCAAAGGCAAGGCTCATATCCTCAGGAATATTACTCTGGTAATTGCCCAACAAGGCGACATGGCAAAAGCGATAGTATTTTCGCAGCAAGCCTTGGAAATATTCGAGCAGATTGGGGATGTTAAAGGCAAAGCCCATACCCTCAACAATATAGCAGGGATAATCGCCCAACAAGGGGACATTCCAAAAGCGATCGCACTTTTGCAGCAAGCCTTGGAAATATTTGAGCAGACTGGCAATGTCAAAGATAAAGCCCCTACCCTCAACAATATGGCAGGTTTAATCGCCGACCAAGGAGACATACCAACAGCGATCTCATTCTGGGAGCAATCCTTAGAAATATATGAGCAGATAGGCGATGTCAAAGGTAAAGCCACTACCCTCAACAATATGGCGGGAGTATTCGCCGACCAAGGGTACATGCCAAAAGCGATCGCACTTTATAAGCAAGCTGCTTTGGCATTTGCACAGATTCGTGCTTATAGTGATTTGGTAACAATTCTGAGTAATTTAGGCGTAGCAGATGAAAGCAACGGTTTGGTTTACCTAGCTCAAGCAATATGGCTGACGCTGAGGATTCCAACCCCCTTAGCAGATCTCGTTCAATTAATTTGTCTTTTATATAATAGAGTCCCTCAAGGCGACGAACTAGAAGTTTTATTAGGAGCAATGGCAGTTTTCTTGTGCATACACCAAGGTAAAGGTCATCCTCAATTAAAGGAATTTCAAGAGCTTAGTGGCAACATTATATTAGATGCGGCAAGTGTCCAAGGAATTGAGACGCAAGAAGCGTTTAATAATTGGTTTATCCAGCAACGGCTGAACGATCCAAAATATTTCCTTCCCCGACTCAATCAACGCCTAGAGGAGATTGTTGGGGATGGGTGGGTGTTTGAGCGTAGTCAGGTTGTGGGGGGATGAGGGAGATTAGGGAGTGCGATCGCTTTAATCTTTAAATTAATTGTTGATGATGTAATCAGCTAATCCAATCCTTCAATATCAATACAGTTCAGTTAGGCTGAGTAAGTCGTAGGGGCACGGCACCGATAAAATTATGTGATGCACCGAAAGACTATGGATGCCGTGCCCCTACAATTCTGTGAGCCGCACACAGGGACAAAAATATTTACAATTATTGCGATCGCTTCACTTGCAATGACAAGTTTTTATCCAGATTCAACATTGGATATTCATTAATGAGTATCAAAGACTCGCTGACGAGGATAAAAGCCTCATTAACGAGTATCAAAGACTCGCTGACGAGTATTAAAGACTCGCCGACGAGTATCAAAGACTCGCTGACGAGTATCAAAGACTCGCTGACGAGTATCAAAGACTCATTCACGAGTATCAAAGACTCGCTGACGAGTATCAAAGACTCATTCACGAGTATTAAAGACTCTCCGACGAGTATCAAAGACTCTCCGACGAGTATCAAAGACTCGCTAACGAGTATCAGACTAAGTACTAATGTCCCAATAATTTATCTCACAGGTGCTTAATGCGATCGCCGAAGTTCGTCCAGCCCATACTAGCTTGCTGATTGCTTGGCTGAGTTAATGTTAACTCCAACCCAAAATCTGCAAAATTGACCCTACAGCTATTTATGCTGTTGACCAGTCTTCTGTCCGCAATTCTACGATTTTTCCAAAATCCGATTGATTACGGGTGAGTAAGATTGCGTTATTGCTTAACGAAATCGCGGCAATTTTCAGATCCATATTCCCTAAACGAGGATAGGCTTTTCGTAAGCGTTGATACTCTAAAGCAGCTATACGGCTAAAAGGGAGAATCACGATCGCTTGGTAGTCCGTTGCAAGTTGCTGTAACCCTTGATATGCAAGGACTTGTTCATCTAGCGTTTTCGCCCTAGATAAAACATTGAGCCGACCTCTGACTTGCTCTTCGTAGGTAATGACAGTCACGGCAACTTCAATCCCTTGAACGGCTGCCAGCCTTGCCAGGACTTGCTTTCCCTCTTCTTTGTTACGCTGGATGAGGCTGAGATGATCGGTATCAAGAATGTACATTTTAAAGTGTTAGCGATCTACTCAGCAGACTTACGCCATTCTTGTCCAAGGCGAACCGCTTCATCAAAGTTAGGGTCGTTTTCAAAGCTACCCGCAACTTTCAACCACCAAGGGGTTTGCTTCTGGAGAAACCCAGACAGCATCTGTTTCATTTGTGCCAGTTCCATCTCCAAAGTTGCAACTCGCGCTTCGAGTTGTTGAGATCGTTCTTCAAGCTGCTGGGAGGTCATAGGAAGCTGCGGTAAGTTAAAGTTCAAGAAGCATTATAGCGAGATATCTAGAGGCGCTGATTGGATTGAGCTTGGTGGGTTTGAGTACTAAACCAGCAATTGACTGAGCGATCGCATTGCCTTGATTGCTATCCTAACCATGTACTAACGTCCCAGCATTTTATCCCGCAGATGTTTAATGCGATCGCCTCCTAGACTTTTCGCAATAATTCCCGAATTGCGATCGCACAATCACTAAAGGCTAAAGGTGAAATTGTCACATCCTCTGCAAGTATGCTCTCACTGTGATAGCCATCTGGACTAGGAAGACGATACATATACAACTTGCGTCCAGTGACATCTAAAATCCAGTACTCAATAATGCCTGATTTCGCATAGGCGATCGCTTTGACTTCTCGGTCGTATTTCAGACTGGAATCAGCTATTTCAATTAGTAAATACACTTGGGAAGCATTGGGATGGTGATCTTCATAATCTAATGGATCGAGCTTTACCACTGAAATATCTGGTTCTGGTTCCGAGTAATCGTCAAGTTGCACTGGTGACTGGATTCTTAATAGAACTTTGTCACCTAAGCGTTGACGTAATAACCTTTCTGTGCGGGTAATTGCTGATTCGTGAGCAGTTCCTTTGGCTGACATTCTGACAATTTGTCCCGCTATTAATTCTAGGCGTTCTTCAGGATGAAAAATTCCCATTTCCGCCATTTGGTGATACTCTTGAACACTAATTAGGCGAATATTGGTAAGCATAATATTTACGTTAACGTCCCAATAATTTATCCCGCAGATGCTTAATGCGATCGCGCAAACTTGCAGCTTCTTCAAATTCTAGTTTTTTAGCCGCTTCTTTCATCTGCGCTTCGAGTTTAGCAATCAAATCAGGAATCTCCTCTAACGGTAATTCATCTATATGTTCATCTACAACTTTTAAATCTGTTGCATTTAACCGTCGGGAAACATCTAAAAAAGATAAAATCGCGTTACTTGATTTTTTGACAATCGGTTGAGGTGTAATTCCGTGCATTTTGTTATGCGCGATTTGAATTCCCCGCCGTCTATCTGTTTCATCTATGGCTTTAATCATGCTATCTGTAAGGTTATCAGCATACATGATTGCTTGCCCTTTAACATGACGTGCAGCTCTCCCAATAGTTTGAATTAAGGAACGTTCGGCGCGTAAGAAACCTTCTTTATCTGCATCCATAATCGCCACTAGGGAAACTTCTGGTAAATCCAAACCTTCCCGCAGTAAGTTGACTCCCACTAACACATCAAACTTAGCTGCACGCAAATCTTGTAAAATTTCAATGCGTTCAATGGAATTAATTTCAGAATGCAAATAGCGTACCCGAATGCCGTTATCTTCCAGATATTCTGTTAAATCTTCCGCCATGCGCTTAGTTAGCGTAGTAATCAAAACTCTTTCCTGGCGGTCAACTCTATCTTTAATTTCTCCTAATAAATCATCAATTTGTCCTTCTGTAGGACGCACAGAAATTTCTGGATCAATTACACCTGTTGGTCGAATTACTTGCTCAACTATATGACCATCAGAAACTTCTAATTCCCAATTTCCTGGGGTAGCAGAAACAAAAATACACTGATTTACTTTCTCCCAGAATTCTTCTGCTTTCAACGGACGGTTATCAGCAGCACTAGGAAGTCGAAATCCATGCTCAATTAATACTTTCTTCCTAGCTTGGTCGCCATTATACATCCCGCGAATTTGCGGTACGGTAACGTGAGATTCATCAATCACTAACAGCCAATCTTTCGGAAAATAATCAATTAAACACTCTGGTGGTTCCCCTGCTTGTCTTCCTGCTAAATGGCGGGAATAGTTTTCTACGCCGTTACAATAACCGACTTCGCGCAACATTTCTAAGTCATAGCGGGTACGCTGGTCTATGCGTTGCGCTTCTAATAATTTCCCCGCTGCTTCTAAGTCGGCTTTTTGCTGTTTTAATTCGGCGGCTATATCATTACAAGCTACTTCTAAGCGTTCTTCTGGGGTGACAAAGTGACGTGCTGGGTAAATATTGACAGCTTGTAGGCTGCTGATAATTTCACCAGTCACAGGGTCAATATAGCGAATCGCGTCAATTTCATCGCCAAAAAATTCTACGCGAATAATTCGGTCTTCGTATGCGGGGCCAATTTCTAAAACATCCCCCCGGACGCGAAACTTTCCGCGACCCATTTCGATATCGTTGCGGCTATACTGCACATTTGCCAAATCCCGCAAAATCTGGCGTTGATTCACTTCCATACCTATTTGTAGGGGGATAGCAGCTTTGAGGTATTCCTGTGGCATACCCAAACCATAGATGCAGCTGATGGAAGCAACGACAATCACATCACGGCGTTCAAACAGCGATCGCGTCGCTGAATGCCGCAACATATCTATTTCATCATTAATCGAAGCTGTTTTCTCAATATAAGTATCGGTAACTGGAATATACGCTTCTGGCTGATAATAGTCGTAATAACTAACAAAATACTCTACGGCATTATTGGGAAAGAACTCCCGCAACTCGTTACAAAGTTGTGCAGCCAGAGTTTTATTATGGGCCAGTACCAAGGTAGGTTTACCAATTTTCTCAATAACTGCTGCTACTGAAAATGTCTTACCGGTTCCCGTAGCACCCAGTAAAGTTTGGTAGCGATTCCCAGCTTGGATACTGGTTACTAATTGTGCGATCGCTTGTGGTTGATCGCCTGTTGGACTAAAGGGAGCTTGAAGACCAAATTCTGTCATACAGTTGTGCCAGAAATACCCTCTCCCATACTAACGATCTCGCTCTGCACTCGTAGCACCAGATAAATCAAACAAATATATAGCAATCTTTATTTATAAAATTTTACTTATTGCATTTACTTATATATATATTTTGAAGATAATTATACCTATGTGAGGTTTTTTAAGGTTAAACTCTCTTATATAGAAAAAAATTCACATCAGTTTAATTATTGTAAAAACCTGTTAACAAACCAGAGGAGTGAAGTTATGAGCATCAGCAGCACTGGCAAAGCAGTCAGTCCTAGGCAAAAGCGTGCCAAGCTAAAAGGAGAAAGTACAGTGGAAGTAGAAAATAATCAGGGTAATAGCTTGAATACAGATAAAGTTGAACAGGGTAAGGATCAGCCAGTGCAAAATGAGACCTCCGGAACACTCGCAATCTCTGGAATTCGTCCCATAGGCGCTAGCGACTTAGAAGTTGCTGAAAAACTCTCAATTGCTGGGGTACGTCCTGTTAGCACTAGTAACTTAGAAGTCGTGGAAACCTATAACGCAATGGGTATTCGTCCAATTGGTGCTAATAAATTCCAAGTTGTTGAAAGTATTAATCTCTCTGGTATTCGCCCTGTTAGCTCAAGTTCATTGGTAATTTCTGAAAGCTATTCAACATTCGGTAACCGTCCAATAGCATCGAATGAGATTGACAATTCTGAAAACCTGATGGGTTTTCTAGATTAGACAAAAAAATATCACCATAAGTTTATTAACCCAGTTTCTTTACAGAACTGGGTTTATTTGTTTAATATGCAACCATATTGGCGTGAACCATTCAGGATTTCTTAAGTAGTTGATGCAAAAATATTTATGTCATTGCGTTCGCCCTTGCCGTTCCCTTCGGGACGCTTCTCTACGAGAGGCTACGTACGCCAACGCGAACGCTACACTCGCAATGACCATGTATATTTAATTTTGCATAACTTCTTAATAGGACTTACGCAAAAATTGCTGAAAAGCTTAATTTGCCTAACTGTCAAGATACCAAGTATTAATGGAAGTGCGGAAGTCCTACTTAAAAAATAATTATAAATACTGTCATCATTGGCTATTAAATTGTTAGTTGAGAAATTTTACTTTACAAGCATTATGATAAAGCCCATTTTCTTATGAGATAGGGAGCAGAGATTTTAGGATAAGTTCTTATTATCGACTTGGGCTGCTAAATCACAACGAAATATCATTTATGTTAGATATTCTCTCTCTATTTGCATAGGTAATTAATATGTCTTGTGACAGAAGGCTAAGGAAAAATTTATAAGCTACTTTGTAAGGGTGATAACAAAAAGTTTCTGAGTCTTAACACAACTTTGAAACCTATTCTCTATTAAAAGAAGGAGTAGAAAATGAGCATAGAAGATAGAGCAAAAGCCACAGGTAAAAATATTGAAGGTAAAGCTCAAGAAGCTTTAGGAAATGTCACTGGCGACCCAGAAGATAAAGCTGAAGGTAAAGCTAAGCAAGCCGAAAGTGAAGTTCGCCACGGCATAGAAGATGTGAAAGATAACGTCAAGAAAAAAATTGACTAGAGCTAAGATTTTTTGCGTAAGTTCTAGAAATCAGGTCTAGGTGCAAATACTTCTGCAAAAATAACGGCTGATAAAGAATCACGTTTTACCCCTATTATTCTCTTTATAGCAAGGGGTATATTAGGGGTATTATGACCTTTCTTTATCGAGATTTTGTGAATTGAAAAGCTCTTTAAAGATAGGCATACAAAAATATAGATTCAAATAGCTTGTCCGTTCAAGCTATTTAAATTACTCTTCAATGATTTTTAGGAGGTAAAACAATGATTCTGCTTCAGCAGAGTCGCAAAATCTTGATGGCTGGCATCTTGATTTTGGTTCTGACAATAACCACTGCCTGTGGTGGTAGTAATGTAGCACAGCTTGACCGCCCAACCAGCACTCCAGCAATTGGCCGAGATGTAACCTATACAGAATTAGAGCGAGGTAATAGTCCCTCAGGACAAAATTTTGGTAACTGGGTTGTACAAACATCTAAGGGATTAATTAAAGATGCCTATGTGCGCGATAACAACAAACTAGGCATTGTTATTTCCCCACAAGTGCGTCCTCAAGAGGTACGACCATTAGCAAAATCTTTAGTACAAGGGTTTCGCAAGCAATTCCCCAACCAAGACTTAACAGTGTTGGTCTATGCTCCTGATAAAAAACTGATTTTAACAGCTAAGTACGACACTCAAACAAGCCAAGTTCAGTATACCTAATTGCTGAGTTGGCAATAAAAGCCAAAGATTAATCTCTGCGGATAATCAAAGTTCCCAGAATGTCAGGTGATTAAAAATTAACCTGAAAAAGGAGAGAACCAAAGTGACAAGCAGCGAACAATACAAGCGTCAAATCATGAAAGATTTGGCTGGGGGAAATGTTGAATCTTTAGATGATGTAACAACAGATTCAACCACCGAATACGAAAACTTTGACGATTTTGCTCAACGCACTACACCAGATCAGCGTCGTCAGTTATTTGGTCGGTCTTTACATCCAGAGAAGATTCCCACCAGCCAAATGGAGCCGGAATTACAACAGGCGATCGCTCAAATCAAACCCAACGAGCGAGATGATGTAGCACGCGCCTTTTTCAAGCATCTAAAGGAAAGAGGACTAGATGAGCGCCATATAGAGCAACAACTGGGCCTTTCTACTCATCACGCCAGCCGTATGAGCGCTGATGATGTCAGCAAACTCGCATCCTTTGTCTATCACAACCACCCTGATATTTTCCGTGAAGTGTTGGCAGAGCAACCAGGGATTATTAAATTCCTCAGCAATCCCGTTGTCGCAGGTATTATCGGCGTTGCAGCCGCCAAGTGGCTAGGTAGGCACAAGTAAGGACTGAGTTTTCAATTCAATGATTCAGTACATAGTCAGAACGAGGTGGGCAATGCTCACCTTTCTTTTTTGCTCATTGTGACTAATACCAATTTGCGCCAGAGGCGGCTTCCCGTCCCAAGAGAACTGCTCCGCCGAACAGCGAACAAGTCGGCAAAGCCATCCAACCTACGCATCTATCGCATTCTTTTCTTGAATTGGTATAACTTGCTCGCCAGTAAGGAGAAGAATTTGCTGGTATACAGGAGTAATTTATTTATTTGTTGAAGTAAATTCATTGATAATTTATATATTTACGTATAAAATACTCGAGGTTAGATATGAAACTAGTTTACCTGTATAGTTTTGGGTATCATTGACACTTAAGTATAGTATAAAAATATTTTAAAGTTTTGGTAAATACAAGTAATTTCTGGTACGCAATTTAAAATTTACATGATAATAAAAACAACAAGTTTGCTTAGTAAAAATAAGCAGACAAAAGCAATATTAACAACTGGAGCTATTGTCAACGGTGGTTGTTTTTGTAATTTATTGACGACTAATCGTTAACAAAATGCTTTGAGGTAATGGTAGCGAATTTTAGTGCGGGGTACATCTACCATCAACCTTGATCTATTAATAGGGGTTAGCTTCATGACTAGATTTGCAGTCAGAAAAAATTTGCTGAAAGCTTTGACTGTAGGAGCATTTACATCTGTGGTAGCTGGAACTATGAGTATAGGACAAGCACAAGCAGCTGTAGTAACTCTTGACTTTGAAGGAGTTGGGAATTTGAGTCCTGTGGGGAACTTCTACAATACAGATCCCCACGACTTTGACATTACTTTCTCACCTAATGCACTGGGTCTTGTTGATCAAGATGCTGGTGGAAGTGGTAATATTGGCGGCGAACCCAGTCCAAGTACTGTTTTATTTTTCCTTGATGGACCAGCAGCAACTTTAAACGCTTTAAAGGGTTTCAGCACTGGATTTTCATTTTTCTATTCTGCGATCAATAATCCAGGCTTTATCAAGGTGTATGACGGTCTCAACGCTACTGGTAACATACTTGCCACGCTAAATTTACCAACAACCCCGTTTAATGGTGCTCCCGATCCAACTGGTCAATTTAGCCCATTGCTTCCAATCGGTGTATCATTTTCAGGTATTGCTAAATCTGTAGATTTTGGCGGCACTGTCAATCAAATAGTCTTTGACAATATAACCTTTGGTTCTGCTACCCCTGGTAGTACTGTCCCCGAACCTATAACTATATTGGGTACATTGACAGCCGCAGGTTTTGGTGTGGCTTTGCGTCGCAAGCAAAAACTGCAACAAAAAGCTACTGTAAAAGCATAAGCTAGGGACTACAATTAATACATAGTTGCGTTCATATAAAGTATGTGCTAAGTGTTGGGTGCTTAAGAATTGAGTGTACAATTTATAACTCAATGCTTAAGCACTCCTTCCCATGCATTACCTAAAAAAGGTATCGCACTCAAGATTTACTTATAATGTTGTGTAAATGAATACTTTTTTCTATAAATCGCAGAATAGATTTACACAAAATTCATACAGAAAATAACCTGTTTTCCACTGATAATCCTGATGAAATCTTGTTTTTGGGATAAAGCACATTAAGTTTATAAAACATCATAAACTTAAAGATTTGATTAAGCTCAACTAAAATCCTTGATTATAAATACTTAGCACGTAATGATAATTACGGTTTTTTCGGGATAATTACGGAAAACTTACCATTACAGTAAAAACGAAACAAAGATGAAATACTTGACTCATTGTTATCGGTAACTGTATAGGCAATAAACGAATTAATGTTTGCTAGGGCTTTACCAGGGTAAAAAGTACCATTAGCTTTTATACTTTTCTACTAGTGGCGATCACAGTGCTGATTTTGGTGCCATTCTACGTTTCCTGTTGCCACAGTGGGAATTAGCCAATTTAGGATGTAGCTGAGTTTTAAAGGTGATGACTCTGTGGAAACAATTGCGAATCATGTTTTTGGCTATAACCTTAGGTGGTGTAATCTTCGTTTTAGTGAAAGTTTTGTTAACGACGAGTATTAATAAGCCAAAATCAGAACAGTCTCAGCACGAATTAAATAGTGTTGCATTGTTTGAAGAACAAATTTGTATAAAGTTACGCTTTCATGCAGATTATAATACTGTTCCTCCTTCCTAGGAGGATATTGATGTAAGAACATACAAGGGTTGTATCTCAGCAAGGTATCTTGCCAATTTCTATACTAGAAGGTGTTAGAAAACGTCTGGTGTTATTTGAATTAATAGCGGCAAAGCCTTTATCCAAAACCTCAAATTTTCCTCATTGTTCAGATCTCTGTTTTTTATTGTGCTAGGAACATGACTAAATCAAGTAGCGATAAATTCCTTCCCGGTTTGGTACAAGAGTTACAAGAGTTTGCTTTCAGCCAAACAGGCTCAACGAAGATTTTGCGAATGCTTGGCTACGGACTGCTGCTCTTAGCATTGTTTGACGTAGTTGAGATGTTGGTTCCACCCAACTTTATGAATCCTGCTTGGGAATTTCAAACTTTCGGAGCGTTGGTTGAAAGAATACCTGTGCCTTTAATTGGTCTAGCGCTAATATTTTATGGAGAACTGCATTCCCGAAACAAATGGGAATTCCTGAGCCTGAAGTTATTATCTTGGCTAACTTTATTGTTAGCCGTAATCTTTTTGTTACTAATACCTTTAGGAATTGGTAACACTGTTCGTCTCAGCAAACAAAGTGCTGCGCAGATTACTAATGCATCCAAACAACAATTATCCCAGGCGGAACAGGTAGAACAGCGATTAAGTCAAGCTACACCAGAACAAATAGGTAATTTCTTGAAGGCACAAGGTCGCTCATTAAATGGTAAAAGTACCCAGGAAGTAAAAACTCAAATCTTATCAGAAGTTTCTAAAGCTAAATCACAAATTAAGACACAAGCACAAACTACTGAATCTTCTCAGCGTCTAAACTTACTTAAGAATTCTGTTAAATGGAATCTTGGAGCTTTGGTTTCGGCAGCTTTATTTTTTAGTTTTTGGAAAGCAACTCAATGGGCAAGAATTAGTAGATAATAATACAGTAGAATTCAGGAATCAGTAGTCAGAATTCAGAAGTAAAACAGAATTGATATCTGGCTTTTATTCCTAAATTCTGTACTTCACTCAGTTGCAAACTGCTGTAATACAAAAAATTTATCAGTGCCTGAATCTTTGAGTAATTTTATATCAAAATTCAGATAGCAAAAGCCTCTGTAAAAAAACTAGGGTGGGCATTATTGCCCACCCTTTCTGTTTGTGTCGTATAGTTAATCCATTATGGATTACACCTTAGCTAGTTCCGGTGTAGGACGCTTGCTGTTACGAATTGCTGTAATTGCCTCAGCATAATCTGGAGCGTTAAATACAGCTGAACCAGCAACGATCGCATTAGCTCCAGCTTCTAAAACTTGCCAAGTATTATTTGCTTTCAGTCCTCCATCCACTTCAATCCAAGGATCGAGTCCGCGTTCATCACACATCTGACGCAGCTTGCGGATTTTGGGCACTACAGCAGGAATAAAGCTTTGACCGCCAAAACCAGGGTTGACGCTCATAATTAGGATTAAATCGCAGAGTTCCAGTACATACTCAATAAAATCCAAAGGTGTGGAAGGATTGAGTACAACTCCTGCTTTTTTACCGAGTTCTTTGATTTGCCCCAGAGTGCGGTGTAGGTGCGGCGAAGCGTTGTGTTCAGCGTGTACGGAGATAATATCAGCACCTGCTTTAGCAAAGCCTTCTACATACTTTTCTGGCTCCACAATCATTAAGTGGACATCCAATGGCTTTGTTGTGACTGGACGAATCGCCTCCACAACCAGAGGACCTATCGTAATATTAGGTACAAAACGACCGTCCATTACATCAACATGAATCCAATCTGCTCCAGCCGCGTCTATAGCGCGAACTTCGTCACCTAAACGGCTAAAATCTGCTGATAGGATAGACGGAGCAATCACAATGGGCTTTTTAGATAGGTTTTGGGTCATGGCTAGTGGGTTTTCAAGCATCCTCGTCTGTAAACATTGTAACAAAATATTTAGTCATCGCTCATAAATTTCCTCACGCCTTTATGAGGGGGATGAGGGAGACGCAGTGACATAGGGACAAGGTGAGGAAGTCGGAATCTTAGATGCCACTTCCTGCAAGTCGGCAAAGTCACCCAATGGAGTGGCTGCGGTTTCCGTCGAGTCTGAACTTGCGAAACCGTTCCTAAGGTTAGGGGGAAGCGAAGAATGACAAATGACCAATGACTATTGACTATTGACTATGAATAAAAAACTAACTTGGCTATTTTGGGGAATAAGTGCTTCTTGTTTGAGTGTGCCAGCACTAGCTTCAGTTTTACAAACTTCTTTAGGAACCAACGGTATTGATGCTCTCAGGCTACACCAATCTCCTTATAATTTAAGCGGTCGTAAGATTGCTATTGGTCAGGTGGAAATTGGACGTCCGGGAATGTTTGGTTGGGATAAAGCCGTGTCTAAAAATCGTGCTGTATCCTTAGCAGCAGTTTTCTTACGCAATGGTCCAGCTAAATCAAATAGTGGCGTTGACCCCCATGCCTACAATGTTGCTGGTGTGATGGTCAGTAAAGACAAAGCTTGGCCGGGAGTTGCTCCTGAGGCGCGATTGTATTCTTCGGCTGTTGGCTCGACCAAAAACATGGGTCAACCAGAAGAGTGTTTATCGGCACAACACATTGCATTACAAAATGCTGGTGATATTCGTGCCATTAATTTCAGTTTTGGTGAACCTCTAAACCGCGATCCGCGTCCTGAAGCTATTTTAGATGGCAATGCTTTACTCACCCTCTGTATTGATTGGTCCAGTCGTGTTCATGATGTCTTGTATGCGATCGCTGGTAACCAAGGGAAAGGAGGTATTCCTATTCCTACAGATAATTTTAATGGAGTAAACGTGGCTTTTTCATCCCGTCGAGAAGGGATTTTTAGTAAAGTTGACGTTTCTAATCTCGCAGGTGCTAACCAAGGAGTAAATGGTAGGTTAGTAGGCAAAGAATTTAATATCGGTGGGCGTCGCGCTATTAGTTTAGTTGCACCTGGAAGTAATATTGCTCTGCTCAATCCAGATGGCAAAGTCAATAAGGTCACAGGTACAAGTTTTGCAGCACCTCACGTTACAGGTACTATTGCTTTGTTGCAGGAATTTGGCGATCGCCAATTGCAGACAAAACAACCTCACTGGAGCATCGATTCTCGCCATCATCAACTGATGAAAGCTGTATTACTCAATTCCGCAGACAAGGTTAAAGATAGCGGAGATGGTTTGCGCTTGGGAATGACTCGGACACTAATTGATAAACAAAATCAAGACTGGCTAGCTTCTGATGCTTATCAAGACCCCAAAATTCCCTTAGATTCCCAAATAGGGGCAGGTCATTTGAATGCATTTCGCGCTTATCAGCAATTTAGCGCAGGTCAATGGCAACCATCAACTGCTGTGCCTGCCATTGGTTGGGATTACCGAACTGTGGATACACTTGTGCCTGTAGAATATCCGCTGGCAAAACCCTTAAAACAAGGAAGTTTTGTTGCTATTACTTTGGCTTGGGACCGATTGGTAGAGCTCGACGATAAGAATAAAAATGAGCTTTATGACGTCGGAGATAGTTTCCGCGATCGCGGTTTGAACAACCTCGATCTCTATTTGGTAAAAGCTGATGCTCAAAATCCAGATGTTGCTACTGTTTGCTCATCTATCAGTCAAGTTGATAGTGTAGAACACATTTTTTGCCCTATTCCTGCTAATGGGAATTACAAAATCCGCATCCAGATGCGCCAACAGGTCAATGAACCCAGTCAACCTTACGCTTTAGCTTGGTGGACTGTACCCGTTAGCTCTATTGGGGAATTTAAAAATAAATAGAGTCAAGGTTAAGGTAAGGGTCAAGATTCAAAAGGTAATAGGCAAGAGTCATTAGTTTTTGGCTCTGTCTTCCTTGACCTCCTTATCTCCTGTGTCGCCACTCACGATTGTCTATTCAGCCTTTTAGTAATTTCAACGATCGTGAGGGGTTTAACCTAACATACTATTATCGTTAATATCTGCTATATGGTAACTCATTGGGTAGATTACTACTTTTTTCAATTCTGTAAACAACTACAAACGCATTTATCCAAATGACATTCAGCGATAGGTAAGGAGTATTTATACCCGTTTTGGGATAGAATGTAGGAGCGTTTTATTCTCAGCAAAGTTTGCCTCATACTAGAGAAGCTTTGCACGGAATCCAGACTGAAATTATTAGATTTATTTCTTACTACAAATTCAGCGTGAAGCAATTATTGAGTTGTTTTGTAGTTTAAAATACGTTTATCTAAAAATCAGAAAATAGCTAATAATCATGGATGTGTATTGCCTACTCAATTAGTAATTAGTAGCTTGCACAAATTCTATTTAATTGCCGCAAATTATTTACTGTTACCAAAACTGTAACAGCCAGGTTTTTCTGCTGTGGTAAATGCCATAGTTAACACTTGAGAAGTCATTAAATCTATGGCGAACGAGGTGGCAGAATGAATCGGCAGAAATTTAGTGGTGTGAAAGAAAATTTCTTGCAAAGACGTTACGGTGTGCGGTTAGGAAGGCGTTACGTGCTGGCTGCTGCTAGTGTTGTACTTTTGGGTGTATTAGGTTGTTCTCAAGTCAATGGTGATACGAGCGCACTGGCCCAATCTCGTTTGCCTAATTCCGAGTCTCCTCTGCCAAAAAAAACGGCTAACCCTGATACAAAATTAGTTAATGCCAACAATAAATTTGGCTTCAAACTATTTTCAGAAGTTCTGAAACAGGAAAGTAGTGAAAAGAACGTTTTTCTCTCGCCTTCGAGTGTAGCGATCGCCTTGGCTATGACCTACAATGGAGCTAGTGGCTCTACACAAAAAGCTATGGCGAAAACCCTGGAATTACAGGGGTTAAATTTGTCAGAAATTAACTCATCTTACGCAGCATTAAAAAGACTATTAGAAAATCCTGAGACTGATGTACAACTGACTATTGCTAACTCCCTTTGGGCGAATCAAAACACCAGCTTTAAGTCAGACTTTCTCCAGAGAAATCAGGATTTTTACAAAGCGAAGGTGACAAGTTTAAATTTCCAAGATCGGGAAGCACCCAATATTATCAATAGCTGGGTCAAGGATAATACCCAGGGAAAAATCAACAAGATAGTTGAACAAATTCAACCCGACCAAGTACTATTTTTGATTAACGCCATCTACTTTAAAGGAAAATGGAGCAACGAATTTGACAAAAGTCAAACTGCTGTATTGCCCTTTTCTCTAAAATCTGGGAAACAAAAACAACACCCGATGATGTCGCAAGATGGCGACTATAGATACCAAGAAAATGAGCAATTTCAGGCAGTGAGTTTGCCTTATGGCAAAGATGGTAAAATCAGCCTTTATATCTTTTTGCCTAAACAAAACTCCAACCTGCAAGCCTTATATCAAAACTTAAATGCTGAGAATTGGGAAAAATGGATGACTCAATTCCGCAAACGGGAAGGATTGATTCGTTTGCCTCGGTTTAAAACAGACTATGAAGTTACGCTCAATGATGCACTAAAAACCTTAGGTATGGAGGAGGCTTTTAGCACCAAAGCTAATTTCTCTGGTATTGGCGAAAACCTTGCAATTAGCCAGGTTAAGCATAAAACTTTTGTGGAAGTAAATGAAGAAGGCACTGAAGCCGCAGCGGCAACTTCAGTAGGCATAGTGGCAACATCCGCTATGCAAAAACCAGAACCATTCAGAATGATTGTTGACCGTCCTTTCTTTTGTGCTATTCGAGATAATCAGACAGGAAGCGTTTTGTTTATGGGTTCAATTGCCGAACCACAGTAAACAATTCAAAATTCTTTGCTTTTAACTTTTGAGCTTTGACTTCCTAAGGTGATGTAGCTTCTGATACGCTTAGAGAACTTTTCGCTTCAGCTTTTGGGGATGCTTCTGGTGCAACGGGTGCAGCTATGTCCCCGGAATTGGCATATTCATCAGTATCACCGCTTAGTGTCGCAGGACGTATGACACTGATAGCGGTTTTAATCACAACAGCACTAGGTACTGCCACAATTACGCCTAGAAGACCCCCAATCCTCGCCCCTGTCAAAACTGAAATCACTACCAAAGCTGGGTTTAAACCTGTAAAACTCCCTAAAATCCGGGGGGCGATTAAATTTTCCAGAATTTGCTGGACGATAACTGCGGCCATCAAAACTCTTGCCCCCATCCAGACATCTTGCAGCGACACCAACAAGGTAGTCAGGGCAATGCCGACGGAACCTCCAAAAGGGACGAGAGCCATGATGCCGATAGTTAACCCAAATAACAGCCCAAAAGGCACTTTCAACCACAAAAATGTCGGAATCAGAGCTGATGCCATACAGGTAGATAAAATCAGCTGGGTAATAAAGAAATTTTGAAAGCTCAGACGTACTGTTTGAGAGAAAGGCTCACGAAATCTTGAGGGTAGCCATTCTACTAAACTCTGCCAGAGTTCACCTCCGTGTTGTAGAAGATAGAAAGTCAAAATCATTGTCAAGACGAAATCTAGCAAACTAGTGACTGTGACTACAGCTAGATTGAGAACTTGTCCGGCGATCGCTTGCAATTGTCCCTTGACGCGATCGTTAATTTGCACGACTAGAGCATCAAGGTTGATTGGTAAGCCAAAAACCTCTGCTTTCTCGTTTAATATCATTAACTGGGAACGTCCAGAGTCAATCAACTCCGGCAAGCGAGCCACTAGTTGCTGAGCTTGGGTAAGGGCTAGCGGAAACAGGGTGACACCCAGCGCTAATAAAATCGATAAAGCCAAGAGAAATACTAAAATAGCAACCGGCTCTCGCCTAGCACCGTGACGCTCCATCCAGCTAACGGGGTAGTTGAGCAGAAATGCTAGCACTGAGGCTCCAACTAAAATGACTATCAGGGAGTGGAAATAATTAAAAATTGACGAGATTGCCCAACCATTGAGCACTAACAGCGGAATGAATAACGCGATCGCTGTGATGCGCGCTAGGGGTGTTAGTGTCTCCCACCAGTCGAGTAGCTTGCGTGTCTGCATCTTTAGCCGATTACAGGATAGAACTAAATAAAATCCTTCTTTACAGCTTATTATCTCTAACTACATGACTCTCATTCATCTTCCTAGTTTAGGATTAGACTCAACCAAATGGAAAATCTTCAACCAAATCACAATTCGCCTGCATCTGAGTCAACAGACACGGAGAGTTCCGGCACCGCGTCTTCTTCATATTCCCAATTTCTAATTCCCGATCAAGACTCAGCCACCCCTAAAACCCAGCTAGTTGTCTATCTGATTCCAATTATTGGTTTTTTCCCATCGCTGTGGACTCTCTATCGCCGTCAAGGAAGTCGGGAACAACTAGCTGCTAGCCGCCTGTCTATTACTTTGGCATTTACCTGGTTTTTGGGATATCTATTATTAGCAACCGGGGCTGAGACTACAGAATTTTTCGCATTGCGACTATTAATCCTCAATAGTTTTCTCACTTCTGGGTACTTTTTGGTGAGTGTCTGGTTAATTTTTCGTCTTATTCAGGGAAAGTCTCACCGTTTGCCAGGGTTTAGTCGGTTTGCCGAGCGAGTGATTGGCAAGTACTTATCTTAATCTCTAGGTAATAATTGGGTCAGTACTTTTACTTAATTTTTTGCCAAATTAAAGATTATATCTTAAGGGATCTAGTCAAACTAGTTTATTGTTGTCATACTGCAATAACACATCAGCCGATTTGTCGAAAAAAAAGAAAAAGACTGCTATAAGTGTTGTGGTTGACACAACAATGAAAAAGTTAGCACTAATAATTAAGAATTAGCTATTATGGTTTGATTTGTCTGCATATTTATTAGTCTGCAAATGTACCGAATTTGATCAGTAAGTGTGAGGATGTCTGTGACCATTCAAAGAACTTCGGCGGAAGAAAATCAGTCGGGAAACGTCTCCAAAGCCAGCAGAAAAAAGGCCCAAAACTCTAAATCTGGACGTTGGTTGTGGTTTTGGGTAGGTATGAGCGGTATTGCGATGGTTTCAGCTACTGCAGGGGCACTGTTGGCAGTTTCTTTAACCAGTAATTTACAGCAAGCCCAACTTAGCCCCCAAGAAGAAGCAGTATTCGATGGCGATCGCATCTCTGGAAGTGGTTTGCGCTTTTCACAATTAACTCGCCCCGTGAATATTTTACTTATGGGGATGAGCGTACTTCCACCAGATGTTCAAAATCCTCCCGCCGAAACCAAAAATCTCAGGTACCAGCCTCAGGTAAACTCCTTTGATGGTCTTTCCGATGTCATGCTCTTGATCAAATTTGATCCAGAGACAAAAAAAATTACCATGCTTTCTATTCCTAGAGATACACGCACTGAAATAGAAGGGCATGGCGTGAAAAAAATTAATCATGCCAATCTCGAAGGTGGGCCTGCCTTAACTGCCAAAACGGTCAGCAATCTCTTAAACGGAGTAGCCATCGATCGCTATATCCGAATTAACGTTCTGGGGGTTGCTAAGCTAATTGATGCTTTAGGTGGCGTTACCGTCTACGTCCCCAAAGATATGAAGTATCAAGATGAATCCCAGCATTTGTACATCAATTTGAAGGCAGGGAAACAGCATCTTAATGGCGATCAGGCGCTGCAATTATTACGGTTCCGCCATGATGCACTGGGCGATATTGGGCGGATTCAACGCCAACAAATGGTGCTGCGTGCTTTGATGGATCAGTCACTCAACCCTGCGACTGTGACTCAATTGCCAAAAGTACTTGATGTCGTTAAAGAAAACATAGATACCAACTTGGCTGTTGAGGAGTTGTTGGCGCTAGTGGGTTTTGGTGTGCGAACCAATCGCTCAAATATGCAGATGTTAATGGTTCCAGGTCGCTTTAGCGAGAAAGGTGAATTTGATGCTAGCTATTGGTTACCCAACAAAGATGGGATTGCCAAACTGATGGCAAAACACTATGGTGTGGAATCAGCACAAGCACAAGAACCACAGACTGTTGAACCTGGTTCTTTACGTGTAGCTATTCAAGATAGTACAGGTAGCGATCGCACTAATCTACGACCTTTAATTAGATCCTTGGAAAAAGCTGGATATCGCAATGTTTTTGTAGCCAAAGCCTGGGGTGAACCTTTGGATGTGACTCACATTGTCGCTCAACAAGGAGATGGTAACAGTGCAGAAGTTGTTCGCCAAACTTTAGGATTTGGGGAAGTACGCGTTGAAAGCACTGGTAATATCGGTTCGGATGTCAGTATTCAAGTGGGTAAAGATTGGTTGGAACAAAAAGCGCTTCTAGAGAAGTCTACTCAACCTTAAGCAATACTATTAACTTTGATGAGAGACACTGATTAGCCTTTAATTATCAA
Source organism: Nostoc sp. T09 (assembly GCF_002154695.1). Taxonomy (GTDB): domain Bacteria; phylum Cyanobacteriota; class Cyanobacteriia; order Cyanobacteriales; family Nostocaceae; genus Aulosira. The sequence goes on from NZ_MTAV01000216.1 coordinate 19,693, forward strand.
GCTGCACTATCTAAATTAAAAGTACACTGTTTTTACTTACGCTCCTATTCAATACTGAATATCAGCATCCTTAAACAAAAAGGCGTGAGGTTTTCCCCACGCCTTTCGCTTATTAATACCAATTCAAAAAATGTTTGCGACAGATAAGGCATTAAGGATGAAGTCGTAACCAG
>NZ_MTAV01000216.1:19875-19959 GCF_002154695.1 Nostoc sp. T09
GTTCACGAGTATTAAAGACTCTCCGACGAGTATCAAAGACTCATTCACGAGTATTAAAGACTCTCCGACGAGTATCAAAGACTC
>NZ_MTAV01000217.1:0-576 GCF_002154695.1 Nostoc sp. T09
AGTGTCACATTAACCAACTCGAACCTTTTGCTGTCAAAGCAAATTTGGTCGCGCCGATTCTCAAAGACGACCAACTATTTGGCTTATTAATTGCACATCAATGTTCTAGCCCCCGTAATTGGCGACAATACGAGATTGATTTGTTCGCTCAGATTGCGATGCAAGTCGGATTTGCTCTCGATCACGCAAGGCTGCTTCAGCGAATTGATGCTGAAGGTGTGCGAACTCATTTACAGGTAGACTTAACGCGCCGCATTCGGGAATCGCTCAATGAAGAGGATGTACTCAAAACCACTGTTGAAGAAGTTCGCAAAGCGATTAGTGCTGAGCGAGTTATAGTTTATGGTTTTGATGCCGACTGGTATGGCACTGTGATTGCAGAATCGGTGCTCCCCGGTTTTCCCAAAGCGTTGCGAGCCAAAATCAAAGACCCCTGTTTTGTAGAAGGCTATGTAGAAAAGTACCAAGCTGGTAGAGTCCAAGCTACCAATAACATTTATGAAGCGGGTTTGACCAAGTGTCACATTAACCAACTCGAACCTTTTGCTGTCAAAGCAAATTTGGTCGCGCCGATTC
>NZ_MTAV01000217.1:586-22524 GCF_002154695.1 Nostoc sp. T09
CTTATGGCTATTGCTTATTTTCATTTTTATGCGGAACTAAATGATTTTTTACCACGAAGCAAAAGGCGAGTTAAAATAATCCATTCTTTTGCAGAAAGAGCCTCAATTAAAGACATGATTGAGTCTTTAGGTGTTCCTCATCCAGAAGTTGATTGTATACAAGTCAACGACAAATATGTAGATTTTTCTTATATTGTCCAGGATGGAGATTACATCAATATCTATCCCATATCGGCTAGTTCTCTTCCTATACCAACAGTTTCGGTTCGTCCACCTTCGCTCAGTACTATCCGCTTTGTTATCGATATTCATTTAGGAAAACTAGCGACATCGCTCAGGCTTCTAGGTTTTGATACTTTATATCGTAATGACTATGCGGATGAGGAATTAGCAGAGATTTCTCATACACAAGAACGGATTCTTTTGACTCGTGATAAGGGTTTATTAATGCGTAGTTTAGTTACCTATGGCTATTACGTCAGAAGTACTAATCCTCAGCAGCAAATATTAGAAGTACTCCGACGCTTCAACTTATTTAATTTAGTCTCACCATTTCAAAGATGTTTGCGGTGCAATGGATTACTAGAAACTATAGAGAAGGAAACAATAATTAACCAATTGCCAGCAACTGTGCAATTGCAAAATCATGAATTTCATCACTGCCAAGAATGCAAGCAAATTTACTGGAAAGGGACACATTATGAACGCTTGCAACAGTTTATTGATGGCGTACTTGACTCACAAAAAACTGACTGATTCAGTCATGAGTCTCATTGAGATGAAAAGCCGATCCACCTGGAATATTAGCAGCAATTATTTGGCGTTCTCCAACATTGTCTGCACTTTTTTCTTGCTCACTTAAATCATCAGAAAGCGGGTCTTGCTCAAAATTCTCTTCTTCTGTGGGCAGACTAGCTTTTTCCTGCTGAATATTCAGAGATTGAGCAGGTTCCTTGGCATGAGAAAAATCGATGAGTGGTTGCGACTGATCGGAATTCATGAGTTACTAAATTATGTAGTTTCCTTTAGTGTTAAATTTATTGCGATCGCAAACATCTTTCTCAAGAAATAAACCTGGCTTGACAGGAGTATCAGGTGACATTAAGATTAGCTCTCGACTTTGGCAGAACTAAGTTAGCAGCAGCCACGTAAATCTCGGTTCTAGACAATGGCTGTGTTATGAACGTCGCCTTTCTCCAGTAGATGCAAATGCTAACACTGATTTAGAAATTATGCGATCGCTCATTGACTCTTTGCTGCAAGATACAAAACCGACTGCGATTGGTGTCAGCTTTGGCGGGGTGCTGGAGCGATAGCTGGTGAAACTGGATACACAGTATGTTTGTGCGGTAGACGGGGATATGTAGAACGTTTAGCTTCGGGGCCATATATGGCCCAAAATGCGCGGGAAATATTAGCAAACGAAGGTCAAGTAGGAAAAATCTTGGGAGATTTGGTAGGCGATAATTTAGAGTTACTAACAGGGCAATTGGTAAGTGAAGCTGCGGCGGCTGGGGATGATTTGGCTCAGAAGATTTTACGAAAATCTGCTTGGGCGCTAGGTGTGGGTATTGGTAATGTCGCTAATTTGGTGAACCCGCAATTGTTTATTTTAGGTGGAAGTGTGACAAAAGCGGGGACTCAATGGTGGTAAGTTTTACGTTAGATGACGCAGGATATAGCGCTACCAGAAGTTGATTTTGAAATTGTCCCAGCGTACTTAGGCGATGATGCGCCATTGTGGGGTGCTGTTGTAATTGCTCAATCTAGCTTCAACTAAGTTAATCAGTAATACCAATTATTTATTACGAGATTCTAAGTATTTTAAAATTCTCTGATTTTCCAGTGTTAACTCTCTAATATCTGCTGTGTTGTCATCAATCCTTCTTTGATTATCAATCATTTGACGTTGCATATTCACCATTTGCCGTTGCATATCATCAAGCCTGGGTAAAATGCTATTGGCTAAATCCGTTAAAGCTTGAATTGACTAAGCATTAGATTCTATCAATTTCTCAATACGTTCAATATCGCTCATATTTTTCTGAAACTCATATACTAATTCTGTCTATATATGACATTATAGACAAACACAATCAAAAATCATCAGACTAAAATAAGCGTATTCTCGGCTCATAATAAGCAGATTATTTTGCGGTATATTTTTCTTTTTTCTGGCTTAAACTTCATTGTATAATGCTCATCAATATTAAAGGATTGCATTAATTAATTGGCAATCTATCAATTCTAAATCATTCGTAAAATCTATTGCTTATTACTAGTCGCCAAGAGAAGATTCACCACGTTTATAGTGAGGCTTTGCCGGACTGACTCAACAGTTTAGGAGTAGCGATCGCATCTCTTAGCTGAGAGCTGCCTTCCGCCATCTGCTTTCCGCTGTCTGCCTTTCTATAAGAATTATGAGTAAAAAACGACCAAGCCCAGAGAACAAATGAATTTAAGCTATATTTTAATTGTGAATAAAATGACAGCAACAATTATATGATCTGCTGCATAAATCCCGATTGTCCCAATCCCTTAAATCCTGACGGTTCAAATTTTTGCCTCAGTTGTGGAACAGGGTTAGTATCGCTACTAAGAAATCGTTATCGCATTATCCAACCGCTGGGTAGAGGTGGGTTTGCGCGTACTTATCTGGCAGATGATGTAGACAAGCTAAATGAACAATGCGTTGTTAAACAGCTAGTTCGCGGTCAATTTTATGGTGGTGGTGGTAGTGAAGCCCAGAAAAAAGCCACTGAGTTGTTTGAGCGAGAAGCAAAACGCCTGCAAGAACTGGGGAAACATGACCAAATCCCTACGCTATTTGCCTATTTTAAAGAATATGACTATCTATATTTAGTACAGGAATTAATAGAAGGGCAAAATTTATTGCAGGAGCTAAAACAGCAGGGTTTATTTGATGAAATTAAAATTCGACAACTATTAAGTGATTTGTTACCTGTGCTGGAATTAATACATCAGCAACAAGTAATTCACAGAGATATTAAGCCAGAAAATATTATTCGTCGTCAACGTGATTGTAAGTTAGTACTGATTGATTTTGGTGTATCTAAACAAAAAACAGAAACAATAAATACTGCACCAGGAACAATTATTGGTTCTTTGGGATACGCGCCAATGGAACAAATTCAGTTTGGCGAAGCTTATCCTGCTAGCGATCTCTACAGTTTAGGGATAGCTTGTTTTCATCTGCTAACTAATATTTCTCCATCTCAACTGTGGATGAAACAAGGCTTTAACTGGACTAATAATTGGCGTAGCCAAATGACACAACCGATCAGTCAGGAATTAGGAATAATTCTGGATAAGTTATTGCAAGAAAACCATGAACAGCGTTATCAGTCAGCTAGGGAAGTTTTACAAGACTTAAATTCTCAAATGGCTCCACATTGGAGTGTACCTCACACTATCATCTCACCACAGCAAGTAATACCACCGCAACAAGTAATACCACCACATCCACCAATCCAACAACCTACTTCCTCTACCTCTACCTCGCATTTCTCTATGAGAAAATTATTGCCTGGGGTTGTGATTGTAGGTTCAGGTAGTTCGTTTTTAGCTATTACTCTCTTAAGTTTTTTAGGAACTACTTTGATTAGTTCTGGATTATGGCTGTTAATTTTAGGAGGTTTAATCTTTACTCAATCTCGCTCTTTATTTGAAAAGACGTATCTATTTATTATTGCTGTAATTACAAATTTATTGATTATCTATATATTCCACAGTTGGCAAATCAATAATCCTTTACAATCTGGAACCAATGGATTGATAGTTGTAGTCTTACTAGTCATAGCTGCTGGTTTATTGGCATTTATTCTTATGGGAATATCCCAGATTATGGACAGATTAATTACTAAACACTTTTGATTTTGTAATTGATTTTACCTTTTGTTAGGCCGTATTTAGATAAATTTATCTAATTAGTAGGGGTAGTTATTTATGACACATAAGGATGAGAATATACGGTTACTTGTCTCTCTGGGAATTGCGGGTGTGATGGTAGCAGCTATTTTATGGTTAGTTAGTAAAGTTGCTTCTAAACCAATCGCAACACCCTCAACACCCTCAATGGTAAATTCGCCTACATTACCGATCACATCTTCTCCAGAGTGGATGAGTATAGGTGATAAAATTTTGGTAACAGCAGATAATACAGATGAGAAAGCGGCTGGCGTAAATGCTTTTAAAGCTGGAGATTTTGGCACTGCTATTATCAAATTTCAAGCATCCCTGCAAAGCAAGCGCAATGATCCAGAAACATTAATTTATTTGAATAATGCTAAAATTGGTAGCTCAAAAGCCCTAAAGGTAGCCGTAATTGCACCAATTGGTAGTGGACTGAATGAGGCAAAAGAAATTTTACGTGGAGTAGCACAAGCTCAAGAAGAAGTTAATAGCAGTGGAGGTATTAATGGAGTACCATTGCAGCTGCAAATTGCCAATTTAAGTAACTTTGGGCAGCTGGAAACGATAGATAATCAATTGGTTAGAGACTCTAACCTTCTAGCAGTAGTCGGGTTTGGCCGCAACGAAAAGCTTTATAAACAGAGTGGTTTGGTGAAAGTTTCCCCAGGTAGTGGTAGAAATCAGCCTGGACAAAATCAGGCACAGTTTTTTGGGGATACCAGATATGTCTTCAATGTCAGCCCCAATCGTAATATTTTCAATCAAGCTCTGGCTGAATATATTGTTAAAAAAGAACGCCGTACTAATATAGCTATTTGCCGAGACTCTTCATTTAGAACAAGTCAAGACACATCTAGTCAAGAAAAAGCAAATCAAGAACTTGTCAAAGAATATAGTGATTTAATCAGTAAAGTAGGGGGAAAAGTTACTGGTACAGATTGCGATTTAGGGGCGGCAAATTTTAGAGCTAGCGATTTTATTGCTAAGGCTACCAGCGATGGAGCAGAAGCCATACTTCTCATCCCCAGACCAGATAATATTAATCCTGCTCTTGATGTGGCAAAAGAGAATAAAGGCAGACTAGCGCTTTTTGGTTCTCAACAGCTTTATGGTGAAAAGATTTTGAAGTTTGGGCAAGGAGATATCAAAGGGATGGTGGTATCTGTACCTTGGCACCGTAATGCTAATCGTAATCTAAGTAAAGGTAATTCCTTTGCTGAGAAAGCCGCTAAACTTTGGGGTGGAGATGTAAGTCCGCGAACGGCGACAGCTTATGATGCACTTCAGGTAATTATCGCTGGTTTAAAAGAGAATAGTACTCGCCAAGGCTTGCAAAAGGTGCTAGCAAATTCTAATTTTTCAGCGATGGGAGCAACTGGTAAAATTCAGTTTTCACCATCAGGCGATCGCCAAGGTGGAGTCTTTTTAGTCAAAATTGAGCCTTGTGAATCAGGTAAGCCTTGCGCTTCTAGTACTGGCTACGATTTTGTACTATTGCAATAAAACATTGTTTCTATTTATACAAAAAAAGTTTAATTTTCGCAGGTGTTCAATTAGATTGGCACCTATTTTTTTATACTTTAAAAACTTATAAAGATGTATCTTTTAGGGGATGAAAAAGCTTTGATTTTTTAATATATACATCTAGCTACTTGCTGTATATATGATAATTCAAAAACTTTAGGAATATACTTCTGCTCAATTAAGCACTAATATACTAAATACATAAAAGTATAAATTCGGTGCATCAGGTCTCTAAAGAAAGGCAAAAAGTCTCAAGAGTGAAACTCAAGCGACCTAAGGTTTTGAGAGCAATTTTAACCGTCTTACATAACTCTCAGGGCCTCAGTTCGTGGTAAATACTCTCCTCTGCCAAAGTCTCATATGTAACCCTGACAAATTTGGGTTTTATGGCTCGACTTTAGACAAAGCCGCGATCGCAACAAGTGCACTACCCTAGCAGCTAAGCTGATCAAATGAATGTGGCGACAGTTCTTGTTTCTTGAATCATTTCTGTAGAATTATCTGACTTTAATTTATGACTAAGTCTTCTCCTCAAAAGCAAGTCGGCAAAAAAAAAATTAATCAGTTACAGGGTAGTCAGCAAGACGTAGGAAACGTTAGTTCAAAACGGCCAACAATAATTCAACTTGCTTCTCGTCAACAGATGGAACAGCAAGATTGGAGTTTGAAGGTCAAGGCAACAGTTTGGTCTTGTATCATCAGTATGCTCCCTGTGTTGGCAGTTGGAGCTACAACCTATTACATAGGCAACCAGCTAATTAGCGAGCAGATTTCTAATGCCAAACAAGTAGGTGCTCAAGATTTAACAGAAACTAAACTGGCACTAGAAAAACAGTTATCATTTTTGTTAATTGGGACAGGGGCAACGACTTTGTTGGTAGGTGCGATCGCGGCAGTTTTGGCAAATCGCGCCATTCGTCCACTCCTGAATGCAGCGGCACTCTCTAATAATATTGTCCAGAGGCTACTTCCAGAGAATGCGGCTATTCGCGCTTCTATCGCCAGCAAAGATGAACTAGTTGTTTTAGAAAAAAACATCAGCTTAATCAAAAAACAGCTTCCAGATTTGCTCTGGAAACAAGAATTTGAAGCTGAACGTGTGCAAATTTTGATGAACATTACCCGCCGCATTCACGAATTCCTCAATGAAGAAGATGTTCTCAAAACCACCGTTGAAGAAGTCCGCACAGCCTTAAGCACTGATCGCGTCACCATCTTTCGCTGCAATCCCAATGGAGAAGGAACCTTTGTTGCAGAATCAGTAGCATTCGGTTTACCAAAAACTTTGTGGGCGACAGTCTCCGACCCCTGTTTTGAGGGAGAGTACATTGAAAAATACCAGAATGGTCGCATCGTTGCTATTGATGATATCTATCAAGCCGATCTCACTGATTGTCATATAAGCTTGCTAGAAAGATTTGCTGTCAAAGCAAATTTAGTTGCACCGATTCTCAAAAAAGATCAACTATTCGGTTTATTAATTGCCCATGAGTGCTCTAAACCTCGCTTTTGGCAGCAGTCTGAGATTGATTTGTTTGCCCAGATAGCTACACAAGTAGGCTTTGTTCTCAACTACACTAGCCTGATTGACCAGATAGATACGAAAAACGATCAAACTCAGGTATTTGTTGATATTACCCGCCGCATTCGAGAGTCACTCAATGAAGAGGATGTTCTCAAAACCACTGTTGAAGAAGTTCGCAAAGCAATTAGCGCTGAGCGCGTGCTAATTTATAACTTCGATCCGGATTGGTATGGCACTGTCATTGCAGAATCGGTGCTTCCAGGTTTTCCCAAAGCGTTGCGAGCCAAAATCAAAGACCCCTGCTTTGTAGAAGGCTATGTAGAAAAGTACCAAGCTGGTCGAGTTCAAGCTACCAACAACATTTATGAAGCGGGTTTGACCGAGTGTCACATTAACCAACTCGAACCTTTTGCTGTCAAAGCAAATTTGGTCGCGCCGATTCTCAAAGACGACCAATTATTTGGCTTATTAATTGCACATCAATGTTCTGCTCCCCGTGATTGGCAGCAGTCTGAGATTGATTTGTTCGCTCAGATCGCGATGCAAGTCGGATTTGCTCTCGACCATGCGAGGCTTCTCAACCAGGTAGATCAAGCGTATCAAGCTGCGGAAGCATCTTCTGTTCAACAGTCTCAAAAACAAGAAGAAATCCGGATTCAAGTCTCAGAACTGCTTAAAACTAGCAATACAGTTGTGGAAACCCTTTCCACAGGGGTTGCTCTGGAGCAGATGCAATCCATTAATTCCATCTACAATCAAATTCAAATGTTGGGTGATTCAGCTCAGGAAATGATTGTCTCTGCTCAACAAATAGAACTCCAAGAACAGCAGCTTAGTCAAAGAGTACAAGATGAAAATGAGTCGATAAACCGAATTTTAAATAGCATCTGTACTATCCAACAAACAGTTGTAGAAGCTGCTGCAAAAGTCAACCGGATAGAGCAACCTTCTCAAAAGCTCTCTGGGATAGTAAGTCTTATGAGTAATGTTGTCTCTGACATGAAACTCCAAGCCATGCACACGGCACTTGAAGCATCTCGTGCTGGAGAAGCGGGTCAACAATTTGCGGCGATCGCACAAAACGTGCTTTCTTTAGTACAACAGTTAGACTCCGATATTGCAGAAGTTCAACCACTCGTTGCGGAAATTCAGACAGAAAGTCATGAAATCATTGCTGCTATTCAGTCCAAAGCCGAATATGCAAAAAGCAGTACTGAATTGTTAGAAGAAACTCAACAGCAACTAAATGAGATGATTGCTATCAGTAACCAAATGAAAATATTGGTATCAGAGATTGCCCAAGCTGCTGCTCTCCAAGCCCAGACTTCTACCTCCGCAAATCAATCTATTTTGGGAGTTGCGACTATTGCCAATCAGACTTCAGAGCAAACCTTAGCAATGGCAGAGTCATTAGCCCAGTTAGCGATATTTACACAAGACTTGTAGGGAAAGTGTGAATTAGACAATTTTAGATTGCATTTAAATTTCCATTTGTCGCAATCATTTTTCAAATTGGTATAAGCTCAACACCCGAACATTTGAGTATTTTGTTTTACTCATTTCAACATTTGTTCCCTCTTACATAAATACAGGAACATAGCTATGGTTCTTGACTTTCGTATACAAGACAATATTGACCAGTACTTTGTTCAAGAAGCCTCTGAACTTCTACAGCAAATTCACAATGGATTACTAGAGCTTCCATATAACTATACTGTTCCCAAGATTCGTAACCTGGTGCGAGCTGCCCATACTATTAAAGGTGCCGCAGCCCAGGTTAATTTAACTGATATCCAAACCCTAGCGCATCGTTTGGAGAAGATATTTCGGTTTGTAACGCTGGAAAATACTCAAATTGACTCTGAGCTAGCAGCTGTGCTCCTACAAGCTAATGAGTCTCTACGATTACTTTTAATAGCTCAAATTCAAGCAAAACCTGATGATACAGCTAGTATCTTAGCTAAAGCAGAACCAGTGTTTGCGCATCTAGAGGCTAGAATTAGCCATAAACTACCAGCAGTAGCCACTCCAGCTCACACCTCAAATCTAGAAACAGATGTATCTCAGTTGATTCGGATTACAGAGGTGTCCCAGGCTTTAGAAAAGCTAGAAATGATTCTGGCTGAATCGGCAGCTGATAATTTAGCAGAGCAACTAATAAAACAGGCAGAGGAGTTTTTAGGTTTTGGTGAATTATTAAAACTCTCTGAGTTTGTCGCGATCGCCCAAATGACGATCGCTACTCTAAAAGTAAGCCCGCAAGCTGCTCAAACTATTGGACAGATCGCCTTGACAGGCTGGCGTGCAGCTTACGAGGTCATCTTGAAAAAAGATTTTTCTCAACAGAGAAAGCGAATCCATAGGTCGATTGTTGCTGTAACCCAAGACACCCATAATTCCCCATTGCCACGACGAGTAAAAACTTCTCAGTTATTTGTTTGGGTGGCGAATGGTACTATTTTTACCATCAATTCCAACAGCGTTGAAGAAATTTTAGTTGCCAAAGCTGACCAAATTATCTATTCCCAACAACAATGGTTTTTGCATTGGCAGGGAAAAATAATCCCAACCTATCAACTGTCGGAACTACTTAGCTACGGTAATTTACCGCTAGAGAAAACTGCTGAACAAGCTTTGACCGCAGTTCAGTATCGCAATCATCAGCCTGAGCCAATATTAGTACTCAACCTGAGTCAGCAAATTTTCGCCTTACAGCCAGAGATTGAGTCTCTAATTGCAGAGCCAGAGTTAATCATCCAACCTTTGGAACCAGACAGCAAACTGCCCAGTTATGTTTATGGTTGTACCACTTGGAAAGATAGTCTGCTGCCAGTGATTGATGTTGCTGCACTGTTGAGCCAGACGATTAACCAGAATCAAGAGGTTAGCGTCACTGCTAAATTGCTTGATTCTCCAAACGCAGCAATCGTGAGCCAAGAACCTACTGTTCTGGTCGTAGATGATTCTAATAGTGTGCGACATATTGTATCTCTGGCTTTGCAAAAAGTAGGTTACAAAGTTTTACAGGCAGAAGATGGACAGAAGGCGATCGCACAGTTGCAGCAAAATACCAACATCCAACTGGTAATCTGTGATATTGAAATGCCAAATATGAATGGCTTTGAGTTACTCAGCTATCGTCTCAAAGACCCGCAGTTAGTAAAAATCCCAGTAGTCATGCTCAGTTCTTGCAGCACCAATAAGCACCGCTTGTTAGCAATGCAATTAGGGGCCACTACCTACTTTACAAAACCTTATGTTGAGCAAGAATTTTTGGCGGCGCTGAAGTTAATCGTTGAACAGAAAAGCTATTGCTAAAGGAATAGGAATAAAAGGCAATACAGTTCAGTTAAGGATTGATCCTCCCTAACCCTCCTTAAAAAGGAGGGAACTAAGCCCCCTTTTAAGGCAGGGCTGTTTCATTCCCTAAAAGGCTAGAAAATGCAAGGGTTCAGGAGATAAAAAACGAGCTTGGTATTCAATCTTAGGCATCAAGATGGTCAACAATTTATGACTTTTGCCCTGATATTTATCGCCATTCATATTGACAAAATACATACCATTACGAATGAAACAGCCCTGCCTTTTAAGGGGGTTGGGGGGATCTCCGAGAAATCAACATCACTAACTGAACTGTATTGGAATAAAAGGAACCACAGATGTAGACACAAAGTTGCTTCCCGTAGGGTACACCGATAAACACAAATAAATATCGGTGTTCATCTGTGTTTATCTGTGGTTCGATATCCAAAACATCAACTTCCACAGGTGCATCTGCAATTTATGTCAATACTAAATTATCTCGGTGAACTACAGTTTCCGCACCTCCATAGCCCAAAATTGCGGGAATTTCTCGTGAATGACACCCACGAATCTTTTGTAGTTCCTCACTGTTGTAGTTCACTAGTCCTCTAGCAATTTCGTTACCAGTGCTATCACACAATTGCACGGCTTCTTGAGTGTCAAACTCTCCTTCCACTGCTTTAATACCAGCTGCCAATAACGATTTTCCGGCTTGGGAAATTGCCGCGATCGCACCAGCATCTAAATACAATTTCCCAGCAGGTACAAGACCATAAGCTATCCAGCGTTTGCGCGCAGAGGTTGGTTCTGGTTGCGGCTCAAAATGTGTACCAATGGGTTCGCCTGCGATGATTTTTTCGATATTGCGCGGAAATCGCCCTTGGGTAATGACAGTACGTACGCCAGCCGCGATCGCAATTCTCGCCGCCGAAATTTTAGTCACCATCCCGCCAGTCCCCCATTGAGAACCTTGAGAGCCTGTTTTTACCTGTAATTGAGCTAATTCTTTAATGCTTGTCACCAATGCGATCGGTTGGGCATCCGGAACGGAACGGGGATCGGCTGAGTACAATCTATCAACATCAGTGAGCAAAAATAGCCAATCTGCTTCCACTAGACTGGCAACCAATGCGGAAAGAGTGTCATTATCGCCAAATTTTAGCTCATCAACCGCTACCGTATCGTTTTCATTAACTACGGGAATCACTCCCAATCCCAGCAGTTCCCGAAAGGTGTTGTAGATGTTGAGATAGCGGCTGCGCTGTACTAAATCGCTACGAGTTAACAAAACCTGAGCAATCGGCTGTTGCAGGGTAGTAAATAAATCGTCGTAAACCCGCATTAACCGTCCTTGCCCAACGGCGGCTACCGCCTGTTTGAGAGCGATCGCTTTAGGACGTTCAGTTAAGCCCAAGCGCGCACAACCTACTCCCACAGCACCAGAGGAAACCAAAATCACTCGATGACCTTGGCGTCTTAAATCAGAAAGTGTTTCTGCCAAGGTAGCAATAGTGGAAAGTGCCAGTTGTCCGGTTTCTGGTTGAGTCAGGCTAGAAGTGCCGATTTTGACGACAATTGTTTTGGTCATTAGTCATTAGTCATTAGTCATTAGTCAAGAGTCAAGAGTCTTTAGTTATTGATTGTTGGTTATCAGAAAAAGAACAAATGACAAAGGACTAAAAAAATTGTAAAGCGCCAGGTCTTCTATAAGTGAAGGCTGACGCTTTACGGTTTTATATTTATTTGTTATAGGCTAGGGTCTTTTTTGGCTGACCCCATCTTATTAATACTTATGATCCCAGATTTTTTTCATTGCGAAAGATTCCTTAATGATTTTTTTAGATTTACTTTCCTAACTTAATATCAATCTTTGTGAATTTTTGTGTACTTCGGGCTGATAGATGCTCCTAACGCTTCTGATATCCAGACTTCAAAGTTTCTGATGGGGTGAGAACGCAGAGCTACTTCTGGGTGAATTATGGGTTCAACCAAGATGGTAAACATTCCCAAACGATTACCTGCTAAGACATCAGTAAACAAGCGATCGCCTACCATCCCGACTTGGTGAACTGGTAAATTCATCGCCCTCAGCGCTGCTCTAATTTTGCGTCTTGAAGGTTTAGCTGCACCTAGGTAATAAGGTAGGTTAAGAGCGCGAGCAATTCCACCAATCCGCATTTCACTCAAGTTATTGCTCACCAAGCAAAGTACAGTACAGGCGCGGATTTGCTCTACCCACTGTTGTAATTCTAGTGAAGCTGCCCCTACTCTCATCGGTACCAAAGTTTCATCCACATCCAACACTAATCCCTTCAATCCATATTGCTGGATAATTTCTGGTGTTAGGTTTAAAATTGAACCTTCTAAAATCAAGTCAGGCTGCAAGAGGTTGTTCCAGGTCATATTTAAAGTCAATGGATGAGGCAATTTACTCAGGATTAGTGAATATTGTTTTGCTTTGTGAATTTTGACAACGAATGTCTAATATTTTATTAAATATAAAAAGCACCTACGTGCTATAATTGCCATCCACAAAATACAAATACTTTAGTTTTTTTAGGATAAAGACTTGGCTTGTGAACTTGCCAACTTAGTTGGTCACTGTGAAAATGACTTCCAAAGTAGCATTACGTAAGAGCAGCAAGCAGTTTCGATATATAAAATAAAATTTGTCAATAAAGCTTAAATTAACGGGTAAGCAGTTGTTCAACAGCTACCCTATCAAGCAAATAACTAAGGACAGATATCAGTTTCCTGTGCAAAGCAAAGCTAGCTGAAAGTCAGATATTGCTAAACAGCCAAAACGTCTTCCTTTCCTTTTGCGAAAAAGTGACCTTTTTCGCAATTATAGTTAAAGAATCTGAATTAAAAGTTTCAAAGCTGACATTTTAACTTTTGATGTTATTCAACTTCGTTAAAAAGATGCTCTTCTAATAATGGTTGTACCTTACGAAACTCTTCTGGAGAGAGTAGTTCAGGCTGACCTGTTTTGGAGATCCGAGCAAAAAACAGCAGTGGATCAAGAGGTGTATAAATTGCATATTCCTGCTCTTCATCGTAGAAGCTAGCAAGTAGCTGTAATTGCTCTGGCTCTAAATCTGTTTCATCATCTTCTATTTCTAAGGTGAAGAGTTCAGATTCTTCTACAGGAGGTAATTCACCCGCAACTGTTAGAGCATAGGCAGTATTCTTTAATATCAGATTCTGCTCAGATAAGACAGCTTGGGCAGTGCCAAAAATTTTTTCAATAGTCGAATCATCTTCTACTAGAACAGCTTCTTCTTCCTCGTCTTCACCTTGCCAAGCAAAAATTTCTACAGGTGAATCAACAGGTAGAAGTAAAACATATTCTTGCCCATCTACTGAGAGAGAATGCTCAATATAACAGTCGAGGGTACGCCCTTTGTCATCAGTCAAACTGATAGAGCCAGCGTGAGCGTTATCATTTTCGTCGGGAAATTGAGAAGGAAACATAGCCGAGGTGTGAAACTTTATAAATACCAGCAAATTTGAAAATCATGCAACTATTTAATGACAAAATGTCTCATAAATAGCTTGAGTCATATATACAAATGCCGGGTAACAGTTTTCAGAATATCATGTTAAAAGGTATCAATACTCAATAGCTAATGCCGAACTATGAGATTTAGCTCGCCGCGCATCTAGCCATTGTTGCAAAATTAAGGCTGCTGCTTTCCGGTCAATCAAAGCTTTGTGACGTGATGGAGAGCGATTCTCCGCTTTTAGCAGTTGCTCTGCTTGAAATGAAGTTAGTCGCTCATCCACATATTCCATTGGCAGTTTTAGAGCTTTAGATAGCCTTGTAGCCAACTTTTGCACGTGACGTGCCTGAAATCCTAAGGAGCCATCCATTGAATAAGGTAAGCCAATGACTAGCAATTGTACCTGGCGCTCCTGAACTATTTGTCTTAATAGCTCAACATCCTGCGCAAAAGATGTGCGCTCAATCGTAGTGATACCTGTAGCTATTAAGCCCGTACCATCACAACCTGCTACCCCAATACGCTTGCTTCCTAAATCTAATCCTAATGCTGAAATCAATGGCTTTGGTTGCTCCTAGAGTGTCACACTACTTCTCTGGCTGTGCATCTGCTGACTCAGACTGGCAAGATGCATCTAAACTAGAGGGTTTACTGCCGAAAGCCGCAGGTTCTGATTTCGTGGGTATTGATCTATCTTGCGATCGCTGTTGAACTTGTTGGGTCCATGACATACCCCCTGGTATTGGTTTACGAGCAGGTTGCAGCCCTTGTAAAACTTCAGGCCACTGAATTCCTTCTAAAGAGACAAACTTAGACTCCCGTAACTTATGCCAAACTGAGCGAGACATGATTAGTGTATGTTCTGTCCGTTTGGCTCCAATTCGTTCTAAATACTCTTCTCGCTCTGGCTGATAATCTGAGGAAGCTAGTTGCAACCCTTGCTGGGGAAAATCTTGGACAATGCGAGCTAGTTGGGACAGTAACTCTGGATAAAGCCAAGTGTAGGCGGGGGGAACTGTCAGCGTTGCTACGTGAGGGGTCATACCCTTGCGATCTAGTTGCACCTGAAAATGCCCAATGGCTGCTTTGCGTTGGGGTTCAAACACGTAGCCACTCACTACTTCTGTTTTAGTGACCCACTGTTTGACAGCATCGCTTAAGGCCCCAAACAAACTAGTTTTGAAGTCACGGGTGTTGCGATCAAACACCTGACGCACCAAAGGCGGCATTGATGCCGTATCTAATTGATATAGTAACTGGGCATCAGCATTACTTATAGGCAAGAGATTAGGCAAGTCTGGCTCTGCTTGTGCCAACTCAGTCAACAGTTCGGGTTCGATTTCCCAGTAGGTCATCTCAGCCAGACGCTGAAATCCATTTTGCCGATATAGTGCTAGCGCCTCTAAATCATTGACATTTACTTCCAGTATCCAAGTACGCGCTTCTACAACTGACTCAAAGCAATGGCGTAAAAGTTGGGAACCAGTTACTTGTTTATCAGTAGCACGGTCTAGCATCACCCGATCAACTCGCCAAGTACTGCGCGTACGGTTAAACGGAGACACTTGAATCATTCCTAGAAGCATCCGCCCTTGCTCTGCTACATAGGAACAGAAGAGGTACTGTAACGGGTTAGGAAACCAACTCAAAAATTTTAAAAAGCCATACCAGCTTCGCAGCCATTGCATCTGGCGTGTGGCAAAACCAACTCCTTTTGGGGTTTGGGCTGCGAATGACTCTTGAGTTAGGCGTTCGATTCCGTCCAGATCCCGGTATTGGACTGGTCGGATAACAACGCTGAGATTTCGAGGAAGTAATGAAGTCATTTTAATTCGAGCCGCCATTAAGCCTTAATTAACTGCTCTTGCTGAGTAAGTGCTGCAATAATAATATTAGCGGCTTTGTGCCACTTGCTATTGATCCAAAAGAGTGATCTTGATAACTAAATATTGCAAATAAATAAAAAAGCAGATTTGATGATAACACCGTTAGCATTAATCAACCATATCTGCTTATATTTTATGTGAATTTAGATAAAAATATTGTGTAATTTACAACCCTTGCCGAGATGCTAGTTTTTCAAAGTGCGCTTGGGTTTGATGAAGTAATTGCTCTCGACTATCTTCCAAGTTTTGCTTCAGGGGTGGAACCAGGTTGCGAGCTTGTAAAGTCATGTGTAGCTGTAGGTGGGCAACATACTCGCTAAAATCTTCATTTACTACACTTGTGCCCGTTAAGAGATTTGATTCCATTGCCACTGGTATTCTCCTTTAATTAGTCTTGTGCAGTTTTTTCACATAACCAAAACCTATCATGTTGTTTTGCTTAACTTTTTATTTTGCAATGAAGTGTAATGGTTCTTAGTTTGGGTATTGGGTATTGAGCCTTGGGTAAGAAAGCATTCCCCCTTCCGTCATCTCCCTGCTTCCACTGCTCCCAATGCTAACAGGTTCGACTTTTGGGCTGTTGTCAAACCTGTAATTCCGTAAATATTCATTTCTTGATAAATTTGTTCTGCCTTAAGGGTATTGACACATTGTTTAGTTTGTATGTCCCAAAATTTAACGGCAGCATAGGCATCTCCAGCAATTAGGATGTTACCTGCTGCATTAAAGGCCAAACACATTACCCAGGTATTATGACCTTCTAAGGTTGCCAGGCGATCGCCACTAGCGACATCCCAAAGTTGAATGATACCGTCACTGCTGCAACTAGCTAATATCCTACCATCGGGACTAAAGGCGATCGCCCAAAGTAAATCTTGATGTCCTGGGAGAACATGAAGACATTCACCTGTTTCTATATCCCACAGCCGCGTCATGCCTTCAAAACTGCTACCTGTAGCAAAAGTTCGATTATCAGGACTAAAGGCAACACTCCAAACCCAATTATGATTACCTATAAGAGTTTGATAACATTGCCGAGTTTCTAAATCCCAAATCCTCACTGTTTGGTCAAAACTACCTGCTGCTAGCTTTTTGCCATCAGGACTAAAAGCAATTGACATTCCCAGATGTACTGGCAAAGTTTCGAGGAGTTGCCCTGTGAAGGTATCCCAGAGTCGAATCTGGTTATCGTAGCAGCTACTGGCTAAGAGGCGACCATCGGGACTAAAGGCGACTCCTGTCACCATACCTGTATGCCCATGCAAGATTTTAGTACACTGACCGGTTGCCACATCCCACAACCTAATTGTGCGGTCAGCACTGGCACTAGCTATGGTCTGCCCATCAGGAGTAAAGTCAACAGAGAAGATTAAATCTGTGTGCCCATACAAAATGCGGCATTTACCATCACTTGTCCATAGACGCACAGTTCGGTCTTCACTGCCAGTGGCAATCATATCAGGGAAAATCGGATGATAAGCGATCGCTTTAATCCAGTTATTCCTACCTTGAATGACTCGGAAGCACTCCCCACTAGCCACATCCCACAGTCGCAAGGAAAAATCATCTGCACCACTAGCTAGTTGGGTTCCTTGAGGGTTAGCCGCGATCGCATTCACGGAGTTATTATGCCCTTGCAAAGTCTTAAGACATTGTTGTGTACTAATATCCCACAGCCGAATTGTACAATCTATGCTACAGCTAGCCAGAATGTTGCTGTCATCCACAAAGGCGATCGCTAGTATCCCATTCAAATGTCCTGTTAAAACTCCGGTACAGACACCGCACTCAACATCCCAAAGCCGAATTGTTTTGTCTAAGCTACCACTAGCAAGCATTCCTGAGGAACTAAACTGTAGGGATTTGATCCAATCAGTATGAGCATATAAGGTTTGAATGCAGTCACCTGTAGTTAGATCCCAGAGCTTGATACTATGATCCTCGCTACCACTAGCAAGAATGCTACTCTGTGGACTCAACGCCACAGACCAAACTCGGTTGCTATGTCCTCGTAATGTTCTAGTACATTCCCCAAGGGACAAATCCCAAAGCCTAATGCTAAAATCGGCGCTGCTGCTAACTAATGAATTCCCATCACGGGTAAATCTCACGCAAAGAACCCCACCATCGTGACTTTGTAGAGTTCTGATACACTGTCCAGCGATCACATCCCAGAGCTTGATCGTCGCATCTTCTCCCGCAGTTGCTAAAGTGCTACCATCTGGACTGAAAGCTACACTCCAAATAAAACCGATATGCCCTTGATAGGTAATTAATTGTTGACCACTATTGACATCCCATAGACGAAAATAGCCGTCAAAGTGTGCTGTAGCTAGAGTTTTGCCATCTGGACTAAATGTTGTGGATATGACTGTGGAAAGGGTTTTGGCAAATACAGAATTGGATAGATCTGCATAGGTAAAGTTAACTTTTTTTAGCGGCGTGTCCTGAAGATAAGCCTGCCAAATCGTTAGGTGAGAAAAATCATATCCAGTTAAATCAGTTTGCAGGTGACAGAGTAAGTTAAGGATATTGCCACCTGTATATGTCGGCTCTAGTTCCGGTGGAAACCTGCTTGTTGTTTGTTCCGATTTGCTGAGAGATTGCTGTTGTTGCGATCGCAAAATCTCTTTCAGCCGAGTTTCAATGGCTTGTTTAGTTCGCAGCTTTTGCAGCAAGCGATCAATTATCGGTTGGAGAATTAATTTAGTTTGAGCAACCCGGATGTAATCTTTAGATGTGGCTTTAATTAAAGCATGGCTGTGAAGAAGGGGAGAGTTGTGCGGCGTTTCCCCTAGAATTTCTGCACTTATCTGCTGAATTAACTGGTCTGTCACATATTCCATCACCACAGGTTGAAGGGTGAAGTGGACGGGGTTTTGTGGTAGTGATTTTTTTTCAATCAGACTGCGCCTGTTGAGAGATTCTAAGGCTTCCAACAACTTCATCGCAGCTACAGGTAAAACTAAATCAGCACGTAAATCTGTTAATTTTACTGGTTCGCGATTGATTGCCAACCAAAACATTAACTCTTTTTCGAGGGCAGAAAGTCTGTAAAACTGCTGGTTAATTAAGTCGTAAATACTACCAAAAACTGTAGAGCCATGAGCAAAAAATTCAGCGATATTACCATCAAATAACTCTTGAATGGTCGTGGCAACAATTTTGAGAGCTAGGGGATTGCCTGTATAGTGTTGAATTAAGTTTTGCCAATCTGCATCTGTGCCACAAAAGAAGCTTTTGGTTCTGACTAATTCTAAAGCCGCGATCGCACTCAAGCCTTTGAGTTGCCACGCTCGCACTGGCAAATTTTCGCCTTCTAAAGCCGCTACTTCCTGGGGTTTTTCCCGACTGGTGAGCAATACACAACTTTGATGAACTGTTTCTCCTAGTTGTTTGAAGAGTTGTCCGTAGTTTTCATATCCAGATTGATAGCGTCCCGATTGATCTCCACTAGCGAAAATAGATTCTGCATTATCCAATATCACGAGGCAACGGTGCGATCGCAAATGCGCCATGAATTGTGAGACTAAATCCCCCACATTTTCAGATAAATTAACTGGCTGTCCACAGGCAAAAAACTGGAGCAAGTTTACCAGCAATTCTTCTAGAGGTGGACTGTTGCGTAGACTCCGCCACACCACAAATTCAAATTCTTGTTGGATTTGCTGTGCCAGTTTTACCCCTAGGGAAGTCTTACCAATTCCACCCATTCCTAGTAGTGCGACTAACCGACAGCGATCGTTTACAATCCAATACTCCAACTTGCTAACTTCGTCTGCGCGTCCAAAAAAAATTGAGACATCAACCGCCTCACCCCAATCAATTTTGAGTGCTAAGTTATGAGTGCTGAGTTTTGAGTAATAAGTGGGTTGCTGAGTAAGGGATTCTTCCTCTACTTCTGCTTCTCTCCCTACCCTGAGATAATCGTTTGGCGTTAACTCTAATCCAAAAGCTCTAAAGAAATATTCCAGGGTTTGCTTATCAACACCTTCTGCGCGTGCCAGAACTTTGGAAACTGTAAAGGGCGCTAATTGGGTGCGGTAGCTCAATTCTTCTAGAGTAAATCTAGCTTCATCATTTTCAAGAATTTCTGCCTGATACCTAGCCTCCTGAAGCTTTTGAAATCCCAGGAGACTAAGAATCGTACCACGCCTGCGTCTTTGCTTATGCGATTCCATAGGCTAGGGGCTAGGGACAGAAAAAACAAATGACCAATGATAAATGACCATTGACCATTAGGGCACAATCAACACTGGACAAGGTGAAAGATTAATCACGCGGGTGGTGACACTATCAGTTGCGCCTTCTTCAGTCAGACCCAAACCCCGACAACCCATAATGATTAAATCTGCCCCAATTTCGTCAGCTACATCACAGATGGTAAAAGCTGGCTTGCCTTGCCGTTCCAAAATTTCGGCTTTAATTCCTTGTTGAGAAAATAAAGTTTGGGCACTTTCGAGTAGTTTGGCAACTACTTCTGGTGACACCATTGGATCGGCGCTGGGTGCCTCTGCGGGCGGTTCTTCAACTACGGATAGTAGTATCAAACGACTACCATACTTTTGCACAACGTTGGTAACTACGTCAGCAGCTTCTCGTGCTTCTCGACTGTGATCGATGGGAAATAGAACTGTCTTGAACATCTCTCTCACCTCCGTACCCCTCACTCCGGTAAAATCTTGATGGTTCTACTTTCAAAACAATAACAAAAAGGCGATCAGGAGGGTCTGGCTGTGTCCAAAAAAACTTTAGCAAATTTATCTGCAACAGATGTATCTGGTAAACGTGCCTTAGTGCGGGTGGATTTTAATGTGCCTGTGGATGACCAAGGCAACATCACAGACGATACTCGTATTCGTGCGGCTTTGCCAACCATCCAAGATTTAACGCAGAAGGGAGCTAAGGTAATTCTAGCAAGCCATTTTGGTCGTCCTAAGGGTGTGGATGACAAATTGCGTTTGACTCCCGTTGCCAAGCGGTTGTCTGAATTACTGGGTCAAGAAGTCATTAAAACTGATGACTCTATCGGTGATGAAGTTGCTGCCAAAGTTGGGGCTTTACAAAACGGACAAGTGCTGTTGCTCGAAAATGTCCGCTTCTACAAAGAAGAAGAGAAAAATGATCCAGAATTTGCAAAAAAGTTGGCAGCTAATGCTGATTTTTATGTAAATGATGCTTTTGGTACTGCACACCGCGCCCATGCTTCTACTGAAGGTGTGACTAAATTCCTCAGTCCTTCTGTAGCTGGATACTTGGTTGAGAAGGAATTGCAATATCTGCAAAACGCGATTGAAAATCCCCAACGTCCTTTGGCAGCAATTATTGGCGGTTCCAAAGTTTCTAGCAAGATTGGTGTAATTGAAACACTGCTAGAGAAGTGTGACAAACTGATCATCGGCGGTGGGATGATTTTCACCTTCTACAAAGCCCGTGGTTTGAGTGTTGGTAAGTCTCTAGTTGAAGAAGACAAGCTAGAACTAGCGAAATCTTTAGAAGCCAAGGCTAAAGAACGCGGTGTAACCTTACTGTTCCCCACAGATGTGGTAGTAGCAGATAAATTTGCTCCTGATGCCAATGCTACAACTGTCAGCATTGACAACATTCCGGATGATGGCATGGGTTTGGATATTGGCCCAGACTCAGTAAAAGTATTCCAAGAAGCTCTTGCAGATTGCAAATCAGTGATTTGGAACGGGCCAATGGGTGTGTTTGAGTTTGATAAATTTGCAGTAGGTACAGAAGCGATCGCTCATACCCTCGCCGAAATTGGTAAAACTGGCGCTACCACCATCATTGGCGGTGGCGACTCTGTAGCGGCTGTGGAAAAAGTCGGTTTAGCCGAGCAAATGAGCCACATCTCCACCGGCGGTGGCGCTAGTTTGGAGTTACTCGAAGGTAAGGTATTACCTGGTATTGCTGCTTTAGATGATGCTTAAATAATTAGCGCGTTAGCTAATTTTTGACAACTTTTGTAAGGGTGCGATCGTGCCCTTACTCTTTTATATTGGTCATTGGTCATTTGTCATTTGTCATTTGTCATTTGTCATGTATGGCGATGAAATTTTTTCATTGCGACTGTCTTCTACTTATAGCGGTTCCTAGTCTGCTAAGGTACGAATTTATCTGTGTTCATCTGTGGTTAATTACTTCTTTGTGTACCTCACTGGGTCGAGAAACGCTATATTACCTCTGACTTGTAAGTAGGGAACAGGGAACAGGTAAGAACTACTTACATGCTTGGCGATGAAAATTTTTTCATGG
>NZ_MTAV01000218.1 GCF_002154695.1 Nostoc sp. T09
ATAGCCCTGGCGGCGGTGAGTGCTTCTGGCAATACTTGTGGCAGTTTGTCGGCTAAGGCACTGAGGGCAGAGGCGCGAGAATACTTATTCTCAATAGCCCTAGCGGCGGTAAGTGCTTCTGGTAATACTTGTGGCAGTTTGTCGGCTAAGGTAATGAGGGCAACGGCGCGACATTCCTCATCCTGAATAGCCCTGACGGCGGTGAGTGCTTCTGGCAACAACTCTAGTGGCAGTTTATTGGCTAAGGCTCTGAGGGCTAAGGCGCGATCTGACTCAGACCGAATTTCCCTGGCGGCGGTGAGTGCTTCTGGCAACAACTCTGGCAGTTTGTTGGCTAAGGCTCTGAGGACATCGGCGCGATATCTCCCATTCTGAATCGCCCTAGCGGCGGTGAGTGCTTCTGGCAACAACTGTGGTGGCAGTTTGTTGGCTAAGGCACTGAGGGCTAAGGCGCGATCTGACTCAGACTGAATAGCCCTGGCGGCGCAGAGTGCTTCGGAAAGTGCTAGTTTTTCTAAATTTGGTGGCAAATACTGGACTAGTTGTGCAAGGGCTTCTACTTTCTTACTTAAATCTGGGTTTTGCAAAGCGTAAGCTAGCCCTTGTTCAGCAGTCCACAGATTATTTTTGACTAACGCAATCAGCAGTTCCACAGGTACATTAGCTGCCAAACTATTAAGCGATGCTGTAATCAAAGCATAGCGACACTGCAAACTCACCACTTGGGGCAATGTTGACTCATCCCAATTCGCCTCTGCTAATTCCCAAGCACGAGAAATATCTGTGATGTAACCCCCAAGTTGTCCCAACTTTTCCCGCACCTCATACCAGCCATTATTCCCACTCGCCGACTCCTCTCGCAATAAAGAGTGAATCTCTTCAAAGCGTCCAGCCTTCTCCAAATGCCAAACTAAATGCTGATGAATGTAACCATCATTCGGCAAGGTATGCCATAAATTATTCTGGGTTTTCTGCCGATATTTCTCCAAAAAAGCAGCGTGAGCATCAGCAAGATTTAAACCTAACCCTGGCAAATCTCCTGTCCGCTTTGGCTGTGGCGCAGCAGTTAACAAATTACAGGCTAAATCATGGAATAAGTCATGTAACCGATAGGTAGGCGTACCA
>NZ_MTAV01000219.1:0-5224 GCF_002154695.1 Nostoc sp. T09
TTCTGGATGATTTAGCTTCTTTACTACTTGCTTATTCCGGAGAGTGACAGAAGAGGGTTATGTAGCAATCGGCTTTATGCTTAGTGGTTTTGGCTTAGGTGGATTGATTTACAGCCGTTCTGTCAATTGGTTGGTGCGGAAATTGGGAGAAAGCGGCTTGATGGGGGTTGGTGGGGTGTTTATGTGTATGTCTTTCTTAGCGATCGCATTATTGCAGAATTGGGTGCTGTTTATTCCCTTCAATATGCTCATGGGATTAGGCTTTTACATGATGCACAGCACACTCCAAACTCGAGCTACAGAACTTGCACCCGAAGCGCGGGGTACTGCGGTTTCGTTATTTGCGTTTAGCTTATTTATTG
The DNA here is from genome assembly GCF_002154695.1 of Nostoc sp. T09. Classification (GTDB taxonomy): domain Bacteria; phylum Cyanobacteriota; class Cyanobacteriia; order Cyanobacteriales; family Nostocaceae; genus Aulosira. Next base: position 363 of record NZ_MTAV01000219.1, read on the forward strand.
GACAGGGAATTGGTGCGGCGGCGTTTGGCAGAATTGTGGATCATTACGGCTATCTTCCTTGTTTTATTGTCACCGGAATTGCGATCGCCTTGCTTTCCCTGTGGCTAGTCAAGCAAAAGCAGCATATTGAATTCGGGTAAACTGTGATTGGGTACTTTTGCTAGAATTCTTCTCTTATTAATGAGTATTAAACACTCGTGAATGAGCCTTAACACCTCATTAATGAGTATCAAACACTCGTAAGCGAGTCTCAACATCTCGTGAATGAGTATTAAACACTCGTCAACGAGTCTCAACACCTCATTAATGAGTATCAAACACTCGTCAACGAGTCTCAACATCTCATTAATGAGTATCAAACACTCGTTAACGAGTCTCAACATCTCATTAATGAGTATTAAACACTCGTCAACGAGTCTCAACATCTCATTAATGAGTATTAAACACTCGTCAACGAGTCTCACTATCTTTTAGACTCACCTTCTGCCCTCTGCCTCCTGCCTCCTACTTACTATGCCCAGAGTTCACGTTAACGGAATCGATTTGTTCTATGACATTAAGGGCGCAGGTGAGCCTTTATTATTAATTGCAGGCTTTTTTTGCGATCATACCTATTGGTCATTGCTGATGCCGTCACTCGTGAAAGAGTATCAGGTAATTCGCTTGGATAACCGCGGCTTTGGGCGAACTTCTGCTCCTGATAATCCCTACAGTATTCAGCAGATGGCAACTGATACAGCCGCACTGCTTGAGCGTATCGACATCAAAAAGGTACATTTAGCAGGACATTCAATGGGTGGTCAAATTGCTCAAGAATTAGCATTAGCACACCCAGAAAAAGTACAAAGTCTAATACTACTCTCATCCTTAGCCAAGGGTGATGCTCGATTCAATAGTATTATCGCCACTTGGGGTGAACTCCCCGCCAATCTCGATCTAAAACTTTATCAGCAAGTTATATTGCCCTGGATATTTACTGATGCGTTTTACTCTATTCCTGAGATGATCGAGATGATTGTGAATTTGGCGATTAATTACCCATTTCCGCCAACTCCTCATGGACTCTATCATCAAAGCCGCGCTATCCTTGGCTGTGATACTACCCAACGCCTCAATGATATCCATTGTCCTACTCTGGTTCTAGTAGGTAAACAAGATATTCTCACCCCGGTGAAGTTTTCTGAGCAACTAGCTCAAGGCATTTCCAACGCTGAACTTGTCGTTCTTGAACGTGGTGGTCATGGCTTCTTGATTGAATCACCTGAGGCTGTCGCCTCAGTCATGCTCAAATTTCTCTCTTGTCTTCCGAAAAATGGGATGTCTTTGATGTAGCAACACAGCAGAAGCATACATTAGCATCTCAATTTAGTATTTATGAAATCTGCTCCCCTAGCCTTAAGCGTTATTATTGGTGCACTTACTATTACCCAAAGTGCTTATGCTAACCAAAAGAATTCTCCGACAGCAACAAATCAAAGCAATCAGGCTGCGGTTTTAGGAACAAAACCAGTCACGTTGGCTAGTAGATGGAGTTATAGTATCAACCGAAATAATGGTTTTAAAACAACTACCAATTCAATTGCGCTAGAGCAGGAGAGAGGATGCAAAAATCTTAACCCGTTTGAGATTCTTAAAAACCCAAATATTTTATTTAAGCAATGTCAGCAGCCAACACAGCAACAAACTGCTCAACTTGCTGAGCCAATTGAATATTTAAAGGTTCCTCGTCTTGATTCTGGTATTAAGGTAACTGTCTCTAAATTTTAAAAGGGAACGGGCAACAGAAATGTATATTGTAGGGTGGGCATTACCCACCATATGCCAATATGATTAAGAGGTTGTTTTAAAAGCCCTTAGTGATGTATCAAATAGTTTTAGATCCCCCTAAATCCCCCTTTAAAAGGGGGACTTTGAGAAGGGCTTCCCCCCTTTTTTAAGGAGGGCTAGGGGGGATCAATAAGTGCCTAAAATCACAACCTACCACTTTTCAAACATCCTCGAATTTAAAAGTAGCTTGGTTTATAAAAACCCTTAAATATTAATTAAAGATATTAATTTATCAGATTTATTAGCATTCAACGGCGGTTAATTATTCTGAGATGAATGGTATTGCACCATATCCGGGTTTTGGTGGGCAATGCCCACCCTACAAGTACTATAGCAATAATTAAAAGTTGCAAACCCGCATGGGCGGGTTTTAATTGTGTGTAAGGATGAACCGCAATTTCTAATCGCCTAATAAATTACGAAATCAGACTTCTCAAACATCATTTGACAAAGGTTTGAATAGCGACACTAAATCACCGAAGTTGTTGCTTTCAAAGCAAAAATTCTTTCAATGATATCTTCTACTACCTTATCGGGCGTGGAAGCACCAGAAGTAATTCCCACAACTATTTTGCCTTCAGGTAACCAGTTATCTTGGATAACTATCTCCCCAGTTAACTGTCGATGTTCAATGGATTTTTCTGATTTGATCCGCTCAACGCAATCAATATGATAAGAAGGAATTCCTCGCTCAAAAGCAATCTGTTGCAATTGTGTAGTATTGGATGAATTAAACCCACCAATTACTATCATTAAATCTAGGTTCTGTTGCACTAAGTCCAACATTGCATCTTGACGTTCTTGGGTAGCGTCACAGATAGTGTTGAAGCTTTGGAAATGTTGATTTATTTCAGTAGGCCCATACTTCTGCATCATTGTGCGCTCAAACAGCTTGCCAATCTGCTCAGTTTCACCTTTGAGCATTGTTGTTTGATTAGCAATTCCCACCCGTTCTAAGTCCTTATCGGGATCAAAATCGGCTGAACAAGCTTTAGCAAATTTCTGCAAGAACTCCTCGCGATCGCCACCATTGAGAATATAGTTGCTAACATATTCTGCTTCCCGCATATTTAGCACAATCAGATATTTCCCAGCAAAGGAACTAGTGGCAACAGTTTCTTCGTGCTTGTATTTACCGTGGATAATTGAGGTGTAATCGACTTTTTTGTGCTTCTCAACTGTATTCCAAACTTTCGATACCCAAGGACAAGTTGTATCGACAATTTTGCAGCCTTTATCATGGAGAATCTGCATTTCCTGAACGCTGGCTCCAAAAGCAGGTAAGATGACCACATCTTCGTCCTCAACTACAGAAAAGTCTTTTTTACCCGCGTTCACAGGGATAAATTTGACTTCCATCTCCTGCATACGTTGATTCACAGAGGGGTTGTGAATAATCTCATTTGTAATCCAAATGCGATCGCTTGGGAAGTGTTGACGGGTTTCATAAGCCATTGCTACTGCACGTTCTACACCCCAGCAGAAGCCAAAGGCTTGCGCTAACAGAATTGTGACTTCACCTTGTTCGAGGATGTAGTTGCGATCGCGAATTTGTTGGATTAAGCTACTTTGGTATTCAGACTGTAACTGGGTAGCCACTTCTGCTTGATGACCAAAGCCTTTGCGATTATAGTTTTCTGAATGTTGCAGGCTACGCTTAAAAGCTTTTGTATCCATTGGATTGTTTTAGTTAGTTCACCATTTCTCATTTTCTCGCGTCAAGACGCTAATGAGCTTGTGAAAGTGTCAATATCTCATATTTTGAGTTTGTCCTTGTTGTTTTGCTGCGGTTGGGGTTCTAATTCCGGTTGGCTATAAATCTGCAATGCAGTCCGCCAAACCATATAGCCTTCGGGACTTAGGTGTAAGCCATCGGTAGTAAATTCACGGCGGAGATTACCTTCCTGGCTGGCAAACAGGGGATATAAGTCGAGATATTTGACGCCTTGTATGGTGGCGATGGTTTGCAGTTGCTGATTGATCTGCTGAATGCGATTATTCGCAATAGCTAGCAGACGTTCTCGTCCTTCCCAAGTTGATTCTTCTCCCCCATGCGGCAAAATTGACTGGACAAATATTTGTGCTGTAGGATGCGCCCTTCGTAAGTAACGGATGATTTGCCGTTGATTTTCTAAAATTATCTCATCGCTTACACCCCGAATTAAGTCATTAATCCCAATCATCACAAAAATCACCTGTGGCTGGGTGCGGTCAAATAAATTTAATCTTTTTAACAGTCCTTCAGTAGTTTCGCCAGAAATTGCTTGATTGAGCCAATATCTGTTCTCAGGTAATAATTCTGAGGGAAACCATAGACTCAAAGAATCTCCAGCTAGTATGCTCAGATGCTGAGGAGGTTTCTGTGCAGCCACCTTAGCTTCTGACTTGAGAATATCTACCCACTGTTGGTAATTGAGTTGGTGACGGGGGCCTAACTCCGGTTTAGTAACCTCGGGTTCACTGGTTGTATCCGCAGTTGGTGAGGCAACAATATTGGTCAATCTCTGCTGTTGCCAAATTAGCAGGATAATCGCCAACATCAGCAGACCGTTGGTTACTAGCGAGAAAAATCCCCAGATAGGAAAGGTTTTTGCAGAAATGGACACGACTAGTAAAATTTACCAATAATTGGAATCAAATTTGAGCTTCATCCCCCGATTGAAGTACGGGAAACTTAATGCTACTCAGGTTGCTCACAGCAGTGATTTCCCTGTAGTGCTTGGTATCATAACTCAGAGAAATTAAACTGCGTACATCTAGAGAAAATTTTGAGACTTGATTGTAACAGTATCCGAAAACTTGCTACCTGACCCTAGGGGTATGAAACATCAAAAAGCAGGGGGAGAAGGGGGACAAGGAAGTGTGGGGAGTGTGGGAGAGGGTGGGGAGAAGGGGGACAAGGGAGTGTGGGAGAGGGTGGGAGAGGGTGGGGAGAACTGATACAAGGTGAGACAGCGCTGCGGGAGGGGAGCCACTGCGTTGGTGAGGCAGTCCGGTCTTGGGGGTCTCCCCCAGGAGGAACTGCCGAAAGGGTT
>NZ_MTAV01000219.1:5234-5307 GCF_002154695.1 Nostoc sp. T09
GTGAATGAGTATCAAACACTCGTCAACGAGTCTCAACATCTCATTAATGAGTATTAAACACTCGTCAACGAGT
>NZ_MTAV01000220.1 GCF_002154695.1 Nostoc sp. T09
TCAGAATTCAGAAGTAAAACAGTCTTTATGCTTAGGTTTGAGGCTTAGGATCTGTACTTCAGTAACTAGTGATGAATCAGTGAACAGGCTGGTAACTGTTCACCGTTTATTGAATACTAGACGTTAACAGCTTGCTTACTTTTTTCTGAGGAATAAAAACTATTGCTATCATCAACGTTGATTGAGATGCGTGATTCTTCTCCTGTAATCAATCTCGCTCCACGATTACGGGTAATATAGTTCCACGCCCACTGAATCATCACTATTAATTTGTTGTCAAATTCAATTAAAAAGTATATATGTACCAACAGCCAAAACAGCCATGCAAAGAAACCTCTAAGTTTGATAAAACCTAAATCTACAACAGCGGAATTTTGCCCAATCATTGCTAAACTACCACGGTTAATGTAATCAAAAGGTGGCAAAATATTACCTTTAAGTCGCTGTTCAATTACTGTGGCAACGTATTCTCCTTCTTGTTTGGCAACTGGTGCAACACCAGGTAGGGGTTTACCGTCCTGATGGGAAAAATTGGCTAAGTCACCAACGACAAAAATATTGGCATATCCTTTAATACTTAAGTCAGATTCAACAATAACTCTTCCTGCACGGTCTAGTTCAACTCCTGTGCGTTCTGCTAAAACTTTGCCCATTGGAGATGCTTTTACGCCTGCCGCCCATAGTATTGTTTTTGAGGCAATTTCTCTAACTCCATCGCCTTGTTTAAGGGTAACAATATCATCTTTAATATTTGTTACCAATGTCTTTGTTTGGACAATAATGCCCAATTCTTTGAGAGATTTTTCTGCTGCTTGTGATAACTCGGGCGCAAAAGGTGGCAGGATGCGATCCATACCTTCTAATAAAAGAATTCTGGTTTCTGATGTGTCGATGTTGCGAAAATCTTCTTTTAAGGTTTGGTATGCTAGCTCTGCGATCGCACCTGCTAATTCTACCCCTGTGGGACCGCCACCCACAATCACAAAGCTTAACCAGGCACGGCGTTTTACTGGATCAGTTTCTTTTTCTGCTGCTTCAAATGCTGTAAAAATCCGGCGACGCATTTCTATAGCATCTTCCACCGTTTTTAAACCAGGTGCAAATTCTTCCCAGCCGTCCTTACCAAAGTAGGAATGCTTCGCGCCTGTAGCCACAATCAAGGTATCGTAAGCTATTGCTTCGCCATCAACCAGTACTTTTTGCGCTTCTGGATCAATATCATTTACAGATCCCAGCAATACTTTGGTATTTTTGCTTTTACTCAGCACCGATCGCAAAGGTGAGGAAATATCAGCAGGTGATAAAGTCCCTGTAGCTACTTGGTACAGCAGTGGTTGAAATAAATGAAAGTTGCGTTTATCAATAAGCGTAACGTTGACAGGAGCCTTGGCAAGTGCTTTTGCCGCATACAACCCCCCAAAGCCGCCACCAACGATAACCACTTGATGAGGTGGGTTATTGTCAAGGGAATTTACCATAAGAAATATTTCCTTATATTACGGCTACTGTAACTATTCTTAATATAAATGTATCAAACTTGGCAAAACTCTTTCTGTTCGCCCTGCACAGATGAAAAGATAATTAAAGTGAGGAAAGCTACATTTTTTTGGTAATTAAACTTACTTGCGATCGGGTGGAGAGTTGGATGCGGAGAATCGAAACTTATACCATTTCACTTTAATAATGATACAAATACGCGGCTAAGGGTTTAGCAATGCTCATTGGTGTCAACTTAAGTTAAAAGCCTTATCCCACAAGCGTTTTACCCCACCCCCAACCCCTCCCCTTGGCACTACCGTGTATACACAAGTTGGATGTAAAGTAGGTGCAGAGAATTTTTGAGAAGCAAAAA
>NZ_MTAV01000221.1 GCF_002154695.1 Nostoc sp. T09
TAGGTGGGATGGGGGAGTGTGGGAAGAGGGGGAAGCTTAATATTTCATTCTTCCCACACCACCCACACTTCCCACACTCCCCACACTTAAGTCTCCCTCTCAATTGATGATTGCTCTCGATTACTGAATTGATGCTCTAGGGTAGCGATGTAGGAACAGCCGAAAGCGTTTCTCAACTTGTAGCAACTGCCGTGCAGAGAGCGCTAAGGAAGAGATAAGGCAATTTTTGTTTACCTGAACTCATACGAGGGAACTCTAGAGTAAGTACACCTAGAGCATTCAGGAAAACTAATACGCTACGGTCTCAAACATATGACTCAGCTTTCTCCCACCCACGACGAAATGTCTACAGAAAAAATACTTCTGGAAACCGAAACCGATGCAACTCTCAAGCAAGAATTAGTCACTCTCCGGCAGAGGGTCGCGCAGTTAGAGCAAGAGTTGGCAAACTTGGGACACTCAGAATTGTTTCAGCAACAGGTAAATCCAGATTTAGAAGCTGAGAACTTCTTGAAGCAAGTAAGGGAAGAACAGCAAGCTTTGATCGCAATTCTTGAAGCCAGCGCTGATTTTATTGGCATTGCATCAATGGAAGGACAACCTTTCTATCTCAACCCAGCAGGGATGAAGTTGGTTGGACTCAAAGATATGGAAGAAACTAAAACCAAACATCTTAATGAATTTATATTCCCTGAAGACCTGGAAGTCCTCTATCAAAAGATTTTACCGATTGTGATTCAGGACGGTTATTGGCAGAGTGAATTACGTTTTCGCCATTTCATTACTGGAGAGCCGATTTTAATTGACTATACTCTTTTTGTTGTCAAAGATCCGAGCACAAACCAGCCCATTGGTTTGGCAACCATCAGCCGTGATATTCGCGATGTCTACGACGAGCTTCACTTACGCAAATGCACCGAACAGCGTTTTTTAGAACAAGCACAGTTGTTACACAGTGTATGGGAAGGTGTAGACTACGGCATCTTTGTCTTAGAGGTTTTGGATGATGGTACGGAGTTCCGCTTTGTAGATTACAACCCAGCGATCGCCCGCACCAGCGCTGTGCCTATAAACCTCTTGGGTAAAACCTTAGCAGAAGCTTTCTCAGAAGACATGGCAGACCTCTATCGTCAACGCTATGCTGCGGCTGTCTCCTCTGGCAAGACTAACTTCTTTGAAGAGCATTTCTGTGCCAACGGTCAAGAAACTTGGTGGTCGTTGAGTGTCACACCCTTAAGAGATAATAGTTTGCGCATCCATCAGATTGTAGTTACCGCAACGGATATTACAGAACGCAAACAAGCCCAAAGCGCACTGGAGCAACAAGAAATCCTCTACCGCAGTATTTTTGAAAATGTCAGCGATGGTATCAACATTATCGATTTGGAAACAGGAAAAGTTGTAGCAGCCAATCCTGCTGCTTGCCAGATACATGGCTATTCTCAGGAGGAATTTGTGACACTTCAGCCTCCAGACTTTATTCATCCAGATAGTTTGGCAAAGTTTGAAGAGTTTGTTAGCAAAATTCGAGCGGGTAGTCAATTTCACGATCGAGCAGTAGACGTGCGTAAAGATGGCACACTGATCGATGTTGAGGTGACAGCAACCCCCTGCCTTTACGACGGTAAAATCCATGCATTGGCCGTAATTCGAGATATTAGTGAACGGCGGCGTGCCGAAGTAGCGCTTGCTGAAAGCGAAGCTAAATTTCGCAACCTCGTAGAAGGTACCAACGATATGCTGTGGGTTTGCACATTGGATGGGGTTCTCACCTATCTTTCACCCCAATTCCAAGTCATGTTTGGGTACAAATCATCTGACTGGCTAGGGCAATCTTTGGCACCCTTGGTTCATCCAGATGATTTAGCATTAGCATTAGCTTTGCTCAGTAAAGTTTTAGATACTGTTGAGCAAGGAGCCGGAGTAGAATTCCGGCACAAATGCCTAGATGGAAGTTGGCGGTGGGTCAATTCTAATGCTTCCCCAGTCAAGAATGCCGAGGGGAAAATGATCGGGTTTCAAGGAATTATGCGGGACATTAGCGATCGCAAACAAGCTGAAATCGAACTCCAGCAGAAAACCAAGGAACTGGAACAAACTCTGCAAGAACTAAAACAAACTCAAATACAGATGATCCAAAGCGAGAAAATGTCCAGTCTGGGTCAAATGGTCGCAGGTGTTGCCCATGAAATTAATAACCCTGTTAACTTTATTCATGGCAATCTCACCCATATTAGTGAATATACTCAGGATTTATTAAATTTAGTAGAACTTTATCAGCAATACTATCCCCAGCCACCGCAGGAAATTGCAGATGCGATCGAGTTGATCGATGTGGAATTTCTCATTGAAGACTTGACTAAAGCTCTCCAATCCATGCGCTTAGGTACTAAACGGATTCGAGAGATTGTGCTTTCTTTGCGGAACTTCTCACGCTTGGACGAAGCGGAAGTTAAGGATGTCAATATCCACGATGGCATCGACAGCACCATTACCATCTTGCACAATCGTTTGAAAGCACAGCCGGAACGCCTGGAGATTCAAATTCTCAAAAAATATGGTAACTTGCCTCTAGTAGAATGCCACGCGGGACAGCTGAATCAGGTGTTTATGAACATCATCAGTAATGCGATCGATGCACTGGAGGAGTACAATCAGCAGCGATCCGACACAGAAATTGCAGCAACTCCCAGCATAATCTCGATTCAAACAGAGGTAATCCAGAGTAACTGGGTGCGAATTTGTATCGCTGACAATGGCCCAGGAATCAAAGAAGAAATTCGCAAACGTCTATTTGATCCCTTCTTTACTACAAAGCCAGTTGGTAAAGGTACTGGCTTAGGTTTATCTATCAGCTATCAAATCATCACAGAGAAGCATGGTGGTAAGTTGTGGTGTGAATCTATACTCGGATATGGGACAAAATTTAACATTGAGATTCCCATAATTTATACAAACTTGAAATAGTCATTTGTCAAGAGTCAACAGGCGACAGTTGAGTAGGCAATCGCTTTGAATAAAACATCTTAAAGTCATTAAGCTTTTGCCCTCTGACTTGTAAGTAGGGAACAGGGAACAGGGAACGGGGAACAGGTAAGAACTACTTACATGCTTGGCGATGAAAATTTTTTCATGGGGACTGCCTTCTCAAAAAGAGTACTCTTTGATACGTGGCATTAATCCAAATAAAGTTAAAAGCGCGATCGCACTCACTGCAATTGAAGTTGTCATCTCAAAACTGTCTACATCGTGAAAGCCTTGCTGAATTGCCTTGTCGAAAGCTGCTTGGTTGATATCAAAGCTTTTTTGATTAGTCGTTTTGAACTGCTCAAACGCCCAATCTGACTGCCCTGGTTTGTTACCTATGCCTAAAGCGATCGCTTCTTGATGTTTGCCACTTTTTTCTAACTGACGAATCTGCTTATCAATAGCAACATAGGTTCCCAAGCTGGAGAGATTTGCCAGTGTCGCTTCTTTTTCACCTGCAAAGGTAATATTGTTCAGTTCGTCAGCCAAGTAACCTGTAAATCCATCGACTTTTTTACCCTGGGATTTATAAGCTTCTATGACTGACTCAAAGGTCTGCCCGGTGGGTAATTGAGCAATTGTAGAAACATTCTTGAAAAAAGCTTGTTCGTGATTAGTAGCAAAAGCTGGGTCAAGCAGATAGCGGCTTTCGACAGCATTGGCGATATAGGCGATCGCACGCGCTTGACGCAATGCGTGCATTGAAGTGAAAGCGTCTTCTTTCGCCACCCGAAGATGTTGAGAAGCAGCAAGCAAAGCCCCGGCTGTGTAATTCAAAAAGGCAATAGCGATCGCAGTTGCTACCAACAGCAGCGGATTAAAGGTGCGGCGCATCCGTTGACTAAGGAATAACTGAAGCCCAATTAACACAACGATCAGTGCCATACCAATTAGGAAAATAGAAAATAGAGATTTTCTTGTTGCTACTTGTTTTTCAGTGTAGGTATCCTCTAAAGCTTGCAGATTTACCTTGTCTAACTCATCAGCTGCTGGCAGAAGCGTTTTATCCATGATTTCGGCAGATGCGCGATAAGCAGCAAGCATTCCATTAGTATCACCGCGTGCGTGAGAGTCTCTTGCTTGCTGGATTTTAGCTATGTAGTTACCTAACCCCAGTTGCATAGTCTCAATCGGTTTACGTTCTTTATCACCAAAGGTGATATTCTCAGCCGCAGCCACCAGCCTTTCAGTAACTCTTATGTATCGCTCTTCATAACCCTTAACGGCTTCTTGGTTTTGCCCTGTTGGCACTAGCAGTTCGTTAGCAATATTGGCATCCATACCTGCAAGCCCATCTTTGAGGCGTTGAGCAGTAACGATACTTGGTGTTGAATCTTGACCAACAGTTTTGATAGCTTGTCTCTGTGCTTGAACTCCGCTAATAATAGCAATTAGCAGTAAGACACTGGTTGCCCAAGTTAAATATAAACCACCCTTCAGCAGTTGCGGGGTAGTAAGTCCGCGAATTGCTTTACTTGAGACTGCAATAATTTTACTCATTTGTCATTTGTCATTGGTCAATGGTCATTTGTCATTGGTCAAGAGTTAAAAGGCGGGCAATAGTTATGAGATATTTCTTCCTTGCCTCCTTTGTCCCTCTTATTCCCCTCAGTTCATCGGATAGCTTTGATAGCAACCCGAGTCCAATGTCCTAAAGTAAATTCGTCTCCATCTTGCAATGGAATATCCACCATTGGCTTTAACTCTACGCCTTTGAATTGTGTACCGTTAGAAGAGCCTATATCGCGCAGAGTGAATGTCCCATCTGCTTGACGGTTCAATAAAGCGTGGCGGTGAGAGACAGCATCATCAAAGTCCAGCGCAATTTCTGGTTGAATTGCTCGAACTTGGCTATTGCGACCGATGAGGTTAGTTGCTTTTTCTAAGGGAAATGTAATAGGTGCTTGATCAATTGGGGGTTCTGGACTTTCGGGATGGCGAAGTGATGGGTCGATTGTAACTACAACCTCCCAACCGATAACGGGAGATTGGGGAGTAGGAGGAGACGCGGAGAAAGAACTTTGTTTTTGTGTTCCCTTGTCTTCTTCCCCTGTTGTTTTGGCGATCACTAATTCACCATGTGCCTTGGTGACAAAGTTGTAACCGCAAATCTCACAATAGTCACCACTATCGGGTTCGTGGGGCGCACTACAATCTGGGCAGATTTCAACATTTAGCGCATTTTTAGCCACAGTTTGTTGAGGTATCCCAAGAATTTTGGCACCGCACTCTGAACAAAAATCTGATTCCGTTGATTCGTGTCCTTTAGGACATTTATATGTAGACATACTTGTTTGTGTACTTCTTCCCGTTGAGAAGAAATAATATAAACTTCTTGATTAACGAAGCTGCTCAAACTCTTCTTCGGTAATACCCATCTGCTTGAGAATTTCGTAAAATAGCCAGCTACCAATTTCAGCATTTCTATGAATTGGAATCGTCGTTGCTCGCCCATCAGGATGCTTCCAACGTGCATGGCTACCTTTTTGGCGCGCCTTAATAAATCCTAACTTTTGTGCAACCTTTTCTAATTCACTGGCTTTAGCTGGCATTGGCAATTACTAGCTCAACATCTTCAGGTAGCGATCGCCCAGCTTCTTGATATTCTTCTTGAATCATATCGAAAACGGAGACTAGCTCAGTACGTGCTTCATCTGGAGTTTTTCCCCAAGCATGACAACCCTCAATTGCGGGAACGTAGGCAACAAAGGTGCCATTGTCATCAGGACGGATAACTGTTATGTAGTCTTGTAGAGACTTCATTAAATTGGAATTTTGAGTAATGAGTCTTGATGTTGACATTAACATAATTACCGGGAGAATCAATGAGATTTGGGAATGCGAGTGGTTTTAGTAGAACGAGTTTCCAATGCCATCGCATCTTCCTTCGCTACTTCTCGCTTCAGCCGCACTGTACCTGTCGGTGCATCCTGGACATCAACCACAGTTTTTAGTAGTTTGGCTGTGGCTTCATTACCAGATTCATGAGCTAGTTTCACGGCTTTGCCCAATTTGGCAGTAGCAACCTCAATATCACCTCTAGCACGGGCTTCCAATCCCTCCTGAATAGATTGGGCAAGTTCTGCCTGTCCTGTGTAGTGAGCAACCCGGTTATTAATTTTGGTAGATTTGGCTTCATCGTCTGTCCAAGTTGCCAAGATTCGGGCTTCGACGACTTTAGTTTCTGCACCGTTGAGGGTGTACACTAAGCTTGCCCGACCCGCTAACATTTCATCACCAACATTGCCGGGATTCACCTCAATGCAGAAATGGTAATCACGGGATTCGTTGCTACCCCAAGCGCCAGTAGGGTAATCCAAAATCTGCGGTTTGACGGGTTTGGCACGATGGGTAAGGTCAACAATATCTGGACTCACCTGTTTGCAAAATAGTACCTTTGCTCCTTGGGGCGTCCACAAACGCATAGTCACATCGCTGACATCTTTGCTCATGGCTTTTTCTAAAATCGCCCGAAAATCGGCTTCAATCATTGCCGCATTGGGAATGATATCAGTCGTACCGAGGAGTTTGCCTGCAATTTGTTGGAGTTGGGCAACTCGCCAATCAGTACCGACACCTCGACAATCGCACTGAAAAACACCCTCACACTGCTGTAAAATCTTTTTCAGTGCTTGCTCATCTGAATCGTCATTCATGCCATCGGTGAGCAGTAATGCTTGTCGAACTGCATCAGGCTTCTTTTTGAATTGTGCCAGTGCCTCAGTTAGCCAGGTAGACATGAGGGTGCCACCATTAGCTAGGATTTTTTTAATTGCTGCGATCGCCTCCGCTTTCTTTTCTAGAGTAGCTTTAGATACCGGGAAAACTACACTTGCTTTACTTGAGCCAGTCACAATAAAGAAGTAAGCCTCCTCTGGTAGCAAACTCACAACTTTGACCATTGCATCTTTGGCAGCATGAATTTTACCACCACCCATTGAACCGGAGACATCGCAGATAATCCCAAACAGTCTGCCGTTGTTGGGAGTTGCTGGTATAGCATCATCCTTTTCACCACTGACAGTCATGATGGCATGAACTTCTTTTGCACCTTGGGGTAAATGTTGGTTTTGAAAAACTTCGGCTTTAAATTGGTTAGACATAATATTTCTGAAGATATGAATTTAATAAACCACAGAGACACGGAGGCACAGAGAAAGATAAAGAATTTAGTTCATAAAGCAAGAACTGCAACGGTAATATTGTCATGTCCGCCACTTTGTCGGGCAAATTCCACCAGGCTACGAGAGACGCTGATTGCATCTGTAGCTGATGATTGCTGCACTAGGTTAGCCAATTGCCAAGGTTCAGGGGCATAGTTCCACAGCCCATCGGTACACAGGAGTAGGTATCCCGAACCAGGAATGCTAAAGTTCACAATTGAAGGGATAGCATCTGCAACTGCATCTGCTCCTAGCCAGCGAGTAATCGCATGAGCTTTAGGAGATTGTCTAGCTTCAGTTTCAGTCATTTCCCCGGCTGCTACCACTTCATATAACCAGGAATCATCTTGAGTTAATTGTTTAGAAACGTTAGGAGAAATCCAATAAGCACGGCTGTCACCCAGCCAACCAATAGTAGCGGTGTGGTTATGCACAACAGCAGCAATAATGGTAGTTGATGGTGGGTCAGAATTTACACTAGTTATATAAGGTATTTTACATACAGATGTGAGAGCAGCGGCAAAGGCTGATTTAACCGCTAACTCCGGTTTTTCCCCTGTTTGCCAAACAGTAGCTAGTTCCAAAGACGCACTTTCAGCAGCAGTGCGGGCTGCTAAATCTGGTTGATCGGCACTAGAAACACCATCGCAAACTACTAAGATATTTACCTGAGAGCCATTTATCTGTTGTAGAGCCAAAAAATCTTCATTGCGGTGATGTTTGAAACCGCGATCGCTCACTCCTGCTAACTGCGAATTAATTATTACTTCTAGCCGATCTCGCTCCTTTGGTTCTCTACGAAATCCACAGTTGGTACAGTAGCCCTCCGCATCTATTGCTTCGTTTCCAGCACCGCATTTTTCACAGCCTTGTCTGGTTGTTGGTGGTTTACTTGTAGTCAAAGGTGTACCGCATTCTTCACAAAATTGATCGCCTGCTAGGACGGATGCACCGCAGCTCAAACATTGCATAATTATCTCCTCACCACGCTTAAATTAAAGTTCTCGGACGTATCTTATTAGCCTCATCAACTAAGTGAATTTTCTCCTTTCCACTGGACAGATGCGCCATGTCCCGCAAGGCTTTTTCTAAGCCTTTTCTCAGATGGATTTCTTGAAAGGGTTGTCCTAGAATTTTCAGATCGGCAGCAGCTTGGAGTTGCTTTGAGGTTAGTAAATTCAAGGCTGTTTCTAAAACTTGCTTAGTCAGGCGATGACGATCCATACCTTCCAAGGTCAGCGTTTCAATTGCTGTGGAAGCTGCTTGGAGTTCTTGAGAACCGGGAGCAGAACGATCGCGATTAATTAAAGTCCGGGCAATTTCAACTCGCGATCGCGTAAATAAACTAGAGGCTGGCGGTACACGTTCTAAGGCGGCGACTGCACCTTTGCGATCTCCAGTTGCACAAAGACAACGAGCTAAACCAAACGCTGCTGTTACATAGCCAGGATCGGTACGTGATACCAGATCGTACATCTTAATTGCTAGTTGGTAATTTTGCGCCTGTTCTGCTGCTAACCCCAGCGCCAGCTTGGGAGCTAACTCTCCTGGTAAGTCAAAATAAACTTGGTCAAATGCTTTCTGTGCCTCTATGACTCTACCTTGGGCCATCAAAGCACGCCCGCGATACCAGAAAATTCGCCAGTCCCAAGGGTCTTTCGCTTCGACTTTTGCTAAAGATTGCTCTACTTCTTCAAAATCACCTGTATCAATCAGGGTATTTGCTAATCGTAACCATGCTTCGCTGGAAGTTGGAAATTGCTTGACGACCACATCTAAACTCACAGCCCGCTTAATTGGATCGGCGATCGCACTGGCGTTAAGCACTGCATTAAAGCCAGAATCGCTGGCATCTAATATGGGTATAGGTAATTGTTGATATTCTGGTTGAATGGGTTCCAAGCTACCGCTGTGAGCCAGAGCCAACATATCGCCGCTCAACAGATTGCTAGTAGATGGACGGGGGAGATTAGTTGCGATCGCCACGACTTCCCGCAGCACACCCAATAACTGATCTGCCATTTCATCGGCTGACTGAAAACGGTCATCGGGATTTTCCGCAGTCGCTTTAATTAAGAAGCGATAAAGTGATTCTTGTTGGACAAATAACGGTTCTTTTTGGGGGCTGGGTAATGTGTAGAGATGTTCTTTACTAAAGCCTTTAATATCAGTTAGCAGTACAGCCAAAGTTCTACCAACAGTAAATAAATCGGAAACAACTGTGGGGCCTTCACCTGCTTCTGGGGCGCTGTAACCTACTGTGCCGTAAATATCGCCATCCAGGTCATCTATGCGGCGGACACCACCTAAGTCAATGAGCTTCACATCGCCGCCTTCGACCATGATATTGTCTGGTTTGAAGTCGCAATATACCATTCCCAAAGAATGCAAATAAGCAAAAGCACTGAGAATGCGGTGAATATAAGCGATCGCTTCTGCGACTGGTAAAGGCCCCCGACTTTTACGAATTTCCTTGAGGGTTTTACCGCCGACATACTCCATAACAATAAAACCCTCAGTACCGTGGTTGACAAAGTTGTAAATTCCCACGATATTGCCGTGTTTTACGGCTGCGAGGAACTGCCTTTCTGCCACAGCAACGGCTGCACTAGCTGCATCTTCAGTATTGAGCAGTCCCTTTAACACTACGTAGCGAGATAGAGTTTTATCAAAACCCAAATAAATCCAGCCTAAACCACCATAAGCGATCGCTCCCTTGACTTCGTATTGCCCGACAACCAAATCACCAGGATTGAGGCTAGGAATAAACGAATACTTCTGTCCACACTTGCTGCAAAATCCCTTTTCTCGCCGCAAAGGATGATTGCAATTACTACAAAAGCGCTTATTCTCCGGCACCATTGGGTTTGGAATAATCGCTTTTTCTGGCTCAGTTGAAGGCAGTTCTGGCACAGAGATTAACCCTGCACCCAACTGTCTGCGGCTACTACGGGCAGAAGTACTACTGCTACGCCGCGAACCCTTGGAACGGTTGGTTAACGGTGAAGAACCTGTACCTGTAGTAACTGGTGAACTTCTAGCTGTAATAGTTGCGCTTTGCTTCTGGCTGCTAACATTTTGAGATTTCACCGCTGCCAACCCGCAGACATTACAGTAGCCATCTTCAATAGTGCCAGTGCATCCATTACGCGTGCAGCGATCGCTGTTCATTTAAATCTCCTGATTAGTCATTTGTCATGTGTCATTGGTCATTTGTCATTTGTCAAGAGTCAAGCTCGAAATTTTAGTTTCAAACGTGCAACTTCCAAGCTCAAAGGTGCAACTTCCAAGCTCAAAGGTGCAACGTCCAAGCTCAAAGGTGCAACTTTCCGGCTCAAAGGTGCAACTTCCAGGCTCAAAGGTTCAACTTCCAGGCTCAAAGGTTCAACGTCCAGGCTCAAAGGTGCAACGTTCAGGCTCAAAGGTGCAACGTCCAGGCTCAAAGGCGCAACATTCAAGCTCAAAGGTGCAACATCCAAGCTTAAAGGTGCAACGTTCAGGCTCAAAGGTGCAACGTTCAGGCTCAAAGGCTCAATGTCCAGGCTCAAAGGCTCAAAAAATATCATAAATTCACAATGCAGCTTGTCCCCTTCGTCTCCCTTGTCTCATCTATAATTCCCCTACGACTTGCCATTTAAACGCTTTTCATATTGAGAGACTAATTCAGCAGCTTTATCTAAAGCAGTAGGGCGTGTATACAAAAGTTGCTTTGCTTGTTCCGCTAGCTCGGATAGTTTGGCATCTTCAATCAATCCCTTGGCGAATGCTTTGGCTTTGAGAGCATCCAAGCGTCCCCGTAACTCCCGACGACTGTCAAGGAGAGTGCTATTAGCCGTGTATGCTCGTTGTTCCGATGCAATGTACTCTTTAGCTTTATTCATCCAATTGTCTAAACCAACCATAACTGGATTAACTAAACCCTCCGCTAGCTTAGTTTCTAACCTTGTTAGCCATTGACTGAGCGCATCTAATTGCACATCAGTTAATGGAGTTTGCTGTATTAAATAATTCACAATTTTTTCTTGGCTTTCCGCAAAAGCAGCCACAGAACTTGAGTGGATTGTAGTTAATTTTTCTAATAAATCGTGAGCGATCGCAAATTTATCTCGGATTTGGCGTTGCTGCTTCAGCGCTTGTTCTACAACCGATTTCACTTTTGCCAGCATTGGCTTAATCTGTTGTTCTACCTCTGCACTCACTCCCAGAGGATCTTGCTCTATACGTTGACGCAAAGATGCGATCGCACCCTGAGATTGCACCAGTTCACTCAGAGAATTAGGATCTAAGGATTCAGCTAAGTTTTGCAGTGAGTAGATTTGTAATTCTGCATCCGCCAGTATGCGATCTAGATTAGTCCAAGCTGCATCCACGGCTAAAACTGTATCCCTAGCAACAGAGAAAGCATCATTCATCACTTGGAGTAACTGTGCAGGTGCGATCGCATTTGCTATGTGAGTAGCAGTCAGTAGTTCTCTGTCTGCAAGCGGTGTTTGCACAGATGCTAACTCAATTGAGGCTCCTGTTAACAGTTGTTTTACCTCATAAATTTTCTGTTCACTTGCCAAAAAGCGTGGTAATTGCTGCCGCAACTTGCTGGCTTTCTCCACTACCTGCACTAATAAGTCGAAGTATTGAAACAAATCATTCATCGCCTCCAGCGCTGGAGTCACCCGCTTTGCAGTAATTCCCGTTAAATCAACTCTGGGAAAGCTTGGACTACCACAAAGTCGCTGATATGTTGGCTGTTCTTGTAGTTCTAGAAGATTTTGGCTGACAACTTTGATTTTATGTTTCCAGTCAGCTAAAAGTTGATCAATTTCATCTGTCACAGCGCTGACTCCTGTATCAAAGAGGCTGTTATGGATATGGGCGATCGCTATCTGCTAACCAAGCTATTATATGTATCTTTTTTTATAACAACTCGTGCTTCATTAATATTGAAGATTTCCACTTTTCGTTATTTAACTGAAACATAGAGTTGATTTAGATGCCCGACTTCTTGAAGAAATCGGGCATCTGGGTAGCAACTTTTGCTGGTGAATAAACTCATGAATAGCCGTAAACACAAATTCACGACCGACAAAATTATGGCTTTTTGCTTGAATAATTTGCTGAAACTCCTTTGGGCGTCCTCTGGAATTGATTGTAGTGGGTGGTCTGGGTGGTGAGTTCATAATTGTGAGGAATAATTAAAAGATAAGGCAACAGTGGAGTTAGTCATGACTGTGCAGTTACTAAGACGGAAATTTACAGTTGAGCAATATCATAAAATGATTGAGTTGGGGATTCTCACAAAGGATGACCGAGTGGAATTGATACGGGGAGAGATTATAGAGATGTCACCCATTGGGACAAAACATGCGGCTTGTGTGAAGTGCTTAAACAAACTTTTATCTAGCAAATTAAGAGATAAGGTTCTCATTGCTATTCAAGACCCTGTGAAACTGGACAATAACTCACAACCTCAGCCAGATGTGGCATTGCTCAAACCCCGTGATGATTTCTACGCCACTGCACACCCCCAACCCCAGGATATTTTTTTACTAATCGAAGTTTCTGATTCAACTGTCGTGTATGACCGGGAAGAGAAAATCCCTTTATTTGCAGAAGCTAACATTATTGAAGTTTGGTTAGTTGATATTAACGAGCAAATTGTCGAAGTTTATCAACAACCAACAGCCGCAGAATATCAGCTTATGCAAAAGTTCGCTAGCGGTCAAACTTTATCAATTCCAGCCTTCCCCGACGTAAACATAACCGTCAACGAAATCTTTGGTCAGTCATATCATGTCTAGTTTCTCAATTACAAGTGACAAATGACCAATGACGAATTACACCCCATCTCCTCAAAACGCAAAAAATACACCCTAGCTGAAGAATCTCTCTGCGTCCTTCTCTGCGAGACGCTGCGCGAAGGCGGTTCGATTGTATATAGATATTTTTGTCTCACGCAGAGACGCAGAGGCGCAGAGAAGAACGCCAGAGGTTTTACAAGACTTAATTGTTGAGTGCTGGGGCTACCCTCGTCATAGACATTCGCCATTCATCTCTAAAATAAACTGAAATATCGTGCGTAGGCGTAGCCTGTCGTAGAAATCGCCGGCTCATTTCGACTTCCAAACACCAAGTTTCAACCTTTGAACAAGAACATTCTTGTTTGGAACCCGAACATTCTCATTTAGAACCTAAACGTTCTCGTTTCAAGCCTCAACCATCATGTTCTAGAGCCGAAGCTTCAAGTAAAAAAGGCGTTGGCGTAGCCCGCCGCAGGCATCGCTCCATGATTATCTAAAATAAAATCTGGTGCGATCGCACCTATCTCCAAAATTACTCGTAACATAGTGCGATCGCTGACAAATATACTTCATCCTTGACTAATATTTCCGCTCCTTGGGTTGAAACATCGTAATCGCTACTGGGCGATACTGGATATCAATGCCTGCTGGTGAATAGTAAGCCATTGTATGCTGAAGGAATTTGTCATCATCTCTTTGAGGATAATCTTCACGGAAGTGTGCGCCGCGGCTTTCTTGACGATTGAGTGCTGATGCGAGAATTGTCTGTCCCACTACCATTAAACTCCGCAATTCCAAGGCTTCTACAATTTCTGTATTCCAAGAATCGCCTTTATCGTCTAAATATATTTGTGGATATTGCTGTTGTAGTTCTTCGAGTTTATGTAATCCTTCCTGCATTAAATCTGCGGTGCGGAAAACGCCACAGTACTGAGTCATGCAATCTTGAAAAGCTTCACGGACTTGGTTAATTCGGTATTTCCCAGGCTGTTCTAGCAGAGCTTGAATTTGTTGCTGGGCTTCATGAATGTAACGTTGTTCGTCCACGATCGGTAATTTGCGATTTTGCACAAATTGCGCGATCGCCGCCCCGGTGCGCTTGCCATAAACTACACATTCCAATAGGGAATTACTACCAAGACGATTGGCACCATGCACGGAAACACAAGATGTTTCCCCAGCTGCAAAGAAGCCCTCGACAAAATTGTCGCCACTACTACGGACTTTCCCATCAGTGTTAACAGGGATACCACCCATACAATAATGAATGGTAGGACGTACAGGCATAGGTTGAGTCACAGCATCAACACCCACTAAGCGATGGGCTTCTTCCCAACAGAAGGGAACGCGACTCATAATTTTTTCTTTGCCCATGTGGCGCAGATCTAAATAAACAAAGGGCCCACCAGCACTACCATCTTGATGAATACCACGCCCAGCGCGAATTTCGTAAGCGATCGCCCTTGAGGTAATATCGCGCGGAGCTAGTTCCATGCGACTAGGTGCGTAGTTTGCCATAAAGCGATCGCCTTCGGAGTTGATGAGATACGCTCCTTCTCCCCGAACTGCTTCTGAAATCAGCACCCCTACTGGATATAAGCCAGTTGGATGGAATTGCACAAATTCCATATCTTCTAGGGGCAAACCTGCGATCGCAGTCATTGCCAAACCGTCACCAGTAGAAGCGTAATCATTTGAGGTGGTGTTATAAACCCGACCATAACCACCAGTGGCAAACATTACTGCCTTAGCCCGTAGTACCTCGATATGCCCATCCAAAAGATGGTACATCACCACACCCTTTGCCTGCCCTTCTTCCAAAATCAGGCGCATCACGTACCATTCTTCGTAAACTTGCACACCATAACGCCGTAAGTTGTTCACCAATTCGTGCAAAATTGCGTGACCAGTCTTATCAGCAGCGTAGCAAGTGCGATTGTGGGAATGTCCGCCAAAAGCGCGTTGGGCAATGCGACCATCCGGCAAGCGCGAGAACAAAACGCCCATATGTTCCAAGTCAATCACCACATCTGGCGCTTCTTGGGCAAGAATTGCTACAGCGTCTTGGTCTGCTAAGTAGTCAGAACCCTTGACAGTATCAAATGCGTGTGCTTCCCAACTATCTTCTGAATCAACATTTTTCAGCGATGCTGCCATACCACCTTGAGCCGCCACCGAGTGGGAACGAATAGGGTGAGTTTTGGCAACCACAGCAATATTTAAACTGGGGTTAATGCGGGCAATTTCCACAGCCGCGCGGCATCCAGCCAAACCACCCCCGACAATAATCACATCATGTTCTAGCATAATTAGTTTTCACTAGCCCCCGACTGCAAAAAGCTGCTGTTCTATTGTAGAGATGCGATTCCTCTGGCAGTGTTGTACCTGTTTACATTTGTCACATCTTTCCGATGTGCAAATATTCAGCCACCAGGATATTTGGCACAATTAGCTTGTTCTGTTGAATTTTGAATTACTTAATAAAACTTTTCCTACCAGCCTTGAAAGAGGCAAGAATTATTCTCCTTGTCCCCTTGTCTTTTTTTCAGGCATGGCGATGAAATTTTTTCATTAGGGCTACCTTCGTCTTCTACATTACTAGCCACAAAAAATTCCCTGCCACAAGACAGGGAGATGATTGCGATTTTGGATTGTGAATTGAGATTTTGCCTAATTAGGTAACTCGTCGGTTAGATACTGATGATGCTTCAGCCAGACGGCTCAATCCCAAAACGCAAATCTCCAATTTGAAAATCTGTTCAGCTAGTTGCTT
This sequence comes from Nostoc sp. T09, assembly GCF_002154695.1. Lineage (GTDB taxonomy): Bacteria > Cyanobacteriota > Cyanobacteriia > Cyanobacteriales > Nostocaceae > Aulosira. Next base: position 15,759 of record NZ_MTAV01000221.1, read on the forward strand.
GTACAGGTTTTTGCTGGGAAACATTACCTGGTATAGGTTCAGTCTTAGTTCCTGGCTCTACAGCAGTTAGCTCAATATGATTTAACAATGTAGTTACAAACGCAAATAACAAGAAAGGCAGCGATAGCAGAACTACGAGGCCAACAGTGGCTAAAGCATAAACTGGCCGTCTAGCACCCATCAGTGCCAAGGCTGATGCCAAACTAATGGTAATTGTAATTAACCAAACAATTATTTGACCATAGATATCACCAAAGGTCAAGGTACAGACAAACCGATAGTTTTGAATATTATTCATGTTCATCACATGTGCCTCAAGTCTCTCCTACTAGGTTCTACCTTAGAGCCAGGTTTGGCTAGCAGCCAATTTCTCAATATTTTTCCAAGCTTTGTAATATTACTTTACAATTAACTTTTTTTGATTAAGGCGCAATGTTCTGTTTCTCCGAATAATTTTTAATTCCGTAACATAAATATGGATTGTTGCGCTAAGAAGCCAAGACGCAAAAGTTGCTTTGAGTCTTGGCTTGGTTAAATATCTTTATCCAACTAACTTACGCCATCTCTGTTTCACCCATTGTCAGATAAGTAACAGGGTGGTTGTTGTTGAAATCTGATGAGTATGGTTACGCTTTAGCCTGTTGAGAAGCTGCTTTTCTCTTCTTCATTAGCAAGCCGATACCACCAGCTAGCGCTGTACCACCTATGGTTAGGGGTTCTGGTACAGATTTAGATTCAAATTTAAGATTATCTAACACTAGATAATCACCGTTGAAAGCAACTTTACGAATACCAGATATATTCTCTACACCCAAGAAATTTGAACGCCATTGAGATACATTAATGCTAGCAATGCTAACTGTTTCCAAAAGATTATTTGCAGCGTCAAATGCTGATAATGTTATGTCTCGTCCAAAATTAACACTATCAACAAATGCACCAATACGTCTTATATCAGAAGCAAAGGTAAATTCTATAGGACCTGCTGATGCAACACTGTTTAACCCTAAGTAAGCAGTTCCATTAGGAACCTCAGCCGCACTAACAGAGCCATTACCCGCGAGACCAAAATACGCAGATCCAATACTAAAATCTCCTACGATCACACCTTGACTTATCCCTGGATTTGGGATTGGACGTGTTAAAGTAACCCCCGATGCAAATGTAAACGGACCATTTATACCTGGAGAAATATAGCCAGCAAACTCTTGGCGAACATTTGTCCCTACAGAAACATTCTCAAAACTTTCTACAACAGCGCTTGGTCCGAATGCACTGGAGTTAATCTGGAATGCATAAGTTGGTTTAGTTTCAACAGATGCGAGCACTATACTTGTGACTACAGCAGAAGCAAGACCGAGTTTGTTTGTAACTCTAGTAATAATCATTGAATTCATTCCTTAAAAATTAGATGTTAGGGAAAATTGGGTATACAAAAATTGCGTGTGATTACGTGCTGTCTGCAACCCAACGCATAGTGTGTATCCAATGCAAATTATTGAAACAAGTAAATCGCTAGAAGATAGATGCTAAAAGCTACACTAATACTTTTGTATTAGTAGCTGTACACCTGGCACTAAAAGTCATGTTTAAAGACAAATCCAGCCTTTAAATTTATTTTTTTGTGCGTAGATAATTTATGTATAAATTATCTAGCCCTGGAGAACATACTTAATTTACAGAAATTTAGTCAAAAAAACAACTTTATACCGTGTCTTTACGCAAAACACATATTAAATTACCTACGTAGTTATGATGTAAATATGTCAAAAGATATATTTCCCCGTCTTAGTACGTAACTAGACAAGCTAAAGAGATGTATAAAGTTTTAGTAAAGTGAGTGATTTTTAATACAATCTATGTTAAACAAACAGAACGGGTAGATCACAGCCAAATTCTCCTTGTTTGCTAACCCACAAGGCATTGAAACTATGTCAGATGTAAGAGAAGCTAGTTTAACGATCTGCGTAGACACAAAGTGGCTTGTCATACTTGCAAGTGAGTTTCCAAGTATCTTTGGAGATTTTTAACTCCGCTGCCAAATTTTAATTGTCTTATCTAAACTCCCACTTACCAGCATTTCACCAGAAGCAGTAAACGCAACTGCTGTTACCGTGTCTGTATGTCCCGTAAAAGTACTTAGTAGTTCCCCTGTTTCTACATGCCACAATTTGATAGTTTTATCAGCACTACCACTAGCGATAATTTGTTCATCAGGACTGAGGGTGATTGTGCAGACTTCATCCCTATGTCCCTTCAGGGTACGAATTAATTCCCCTGTTTCTAATTGCCAAATTTTAATTGTCTGATCGCGACTACCACTGATGAGCAGTTTCGCATCGGCACTGATAGCCAGGGAACGAACGATGTGAGAATGACCAGTGAAGGTATATAGGGGTTGCACATCCTTTAAATCCGTTACGCCTCCTAGGTGAGAGGTACACCAGACTTTGATTTTGCGGTAGCTACCTGTAACCAGAGTTTGACCATCTTGGCTCAACACCAGAGAATGCGCCGCTGTATCATCTAAAGAAAGTGCGATCGCTACCTGACGCTTCATCAAATCCCAAAACAGAATTTTTCGGTCATCCCCACCAGTAATTAACATCCTGCCATCTGGGGTAAACGCAACGCATCTAACTACCCCATTATGCTTGTGCAAGATATCTATCAAATCTAATGCACCTACATGCCAAATTTTAATCGTGGAGTCTGCGCCTACACTGGCTAAAGTCTGCCCATCAGAACTAAAAGCTAAGGAATTGACTTCATCGACTAGCCCAGATACAACCCAAGGAGACTCTGACAATGTATCTATCAATTCACCCCTCGTTAAATCCCATAGCTTCGTTTCGCCAAGACTCCCACTAGCTAATATTGGCGGCGTTTTGCTCAGGCTACACCTATTAATGTTCGCCGTATGCGTTCCCGAAGAGTAGGCAAGGCAATTAATTCCTCTAGTATGCCCTTTCAAGGTCTGCCAGTATTCCCAGTCACCGATTATCTTCTTAAGAGAATGTTCTGCTGGCACAGTCACAACCGTTTCTGCGATCGCTCCTTCATTAACTACTAGCACTGTATCTTTTTTGTGTACTAGTGATTCTAAATACCAACTTAATCCACCTGCATACAACAAGTTACTGGGAGTAATGGAAATTTTTTGTTCAGTAGATTCCAGTTGAGCGCTAGGTAAAAATCCAGTAATTACTACTTGTTTTTCGTATCCTAATTTACTATTACCCGGATAAAACAAACAGAGAAAAATTAATATTTGATGTTTTGTCAAGTCCTCTTGAGTAACTGACCACTTAATTTTATTTTTCTTAATCCCATTAAAACTTTCGCCATCAGCTGCGTAAACTTGAATACTGAGTTTTTGGTTAGCTGTGAGTACATAAGAAAATTTACTATCACTGCGCAAATTTCCCTCATCATCTAAAACCATATTTTTTACAGTGTCTTGCGACACTTTTTTGACTAACTTACCAAAGCGTTCCGCCATGACTCGCTCGACAATTTGCTCGCGCAAAATATAATCTTGCGCTTGCTGCCGAAAGTGTTGGGGAAAGGGTATCGTCCAATCAGGCGGTTCAGGATATTCGGGTGGTGTCGGCGGTGGATTTTTTGCCAGAATTTCTGCTTGTTGACGAGACAATTCCATGAGTTTGTCTAACGACTCACCCCAAAATGTCATAATTTCACTATGACAACCTTTAATTTGGCTTTTTAGTAAAGATAAGTCATGTGTTTTCAGTTTTTTGACACGTTGTAGAAAGTCAGCTTGTTGACCTTTTAGTAAGCTAATCCAATCCATCTGCATTAGAGCGACACACTATTGCATACCTAAGGTAAGCTATACCAATACAATTACTCAAGTTTATAATCTTTATTGATTAAAATTCAGTAATCCTAGCAGTCTAATAGAACACAAGCGTAAGCCTGCATTCACGGTAAAGATACACCTAGATAGCGCCCAAACATATCATTAACTGATATGGCTAAGGTATAGAGAGTTAATTGATGTCAAATCATTTTAACTAAAATAGAGAAGAATATATTGTTTCGATGGAAACAGTTCCAGCAGCAAAGAATAGTGTGATTAAAGGCTGACAAAAAGGGGAGCAGCGGTGGTATTCTGTTAATATCTATGTCAAACTCATCTGATTTCGCTGACTCTGAGAATAACGATACCAGATGAATATAAATTACAATATAAGCTCATTTTAAGCTTGATGTTCAGGAAGTGTCTGTTGAGTGCCTAGACGCGTAGCGGCTTGTCCCTGGAGATCGCTTGTCTCCAACTTTTGAATTTTCATATGTAAATCAAAGTCATTGCTGCTGATAATCGTTTCTAAATTCGCTATTCTTGTTTCTAAAAGTTCTATCTGCTGTTGTTGCAGATAGTTATTTTTTGATTTTTTATCATCATAACGCCATACAGCCACCGTACCAGCTGCTGCACCACCAATAGCAGCTAAAGGCAGAATAGCACCACTTCTTGTAACAGCTGAAAGCGGAATGCATAATGCTAAAATTCCCACTGTAGTTCCCCAGATTTTTGAGGTAGCAGCTACTCTGATATCGTGGGATGACTCTAGGCTGTTGTGTGATTCTTTCGCCATAAATTTATCCTAGAAGAGTTATTTCTAGATTCGCATAATCGCCTGTAAAAATACTTCCTACGTTTGGGTTAAGTATATTTACTCTATAGAGGCGATCGCGTTCTGAATTATTTCTTCAAGCTAGTAAACATATTGAGTAACAACTGCAACATTGAATTTGCTAGCAGTATCTCAAAATTAATGAGCAATCAAGCTCTGCCATTCTTTGATCAAACATCTACAGCTATTAGAGAATTATAAAAAATGTCTTCCAAATTACTAAACTAAAATTCTGGAATGACTATTTTCTGATTGCTATATAAAGCTTGTGGTATTTACTTAATTGAAGAAATGTGTGTATTTATATACACATTTTTAAAATTTTAATGATAGTCGAAATTGTCAAATGGGAATACTAAATAGAGCCAAGACTATGAACCTAAAGTACAATGCCAGCTTTAATAAATTCAGTAAATAATATTTCGGGCTATCGGATTACAGAAAAAATTTACTCAGGTAGTAAAACCCTTGTTTATCGGGGTATTAGAGAACAAGACCAAAAATCAGTCATTATCAAACTGATGCGGAATGAATATCCCACCTTCACTGAAATTGCCCAATTCCGCAATCAATACAACATCACTAAAAACCTCGACCTCCTCGGCATAGTCAAACCTTTAAGCTTAGAAAGCTATCGTAACGGCTATGCCTTAGTTATGGAAGACTTTGGCGGCATTTCCCTCCAAGAGTGGCAATTGGCTAACAAGAGAATTGAAAAAAATTCTGTTTCCATCGGTGAGTTTTTTTCTATGGCCATCGAAATTACATGTATTTTAGAGGGACTGCATCGCGATCGCATCATACATAAAGATATCAAACCCGCCAACATCTTAATTAATCCAACTACAGGCGAGGTAAGAATAATTGACTTCAGTCTCGCTACCCTCCTACCAAGAGAAATTCAATTCCTTACCAATCCCAACGTCTTAGAAGGCACCTTAGCTTACATTTCTCCCGAACAAACGGGAAGAATGAATCGAGGTATTGACTACCGTACCGACTTTTATTCCTTAGGTGTCACTTTCTTTGAACTCCTCACTGGACAGTTACCCTTCACTACCACTGACCCAATGGAGTTAGTTTATTCCCACATTGCCAAAGAACCACCAAAAGCCAGCCGCATTAACTCCAATATCCCCCCGATGCTGTCTGAGATTATCAGTAAGCTGATGGACAAAAATGCGGAAGACCGCTATCAAAGTACACACGGACTTAAGCATGACTTAGAAAAGTGTCGCTACCTATGGCAAGATACGGGAAAAATTCCCGCCTTTGAGTTGGGAGTGCGCGACTTTTCAGACCATTTCCTCATCCCCGAAAAACTCTATGGTCGCCAACGGGATATAGAAACCCTATTGATTGCTTTTGAAAGAGTAGCTGGCGGCACAACTGAAATGATGTTAGTCACAGGTTCATCTGGGATTGGCAAAACTGCTGTAGTTAACGAAGTTCACAAACCAATTGTGCGGCAGCGTAGTTACTTCATCAAAGGTAAATTCGATCAGTTCCAACGTGACATTCCTTTATCAGGATTAGTGCAAGCCTTTCGAGATTTAATTGGGCAATTACTCATTGAAACCGATGCTCAAATTCAACAGTGGAGAACTAAGATTCTGTCAGCTTTGGGTGAACAAAGTCAGGTAATTACTGATGTAATACCCGAACTACAACTAATAATTGGTAAGCAACCTGAAGTAACAGAACTCTCTGGTAACGCTGCTCAAAATCGCTTCAACTTATTATTCCAAAGATTCATCCAAGTATTCGCTACAAAAGAGCATCCACTGGTAATTTTTTTAGATGACTTGCAATGGGCAGATGTGACTTCTTTAAAATTTATTCAATTATTAATGAGTGAAAACACATCTTCCCATCTTGTGGGTGAGCCTGGAAATAAAGCAGAAATTGGCGGAGGGATGCTACTGATTGGTGCTTATCGAGATAATGAAGTTTCAAATGCACATCCACTTTATTTGAAACTACAAGAAATTGAGAAAATGGGAGTAACAATTAATACTATTAATCTTGCACCTTTAACTCAAGAAGATTTAAACAAATTAATTGCTGATACTCTTAATTGCCAAGAAGTCGTTGCTACTCCGCTCACCCAAATGGTGTTTGCAAAAACCAAAGGTAATCCTTTCTTTAGCAATCAATTTCTCAATACTTTGCATGATGAAAATTTGATTAAGTTTAATTTTAATGGGGGTTTTTGGCAGTATGACCTTGTAGATATAGAGGCATTATCTCTAACAGATGATGTAGTCAAATTCATGGCCATCCAAATTGAAAAATTGCCGATACATACTCAAAAAGTCTTGATGCTAGCAGCATGTATTGGTAATGAGTTTGACCTAAAAACTCTGGCGATAGTCCATGAAAAATCTACCTTAGATACATCTTTAGACTTATTACCAGCATTACGTGAGGGGTTAGTTTTAGCTCAAGATGATGCTTATAAGTTATTTCAAGATGAGCAAGCTTCAGTAATAACTGTTAATCATCAGGAAGAGGATCATTCCAAAATTCCAGATTTCCAATTTCCCAGATATAAATTCGTACATGATCGGGTACAGCAAGCAGCCTATTCTTTAATTGCCGTAGATCAAAAGAAGCCAATTCACTTAAAAATTGGACTCTTATTGTTAAGTAATACCCCAATCTCTGAACGTGAAGAAAAGATTTTTGAGCTTGTTAACCAGTTAAATATTGCATTAGAGTTGATTACTCATCAGTCTAAACGCGATCATTTAGCTGAGATGAATCTGACTGCTGGACGTAAAGCTTTAGCATCAACAGCTTATTCATCAGCGCTCAAGTATTTAAAGACTGGAATCGAATTACTTGCTGATAATAGCTGGGATAACAAATATGAGCTGATCCTAGCTTTGTATGAAACAGCAACAGAGGCCGCTTACTTGGCTGGTGAATTTGAGGAGATAGAGAAATTAGCAGAAGTAGTATTGGCACAGGCTAAAACGCTGGTAGAAAAAGTGAAAGTCTATGAAGCCAAAATTCAAGCTTATGGAGCACAAAACCGAACTATTGAAGCTGTCAATATTGCTCTAGCTGTTCTTAAGCAGTTGGGAGTTAACTTCCCTGAAAATCCCTGTCAATCTGATGTGCAACTGGCAATGCAACAAATAACAGCACACTTGACTGATAAGTGTATTGAAGACTTAATTTATCTACCAGAAATGGTAGAAGCTCAACAATTAGCAACTATACGTATTCTAGCTATTACAGGTACTTTTTCTTATGCAGTTGCTCCAGAGCTATTCCCGCTGGCTATCTTGAAACAAATTGAATTATCGCTTCAATATGGTAATGCCCCTTTGTCTGCTTTTGCCTATGTTACTTACGGATTTATACTTTGTGGGCTAGTAGGAGACATTGAATCTGGCTATAAATTTGGCAAGCTGGCTTTATGCCTGGTAGATCACTATAACTTCAAAGAAGTAAAAGCTAAGATAATGATGGTATTTTATGGTGCTATCAGACATTTTAAAAAGCATACAAAGGAAACATTACAGTATTTATCAGAGGCTTACTCTACAGGACTTGAAACTGGAGATTTGGAATTTGCAGCTTTTGCCCTTTACAATTATTCTTCGTATTCCTATTTTATTGGCAGTGAACTGACGGGGCTGGAATTGCAAATAGCAAGCTATGGCAATGCCATTAGTCAAATCAAGCAAGAAAGAGCTTTTTACTGGAATGCTATTTATCACCAGACAGTGTTGAACTTGCTCGAATCCGGGGAAAATCCTAATTGTTTAATCGGTAATGCATACGACGAAGAGAAAATACTACCGATTCATCTTGAAGCTAAGGATGGAAATGGGCTTTTATATCTATATTTATCCAAGCTTCAGCTAAGTTACTTGTTTCAAGAGTTTACACAAGCAGTTGAAAATGCCGCATTGGCAGAAAAGTATTTATATGCTGGTGTAGGAAGTCTCGTTGTTCCTCTGTTTCATTTTTACGACTCTCTCGCACAACTCGCGATTTATTCTGATGCTGGCGAGACTCAACAAAAGTACATTATTGATAGGGTACAAGCCAATCAGGAAAAGATGCATCATTGGTCAAATAATGCTCCAATGAATTATTTACACAAATATTATTTAGTAGAGGCAGAAATAAATAGGGTTTTTGGTAAATATCTCGAAGCAATGGACTGTTATGATCGCGCCATCACTCTTGCTAGAGAAAATGAGTATCTTAATGAAGAAGCTCTTGCTAACGAACTGGCTACTCGCTTTTATCTAGAATGGAGCAAACACAAGATAGCCCAAACTTACTTTACTGATGCATATTACTGTTATTTGCGGTGGGGGGCAAAAGCCAAAGTTGACGATTTGGAAAAACGGTATCCCCAATTACTGGCTCCGATTCTCAAGGAAGACCAACTAAGTTTATATACCAGCGAAAAAAGTACTTCTTCTCATCACACCACTTTATCTACCCAAAGCAGTCACCAGACTTTAATTAGCTCTTGCACAAGTATTTCTGACTCTTTAGATTTGACTGCTGTAATTAGAGCCTCACAAGCACTCTCTGGAGAAATTGAACTGGAGCAATTGTTATCTACTTTAATGAAATTAGTGAGGGAAAATGCAGGAGCTTCTAAATGTGCTTTAATGCTAAATCCAGGGGATGATTTGGACTTAACCGTTACTGCTATTAGTTCTAATTCCGCATTAGCATCCACTTACACAGAATTCCCTGCAATTAACCTTTCTTGTAGCAATGACCTTCCGATTACTTTGATTAATTATGTCAAACGCACAAAGGAAAGATTTGTTGTTGATGATGCTAAAGTGGAAGGATTTTTAGCAAATGATCGCTACATTCTTCGTGATCGTCCCAAGAGTCTGTTATGTATACCGATTATCAATCAGGGAAAATTTCTTGGTATATTGTATCTTGAAAATAATCTTACGACAGGAGCGTTTACACGCGATCGCCTAGAACTTTTACAAGTAATTACTACCCAAGCAGCAATCTCTCTAGAGAATGCTATCCTCTATAAAGATTTAGCACAAGCAAAAGAAGGCTTGGAGGAATATAGCCATACTTTAGAAGAGAAAGTTGAACGCAGAACGCATGAACTTAACGAGAATAATCAGCGCTTAAAACAGGCAATAGTGGATTTGCAAAACGCCCAAACGCAACTAATTCAAAGTGAAAAAATGTCTAGTTTGGGGCAAATGATAGCGGGAATTGCCCATGAAATCAATAACCCCATCAATTTTATTCATGGCAATATTACTCATACACAAGAATACGTACAAGATCTATTAGATTTGATTGCTATTTATCAGCAAGAATATCCCAATCCCTCTGATCAAGTTGCTGAAAAATCTGAAGAAATAGACTTAGATTTCTTAGTGCAAGACTTGCCAAAAGTATTGGATTCTATGAAGCTAGGAACATCACGTATCCGGCATATTGTTTTAGGATTACGCAACTTTTCACGCTTAGATGAAGCTGACATGAAGCCTGTAGATATTCATGAGGGCATCGACAATACTTTAATGATCTTGCAACACAAACTTAAACTAAATAATGACCGTCCTGAGATAGAAGTTATCAAAGAATATGGAGATCTGCCAGAGGTGGCTTGTTATGCTGGCCAGTTAAATCAGATGTTTATGAACATCCTGAGTAATGCGATTGATGCGTTGGATGATAACAATAAAGAATGGAGTACGGAAAATGAGAACAACCATCAATTTAAAGTTCCTAAAATTCGCATTTTAACTGACTTAGCCGACAAAAATACTATCAGGATTCGCATTATTGATAATGGTCTTGGTATGAATGCTGAGGTGCAACAAAAAATCTTTGACCCATTTTTTACCACCAAGCCAGTTGGGAGTGGTACAGGGCTAGGATTGTCGATTAGCTATCAAATTGTTGTAGATAAACATAAAGGAAAGTTGTTCTGTGAGTCTACACCAGGTAAGGGAACTGAGTTTGTGATTGAAATTCCAATGAGACAGTGAGGAAGTACTAGACTATAGAGTTGGTGTAGTTACCATAGCAGTTGAAGACTGTTGACGCATACGCCGCCCTGTAATTATTATCTTGACTCCATTTCTAGGCCCAACCACAAGGCCTCTACGTTGAGGTCTCTCTGCTCGTTGATCTGCCAGTGAAAGTTGATACCTAGAGATAATAGTTGCCAATACTAGCTTCATTTCAAATGTAGCCAAAGCCTGACCAATACAACCACGGGCACCACCACCAAAGGGCAGAAATTCATAGGGAGAAAATTGCCGTTCCAGAAAGCGCTCTGGTTTAAACTCTTTGGGCTGCGGATATAAATCTGCACGTTGATGAGCGAGATAAATACAGCCAATGACTTTTGTACCAGGTTCTAATCGATGTCCGAGTATTTCAACTGGTTCTTGCACAACCCTGGGAAGTGTCATGATCGCTATAGGATAAATCCGCAGAGTTTCATTACAGACAGCGGTGAGATAAGGTAACTGGAAAATTTTCATGGGATCTGGAGAATCACCCAAGCTATCCAGTTCTTGCAGCAGTTTTTCATACACTTCTGGCTTGTGGAGAATCCAATATAATCCCCAAGTCATTGCCGATGCTGTAGTTTCATGCCCGGAAATCATTAAGTCGATCACTTCATCGCGCAACTCCTGATCTGTCATTGCTTTACCAGTTTCATCCCTCGCTAACATTAGCAAGGAAAGAATATCAATCCGGTCTGGAAGGAGATGCTGCCGGCGTTCAGCAATTTCTGCATAAAGCAATTCATCAACTTGCTCTCTTAAGCGCAGAAATTTCCCCCAAGGTGTCAAAGATCCCAAATCTCGTTGTAAAGAAGGAAAAAATAGGAAGCTAGAAATAAATGGAGAGCGAAACAACTCCATAACTAAGGTTGGTATTAAATGCTTGAGTTGTTGGCAACGTTCTCCTTCATAAAAACCAAAAACAGCCTGTAATATAACTTGTAAGGAAATCGCCTGCATTGTAGAAAGTGCAGAAAAAGGCTTGTTTAACGGTAACTGACTAAATATATTTTCTGTCAGATTGATAATTAGCTGACCGTAAGCTCGCATCCGTTCTCCATGAAAGGAGGGCATCAACAATTGTCGTCGCTGTTTATGGGACTCGCCGTCCAACACCAGGAGTGAAGAGTTTCCCACTAAGGGTTGCAAAATTCTATTCGCTTTGCTTGAGCCTGCAAACGCCTTTCTATCGTTAATTAAAATTTCTTTTATTGCTTGGGGATGGTTCACAAATACTAGATTGTCCCCAAAACCAACAACTTCACCAGTGAAAATATCAGGATATTGTTGAACAGCACTTTTCATGTATTTTATAGGGTCAAAAATCCATTGAAGCTTTTGTAGAAAAGAGGGAGTTTTGAGACGATTAGGTAGTTGCATTTAATTTGCTATCCAAAAATTTTGCTCAATGTTTTTCTTTTATTTTGAGTATTACTAGTGCTAAGTAGCTCAAACTAATTAAAAGTGAAATGTCATTACGAGCGTAACGCAGTGGAGCAAAGTAATCCCAAATAATCTATCTTACATTTTTCAAAGTTGACCTACTTAAAAAAGTAAGTTTAAAGGATGATGATTGCACTAGCTAGTGTTAGACAAAACCAGTAGGTAAACAGCATATAGGTGCGATGATCTGCTTGTGGAGAACGATAAAATATAATCCGTCCTGCAACTGTCAAACTCAAAACTGCAAGACCTATATCGCAAAGTAATACTTTTACTGTTATTCCTACAGGCATCATTAATAATAAATGAGTTGCAAATGGCAACAATGCAAAGCCTAAACTCAGTATTACTCGACTTGCAGTTTCTCCAAAAGCAATTGGCAATGTGTTTCTACCAATAGCGCGATCGCCTTCAATATCTCGCAGATCCTGAACAGCAGATATGGTTAGCCACACACCAGCCAACATTAAAATCCAACGCCATGCAATAGGAGACAAAGGTGCTACTAGTTGATAAGCTGGTGCAAGTTGGGCAATTGTGCCGACTCCCATAATTATATTTTTGGTAATCCAGTGCTTGTCCCAGCTACCAAAGTTATTCAGAATAATGCAGATTTGCCAAAGTAGTGCCCACTCTAAAACCCCAAACCACCAACCTACCAACGAAAACAAAATCATGCTGACAACCCACCTTATAAAAGCTCCATGAACAGAAACAAGCCCTGTAACAAGTGGGCGATTAGGTTTATTGAGTTTATCTTCTTCTATGCCAACAATTTGGTTTGCAATACAAAATGACAAAATGTACAACCAAAAATAAATAATGCCGCGGCCTATTTGCAAGGGTAATTCATTTAAAGATAATAAATTAACTTTCCAAGCAGCTATTAAAAATAGTAATCCAGGCAGCAAGGCGCTTGAGTAATCACGCCATATGAATTGCCACATTAGAAATAGTTCGTACAGCAAATTCCGACAAATGCGTGTTAGCACAAATAGCGGTGAAATTAATGCTTTTGTGTGTGTATTCATAAACTATACTCACGACTCAAAGTAGTGTTAAATCAAAGTAGGCTCTCTAGCATTTTTAAGCAGGATTTATCTCAAATAGGCATCTTGAAAAATGCTTATTTAAGTTGTATATGGTTAATCACAAGGGTGCGGCTCTTTTAGGAAGCCGTAATACTAAATTTGTAATACAATCTTCAATCTCCTTCCATATCGACTTTTTACTTATCGGCTTATTTTAGAAGCATTTAAGCGATACTCCGGAAGAGTGGCTACGCCAACGCCAGAAATAAACGCTCATACCCCTATTTTTATGTAATGAAATACTACAGCCTAAAAATAAAGACCGTTTTCTAAAATCTGAGCGAAGCTATTCCTAGAAGATTTACAAACTCAAACCCTTGTTAAGTATGAAGTTAAGTCTTTATACCAAAATAAAAATTGTCTTCTAAAAAGAGTTGCACCCAACTCGAATAGTAGTCTTATATGTTTACTTTTGTTCTAGAAATTAAAGTGAGGCACCCATAAGTAAGCATATTGTTCTAGAACATGAACATATAGTCTTAACAGAAAGAAAGCAAATTATTCAGCAAAGAAAACTAGTTACTGCTTAATCACTTGGAGATACAAATGCACAATGACAACACTAATTTCAGTCACACAGAACATTTTAATCTCTTAATAACCATTAAGCGATATTTTTGGGAGAAAATTAAATTTCGTACTACCCTTCCAACAGTTTGTAAACAATATTTACTTCTACTGTTGGGAGTGTGTAATGTGCATAATTTAAAATTCCAAAAATTAATCTATGCAATTATTGTTTAATTTTTCATTAAAAAAAGTATCCGTAATCCTCTGTAATTACTAATAATAATTAAACTTATAAAATACTTTGTAATAAAAAAAACAATAGTTACATTAAAACTGATACCTTGTAACTCTTAGCCTGAAAAGCTTTACATACATGCATTCTGCTAAATATACGTTAAAAAATTTACTTAATATGTGCTTAATATTATGTTTATTTAATTACAAAAATATTAACTTTTACTTATAGCTTATATAAAATATATAAACCATGTTAATTTGTTTGAGCAATTAAATTTACATATTAAAATAAGTATAAACTCTTAAATGTCATATTTTCTTGACATAAACAGTGTATTCCGCACAGAAAGCGTGGCTTGTGGTTACCAGTCCCTATAAAGAGCAAACCCTGAGGATCGGGCAAAGCTAGGGACGAATGCAGTATTTATGCTTAGAAAAATAGGTTTGTAATGAGGCATTACTCCAGGAAATAACCAGGAGAGAGTGGGCTTTTCCTTGATGAATGTAATGCATAATTCTCTACCCAATTATAGATATATATAAGAGCATCTATCTTGAGTAGTAAATTAAACCAGTAAACAAATATCCAGTACCGCAACTTGTAATCAAAATATTTTGGTGGAATGTTACTACGTGTTTCAGAGGTATCTCAGCTACTTAAGTAGTTGCTAAATGCTGTCCATCCTTTGATAAAATCCTTGGAGCGTATGCAATTCAGTCGTTAAAAAAATAACAGTAAGCTATGACAAAGACATCTTACATTTTTTTGGCTGGGGCAAGCCGTGGTGTTGGTCGAGAAATTGTGAAATCTCTAACAGCACAACAGCTAAAAGTCAAAGCCTTGCTGAGAAAAGAAACTGCGGCGGCTGACCTAGAAGCATTAGGTGTTCAGGTGGTTTTTGGAGATGCCTTGAATGTCGATGATGTAGAACGTGCAATACTGACAGGTGAAGCCGTCGAGACTGTTATCAGTACTATAGGTGGTTTACCTGATAATACTGAGCGACCTGATTATCTTGGGAATAAAAATCTAATTGATGCAGCGCTCAAAGCTGGGGTACAAAAGTTTATTCTTGTGTCTTCCATTGGCACTGGCAATAGTGTAAGTGCTTTGTCTCCTCAAGCGTTGGCAGCCTTAAGAGAAGTTTTGGTTGAAAAAGATAAGGCCGAACAATACCTAATTGCCAGTGGACTCACCTATACCATCATCCGTCCTGGTGGGCTAAAGTCGGAACCTGCAACTGGTAATGGAGTTTTAACCGAAGATCCACGTGTTGTTGGGAGTATTCATCGTGCAGATGTGGCGCAGTTAGTTGTTCGTGCTTTAAATTCTGAGCGTATTAATAATAAAGTTTTATCGGCAATAGATAAAAAACAGTTATTTGGGCAATCAGAGTTTGTGGAATTTAATTTAGATTAATTCCCGGTGCGATCGCGCCAACCGTTAAACAACCCTTAGATAAGCTTTTGGATAGTTGCAGTCAATCCTAGCCGAAGTATTACTCTAGCGATCGCCTTTTATTCGACATCTTAGCAGCAGACATTTAAGCAACAACACAGAGCGATCGCCAATCAATATCTACAAGCTTTCTTTCCTTTTGCTTACCGTCTTCTTGCATACTATGGGGCTTTTGCTTTTATTCTAAGGAACTTCCTCACTAGCGCTTGATAATTCCGCTTCATTCTTAGGAATTCGCAGTGACACAGCCAATATCTCACGTCTTGTTGTTAGCAGTTCTGTGCCAAATCGCGCTTTGGGTATTAATAGGGTGAGCATCGTTGCAGTACCGGAACCAACTCCTACTTTGGCTATATTAGCTGTTGGTGTTTCGGGCGTCATTTTGAGACGACGCCAACGTAGATAAGATTTATTGACAGATTATATAGATATCATACCCACCTTGATCTGGGCTACTCGCCAGAAATTTGTAAAAATACTGTACGTTTACGCGGGCCATCTAACTCAAAAAACAATACTGATTGCCAAGTTCCCAAAGCTAATTTTCCATCCACAATTGGAATAATTGCACTAGTAGTTAGCATCATGGCCATTAAGTGAGAGTGAGCATTCATTGGTTCATCTTCTGGTACAAGCCTTAAATGCAAATCATTATGTAAATATCGCTCTGATTCTGGTGCTAATTTCCGCAAAAAGACTTTTACATCTTCTAATAAGCGTTCTTCATTTTCATTAATAGCTAAAGCTGTTGTGGTATGTCGAGAAAAGACTAAAGCTTGCCCATTTTGAATCGATGTACTATTAATTAAATCCTGAATTTGTGGGGTAATGTTATGAATATTTATTCCTTGTTCAGTTGCGATTTCAATTAGCTGATTAATAATTGTCATATCTTCAATTATGAATTATCTTGACTAATTTCCCAGTATTGTTTGCAAGCCTTGGATTAACCTTTCTATACCTGCTTTTGCTGACTCTTGCTGCAAGGCACCATAGGCTACACGTAAATAACATCCATCTTCCATGCCAAAGGTTGTGCCAGGAATAACTGCTACTTGATGTTCCTGGATTAATCTTTTAACTAACTCGAAAGCATTGATTTGGGTGTGAACTTTTAAGAAAAAGTAGAAAGCACCATCAGCAGGGGTAATAGTACACAAGCCTTGTAAACGATTGAGAGATTCCAGTACCGATTGTCGCACTTGAGCAATTGCACCAATATTTTCTTTTAAATACTCGTCTTTTGCTTGCAATGCTCCTAAAGCCGCATACTGAGAAATTACTGGCGCACAAATCAAAATCGTGTCTTGAACTTTTTTGACAGGAACCAGCAGATGTTGGGGAATCACCATGTAACCGATGCGCCAACTGGCAAAACCATAGGCTTTGGAAAGGCTGTAAAGGGAAATAGTGTAGTCGCTACTACCAGCAAAAGCACCTGGGGAAATGTGTTTTACCCCGTTATAGGTAAAGTATTCATAGGCTTCATCGCTAATATGATAAATGCCGCGAGTGCCACATAATTGATTAACTTCCCGCAATGCTGTTTTTGAATACACCACCCCTGTAGGATTATTGGGGGAAATTGTGACTATAGCCCGTGTTTTTGGAGTAATTGCTAGGGCGATCGCTTCCGGACGCAGTTGGTAATTTTCATCCGTCTCTACTAACACCGGACGACAACCAGCCATTGTAATCGCCATTTCATGATTGAAATAGTAAGGCTTATTCAGAATAATTTCGTCGCCTGGGCTGGTGATTGCCAAAATGGCGTTCATAAACCCCATGTTGCTCCCAGCCGTGACAACTATGCAGTTTTCTTCGTTAATTTCAATGCTGTTGAAAGCTTGTAACTTGGTGGCTAATGCTGCTACTAACGGCGGAATTCCTTCAACTGCTTTATATAAGTTATTGCTTGGCTCGGCCAGGAATTTAGCTAAAAACTCTACTGCTTGGGGTGGAGGATTGTAAGAAACCACACCTTGTCCTAGAGAAATAGTTCCGGGGGAGTTTTTAATCAGTTCCCCAACAACAGGAATGATTGGCGATTGTACCGCCTGCATACGGGATGTTAGGGATTTCATAGGAATTTTTTACGCTGATAGAGGCGGGGGAAACCGGATATCGGCACTGAACTGCTCAACATTGGCACTGCGATGAATCGGTAACACATATTCTAAATTTTCATGGGGACGCGGAATAATATGATGTGAAAGCACCTCGCCACCATTAACTCGCCCTACCGCCTCTATACCTGCGAACACGGCAACATTTACTTCACCCACTTCTCCCCGAATTAACACTGTAATCCGCCCCAAATCAGTATTTTCATAACCAACAAGAGTGATGCGGCTAGCTTTACACATAGCATCTCCGGCTTCCACTGCTGCGGGAATGCCATAAACTTCTATCATGCCAAGTGCCAGTGTCATACTGCTAACAAAATTTGAGCTTGCGGATTTTTGAGTGTCAGACCAAGTAATGACTGCATTTTTAGCACGACTATATTAGGAGTAACACAATCCAAATCCTATCACCTGTTGGTTTTCAGACCCCTGCTTCGTTTAAGATTAATCGCCTTCTACGTTTTTCAAGCGATCGCAATAATTGAGTTGTTGTGCATATACCGGATGCCGATGGCGATCGCTACTGCATTTCTCCTTGCGCCCCTTCTTAAGTACTTGCCAGACTCAGTTGCGGTTCGTGACGTGCACGCCGTCCTGTAATTACCATCTTGACGCCACGGGCTGGAGCTAAAATGACACCTCGCCGCCTAGGAACTTCTGGTCGATCATCTGCTAAAGCAAGTTGATAGCGTGAGAGGATTGTTCCTAATACAAGTTTCATTTCAAATACAGCCAAAGCCTCGCCTAGACAACGACGAGCACCGCCACCAAAGGGCATAAATTCATAGGGAGAAAATTGACGTTCTAGAAAGCGTTCTGGCTTAAACTGCTTTGGTTGGGGATATAAATCCTCACGCTGATGAAGTAGATACATACAGCCAACCACTACTGTACCAGGCTCTAAGCGATGACCCAGCAGTTCTACAGGTTCTTGTACTACTCTTGGAAAAGTTAACATTGTCACTGGGCGAACGCGTAGTGTTTCATTACAAACAGCGCTGAGATAAGGCAAGCGGAAAATGCTCAAGGCATCGGGAGAATTACCGATATTATCCAATTCCTGAAGCAGCTTTGCCAGAACTTCTGGGTGTTGGTGAGTCCAATATAATCCCCAGGCCATTGCCGTTGCCGTGGTTTCATATCCGGCCAATAAAAGAGTGATCAACTCGTCACGCAACTCTTGATCGCTCATCGGTTCACCTGCTTCATCCCGCGATGAGATTAGCAAGGAGAGGATATCGATACGATTTGCATCAGGTTTCTCTCGGCGTTCGGCAATTTCTGCGTAGAGCAATTTATCAATTTCTTCGCGATCGCGCACAAATTTTCCCCAAGGACTCCAAGGCCCTAAATCTTTTTGCAGTAAGGGGAAAAATAGAAAACTGGAAGTGAACGGTGAACGAAACAGATCTGCCATCAATGACAATTGCTGCTTGAGTTTTTGGAAACGTTCTCCCTCATAGACACCAAACACTGTTTCTAAGATGACTTGCAGAGAAATCTCCTGGGTGATACTACGTGCCGCAAAAGGCTGATTTGTTGGTATCTGATTAAACACCTTTGCTGTTAAATTACAGATTTGTTGACCATAGACACGCATCCGCTCACCATGAAAGGAGGGCATCACCAATTGTCGCCGTCGTCTATGGCGATCGCCATCCAGCATCAAGATTGAATAGTCCCCTACTAGAGGTTGTAAAACCTTGTTATCTTCACCAAGGGCGGCATATTTCTTTCTATCGTTGGTTAAAATTTCTTGTATTGCCTGAGGATGATTCACAAATACTAGAGTGTCACCAAAACCAACTACTCTCGCAGTGAAAATGTCAGGATATTGCTGAACTGCACTTTCCATATAGCCGATAGGATCGGCAACCCACTGGAGCTTTTGCATTAATGAAGGGGTTTGAACAGGATTAGGTAGCTGCATACATTCGATCCTGTAATTGTTTAAAAAATAGATTTAAGTAAGCTGATGCGCCTATAGTTAACTTTTTTCGCAGAAAAAGTCAAAAATCCCGAGTCTAGAGTTATTTTTAACTGTTGACTCTGGTCTAACCTCATGAGTAAATGTGTAACTTTCAGGTGTAGTTATCTTTATTATCTAGTGTAGCTATTCTCGCTAAGAATCTTTATCATTATCAGCTAAGTTTGCTGACTTCTATATATCGGTAGATAGCAGCTATATTGCGGGCATCATCAATACCTCTATGGTGTATGCCTTGCAACTCCAACCCTAAATTTTGGAGAGCCTGTGCCATACCAAATCTTTTGGAAACCCCAAGATGTTGTGAGAATTCCTCTTTAATATTTTTATGCTCTGAAGTAAAAGGATAAGGAATATTATGATATTTACAATCTTGAATAAATTGATTCTTATCGTAGCTTCCCCAGGAACAAAAAATATGATCGGGAAATAAGTTCATCCATTTTTTAAACCGAGCAATTGCCTCTATAAATTGTGGAGCTTGCTCAACATCTTGCTGCTGAATACTAGTTAAGTTTGTACAAAATGTTGTAAGTTGTGGATGTCTCACAGGCTGGATAAATTGTTGAAACTCTGAAT
This sequence comes from Nostoc sp. T09, assembly GCF_002154695.1. GTDB lineage: Bacteria > Cyanobacteriota > Cyanobacteriia > Cyanobacteriales > Nostocaceae > Aulosira. Next base: position 35,890 of record NZ_MTAV01000221.1, read on the forward strand.
CAATTTCCCATGTTGTGCTATTGAGCATTACTGCACCAATTTCGATGATTTCCATTTCATGTCTAGGAATTGTGCCATCATCACAACACGTAGCCTCTAAATCTACTATTAAATAATAGTGGTAATTTTTAGTTTTCATATTAAGGATTAAAAATATGTAAGTTTTTTGACCGAGTTACAAAGTAGCAACATAATTATGTAACTTAATACTACAAATGTAATATTTTTTAGTCAATAGTCATTTTTAGACATTTTCCCACTTGTAAACTGTGTTCACCGGAGTTATCAGTGAAGGTTAATCAACAATTGGTGACCGATGAGCAGCTAGAATTGAGTGTAAATTTTGGTGATTTTAGAAGATTTAGGTTGAAGAAAAAGGTTTAAGCCAGCCAATTTGCATAGCGGTATCGATAGCCATAGCCGCGATCGCAAACCACGATACACTCTCAAAAGCCAATACCAGATAAGGCAAGACTGTAGCAGTAGAATTCCAGCCAACTTCTATCTGAGTTAAGCCTCGTACCAAGCCAAAAGCAAATACACCACCAGCTTTCAGTTGAGGATTCCGATCTAGGCGAATGATATAGCGGTAGGTGACACCAAACAGCAAGCCAGAGAAGGAAGCGATCGCCCCACTCAGCAAAAAATCTAAATTCAGCGGCGCAATTTCTAGATTCGCGAGTATCGGAAAATACTTTGCCAGCACTAGGGTATGCAAAAGACTAGAAATAATGAAGGCTAATAACAGGCAAATACCCCCAATTATCCCAGCTTTCAGCGATTCTAGGCGTTCTGCCATCAGTTGAGGCTCTAAAATTTTGTTCACAATTGTGCAACGCCAGTTTGCAAATTCATTAGTCTTTAGTTAACCACACTGTTGCCCAAAGCCCCATGACAAATGACTCTTGACTCTTAAGTGCTGAATCAACTGCCCTTTCCCAGTATGATGAATATTAGAAACGTTTTGTAATTATTTTAAAAGTGGGACTATGGCGATTTTGACACTGGGTTGGGTATCACTCTTGGTCGTATTCACTTGGTCAATTGCAATGGTAGTTTGGGGTCGTAACGGACTATAGAGGAATTTTGGAAAGCCCATTCCTGAGTATTTTGGCATTGCTAGCTATACTGCTGCTAGTCGCAGTGACTGGAGGCGTTGGTTATTTAACCTTGGCAGATTGGCGCGATCGCCGTCTTCGAGAAAATGAAAAACGCGAAACCCGACGCAGCACTCCAAAGCGGCGATGATTTTTACTTGAGATAATCAAACCCAGTCTTCTTGGGTCAACAATGCTTTTATAGGGACACGATGCGATCGTTGTCCCTATATTGTTATATTTATTACCTATAATATTTAAGGCAAAACATTGTTAAAAAATATTGTTGTTTATATTACTAAAAATATTTAAAGTTGAATTTTCCACCGTTAAATTTACTACTTAAGACATATATCTTTGGATAGCTGTTACGTTTAGATTGGTTCAGGGAATTCTGAAGATAGAAGACTTTCAACATTTAAAGTCCTATTTGGCATGGAAAACTCCTCTACGCTACAACCCATACAACCGAATTCAGCCCCACAAGAACATTTGCCAGAACAGACACTACCGTCCTACCAAGGTGAGAAACATAAAGCTTTATCTAGAGTAATCGCTAGGATTCGCGAGTCACTGGATATAGACACCATTTTCAAAGTTACAGTCACTGAGGTACGTCAGTTGCTGAACACTGACCGGGTTGGAGTGTTTCGTTTTTATCCTGAATTAGATTGGGAAGGGGAATTTATTTATGAGGACGTAGGTGAGCAATGGAGTTCGGCACTAAAAGCTAAACTGCGTGACCACTGCTTTGCTGCGGATTTTGCCGGACTTTATCAGCAAGGTCGAATTAAAATCATGGACGATATTTATCAAGCCATGATTACTGATTGCCATATACAGATTCTAGAAAAATTTCAAGTACGCGCTAATATTGTTGCTCCCCTGATGAAAGGTAAAGAGTTATGGGGCTTGTTGTGTATTCATCAATGTAGTGGACCTCGGCAATGGGAAGCATCAGAAGTTGAATTTGTGCAACTCATCGGCGAACATTTGGGAGTTGCCTTGCAACAGGCAGATTACCTAGAAAAAGCGAAATTACAATCAGCACAATTAGCACAAGCAACAGCAAGAGCAAAAATAGCAGAATGGCAGAAAACTATATCTATAACGATTGAGAAAATTCGTCAGTTTCTCGATTTGGAAAGCATTTTCCGGACTAGTACAGAAGAACTGAGAAAACTGCTGAATGCTGACCGTGTTGCTATCTACCGTTTCCATCCAGATTGGAGTGGTGAATTTGTATTTGAATCAGTAGCAGCAGGCTGGAATTCTCTCATGGAAGAACAGTTGCGGCGGCCCGAGTTGGGTGAAAACGTTAGCGACTGTAGTGCCAAGGATTTAGCTGAAGCCCCGGTTATGGATACTTACTTACAAGATACAGACGGTGGTCGCTTCACAAGAGGCGAAGTGTATCGTGTTTGTAATGATATTTATAACGCTGGGTTTACCGACTGCTACATTAAAGTCCTAGAAAGCTATCAGGCAAAAGCTTATGTGATCATTGCTATTTACCACGGTCAAAAGCTCTGGGGCTTGCTAGCTGTTTACCAGAACAATGGAAGCCGCGATTGGCAAGAAGATGAGGTCTACTTGCTCACCCAAGTTAGTACCCAACTAGGCGTAGCTTTGCAGCAAGCCGAGTTCTTACAACAATTGCAGACCCAAGCAGCAGAACTGACCAAAGCTGCCGAAAGACAAAGGGCCTTGGCAAATACTGTAGAAAAAATTCGTCAGTCCTTAGATATTGACACTATCTTTAAAGCTACTACTCAAGAAGTGAGGCGGCTGTTAGAAGTAGAAAGAGTTTCAATTTATCGCTTCTACCCTGATTGGAGTGGTGAATTTGTTGCTGATTCAGTTGCTGATGACTGGACACCAACAGCAAGAACGCAGTCTGTAACAGAGCAAGTCCTTTTGTTAGGAACGCCAGCAGGCAAATATGCACGTCATGAAGTCTTTGTACCAATTTCTCAAGGAGAGAAACTTTGGGGATTGTTGGTAGCTTATCAAAACTCTCAAGCACGCTATTGGCAAGATGAGGAAATAAATTTGCTGGCACAAGTTGGTGTGCAATTAGGAGTAGCAATCCAGCAAGCAGAAACCTTAAAGCAGGTACAGATACAAGCACAGCAACTAGCTCAAGCTGCGGAACGAGAACGGGAAGCTGCGGAACGAGAACGCAAAGCTACCGAAAGGGAGAAGGCATTAGCTGCAACGGTAGAGAAAATTCGTCAGTCCCTTGATCTTGATACTATCTTTGCTACCAGCACTCAAGAAGTCCGACGGCTATTAGAACTCGATCGAGCCACAATTTATCGTTTCCGCTCTGATTGGACTGTGGAATTTGTTGCTGAATCATTAGCCCATAATTGGACACCAAATAGGGAAGTTGTACCTTTAATTATCAAGGATTATTTGCAACAAACCCAAGGCAGAGACTACGCTAACAGTAAAATTTTAGTTATTAAAGATATTTATAGCACCGAAGATTATACTAGTCAGATTGCTCTACTCAAACCAATTGTAGCTAGAGCATATATGATTGTACCGATTTTTCAAGGTGAGAAAATTTGGGGCTTGTTGGCAGCATATCAAAATACCAAACCCCGCGATTGGCAACAAGATGAAATTGATTTACTAGTACATATTGGCAATCAATTAGGAGTAGGTCTTCAGCAAGCAGAATTACTGGACCAAACTCACCGTCAAAAAGAAGAACTTAAGGAGACCCTGCAAGAATTGCAGCAAACTCAAAGCCAGTTGATTCAAAGTGAAAAAATGGCTGGTTTAGGACAGTTAGTGGCTGGAGTAGCCCATGAAATTAATAATCCGATTAATTTCATTTATGGCAACATCACCCATGTCACTGAGTACGCTGAAGACTTATTGAAATTACTACATATTTATCAAAAAAATTATCCTAATCCGAAAGCAGAAGTTCAACGGCAAGCAGCAGCACTAGATTTAGATTTTATTGCGAAAGACTTGCCTAAAATTCTTAATTCTATGACTGTTGGGGCAGAACGGATTAGTGAATTAGTACTGTCATTACGTACTTTTTCACGCCTAGATGAAGCCGAAATGAAGCCAGTTAACATCCATGAAGGTATTGAAAGTACCTTATTAATCTTACAACACCGTCTAAAACCACAGGCTGATTTCATTGCTATTGAGGTAGTTAAAGAATACGGCGAATTACCAAAAGTACAATGTTATGCTGCTCAAATAAATCAAGTTTTGATGAATGTTCTCAGCAATGCGATTGATGCTCTAGAACACTCAATAATGGTAGAAAAAACCTTAGAAAATCCTAAAATTCAGATTTGTACAGAAGTAATAGATGAAAACTCGATTTTAATTCGCATTGCTGATAATGGTTGTGGCATAGCAGAAAGTGTGCGATCGCGGATTTTTGACCCTTTCTTTACTACTAAAGAACCAGGTAAAGGAACTGGTTTAGGGCTATATATTAGTTACCAGATTATTGTAGAAAAACACGCTGGTCAAATCAAATGTTTTTCCGAACCTGGGAAAGGTTCTGAGTTTAGGATACAAATACCCATCAAACATTCGGTTTAGTTAAAAAAGCATGTGCGATCGCTTTTTTTAGCTTATGTATGTAAAGACGCAAAGGAAGAAGAGAAAGGGCGATCGCATATTGGCGCGTGAAAGCCATCACTTTTTTATTTCACACAGAGGTGCAAAGTTTTTTGTAGTAGATTTGCAATTTTTCTTCAGATTAGAGATTATAGTATGATTAATTGTTCATACTAAGAGGTAAGACTGATGATTAAAGTCACAATTACCTTAGAAGAAGACATTCTGCAATTTATCGATCTCCAGGCACAAGGCAACCGCAGTGGATATATCAACGCACTGCTAGCAGAACATCGCCGTCAGATTTTAGAAGCAGAAATGATTGCTGCCCTCAAGCAAGATGCTGAAGATCCAGAATATCAGGCTGAAATTGCAGCTTGGGATCGTGTTGTTGGGGATGGGATTAATGCCAGGGAGTAATTTAACTTATCGACGAGGAGAAATCCGTTGGGTGAATCTTGATCCGACAGTGGGGGCTGAGGCGCAAAAAATTCGTGCTTGTTTGATTGTGCAGAATGACATTATGAATCAGTATGGATTGCTGACAATTGTCATGCCATTTAGACCAGGAAGTAAGCCCCTTATGTTGTCAATGTGAAAGCAACACCAACTAATGGATTGGATCAAGATCGATTTATTAATATTGGGCAGATTCGTGCTGTTGACAATCGCCGGGTTTTGGAAATGCTTGGTGTATTGGAAGATGAATACTGGGAGCAAATTCGCACAGCTTTAAATGTGGTTTTGGGATTTGTAGATTAAATTCGAGCGATCGCTTTTTCATCTCACACAAAGGAAGAAGAGAAAAGGGCGATCGCTTCTAATTTATAAAACAAGATCCAATACACGAAAAAATCATTAAGCAATAACTCTTTTTCACTGAGGTAAGGTTTGATAAAGCTTTACTCTACTTTAAGCTAAGGATAATTACTGAGGTATTTTGACCTTACCTAATCCAAAATTGTTGATGATTGATAATCATATCTGGATTTAGTGGTTTAGTACTTAATCAAAATGAGCAAATTATCTGAATACCCAATGACTGATAAACCATTTCGATGTGGTCATTGTGGTAATACAACTGTGATGCAGAAGATAGCTGTTAATCAGTATATTCGGACTATGGACAAAGGTACACCCGATCAATATCAAGTTGAGTATAAATGGCATCTTTTAGTATGTTGCACTTGTGAAGAAGTAAATCTTATTGAATATTCAATCTGGCCTGATCAGGAAAAAATATATATTTTTAATGATGGGGATGAAGAGATATACAGGATAGAACCTGACGAAAAGTATTTATATCCATCATCTAATGATTTTACACATTTAAAAGAAGCTTCAACAATACTTAAACAAACATATCAAGAAGCTTTAAATTGTTTTAAATCAGGCCTATACACAGCAACCGTAATTATGTGTAGAAAAACAGTTGAATGTTTGTGTGTAATACAGTTAGAAATTACAGAGCCTTACAAACTATCTGATAAAATCCAAAGAATGCTAGATGACGGATGTATAGATAAACTGCTATACGATTGGTCAATGACTTTAAAGCAATTTGGTAATATTGCAGTACATCAGTTCAAAACATTTACTAAAGATGAGGCTCAAGACATTTTAGATTTTACCTATGCTTTAGTTGAATACTGTCTAGATTTCAAGTACAAATTTGCAAAGCTTAAAACCAATAGAAAAATAAAAAAACAATCTCAACAGTCCGAACAAGAAGTTCAACTAAATAGTTTAAGTAATTCTGAATTGGAGTCTTTAGATAAAATGTTAAGCGATCAAAATGAATTACTCCGTTATTATGGAGCCATAAGTTTGGCAAAAGCAAATGTAAAAGTTGAAAAAATAGTACCTATATTAATCGAATTTTATCATCAAAATAACTTTAAACAGATAAAAAATGAAATTATTGCCTTTGTGAGAAACTTTGGCTCAGTAGCAGTGTCAGAATTAATTAAATTACTTACAGATTCCTCAACTACGAAGGAAATTCGGATTATGGCTGTCAGTACTTTAGGAGATCTGGGATTTGAGGCAAAAGAATCTATACCAGCGCTTTTTGATGCACTTGCAGATCCAGATGTTAACGTTCAAGCTACTCATGCTCTAATCAAAATCGGGGGTGAAGCTGTTTCTTCTGTGATTAAAATATATGAGGAAAAGCTAAATTCTGCTACCCCAACATTATAGCCTATCGTGACACAGCCTTAGTTAGCTCAAGAAGTTTTATAATTAATTTTCTATGATATTATCGGATTTTAATTATTTTTTTATTTTGATGATTTTTGGTTGTGTCTTGTTTTTAGCGCATTTGAGCGATGTTAAATCTAAGAATTTGATGTTAAGGGCTATATGTATATTATTAATATCTTTATCACTTTTATTTTTACTATCTAATGAATGTTTCAAAGGTATTGAGAATGAGATAGAAAATATTAATGATAAGGAAAAATGTATACCACGGATACTTGTTGAATGTAAAACTTTTATTCTTTACAAAGAGCCTTTTCAACCAGTAGTTACTGTTTGTAAGAATAAACTAAGTAATAAAAGAATATATAAATATATTCAAGACTAGTTAAATCACTAAGACATTGTTTTGAAAGTTGTAAACTGTGATTTTACATATTAATTGAATTTATAAATGAATTTGCCTTCAGATTCTTCAATCCGAAGGCAAATAAACTTTCTGATTTTTTCTTTATTTCGCGCCCTTTGCGCCTTCGCGGTTCGTTAAAGCTGCTTCACTTCAGAAACCAACTTAGCCACCATATCCTTCGCGCTACCAAAAAGCATCGTAGTTTTATCTTTGTAGAACAACTCATTATCTACACCGGCAAAACCTGTACTCATCCCGCGCTTAATCACAATTGTCTGCTTCGCCCGATCTACTTCCAAAATTGGCATCCCAAAAATTGGGCTATTAACATCAGTACGCGCCGCCGGATTAACTACATCATTTGCCCCAATTACTAAAGCTACGTCTGCTTGCTCAAATTGGGGATTAATATCTTCCATGTCATACAACTGGGTATAAGGCACATTCGCCTCAGCCAACAACACGTTCATGTGTCCTGGCATTCTTCCCGCAACAGGGTGAATGGCATACTTAACATCAACGCCCATCCGTTCTAGTTGATCTGTTAATTCCCGGACACTATGCTGCGCTTGAGCAACCGCCATTCCATAACCAGGCACAATTACCACAGAACGGGCATAACCCAACATCATCGCGCCTTCTTCGGGATCGATGCTGCGGACAGTTTGATCGGTTGCACCACCACTAGCAGCACCACCAGTTGCGCTTCCTGTGCCAAAAGCGCTGAACAGCACGCTGAAGAGGGAGCGGTTCATTGCTTTACACATAATTTCGGTAAGGATTAATCCAGATGCTCCCACCAATGCGCCAGCGATGATTAACATATTGTTCATCACCACGAAACCTGCGGCGGATGCTGCTACACCGGATAACGAGTTCAACAGCGAAATTACCACAGGCATGTCGCCACCACCAATGGGGATGACGAACATTACACCCAATACTAAAGAAACAGCAACTACTGCTAAAAATATGGGTAGGCTATCCGGCGTGATGATTAAGTAGGCACTACCCGCTATATAAGCACCCAGAAGTAAGAGGTTAAATGGTTGCTGGAAAGGAAATGTAATCGGTGAACCGCTAATTAAACCTTGCAATTTCGCAAAGGCGAGAAAACTGCCTGTAAAGGTAACACCACCGATTAACACATCCAGCAGCATGGAAATGTTAACATCAAGGGGTACAGGTGCTCCAGAATCCAATAACCGCCAGAATTCGGCAACGGCGACTAATGCAGAAGCTGCGCCACCCAAACCGTTGAGTAAACCCACCATTTGGGGCATTTCTGTCATTTGCACTTTGTAGGCTGCGATCGCACCAATGCCTGAACCAATAGCCAAACCTAACAAAATCATCTCGTAGTTCAACACATGCTGATCCAGCATTGTGGCAACAATTGCTAGCAGCATCCCCACAGCTGCTACAACATTACCGTTCCTTGCTGTTGCTGGTGAACCCAGCTTTTTTAAACCCAGAATAAATAAGGATGCAGCGACTAAGTACGTTAACTGAATCCCAGTTGGTAGAAAATCGCTCACGCCTTAATCTCCTTTTTCTTAAACATTTGCAACATTCTGTCTGTAACTAAGAAGCCACCCACAACGTTAACTGTCGCTAGTACTACGGCAATTAAACCGAGAATGACTGACACATTCGTCTCTCTAGCACCAGAAGCTACTATCGCCCCCAGTACAGCAATGCCAGAAATCGCGTTTGATCCTGACATTAAGGGTGTGTGTAAGGTAGGTGGTACTTTGTTGATGACTTCAAACCCAATAAAAGATGCCAACACAAATACAAACAAAGCAGCAAGTAATGCCTCTGTCATGAAATAAAAACTCCTTCTGAATTAATGGGAATGGGGCATTGGGCATTGGTATTTCTTCTTGTCTCCCTTTTCCTCCTAGCCCCCTTCCTAGTCCCTAACTAACTGGCGATTGTTGAGTATTCAAAGCTGTTAAAGCGTCACTCACGCGTTGATTGCGAATTTCACCTGCATGAGTGACGCAAGCTGCTTCAACGATGTCATCGGCAAAGTTCACCTGCAAAGCTTTGTCTTTATTAATCAGCAATTGCATCAACGATGTCAGGTTCTTGGCATACAGTTGGCTGGCATGGACTGGCATCGATGATGGTAGATTGATCGGCCCGATGATGGTAACACCGTTCCAAACGATGTCTTTACCGGGATCGGTGCAGGCGCAGTTACCACCTTGTTCAGCAGCCAAGTCTACAATCACTGAACCTGGCTTCATCTGCCTCACCATTTCCTCAGTGACTAGCAGTGGGGCTTTTTTCCCTGGAACTTGGGCGGTGGTAATCACCACATCCGCATTCTTGATGTGTTCGGTAACAACTTCCTGAGTGCGTTGCTTACTAACTTCGGAAATTTCTTTGGCGTAGCCGCCAGCTGCAACAGTGTCTTCTTCGAGTTTGACTTCGACGAATTTTGCCCCTAAGCTTTGGACTTCTTCTTTGACGGCGGGACGAATATCAAAAGCTTCTACCACTGCTCCCAAGCGCCTAGCGGTGGCGATCGCTTGCAATCCGGCTACACCTGCTCCCATGATAAATATTTTCGCTGGGGCGATCGTGCCTGCGGCTGTAGTCAGCATAGGGAAGTATTTCGGCAATGCTGCGGCGGCAATTAATACAGATTTGTAACCTGCTAAGGATGCTTGCGAGGACAATGCATCCATGCTTTGGGCCCTAGTAGTACGGGGGATCAATTCCATACTCAAGGCTGTAACTTGGCGATTTGCCAGTTGTTGCACCACCAAAGGATTTCCTAAGGGATTGAGGAAGCTAATTAGTACAGCCCCTTGTTTGAGAAATTCAATTTCTGAACGTCCATCTTCACGCTCTTGTGGCGGACTGACTTTCAATAAAATATCTGTTTCGCCCCATAAAGTAGCGGGATCAGCAATAATTTTAGCTCCTGCGGCTTCATAGGCAGAATCACTAAAGAATGATCGCTCTCCCGCACCTGTTTCTACCCAAATTTCTAAACCTTGTTTTACCAATCGGGCAACGATGTCAGGAATTAAAGCTACACGACGCTCACCAACTTCTATTTCTTTAGCAACTGCTATTCTCATGAAATCTCCTGGAGATAAATACCTAAATCTCTGCCAACTGTGCAATTTCTTCGCTGAGTTATTCCCACTCTCATGCTTTATAGGCTGGGGATCTCAGCCATTGCTTTTATTCGTAGAATGAACCTTGACTATTTTCGGTTTCACTGTCGGTTCCCTAGACAAAGCCTGAGTTTGCCACTTACAGATGTCGCAATTTCAGATAATTTTAATGGGCTTACATACTGCACATCCTATGTTGATTCCCAAATTTTGCATCTGTGTCTTCAGCTTCTTTTAGGGATTGAAAAATTTTGTATTCCTATATTACATAGTGCAATATGCATCCACTTAGAAAAACTTGATTATTCCCAAAGTAATTTTTGATGATTAGTACTTGGATTCACGCTTGTTTTTATCAATCTAGCCCAACTTAACAGGCGATCGCTGATTGTATGGCTCAATTTTTATAACAAAACTCTTACAATTTAGATACACTTATACATATTAAGAAACACAATCTCATCCCAACACTGTGTTTCTATCTAGCGGAAACAGGATAGTTCGACGTAATTTCAAGGCTTGTAGTTAGCGGCTCAACCGCTTACCGCAGCACTAAAGTACTTAACTCAGAACTCGTCATAGTTTCTGTGGCAGGCTGCTAGTTCTCAGTTGAACCAGCCAACAAGCAAATAGCTAGTCCGTAAAGGTAGTGAGGCGAATAAAAACAATGTCAAAAATATTACTACAATCCTCCTGTTCAGATAACTCAAGCAGATGGCACTTTTAATGACTATTTACCGTCTATTTTGAGAAAGCCAGTAGTAAAGTTTAGTTACGAATACTAAACTTTTAGTTATTTAGATAACCAAGCATACTATCTGATAGAGGAGCCTAACTATGCGACATTTACTTTTGAGAAGTTCAGAACGGCGGAAGCCGCCGCTGCGACTTCTGTCTACTTTAGCCGTGACTAGCTGTTTGCTGACGGGTTTTCAAGCTGTAAGCTGGGCACAGAGTTTACCAGGATTGACTTTATTTAGCGGTGTCAAAAGCGAGAATCAACTGCCATTCCGTTTAGATTTTGGCGGACAATCTGATGGCTGGGACCGATATATACTAAGAATTCCAGCCCAAAAAATGAAATTAGCAGTAGCGCAATTTGCTATTACATACCCTGATTATTACAAAGGGAAATTTGATCCCAAACAGATTGAGGTGAAGGTTAAAGACAAAGCAGTTCCCCTTTCTGAGGTGAAGTGGGATAAGGAAGGTCACGTGATTCAAATTTACCCGCAAGAGCCAGTACCAGCAGGTAGTAGGGTAGAAGTTGTGTTGTCTAACGTGAAAAACCCAACATTTGGTGGAACTTTCTATTTCAACTGCCAAATCCTCTCTCCTGGTGATGTACCACTATTGCGTTATTTGGGATCGTGGATTTTGATGATCAGTTAATTCAAGGTCCATTTGTGATTGGGCTGAGGAAAATTAAGGGATAAAGAAGGCAAAGTGAGACAGATCTGCGAGAGGAACGCCACTGCGCCCTTACGGGTTTCCCGGCTTGTACTCCTGCGGAGAACCCGAAGGGTAGCAGGTGGCGTTTTCCCTCCGCAGGCGACTCCAAATCCGAAGGGGAGACAGGAGAATAATTAGGGGCAGTGACCCTTAACTCTTGACTGTTTACCGGAATCTCTAAGTTTTGCCTGTAATAGTGATACAATAAGAGATTGTGACTTTTTATAAAAATCACCTAAGAGGAGCACAGTATGCAAAGAACCCTGGGCGGTACCAACCGTAAGAGAAAAAGAACCTCTGGCTTTCGCGCTAGAATGCGTACTCCAGATGGAAGAAACGTAATTAGCGCTAGGAGAAAAAAGGGTCGTCATCGTTTGAGCGTTTAGGGCATAGTAGGCGAAAGAGCATCTGTGGCTTTGCCCAAGGCGAATCGGCTGAAATCCCGAAAAGATTTCCAGGCAGTTTTCCGAGAAGGAATTCGGCGTCATGGTTCCTATTTAACATTAAGGGCCCTGAAACCGTCGGTTGCTAAACAGCCTTCTTTGGATACTGCCCCTGAGAATACACAGTTAACTGATACTGCACATCTGGATAGCACAAAGTTTGGCATTTCCATTAGCACCAAAGTCAGCAAGCGTGCAGTAGTCCGCAACCGGATCAAAAGGCAAATAACGGTAGCTTTGTATCAGTTGTTGCCCAGATTGTCACCTGGATGGCGGTTAGTGATAGTTGTGAAACCAACAGCAGCAGAACTAGAGTGCGTAAGCCAACAATTTCTGCAAGAATTAGAGCAGTTGTTAGCACAAGCCGAGGTACTAAATGGGCATTCGTGAAGAAATTTATTATGAAGGCGGCCCTCATATTGGGGATTTGATTGTGAACCTGCTGATTGGACTAACTGTCGTCGGGATACCATTGACAGTTGGGGCTATTGTCAGGGCTTTGTGGCTACGCTTCCGCATCACCGATCGCCGGATTTCTGTGATGGGAGGTTGGATGGGACGCGATCGCACTGACGTAATTTACTCAGAAATTGTCAAAATCGTCAAAGTTCCCCGTGGTATTGGCATATGGGGAGATATGGTGCTAACTCTCAGAAATGGTAGTCGTCTGGAAATGCGGGCTGTTCCCAAGTTTCGGGAAGTTTATGACTATATCAGCGAAAGAGTTGCTGCAAAAAATTCTGAATATAGCGCGGCTGCTAAGTAATTAGACAGTTGAGAGTTTTCAGTGCTGAGAAGAAGCGATCGCACTGCTTTCCCATGTAGTAGGTGGCGTTGCTGAGTAATGTGGAACAGAGGCACAAACAGTTAATAATCAACCATTAAGATTGTGATGACTCAGTTAAATAAATTTAGTTTTCATCATTCTTGCCTACTTCCTCACTCATTACTCATCACTCAGCACTCAGCAATTTGAATGTGCGGCTATCCGTAGTGAATGATAGTCGCAGACAAATCATGATTTAGATAAATTAGATTCAGTTAGTTTACAGTACCTCAGGTTGAATTCAGAATAATGGATTTTGGTATCGGGTTTCTCTCGAACAACGTGATGCTGCCAATCATAGACTTTTTCTATGGCATTTTGCCTAGCTATGGATTGGCGATCGTTGCCTTGACATTGATAGTCCGCTTCGCGCTCTATCCCCTGAGTGCTGGTTCCATTCGGAGTATGCGGCGGATGCGGATTGTGCAGCCTCTGATGCAAAAGCGGATGGCAGAAATTAAGGAGCGTTATAAAGACGATCCGCAAAAGCAGCAAGAGGAAATGGTTAACGTCCAAAAAGAATTTGGCAACCCTCTGGCTGGCTGTTTACCACTACTGTTGCAAATGCCAGTGTTGTTGGCTCTGTTTGCCACTTTGCGGGGTTCACCCTTTGCTGGCGTTAACTACAGCGTTAATCTGCAAGTCTTTCCTTCCGAACAAATCGAACGAATTCAACCCCAAGCCTTTGCTACTCCTCCCCAAAACATCTACATTGCTGATGGGGAACACAGTCGTATTACAGCTATTCTCCCTGGAGGCAATAAATTAGCCGTAGGAGAAAGAACCAAGATACAATACCAGACTGTTGACGGCAAACCATTTCAGGTGCTTTTGGCAGAACACCCAGAAAATAAGTTGATTCCCGAATGGAAAATTACTAAAGGGGAAGACAGAATCAAAATTGACGCTGACGGCAATATAGAAGCCTTACAGCCTGGAGATGTGACAATTCAAGGCACTATTCCTGGACTGGCAGCAGATAAAGGATTTCTGTTCATCGATGCCTTAGGTAGAGTAGGCGCAACCGATCCCGACGGTACAATCCACTGGGATATTGTCGCTATGGTAATTTTCTTTGGGATCAGTCTCTACGTTAGCCAAATTCTTTCCGGGCAAAATTCCAGCGGAGGCAACCCACAGCAGGATACAGTTAATAAAATCACCCCAGTCATCTTTTCAGGGATGTTTTTGTTCTTCCCTCTGCCAGCTGGGGTTTTGATGTATATGGTGATTGGGAATATCTTCCAAACTCTGCAAACCTTTATTCTCTCGCGCGAACCCTTACCGGAAGAACTGCAAAAAATCGTAGCAACCCAAGAAAAAGAAGCAGCAACGGCAGAACAGAAGGCATTGCCGTTTGAGCCAAAAAGTTCTAAGAAAAAGGCTACAAACTGATCATGAGTAACAGTCCCATGCAGCGAGGGCAGCAGTGGTTAAAAACGCTGCTGCTACTTAATGGGGTATCTGCTGAGGTTGAGGGTAATTTAGAACCTGCTCAACCTCAGAGCGGCGACTCCGAAGAACCAGATAACTACTGGTTGACGATTGACGAAACAAACCTCAACCCTGAACAAATCAGAGTTTTGATTGGGGCTGATGGTTCAGTCCTAGATGCAATTCAGTATCTAGCTAATTCAGTACTGAACTTAAACCAACCACAAGAAGAGCAAGCCTCTTATACCATTGAGTTGAATGGCTACCGCGTCAAAAGAGAAGCGGAAATTCGAGCATTGGCAGAGGCCGCATCCCAAGAAGTGCGAGCTACGGGTAGAGAGGTAGAAATCAAATCGCTTAGTTCGGCCGAACGGCGGCAAATTCACACATTTTTAAAGGAATTTAGCGATTTAGAAACCTTTAGTCGCGGTAAAGAGCCACATCGTCATCTTGTAGTTCGTCCCGCGATCGCACAGTAGAAGAAGTTGGAGAGCAGGGAAAGCAGAGCAGCAAGGACAGGAAGAAATAATTAATAATTACTTGCTTCTTGAGTTTTGACTCTTAACTCATTGCTCAGCACTTTTTCTTGAGCGCTAAAAGCTAAAATAAAGATCTAAATATCAGCAAATTTGCTGGTAATTAAACTAAGTTAAGTTTCGTGAGGATGTCTCACAAATCCTATGGACGCAATTTTTATTCCGCAGCTCACCAAAGCCCCGGAGCGGACAGAGGAAATTCAAGTTCAGGATTTTCTGCCTGGTTTGGAAACTTTGACCCCTGTTCGTGGTGTTATTCGCGTGCAGCATCTAGGTAATTACTTAGAAGTATCTGGTCAGGCAGAAGCAATTATTACTTGTACTTGTAACCGCTGCTTACAGCAATACAATCAGCGTTTAGTAGTTGATACCAAGGAAATTATTTGGTTAGACGCAACAGCTAACCAACCGCAAGACTTGCCTCTGGAAAGAGAAGTAACGGTAGAAGATTTGGTAGAAAGTCTGCCACCTGATGGTTATTTTCATCCCAGCGAATGGCTGTATGAGCAGATGTGTTTAGAATTGCCTCAGCGCCAGCTATGCGATCTCAATTGCCCAGGTA
The DNA here is from genome assembly GCF_002154695.1 of Nostoc sp. T09. Lineage (GTDB taxonomy): Bacteria > Cyanobacteriota > Cyanobacteriia > Cyanobacteriales > Nostocaceae > Aulosira. The sequence continues at coordinate 51,588 of NZ_MTAV01000221.1, forward strand.
TTTTGAGTACTGCTGCTGATAGTTCCGAAAAGCCAGTTGATAACCGTTGGGCTTCTTTGGAAGCGCTGAAAAAGCAGCTTCCAGGATAGTCGATTAGATTTATACTCAGCACACTTTAGTGCTGAATTTGAGCGCTCAAGCGCTCACTACAGATATTTTTAATAGTGCTAGCAGTAGCCAATAATAATCAATATTTTGACGTTCTTGATTAATCTTATATCTAGCGACGTAGCACCAGAAAAGCAATTAAGCCAATAAGAAAACAAAGCGCAAATTTTGTCCAAGGTTTTTGAATTAATTGGATAAATCTTGGTATGGCTCCGGGTGAGGAAGTTTTGATCTGGTTGGAGATGGGTATAACTACGGACCAGAGGATTTATCAAATTCCTGATTGTTTCCGTTTTTAGTTTTTTAGTTGTGACAGACAGTACAACCCTTAACAATGAGAGAAGAACGAATAAACCAATTAACAGCTACTTATGACCTTCCGTGATGAGTTTAAACTGCTGCTACGTGCCCGTTATCCTTTAATTTATATTCCCACATACGAAGAGGAACGGGTAGAAGCAGCGATCCGGGAAGAAGCCACCAACCAGGGTAATCGCCCAGTGTATACTTGGGATTTTGTTGATGGCTACCAGGGGAATCCTAATGATGCGGGGTTTGGGCGGCGTAATCCTCTGCAAGCTTTGGAATTTATCGAAAAATTGCCAGCTTCTGCACCAGCGGTATTGATTCTGCGAGACTATCATCGATTTTTAGAAGATGTGGCGATCGCACGTAAAGTCCGTAACTTGACTCGACTTCTGAAGTCGCAACCGAAAAATATTGTGATTTTGTCACCTCGGATTGCAATTCCTGACGATTTAACCGAAGTGCTGACAGTCGTTGAATTCCCCTTACCAGCCGCCGCCGAGATTAAAATCGAGGTGGAACGTTTACTGCAAGTGACTAGTAATTCGCTGTCTGGGAAAGTCATAGATGATTTAGTACGCTCTTGTCAAGGGCTATCAATGGAACGGATTCGCCGGGTTTTGGCAAAAGCGATCGCCACTCACGGCGAATTGCAACCAGAAGATGTGGATCTAGTTTTGGAAGAAAAGCGTCAAACTATCCGCCAAACCCAAATCTTAGACTTCTACCCCGCCACTGAGCAAATTTCTGATATTGGGGGACTGGATAACCTCAAAGATTGGCTGCTACGCCGGGGTGGCTCATTTACAGAACGAGCGCGACAGTACGGATTACCACACCCGCGGGGTTTAATGTTGGTGGGTATTCAGGGTACGGGGAAATCTTTAACAGCAAAAGCGATCGCCCATCATTGGCATTTACCCTTACTGCGCCTAGACGTGGGAAGGTTATTTGGTGGTTTGGTAGGTGAATCGGAATCGCGGACTCGCCAAATGATTCAAGTAGCTGAAGCTTTAGCACCCTGTGTTTTGTGGATTGATGAAATAGATAAAGCTTTTTCTGGGCTTGGTAGTAAAGGGGATGCAGGAACTACGAGCCGCGTATTTGGTACATTTATTAACTGGTTAGCCGAAAAAACCTCGCCTGTCTTTGTTGTCGCTACCGCTAACGATATCCAAGCTTTACCACCAGAAATGCTCCGTAAAGGGCGATTTGATGAAATATTCTTTGTCGGTTTACCCACCCAAGAAGAGAGAAAAGCAATTTTTAACGTTCATTTATCCCGACTACGCCCTCATAACTTGAAAAGTTATGACATCGATCGGCTAGCATATGAGACACCCGATTTTTCTGGAGCAGAGATTGAGCAAACTTTAATTGAAGCGATGCATATCGGATTTAGTCAAAATCGCGACTTTACCAACGACGACATTTTAGAAGCTGCTAGTCAGATCATCCCCTTGGCGCGCACTGCTGTAGAGCAGATCCAGCAACTACAAGAATGGGCTGCGGCTGGAAGAGCACGGTTAGCATCGAAACAAAGCCCGTTAAGCGATACCTTTGGTAAGCTACGCTAACGCATTCAACGGCAGCTGCAATCATAGGTAGTCAAAATTCTAGAGTCAATCATCTAATGTTCAGAGTCATTAATAATTGACTATTGACCCTTGACCATTGACCATTGACTCTTGACAATTGAGCATTGGTGATGAGGTTATAAATTATGTTTTCTAACGTACTAAAATTTATACTTGGGTTTTTCTTGGCGATCGCTATTTTAATCGGTACTGGTGTTGCTACAGCGCTTTATTTCATGAATCGAACTGCCATACCCCCGACTAAACCAGTTTTTTCCAACGATCACCCCACCCAGAGAACCCAAACTGTCAAAGCAACTGAAAAAGTAGCGACGAAGACTAGCTCCTCGCCCGAAACATCTCCCAGCCCAACTGCTTCACCTACACCTACTCCTACTGAATCTCCCAAGACTCAGGAATCACCAAAACCATTACCACCAGGAGCTTACCAAGGAAAAGTAACTTGGTCTCAAGGCTTGAGTTTGCGAACCGAACCCAAACAAGATGCTCAACGTGTTGGTGGAGTTGGTTTTAATCAAAAAGTTGTAATTTTAGAAGAAAGTGACGATAAATTGTGGCAGAAAATTCGTCAGGAAGATACCAATCAAGAAGGCTGGGTGAAAGCCGGGAATACTCAACGAATTGAGGAAAACGAGGCAGTACAACAGCCAGAAAAACCAACACAAGACCAATAGACAGCTAAAGCACTGTAACTTGATTAAAGCAGAATTCAGGAGTTAGAATTCAGAATTCAGAAGTAAAACAATCTTTATGCTTGGGTTTGAGGCTTAGGCTCTGTACTTCACTAACTTGAAATTTGCTGTAAATATTTGTTTGATTCAATTAACCTGGGGTAGCCTTGCTCGCCAGGTTGCTTTTTTTATCAGTATTAATTCTTTTAAGTTCTGGATATCCTATAGTATACTGGTACCAAAAATTTCTCATAAACTTACTAGCAAGTAACTCTACTGTTGTGATGTTCATCAACTCAAGTACTTAGATGATGCGATCGCACAACAAAATATGAAAATTTTTATTTCTACTACCTACTGCCTTGAAAGTGCTGAGTCAAGAGTTAATAAGCAGGAGGCAAAGGTCATTAGGTATTCTTTGTTGCCTCCCTTGCCTTTTTTATCCACCTATTTCCTAGCCCCTAGCATCTAACCCTCTATATTTATGGAAGCCATTGGTTATCTACACTCCGAAGCACCTAAAAGCCTTGAGATTGTTCCTGCTCAAGGAAATTTTAGATTCTGGAATTGGACAAAGCTGTCTAGCACAGTTGCAATACGTTTTTTATCTGTAGGAATAACCTTGGCAATTCTCAGTATAGCTGGGCAAAGTTTAGCACTTCAAAAAGTAGGAAATAATGGCTCTGAAGTGGCAAGTATTCAGAGTTGTTTAAAAAAGTTAGGTTACTTTCGCGGTCCAGTCAACGGTAACTTTGGTTCCATAACCCAGCAAGCTGTCATTGCTTTCCAGCAAGCTAATAAACTACCTGCTGATGGAGTTGTTGGCGTTGGTACTCAGCGATCGCTACAACAAGCGTGCCAAAGTAGAACAGTTAATAGGAATGTCAATAGTAATCTGCAATTAGGCAGTAGAGGACCAGAAGTTGTCAAGCTGCAACAGCGTTTGCAGCAGTCAGGCTATTTTCAAGGTCCAATTACAGGCTATTTTGGCCCACAAACTCAGCAGGCGCTAATCCGTTCCCAGCAATCTTCTAGAGGTCGTGCTAAACCTGTGATTCCTCGCAGAGTCCCACAAGCAACGCTGAACAGACCAAGCCAAGGAGGTGATTATCCTTCGATATCTCAAGGCAGTCAAGGCCCAGCGGTAACGAGATTACAACAGCGTTTGCAACAGTTAGGTTATTTGAATACTAATCCGACTGGTAATTTTGGACCCCTCACTAGAGATGCTTTAATTGCATTCCAGCGGAATTCTGGCATAACTGCTGATGGGATTGCCAATCAACAAACTTGGAATAGATTGCTGAATCCATCTGTAGGTGTATTGCCAGATAGAACTAGTCTTTCTGCTCAGCAAGTGCGAGAACTGCAAGAGCATTTACGAGATCTAGGGTACTTGCAAGCTAATCCGACTGGCAATTTTGGCCCTATGAGTAGGGATGGTCTCATCCGATTCCAGAGAGATTACCAACTAGCTGCCGATGGTATAGCCGATACCCAAGCCTTGGAAGCAGTACGTGGAGCCTGGCAAAATAGAACTGCCAATCAACCAGCCAGAAACTATCTGACTATCGGTGACAATGGAGAGAATGTCAGGGCAGTTCAAGCACGTCTGTTGCAATTAGGCTTTTTTAATGGCAATCCTGATGGCTATTATGGTGAAAATACCAGAGCGTATGTGTATGCCTTCCAGCAATATTCCCGACTCAATCCTACAGGGAATGTAGACGCACAAACTTGGCAAGCCTTAGGTTTGAATAATTCTACTGGAGAGAATACTGTTAATCCTAATAATAAGAATCGCTATATAGTAGTAGTCCCGATTCACAATGCTGATACTCTCAACAAAGTACGTCAGTATATAGCTAATCCTGTTGTGGAAAAATCAAGTTTAGGGGATTATGTCAATGCGGGAAGATTTGGCAATCGCACAGAGGCAGAAAATCTCTCTAAACTTTTACGCTCTTACGGTTTAGATGCAAGAGTGGAATATTTTTAAGCACTTTAATAGCGGTTTGCTGCTGAGTACAATCCAACTTGGAATTAAAATCTAAAATTGGTATCACTTGGTATCATTTCCATCTTTCGTCAGGTGCGAAGCTGAAGTGAAACAGACTAAGCTACCTCTAGCTGAGGTGGCTTTGTGTTTACTGTTTTTGGTTGCTTAAAAGATGGATTTTAGCCAAACTTTAATTGAAAAAAATGATGCCATTATCGATCGCTGGGTAGAAGCGGTTTACCAAGATCAACAAATTGAAGCTACTCAAGAATTGACTTTCAAAGCTGTCAGGGATAGCCTACCTCGTGTTTTGAATGCATTGGCGACAGTACTTTCTGAATCTGCAAAGAGTGATTTGCAGACTGTAGTCGATGCAAGTCTAGAACATGGTAGGATTCGTGCAGAACAAGGATTTGAGCCAGCAGAGATTGCGCGAGAGTATCGTTTACTGCGATTTGTAATTTTTTCTCTTTTAGAAGAAGATTTAATACAAGCATCCCCAGTGGAGATGCTGCGAGCTGTACGCCTGATTGATACGGTAATTGATGAAGCGATCGCCCGTTGCTTTAGCAGCTATACTTATGGACGATTAGAAGAGGTCAAACAACTCCAAAACCAGTTGCGTTTGACTAATCAAGAGCTAACTCGTTTGGTTCGCGCCAGTAAAGATAGTCTCTCTCATTTGGCTCATGAACTGAAAACGCCTTTAACTTCAATCATTGGTTACGCAGACTTATTTCTGCGCCAGCATCGTCAACAACAGCCGGAGATCAAGGATTCACATCAAAATCTCGAAAGTATCGAGCGAGTTTTAAAAAGTGGTAGGCTGATTCTACATTTAATTAACGATACTTTAGAAATTTCCCGTTATGATGCGGGCACGATGAGATTACAGCCGACCTTATCGAATGTACGTGGATTAATCAACTCAGTTGTGGAGATTGTTGAGCCTTTAGCACGTGCTAAAGAATTAGCCTTGATTGTTAATTGCGAAAGCGCTCCAGATCAAGTTATTACCGATCCGCTGCGATTTCAGCAAATTCTTACCAATTTACTCAGCAATGCAATTCGATACACTGAATCTGGTAGCGTTACTTTGGATTGTTGGCAAGTATCTCAGCAGCAGTGGGTTATCTCTGTTACCGATACGGGTATTGGGATTCCGCTGGATGCTCAAACAGAAATTTTTCAACCTTATTTTCGTGCAGTAACCGAGCAAAAAGATCTAGGTTCTGATGGTACAGGATTGGGATTGGCAATTGTGTCTCGCTTAGTCCAGTTAATGCAAGGTGAAATCAAGGTAGTTTCACAACCAGGTGAAGGCTCTACATTTACAGTGCTTTTGCCATTAGAAGCGATCGCCCATGAAAATAATCAAGTAAATGGCAGAAAGTAAGGTTAAATAACCAACAATGTACAGCGAATATTGTTTTTTTTCAAAACCGCGATCGCTCAATTATTTATCATGTCTGATACTTTTTATCTATAACTAGTAGCAAAAGAAAAACTAAAAATACGAACTTATACTTACTATAGCTTAGAAAATTATACTCAAATTCATCAAGCTAATTCTACCATTAAATTTTGAAGGTAAACAATTCATTCCTTCTATTAAGTATGCCTAATTACTTATACTTTCCACAGTCATAGTACCCCAATCCGATTTTACTGTTAGAAAAAACCGGGTTAGGGTTATTTGAATTTATAAGTAATTAAACAAATTGGTATTACAGGGCAAGGTGTTCCTGGTTTATATATAATTTAATCGATGATGAGTATTCACTCTACTATTAAGGATGAGTGCCTCTTGTCTTGCAAATCAAGCAGAAAACAGAAGAGGTAAATACATTCATAAATTTGTTATATAGGAATTACATAGGTATTGCAGTTGAAATTGACGGTTCTATACTGTTCAACTTCTCAGGACATTTGTCAAAGGTAAGGTACTAGTACCGCTGCCGAGTAAATCAAAAGTTACCCTACCCTGCGGGAACGACTACGCTCAGGGTAAAAAAGTCAAAACAATTGTATTCCGGCCTTTTGCAGCATTGTTAATGGTCTGTTGTCTTACAAAGTTTGGCGGGACGGAAACCGACACCGCCAACGCCCTTCGGGTTCGCCAGTTCCCTACGGCGGGAAACCCGCCTTCAGGACTGGACTCACCAGTTGCTTTAAGCCGGGGAACCCTTTCGGCAGTTGCTCTGGGGATTGGGGGCGAACCCCCAAGACCGCACTGCCGACGCTCCTACGTCGCTACCGCTACGCTAACACCAAAACACTGGCTCAACTTTGCGCTATTTACGCCGTGCTGTACTAGTATGCTGCAACTTCAAGTGATACCAATTTAAAAAGAGATGATCGCAGATTGATTACTTTAAAAATTGATTTGTATTTATCATGGACATTTAATTTTTTATATATGACAACCAACTTTAACCTTTTATCTAGACAATAGCTTCTACAATTTGCTACTTTACTGGCTGATTAAAAAGTTACAGCTAATCTATGTTATCTACCCTACTTCCACATCGAAAAAACACCAGTTATTATGACTCCATGCTGATCGGCATAAAAAAGCTTGTATATTAGCACAGTAAACAACTTCACACATCCTAATAGAGGAATAAGGAATGCTGGAATTATTGAGTTCAGGTTTGGTAACGCTCTGGTTGGAAATGGCTGGGTTACAGATCAAGCCTTTAGATGCCTTAGATGCATTGGCTTGGCAAAGTAGCCCTGGCTTGGTTCTTGCCCCTGATCCCAATCCAGCTAGCGCTAATACAGTCCAAGACTATCTTAAGGGGTTGATCACATCGAAACTAATTGCCCAAAATCTCACAGATAGTCAGGGAATTTGGATGCAGTCGGGACCTATGCTCATGGCTAATCACCAAGGGACGACACCTCTGCCGGCTGCTTCTTTAACTAAAGTTGCCACCTCTCTAGTTGCTTTCAAAACTTGGGGTCCCGATTACCAATTTGAGACTTTGATCAGTACCACAGGGCCAGTGGTCAATGGTGTATTGCAAGGTGATTTGGTGATTACTGGTGGTGGCGATCCGATGATGGTTTGGGAAGAAGCGATCGCTCTTGGTAATACTCTCAACCGCATGGGTATTAAGCAAGTGAAAGGAAATTTGGTAATTGCTGGCTCTTTTGCTATGAATTTCCAACGTCATCCGCTGTTAGCAGGTCAGTTATTTAAGCAAGCATTGAATTCTGCAATTTGGACTCGCCCAGCGATTTATACATACTCGATTATGCCTAAGGGAACGCCCAAACCTCAGGTAGCGATCGCAGGTACTGTTAAAGTTGAGGCACAGCCAAATCCTCAACGAGCTGTGCTGATTCGTCACCTGTCTTTGCCGTTGAAACAAATCATCAAAGAGATGAACGTTTACAGCAACAACGACATAGCAGAAATGCTGGCGGAATCTGTAGGAGGAGCAACCGTAGTGCAATCAACTGCTGCTCAGTTGGCTAGAGTTCCCGATGCAGAAATTCAGTTAATCAATGGTTCTGGACTGGGCCCTGAAAATCGCATTTCTCCAAGAGCTGTATGTGCGATGTTTATGGCAATGCAACAAGAAGCGGCAGCCCGCGATTTGACTTTAGCCGATCTGTTTCCTATGTCTGGATTCGATCATCGGGGAACACTACACTCCAGACATATACCTGTTGCAACAGTAATTAAAACTGGTACTCTCCGAGATGTCAGTGCTTTAGCGGGTGTAATGCCGACACGTGATCGAGGTTTGGTCTGGTTTGCTATTCTTAACCGTGGCCCAAATGTTTCAGGCTTCCGTGCTGGACAAGATCAACTATTGCAACGTCTGGTACAAAAGTTGCAATTAGCTCCCCAAGTCCCTGCGTCTCTTACCCCGCACTCAACCATAAACACATTACCCGACCTAGGTGCAAGCAGCCGTAATGAAGTTATTTTTAAAAGTTAGTCATTAGTCAAAAGTCAAAACTCCACAGTTCAATGAGCCTTGACCATTGACCATTGATTATCTACCCTTGACTCTTTCCTGAGGAATAATCTCTGTTACTACCCTACCGCCAGTATTGCCACCTTTGACGACAATATTTTCTGTTTGCAGATTACCAACGGCTGTTTCCCCAGTAAAATTTAATGGTGGGTCAACTTGCCGATACACTACATTACCCTGCGCTTCGACTAATTTATTGTCTAAATACCAAGTTAATGTTCGCGATTTCAGAGACTGGCGACGCTGACCAATAGCATTGACATTGCCTGTTAAATAAACTGTTTTTTGCGGTATCTTCATTTCGCCTTGATTAGCGGTTACTGTCACATTTTCAGCCTGATGAAAGACACGTACAAGGGAATTTGTAGTCACAGTTTCGGCATTCATGTTCCAAGTCATAGAGTTACTAGCTATCTGCATTGGTGGGTCTAGTAATTCTAACTGGGCATTTTTTGTGACGGTGGCAATCTTAGTTTTCAGATTAATTTCCGTAGCATTTCCGCGACCACGGTCAGTAATTTGATTATTTTTGTACCGATCAATTTGTACAGGGCGATCGCCAATTAATTTTTCATCTTTGATCAGCCAAATTAAATGCTCAGTTCGCATTTGTAATTGCGGATCGGCAGAGTTTGCTACTACTCCACCAGAGAATTCCATGCGCTGTTGGCGAGTTTTGACTCGCGCTTCCTGCGCCACTGCTTGTAGTTGTTTATGAGTTCCGTTTAGCTGGTTACGAACAATCAATAAATCTTCGTTGGGACGCCATTCTAATTCATTACCTCGGAGCACAATGCCATTCCGAGGATCTGTAGCAACTATCTTCCCCTTAAGAAATAACTGCTTTCCATCTTCCTCGATGTCTGCCCGTTCGGCTTTAACTTGGTAGACTACTTGGCCATCTTGATATAATTCTCCATAGGGGTTTTCTGCCTGTCCAATTTGTTTTTCTTTGGTATATTTCGCTTCTTTAGCATTGACTTTCCAAATTGGTCGCCCCACTTCATCAAACTGTTCAAAAGCAACACCATAAAAAGTCAAATTGCTATCTGTGTTTTGCCCGGATGAACCCGAATTATTTGCTTGATTTTTAGAGGATTTACCGCTGCAAGCAACTAATCCTACTATCAATAACAATGTCAGAGAGAGGCAAAACCAATTGGCTTTAATTGGTGAAACATTGAGAAATTGCCATAAAAAGAATAGGGGGGAATGTATTTTAATTCCCCCCTGATTTCCTGGACCTCTTTTGTCTTGATCCTTGTCTGCTTCCTGCTTCATTAATCTTGAATTTCTAGATGTCCATCAGTATCTCTTGGGTCTTCTAAAAAGCCCATACCGGATAAAGGTCGGTATGGGTAGCTTTGGCGAGGGGTTTTTTGGATATCTTCTTTGATGGCTTCTAAGTCAATATAGCGATCGCTTACATTGATTAAGCTGTCGCTGGTCATTGAACGTAAACTTACCACCTCTACCCGCACACCCCGATAGCTAACTGAGTTCACCGCATAGGCCAAGTCCCCATCACCACTGACTAAGACTGCCGTATCATATGAATCTACTAAAGCCATCATATCTACTGCTATTTCTACATCCAGATTGGCTTTTTTTGAACCATCTGGTAGCTGGACTAAATCTTTAGCAATAACTCTGTAGCCATTGCGACGCATCCACAGCAAAAATCCTTGTTGTTTCTCGTTTGTCCGATCTACACCAGTGTAGAAAAAAGCGCGTAACAGCCTAGATCCGCCAGTTAATCGACACAGTAACTTAGTGTAATCAATTTCGATTCCTAGTTGCAGTGCGGCATAAAATAGATTTGAGCCATCAATAAATATAGCTACACGACCCCGATTCTCTAAAACTTGTTCCGGCGTAAATATCGAGTCATTTTCTAAATTATTCAACATTGATGTCATACCTCAGTTTTTATCCTTGTAATATTTGATACTAAAATTTTACTTCTTACATGCAAGTTAGAGCGATTTATGATAATCTACCGAAGCTAATCAGTGCAGCCCCGATCATTTTTTGACAGAATTAGAGATTAAGCAAAATCAAAAATTGAAAGAACTAATCGTTTTTTGGGGGTTCTATACGCTTAAAAATTGGTTGGGGTGTGCCCAACTGTTGTTTAGTTGATAGTAGCCCCCAAGTTGCATGAATATCGAAAGGTGTAGTAATTGAACTTTCTATTGGATCGTTAAAGTTAATTCCGAAGCCCAATTGCTGATAAATATCGCTACTGATATTCGGAATTATCGGGGACAACAGATAAGCTGCTAGTCTAACTGATTCTAGAACTGCATACAGCACTTTTTCCAATGTCTGCTGCTGTCCTTGCTTATATAATGACCAAGGGGCTTGTTCATCAATAAACTTATTGCTAGCTTGCACCAGCAACAGGATAGCCTCGCAGGCTTGATTGAAAGCCAGCATTTCGTAGGCATTTTTCACCTGTTCCCCTAAAGTTAATCCAATCGCTTTTAAAGGATTTTCAGCCGGAATGGCTTCATTGGCAATTGCTGGCACATTACCGGCGCAGTACTTCTTCACCATGTTCAGTGTCCGATTTAGCAAATTACCTAAATCATTTGCCAAATCTGCATTCAGAACATTAATGAATCTAACTTCATTAAAATCGCCATCTTTGCCAAATTCAATTTCCTTAAGAAAGTAATAACGAACGGCGTCACTACCATAGCGCTGGACTAGTTCTATGGGATCGAGGGTATTACCCAGACTTTTACCCATCTTCTGACCATCTTTAGTTAAAAAGCCATGTCCAAATACTTGCTCTGGCAATGGTAGGCCAGCACTAAGCAGCATCGCCGGCCAATAAACTGCATGGAAACGGAGAATATCTTTACCAATTAAGTGCAAGTTTATGGGCCACCATTTAGCTAAGGCATTTGCTAAAGTTGGTTCTGCATCTGGTTCTAACAATGCTGTTACATAACCCAGCAGTGCATCAAACCAGACGTAAAGAGTATGCTTGGGATCTACTGGTACAGGAAAACCCCAATCTAGATTCACCCGTGAAATCGAAAAGTCTTGCAACCCTTGATTCACAAAGTTGAGGACTTCGTTACGACGACTCACAGGCTGGATAAAATCCGGTCTAGACTGGTAAAGTTCTTGCAGTTGACTTTGGTATTTGGATAAGCGGAAAAAGTAGTTTTGTTCGTCTCGCCACTCCACTTCTTTGTTAGTATGAATCGGACAACGGTTGCCCTCTAGCAGTTCTCGTTCTTCTTTGAATTCTTCACAGGATACACAATACCAGCCTTTTTGTTGTCCCTGATAAATGTCGCCGCTCTCCCATACTCGCCCGAAAAATTCTTTGACAATTGCTTCATGGCGAGGATCGGTGGTCCGAATAAAGCGATGGTATTTAATATTTAGTATTTGCCACAGAGAAAGGAAAGCCGGAGATATTTCATCACAAAATTCTTGGGGAGCTTTCCCTAAATTTTCTGCTGAGCGTTGAATTTTCTGCCCGTGTTCATCTGTACCTGTGATCAGCAGCACTTGATGCCCTAAAAGCCTTTGAAACCGGGCTACTACATCAGCAGCCATTGTTGTATAAGCACTACCAACATGGGGAACATCGTTTACATAATATAGCGGAGTTGTCAGTGTAAATGTCTTTTCTTTTTTATTCACTAGATTCATGCAAAATAAAAAAACAACTTATTAAAACAGTTTATATCTTACTTTTGTGGGCAAAACCACGTAATTATATAACATTGCTAATTTTTTTTCAAATGCTACCTTAATATTAGCAAATCTCTAAAGACAGATTATTTTATGTTTTGTATAAAGCCAGCTAATTTCTCCCAATAGTTAAAAAATAGCTGCTAACAATAGTTAGTAAAGCTTTTGATTGCATTTGTTGTGGCTGGGAATACAGAAAATAGGACTCAGAAAATATAGTTAACTTTGAGAATTAAACATTTCTACCTTAAGACGGTCGTGGTAGTGGTGAAGAAATGTAATGTTAAGTCAAGATAAACTGCGATATTTTCTGAAAAAAATATATTGATTGCTATGAGTCTAAATAGCCCTCTGGAGATTTCTCGTTGGTCATTAGCGGCGCTATCAACGCGAATGTTTCGTTATTACGAGGATCGGATTCCTCAAGATGCTAGCGTGTTAGTCGTCAGCAATCACCGCAGCTTTATGGATGCCCTGATTTTAATGGCGGCGCTATCAAATCCAATTCGCTTTGCCTGCCATCACTATATGGGGCAAGTACCAATTATGCGGGAACTAGTTACAGGTCAGTTGGGGTGCTTTCCCTTAGATGATACTCATAAACGCCAGCAGAGCTTTTTTGCACAATCCCAACTGCTATTGCAGTCCAAGCAGATGGTAGGGGTGTTTCCAGAAGGAACCGAACCAATGGTAAAATTTACCCAGCCTCATGAGGTGGGTGAATTTCAGCGCGGATTTGCGCATTTGGCATTGCGAGCATCTGTGAGAGACTTAGCGATTTTGCCGATCGCGATCGCCTCCCTGGAGGAAGTAAACACCGCAGGTGTGCCTTTACGCTTATTAAGTTTGTTTGACCCTTCAGAAGCATTATTTAATCAACCAGGTTGGCATCCCTTGGTCATCTATCGTCGAGTCGCGGTGTTAATTGGCCGTCCATATTGGATTAAGCCCCAACAACAAAAACAATACCAAGGAAAACAAGCGAAAACTGTTGTTTCTGAACTGACAGAACACTGTCATTGTGAAATTGCCAGCTTGTTACGTCAGGGTTGTTATTAGGATATCTCATACTTTGGATGGATCAAGTATCTATCCCCAAAATAGTAGAGACGATATTTATACATTGCTTAAGCTATCTATCAGGCAGAGTGCAATGAGCAGATTGATTCTCATCTGGCAAAATTTGCTACTTTTTATATGTTGGAGGTTGAATCCTAAATTACTTAATTGAAAAAGTTTTATCTAACATGATTTTGGAGAATAAAGGCTGATTTATAGATAATTTTGACTGTTATTGCTAGATATTCACCGTTGCTATATATAGAAATCCGATTTGAATCGGAGAAATTACTTGTAGCGGTAGGGAACAGGAAAGAAGAGAAGTTCAAGTAGACGGAATTTGTTCAAAAATCAAATAGGAGTCAGATATCAAACCTAAAATTATTGACCTCTCATAGGCTAAATTTTATAAAATTAACAAAATAAATTGAAATTTGACAATGCTAGAAGTTGAGTTAAAGCCCTGTTTCCTTACGCCTAAACGCATACAGCCAGAGTATCCCCTGTTTGTGTATTTGCCAGGAATGGATGGAACGGGTCAACTATTGCGATCGCAAACTGCGGGATTGGAACTAGGTTTTGATGTCCGCTGTTTGGCGATCCCACGGCAAGACCTCACCACCTGGGATGTACTCACTAATAACGTATTAGACTTGATCCACGCCGAATTAGAAAAAAGTTCTCAGCGACCAGTTTATCTGTGTGGTGAGTCGTTCGGCGGCTGTTTAGCAATGAAAGTGGCTATCCAAGCACCGCAGTTGTTTAAACGGATTATCCTGATTAACCCAGCTTCTAGCTTTAAATTACGACCTTGGTTAAATTGGGCATCTCAACTAACTTACCTAGTGCATCCTTGCCTTTATGAAGTTGGCGCACTGGGGTTATTACCATTTTTAGCATCTTTACAACGGATGACAAGAAGCGATCGCCAAGAACTGCTAAAAAGTATGCGTTCGGTACCACCAGAAACAGTCCTCTGGCGATTGTCTTTACTCAGAGAGTTTCATGTGGAAGACGAACAGTTACGTCGCCTTTCACAACCGATTTTGCTGCTTGCTGGTGTCCAAGATCGACTTTTGCCTTCTGTAGATGAAGTCAGACGTTTAGCTAACATTTTACCCAACAGCAAGATGCTATTGCTGCCTCACAGCGGACACGCCTGTTTACTAGAGAGTGATACTAATCTCTATAAAATTATGCAGAATTATAATTTCTTGGAAAGTAATGCTGAGGTTATGCAAGCGGTAGAAGCTGGAAATAAAGTCAGATGAGGAGCAAAAAGTTTTAGTTCGGTATATCCAATCTGAAGCAGAAATTTATAATATTATCCAATCAATCTTTACTGCAACAAATTCCTACTATTCAGATAAGGGAGTATTTTATTTTTAACTAACGGCTTATCCTGATGGAAAGAGGTCAGGTTAAGCACAATTTGCTAAAACCAAAATAGCAAAGCTATACAATGAAGGTGCCCAGCAATGGCAGACAAACTCAATAACGCAATAGATAAAAAACTAAATAATTCCTCAACTGATAATACAAAAAAAGATAAACAATCATTTTTAGGATCTGTTGCTGAATCATTAAGCTGGGTAGCGGGGACAGCAGTTGATATAGGAGGATCTGCTGTTCAACAAACACACAAGCTAATTGAACAATCAACTCAAAATACCGGGAAGCTAGTGGATAGCCTCAGTCAAAATTGGCTGATTCGCAGATTATCTGGTGTTTTAAATCTAAATTGGTTGATTGGGGCTAGTGACAATGTTGATTTGCAAAAAGCACAAGAGACAGTCAACAAACTAAAACAAGAATATCCCCAGGAATCACCAAGCCAAATTTCCCACAGAATTATGGTGGAAAAAGCCACTCAAGCAGGCGGAATTGGTTTAGCAACTAGTATTTTGCCAGGAATAGCGGCGGCTTTATTGGCAATTGATTTGGCGGCGACAACACAATTGCAATCAGAAATGCTTTATCAAATAGCAGCCGCTTATGGACTAGATTTAAAAGAGCCTGCGCGTAAAGGCGAAGTTTTAGCAATTTTTGGTCTAGCTTTGGGTGGTAGTCGTCTGTTGAAAGCTGCGGGATTGGGCTTGCTACGAAATGTGCCCTTTGCTGGCGCGGCGATCGCTGCTAGTTCCAATGCGACGATGATTTATTCATTGGGGTATGCTGCTTGCCGATTTTATGAAGCGAAGTTAGATGAATCAACTTCCCTCACTTCTAAAGAGACATTGGCGACATTAAAACAACAAAGTGAAAAGTACTTAGAAACAGCGATCGCACAAGAAGCGATCATGGATCAAATCTTAGTACACATGATCCTCGCCAGTCATCCAGACAAGACTTGGTCAGAAATTCGCCCAGAGTTGCAAGCCATCAACCTGAGTGAACATTCATTACAACAGATTTCCGAAAATATCAAATCACCCCAGCCTTTAGATAGCTTGCTAGATCGACTCAATCGTGATTTTGCCATACCTTTGTTAGCGCAATGTCAAAAAATTGCTGAAATTAACGGTGAAACTACAGAGTTAGAGCAAAATATAATGACTGCGATCGCTAATAAGTTTGATTTGGGGAAGGGAAAATAGGCAATAGACAATGGCGATGTCTACGACGGGCTAAGCTTACACTGTTTTGAATATATAAAATTCTCAAATGAGTTAGCAAACACGGAAATTGAGAAAGCAAAATGCCTTTTTACTTGCGGAAAACACCAAAATGAGAAAGCATTTAGGCATTTTAGGTAAGCAAAATGCCTTTTTACTTGCGGAAAACACCAAAATGAGTGCGTGATTTACCAAAATGAGAAAGTGTTTAGGCATTTTGAGAAAGCAATATGGCTTTTTACTTGCGGAAAACACCAAAATGAGTAAGCATTTAGGCATTTTGAGTAAGCATTTTAGATAAATGAGTAAGCAGAAAGGCAAAATGAGTTAGTTTTTTCAATAAACTATGAAGTTATCGGTTTTTTGGATGATTAAAATCGACTTTATATATTTTTTTGATGAAAATACCAAAAGAGCGATCGCAAAAACAGATCGCCTGTGTTGGCGATCGCTACAACCCCGTAGGGGAAGTCAAAAGTCAAAAATAATAATTGAGTTACAGCTACTTTTTTCAACCTCGCACCATCAAATTTAGGCATTTTTAATTAAGTTAAATTTCTATAATTGCCAGTATATCTACTTAATAGCGGCTCTACCGCATAAATGCTCTTTGATATATCTACATATAGATTGCCGTAGATTCCAGCTACAAAGCCACTCAAGCTGGCGTATTGGGTGAGGTTTTGCATCGTGCATAGTCAAAGCCTATTCCCCAATCCCTGACAGCACGAACAGAGAATTTTACGCAATACTGGTACAAGAACTTTTACACAAAATCCAAAAATGGTAATTCGACCGAGTGATACGCCGCTTTTAGAATGGGCAGGAGATACTTTAGCGATTGGATTATTTGAAGAGGCAGTAGAGTTAACTGGTGAACTGGCGACTTTAGATGGCAAGTTTGCCGGAATTTTAAAAGAACTAATTGCTGAAGAGGAATTTAAAGGTAAAGCCAATAGCACTATTTTTACGCGGATAGCTGCTAGTACTCCTGTAAAAAAAGTGATTATCGTGGGTTTGGGGAAAGCCGACTCACTAAAATTAGATTCTTTGCGGCGTGCTGCTGCGGCTGTAGGCCGAGTAGCCAAAAAGCAAAAAAGTAAAGTTTTAGGGTTTAGTTTTCCATTATTGAACAACGATCCGGCGGCAACTGCCCAAGCGATCGCCGAAGGTGTGCAACTGGCGCTTTACCAAGATCTCCGTTTTAAATCAGAACCCGAAGATAAAGGCTCACAAGTAGAAACCATAGATTTACTAGGGTTTGGCGGGCAAGAAGCAGCGATTAACCGCGCCAATCAAATAGTTTCTGGGGTAATTTTGGCCAGAGAGTTGGTAGCAGCTCCGGCAAACGCTGTTACCCCGATTACTATGGCAGAAACTGCCCAAGCGATCGCTAAAGATCATGGTTTGCAATTAGAAATACTAGAACGCGAAGATTGTGAAAAGTTGGGCATGGGTGCCTTTTTAGGAGTCGCCCAAGCTTCTGATTTGCCTCCTAAATTTATTCACCTAACCTACAAGCCAGAAGGCACACCGACACGCAAACTAGCAATTATTGGTAAAGGCGTAACCTTTGACTCCGGCGGACTCAATATTAAAGGCGCTGGTAGTGGCATTGAAACTATGAAAATGGATATGGGTGGTGCAGCTGCAACTTTAGGTGCAGCCAAAGCAATTGCCCAAATTAAGCCAAGTGTCGAAGTTCACTTTATCTCAGCCGTGACCGAGAACATGATTAGCGGTCATGCGATGCACCCAGGCGACATCCTAAAAGCGTCGAACGGCAAAACTATTGAAGTGAATAATACCGACGCTGAAGGGCGTTTGACTCTAGCCGATGCCTTGGTATATGCCGAGAAATTAGGAGTAGATGCGATCGTTGATTTAGCAACCCTAACTGGTGCCAACGTCATCGCCCTAGGTGATGATATTGCAGGTTTGTTTACTCCTGATGATGCTGTAGCTTCCCAACTAGAAAAAGCTGCGGCATCATCAGGAGAAAAAATTTGGCGGATGCCAATGGAAGAAAAGTATTTTGAAGGGCTGAAGTCTGGGATTGCGGATATGAAGAATACAGGTCCCCGCCCAGGAGGTGCGATTACTGCGTCCCTTTTCCTCAAGCAATTCGTCAAAGATACCCCTTGGGCACACTTAGATATTGCTGGTCCTGTGTGGTCAGATAAAGAAAATGGATACAACGGACCAGGGGCAACCGGTTTCGGTGTGAGAACCCTCGTTGACTGGGTACTGAGTCCAGTTGAGTAGGTAATTGGGCATGGGGCATGGGTAAGAGTGGGAAATAGGGAAGAAAACTCCCCACACTCCCCACACCCCCTTCTCCCCCTTGCCCCCCTCTCCCATCCCCCCAAATCCCCGCCAATTCATGTTATCTTGGGCTTGCCAGAACCTCTTGCATAGTGGGAAGAGTAATTTGGCAGTCTAAATGTTCCGATTTTTCGGCAAAGCCATCTGGTAAAATTTGTAAGGTTTCTAAAAGCTCTAAGCAATGGGATCGACTGGCGTAAGGATCGCAATTGACGCAATGGGAGGGGATCATGCACCCGGTGAAATCGTAGCTGGCGCAATCCGAGCACGAGAAGAATTGGGTGTAAAAGTCCTGTTGGTGGGTGATCCCCAACAAATTGAAGCTGCCCTGCCACCAAAAACAAGTCTGGCGCAGGTAGAGATCGTTCCTGCTGAGGAAGCGATCGCAATGGATGAGGAGCCTTTAAACGCAGTTAGACGCAAACGTAAGGCTTCAATTAATGTGGCGATGGATCTGGTGAAGCAGCAGCAAGCAGATGCTGTGTTCTCAGCCGGACACTCTGGGGCAGCTATGGCCTCCGCTTTGCTCCGCCTAGGAAGATTGCCAGGAATTGACCGCCCAGCAATTGGGACAGTTTTTCCCACTATTAAAGCTGGCAAGCCAGTATTAATACTTGATGTTGGTGCAAATGTAGACTGCCGTCCGAAATTTTTAGAGCAGTTTGCTGTCATGGGTTCGGCGTATAGTCAGTACGTGCTGGGTACACCCGAACCAAAAGTAGGTTTGTTGAACATCGGCGAAGAAGACACTAAAGGTAATGAAGTGGCTCTGCGCGCCCACCAACTCCTACGAGAAAATACTCAAATTTCTTTTATCGGGAATGCAGAAGGACGTGATGTACTTTCTGGCAACTTTGATGTGATTGTCTGTGATGGCTTTGTCGGCAATGTGTTGTTGAAATTTGCTGAAGCCGTGGGAGAAGTGATTTTACAAATCTTGCGGGAAGAACTACCCCAAGGATTGCATGGTCAAATTGGCACAGCAATTTTAAAACCAAACCTCAAAAGGATTAAGCAGCGGATGGACCACGCGGAACATGGCGGTGCTTTGCTTTTAGGTGTGGACGGAATTTGTCTTATTGGTCACGGTAGCTCACAAGCACCTTCAATTTTTAATGCAATTCGCATAGCCAAAGAAGCTGTAGACAACCAGGTACTACAAAGAATCCGGTCCCAGTATGAAGCCCTACAGCGTGATAGTGGTTAGCAATCAGCCAAAAGACAGCAATCAAAGGCACAAAAAGTGTGATTAGTCAATAGTTAATGACTAAACGCTGATAGGTGATAGTTCGGGAGACTAGGAGTGCATAAGTTAGGCATAGCAATTACCGGAAGTGGCTCGGCAGTACCAGAAACTTCCCTAGACAACGCAGCGCTGACTGAACTGGTTGAAACATCAGACGAATGGATCGCGACCAGAACAGGAATTCGCCAAAGACGCTTGGCCCTGCCAACAGAGTCTTTGAGTGTACTCGCAGCTAACGCCAGTCGTCAAGCGATCGCATCTGCTGGAATTACAGCAGGAGATATTGATCTAATTCTCTTGGCAACCTCTACCCCTGATGATCTGTTTGGCAGTGCTTGTCAAATTCAGGCTGAATTAGGAGCGACCAAAGCCGTAGCCTTTGACTTGACTGCTGCCTGTTCGGGCTTTGTATTTGGACTAGTAACTGCTGCCCAATACATTAGAACAGGCGTTTTTCAAAATGTACTTTTGATAGGGGCAGATATCCTCTCTCGCTGGGTAGATTGGCAAGACCGCCGTACCTGTGTATTGTTCGGTGATGGTGCCGGAGCAGTGGTGTTGCAGGCCAATGAAAGCGATCGCTTGCTAGGATTTACACTCAAAAGTGATGGTAGCCAAAACCACTACCTTAACCTTGCCTATCAAGCCTCTTCCCAAGAACTGATTCCAGGCGTGAATATCGGCCAAGGGAAATATCATCCCATTACGATGAATGGCAAAGAAGTCTACCGCTTTGCTGTGCAAAAGGTGCCAGAAGTCATCGACAAAACCTTATTTCAAGCTAACCTCACTATTGAGCAAATAGATTGGCTTCTCTTACACCAAGCTAACCAGCGAATTCTAGATGCTGTTGCTCAACGCCTCAATATTCCCAACGATAAAGTTATTAGTAATCTCGCCAATTATGGCAACACCTCTGCCGCCTCCATTCCGATTGCCTTAGATGAAGCAGTGCGGCAAGGCAAAATTAAACCCAATGACATTATTGCTGCGTCCGGTTTTGGTGCTGGACTTACATGGGGTGCAGCAATTTTTCAATGGGGAAGATAGTATTTTGTCATTTGTCATTTGTCATTTGTTAAGTAGATGAACAAAAATCTGGACAGTCAATAAATATCCCAAATTTTCTTGTGCTGCGAGCAAGATACCCGCTAATACTAAAGTACGGGCAAGACTTCGGTGTGAGCGCTGCCTATCTCACAAGATGGGATAATTTATTTCTGAGAGTTCCCGTAACAATCAATGACCAATGCCCAATGGCTAATGACAAATGACAAATGACGAATGACCAACGACTAACGACTATTGACCAATGACTAAAACTGCATGGGTGTTTCCTGGACAAGGTTCCCAAGTAACGGGAATGGGAACAGACTTATTAGATATACCTTCTGCTCGGGATAAATTTGCCCAAGCTGAGGCTATCTTAGGCTGGTCTGTCACAGACATTTGCCAAAGCGATGCCGAACAGCTATCACGCACTCTCTACACCCAGCCAAGTCTTTATGTAGTAGAAACCATTCTTGCCGACCTGATCCGCGAACGGGGCCACCAGCCAGATTTAGTAGCTGGTCACAGTTTAGGAGAATATATTGCTCTTTACATTGCTGGTATATTTGATTGGTCTGTTGGCTTACACTTAGTGAAGCGTCGTGCTGAACTAATGGATAGTGTTTCTGGTGGGATGATGGCGGCGCTGATGAACTTTGACCGCGAACAGTTGGACATGGTTATTGCTCAAACGCCCAATGTAGTGCTGGCCAATGATAACAGTCCTGCTCAGGTGGTCATTTCTGGTACTCCCGAAGCTGTACAGGCGGTAATGTCCCAAGTTAAAGCCAAGCGCGCTATCCCTTTAAAAGTTTCTGGAGCTTTTCACTCCCATTTAATAGCAGCTGCGGCTATGGAATTCCAAGAGATTCTCGAATCTGTGCAATTTCAGCCAGCTATTGTACCAGTAGTCTCTAATGTAGAACCAATAGCAACTGTTGATCCAGAGATTTTAAAGCAGCATCTAATCAAACAAATGACTGGTTCAGTCAGATGGCGTGAAATTTCTTTGCTGCTTCCAACCCAGGGTATTGAACGAGTAGTGGAAATTGGCCCGGGTAACGTGCTAACTGGTTTGATTAAACGTACTAGTCCTGGTTTAATCTTAGAAAACGTCCGTAATGCCACTGAGTTGCCTGTTTAGGTACTGGGGAAGAGAGGCTGGGAAGGGGACATAGAGAATAACTAATGACAACTGACAAATAACAAATGAACAGAAGCCGTGAACCATTGATTAGTCTGGCACTGTATCACGCTTTTAAGTGGTCAGTGGTCAGCCCTATGCTACATGCTTACTTTCGAGTCCAGATTCATGGTGCCGAAAATGTGCCTCAATCTGGGCCATTACTGGTAGTGAGTAATCATGCTAGTTACTTCGACCCGCCAATTGTCTCCAATTGTGTACTACGTCCCGTGGCGTACATGGCAAAGGAGGAGTTATTTCATGTCCCGGTTTTGGCGCAAGCAATTAAATTGTACGGTGCTTACCCTGTAAGTCGAGGCGCAGCCGATCGCACTGCCATCCGTTCAGCTTTAGAGTGTATTAATAATGGTTGGGCTGTAGGTGTTTTCTTGCAAGGTACTCGCACACCAGATGGTCGCATTACAGACCCTAAAAGAGGTGCAGCCCTGTTGGCAGCTAAGGCAAAAGCACCCATATTACCAGTTAGTTTATGGGGTACTGAAGGGATTTTACAAAAAGGCTCGACTATGCCGCGTGCAGTTCCCATAACTGTCAGGATTGGTCAGGTAATTGATGCACCTACTTCTACAAATAAAGAGGAATTACAAGCCTTTACACAAAAATGTGCAGATGTGATTAACCAGATGCATGATTTAGGGCGATGACTCAAAAAATCGAGAAAATCTACTGAAGGGAGGTAGCGATCGCTCTTAGGTTTCTGTACGTTTAAAGACAATGCCTTTTGTGAATTCCTTATGAGCGGCTTTGAAGCCAAAAATTTTTGGCACAGATTGAATAATCTAGCGTTAGTCCGCTTTTTGCTTTTAGTAGCTTCTGGTTGGGCTATTATACAGCTTTTAGCATACTTTCAAGGGGTGATTGTTATTTTTACATTCGCCGCTATTTTAGCTTTTTTACTCAGCTATCCTGTACAATGGCTGCGACGTTTTTTGCCCCACGGTTTCGCAGTTCTTGTAGTTTTCTTACTCAGCATTGTGGTGCTTGGGGGAATAGCAATCACCTTAGGTTTAGCAGTTTTATCTCAAGGACAACAACTAATCGATAGCGTCACTAATTTTTTAAATTCTTTAGCACCTTTAATTGAGAGATTAGAAAACTTTTTACGTAGCCGGAATCTGCAAATAGATTTAGACTTTATTCAAGAGCAGTTACGCAATCAAGCAATAAACAGTCTGGTAAATAGCCTGGCTATTTTACAACAATTTCTGACAAATTTTGTAACTTTTATATTAATTGCTGTTGTTGCCTTCTTTATGCTTTTAGATGGAGAAAAAATTTGGCATTTAATTCTAAAAATAGTACCAAGGCAGCGACGCAGTAGATTTACTAATGTAATAAAAAGCAGTTTTCTAGGCTTCTTTCGAGGTCAGTTGTTATTAACGTTGTTTTTAACTAGTGCTACATTGCTTGTATTTTTACTTTTAAATGTGCCTTTTGCCTTGCTTTTATCAGTGGTAGTCGGGTTACTTGATGTTATTCCTGGTATAGGAGCAACATTAGGAGTTAGTACGGTAACTTTAATTGTATTATCTCAAAATGTTTGGCTAGCATTAAAAGTATTTGTGGCTTGCATTGTACTACAGCAAATCCAAGATAATTTAATTGCGCCGCGAATTATGCAAGGTGCCCTGAATTTAAATCCGATAGTAGTTTTTTTTGCTTTGCTAGTAGGTGCGAGAGTAGCAGGTTTGTTAGGTATTTTTATTTCTATTCCTATAGCTGGAGTAATTGTATCTTTGTTTGAAATTGAGGAGATGCAAGCAGAAGTTGAGTAATTAGTTATTAGTCGTTAGTCATTAGTCCTTGGTTGCAAAAAATGTACAATGAAACTTAGGCTGATAAAAAAATTGAGAAATTATGCCGGATTTAAGAACGGAATTAGCAGCAAATTTAGATGAAGCAGAGTGGGAATGGCTAATTCCTCATGTCAAAAGGGATGCAGTGATTGTAGTAGCGCTGGGGCTAGGCTTGTTGGATGTCGGAGTAGCGATCGCTAGTGATAATATTCCACAAGTGCAACTATGGATTGATGAACAATTGATTACCAAACCCACCACCGAACAGTTAGGAGAGTGGAATGGTAATCCTCAAAAGCGGTTTCAAACACTTATTGTCCAGCCCTATGTTTTAGCACAAGAAATAGTGGATACTTCCGATGCATTGTAGGGTATGTTATGCCAAAGGCTAACGCACCTTGAATTGTTGATGGTACGTTGCACTAAAGCGAATAGGAATAAAATGAACCACAGATAAACACAGATAGATATCGATGTTTATCTGTGGTTGAATTTTCATTAAACTAAAGCTTTCAATAAAGCCTGAAGTTTCAGTTGAACTTCTGCAAATTCTTTTTCAGGATCGGAACCTGCAACGATACCAGCGCCTGCATACAATCTAGCGCGATCGCCATCTATCAGTGCTGAACGAATTCCCACAATAAACTCGCAGTTACCTTCAGAGTCTACCCAACCCAAGGGTGCAGCATATAAACCCCTTTCAAAGTTTTCGTAACGACGAATTTCTGCACAAGCAATATCTCTCGCTGCACCGGCTACAGCTGGTGTAGGATGCAATTGAGCGACAATTTTTAAAGGATGTACGTTAACCGGGACTATTGCGCTAATTGGTGTCCATAAATGCTGAATATTAGATAATTGTCGCAGGCGGGGTGGTAGTACCTGGGGTAATAAACCTATCTGAGATAGGCGTTGAGTAATGAAATCAATTACAAGAGAATGCTCGTGCTTTTCTTTTTGACTATTTATTAAACGATTAGCATTAGCTGCATCTTCAGCAGGTGTTTTACCTCGTGGCGCAGAACCTGCTAAAGCATCAGTAATTAACTGTTGCTCATGAATACTGATTAAGCGTTCTGGACTAGCTCCAATAAAGTTTTGTCCTTTGCCGTTACTTGTAGAGAATATATAGCAATTGGGATGGATTTGTCGAAGATTATTTAAAGATTTAAATAAGTTAAAATTGTTGCTTGAGCTAATATCTAGGGCATCTGCTAAAACAATTTTAGTCAAATGATTAGCATGTATTTTTTCTAAAGCAGATGATACAGCGCGTTTAAATTGAGCAGCGTTGGTAACGGATTTTTTGCTAAGATTTGCCGGAAAATTGTCAATATTTGGGGAATAATATTTTAAAGCATTGATAGTTTCGATTTTGTTAAATAGAGTTTGGATTAATCTAGAGATATTAGCGCTAGCATTAATAATTGAATTCATTACTAAAATACAGCGCTTATTTTTTACAGCTATTTGCCAATGTGGTAGAAAAATTGTAGCTGAAGGAAAGGGATAATCTGCTTGATAATTTTGATGAAAAAAGCTGAAGTAACAGAAAAAGTGAGGGCCTGAAAACGGTTGATTTTTGTTGCCGAAACTAATTATATTTTTTAGAGAATTTTTGATAAAATACTCAGCCTTACTAAATCGCTCAGTACCATCAATATGTAATTCAGCTATAGGATCAATGGCAGCGATCGCTTCTCCTTTACCCTTATTCTCAAAATAAAAATTTACCTCATTAACTTGGGCAAGCTTTTCTAATACAACTAAAGGGTCAACTAAGTCAATTTCTAGAGAAATACTCACAATTTGCCTACTATTATTTTTGAGGCAATTTTCCTGAACTGCTACCAGAAATTGGTAGAGGTCTTTGCGATCTACAAAGAGGTTGTTGCGACATGGTGAAACTGTCATGGATCTAGTAATAGTAAATTTTTTTTAAGTTATCTTCCTAAAGTGCAATTAAACATGGTCGTATTTCTACAGGTAACATATTAAGTCGCCATTTCACCAGAGTATGGTTTGCCTTGTTTTTGGTGTTACAAGACCACGACAAGCCATGCTCAGTTTTATGCTGCAATTTGAGAATTATGTTTTCAGCAAAAGCAAAAGTTTTTTGCAAATCACCAACATCTGGTGTCTCTGAAAATAATAAAATCTAAAGTATGAGTAAGGTTCTGGCAATTTAGTTAATCACAACTGATGACTACAAAGCAGATTTTATATCCCAAAACCAAATTATGGATGGCAGCGATTAAACCGCCGATGTACAGCGTTGCCATTATGCCTATTTGGGTAGGAACAGCGGTAGCATTTGCAGAAACCAAAAATTTTCATGGAGCAGTATTTTCTACTTTTATTGCTGCTGCAATTTTAATTCTGGCGTGGGAAAATATTAGTAATGATGTCTTTGATTCTGAAACGGGAATCGACAAAAATAAACACCATTCACTGGTAAACTTAACTGGAAAAAAATTAGTAGTATTTTGGTTAGGAAATCTTTGCTTAGGTTTGGGGTTGCTGGGCATACTAGCGATCGCAACTTGGCAAAAAGACCTAACTGTAATCGGGATAATTCTGCTTTGCTGTGCTTTGGGCTATATGTACCAAGGACCTCCCTTTCGTTTAGGATACCAGGGTTTAGGCGAGATTCTGTGCTTTTTCGCTTTTGGTCCGTTAGCAGTCGGAGCAGCATATTACAGCCAAACCCAAGCTTGGTCAATGACGAGTTTACTAGCTTCGGTGATAGTCGGCATTGTCACCAGTTTAATTTTGT
Organism: Nostoc sp. T09; assembly: GCF_002154695.1. GTDB lineage: Bacteria > Cyanobacteriota > Cyanobacteriia > Cyanobacteriales > Nostocaceae > Aulosira. The sequence continues at coordinate 78,050 of NZ_MTAV01000221.1, forward strand.
TTTGCTCCCACTTTCACCAGGTTGATGATGATATAGCCGCAGGTAAGCGATCGCCTATCGTCCGCCTGGGAACCCAAAAAGCATCTCAAGTTCTCACTTGGTTTACCGCAAGTATTTATCCCCTCACCTTGATTCTTGTTTTGTGGGGAATTTTCCCTGTCTGGACGCTTTTAAGTTGGCTAAGTTTACCCTTCGCTGTGAAGTTATGTCGTCATGTCCAAAAAAATCATAACCAACCAGATAAGGTGAATAATTGTAAATTTATCGCCGTAGCTGTACATTTTTGGGCTTGTTTGCTGTTGGGTGTGGGATTTGTGCTTTAGCTTTTATTTCACCCATACACACGAAGTGGCTTCCCGTTCGATGAAGTCGTTCCCGAAGGGTAGGGTAGGCGCAAAGAATTAGGTAGCGTGACTTACAGATTTGAATTTCGTCCGATAGCGCGAAGATTTTTGCGATCGCTTACCACCAGTCATGGTAATTGGGATATCCGCGAAAGTATTATTCTTCGACTGATTGATGAAACAGGTAGAGATGGATGGGGAGAAATTGCCCCGATTAGCTGGTTTGGTTCTGAAACTCTCGAACAAGCTTTAGATTTTTGTCACCAAGTACCGCAGGAAATCACAGAGGAGACAATCTTCTCGATTTCCGATTATTTACCCGCTTGTCAATTTGGTTTTGAGTCAGCGTTTGAGGGACTAGGGAACTCGGGGTCCCCTCTGGGGATTAGGGGCAATGGGGGCTGGAGACTGGAGGGACAAACAGGACAAGGGAGAGTAATCAATTCCCAATGCCCAATGCCTTATAGTGGCTTATTACCAGCCGGGGAAGCGGCGTTAAATGCATGGCAAAAGCTGTGGCAGCAAGGATATCGCACCTTTAAATGGAAAATTGGTGTTTATGCGATCGCGCATGAACTGGAAATTTTTCACTTACTCATTCACAGCTTACCAGCCTCTACAAAGCTGCGATTAGACGCAAACGCTGGACTCAGCTATGAAGAAGCTCAGTTATGGCTAGAGAATTGCGACAAATTCCCCGCAAATATTGAATTTATCGAACAACCGCTAGCTGTTGAGCAATTAGAGGCAATGTTGCAGCTAAGTAAAGGTTATAGTACAGCGATCGCTTTAGATGAGTCTGTAGCTACACTCTCACAACTTACTCATGCTTATCAACAAGGGTGGCGAGAAATTTTTGTAATTAAGCCAGGGATAGCAGGTTCACCATCGCGGCTACGGCAGTTTTGCCGACAGCATAACATTGATGCTGTCTTTTCATCCGTTTTTGAAACTGCGATTGGTAGACAAGCAGCACTCCAGTTAGCAGCAGAATTATCTCAGCATAACCGGGCAGTTGGTTTTGGTATCAATCACTTGTTTGAAAAAGAAGAAGATACATGGCTTCAGAGTCTATGGCAACCTTAAACTATCTTAAAAAACTAGGCGATCGCGATTGGTTAATTGGTTGTAATAGCCTTCAATTACAGCAACTAACTGAAGAATTTTATTTGGAACTTATGCAGTTGTGTACATCAGGCACAACACCAAAAATTATTTTAGCTGAACGCCAACCCGAGCGATTTTTAGCAGGCTTTATTGCAGCTTGTGCAGCTAATTGTCCAGTCTTTCTTTGTAATCCCGATTGGGGAATACAAGAATGGCAACAGGTTTTTGATTTAGTCCAGCCAGACATTATTTGGCGAGATGGGGAGATAATTACAAATTCCAAATCACTTTTACTCTCTCACTCAGAACTCATTACTCACCACTCATCACTGATCATGATTCCCACAGGTGGCTCATCAGGGAAAATTAAGTTTGCCATCCACACTTGGGATACCCTGATGGCTTCTGTGCAAGGATTTCAAGAATATTTTCAGCTAAATTATATTAACTCTTTTTGTGTATTACCGCTTTATCACGTCAGCGGTTTAATGCAATTTATGCGTTCTTTTATTACTGGTGGGCAACTAGCTATTCTACCCTTTAAAACATTAGAATCTGGTAAAATATATAATTTTGAATATTCAAGTTTTTTCATATCTTTAGTTCCAACTCAGTTACAACGTCTCCTGCATAATCCAAAATTAACTGAGTGGATATCAGAATTTGAAACAGTCATGTTAGGCGGTGCACCAGCATGGGATGAACTGCTAGAAAAAGCCAGATTTCATGGCATTCGATTAGCACCCACCTATGGCATGACTGAAACCGCCTCTCAAATTGCTACCCTTAAACCTGATGATTTTCTGAATGGCAAAGTTAACTCTGGCCAAATTCTGCCTCATGCCCAAGTAGAAATTCGCAACCAGCAAGGCGAATTATTAAATAGCAATCATACAGGTAATATCACTATTCAAGCTAAATCTCTAGCCCTTGGTTACTATCCAAAATTATGGGAAAATCGGCATAATTTTCAAGTGGATGATGTTGGTTTTTTAGATACACAAGGTTATTTAAATATAATCGGACGTGATAGTGACAAAATAATTAGTGGAGGTGAAAACATTTATCCAGCAGAAATTGAATCAGCCATCAGAGCAACTCAAATGATTACTGACATTTGTGTAATTGGTATACCAGATAAACACTGGGGACAATTATTAACAGCAATTTATATCCCTAAAAAATCTTATACTTCATTAGAAATTAAAACTGCCCTTCAAAATAAAATCAGTAAATTTAAAATCCCTAAACATTGGCTTCCTGTCCCCAACTTACCCCGTAATTCTCAAGGTAAAATCAACCGCCAGCAACTACAGAAACTAGTAACTCACCAAAGCAGCTTGGCTGAGTGAACTTTTTACATAATTTCCCTGGACTTTCTTCTCTCTGCTTCCTCTGTGTCTCTGCGGTTTGTTTCCAACCAATTAACTATTTCAGCAGGTAATTCCTGCTTACTTCTACTACTCACATCAATACAAACGTGCCTAGTGATTGCCTTAGCAACTATCACCTCAGCAATAGCAATTTCGTAAGCGATTTCAAACTTCTCGCCACCTAATTTTTGTGGCATTAAACTCACTAACAACTTATCGCCACAAAAAATTGGGCGGAAAAAATCTACATTGGCATGAACAATCGGAAAAGCTACGGAAGGATTGCTAAAAAAAGCTTTTAAATCAATACCTGCTACTTCTAGAGATTCTTCATATGCTTCATGACAAATCCCTAAAATATTCGCAAAATACACTACCCCAGCAGCATCAGTATCTTGGAAGCGAACGCTACGGTTATAAGTGAATGGCATATTTGATGATTCAAAAATTTAAGCATAAAAAGAGCAGGCCATAAGCCTGCTCTACAGATTAATTTTACAGTAACTATTACAACAATTAGTTCAAGGGAGAGTAGATATCCTCAGAACTAGGATTGAGGTAAGGACGCTGCACATCAACTAAGTTTCTGGTAAAGTGTCGGTTGATTGACTGCATCCTCTCATCAAGAGCATTCTTACCTTTTTGCCAAGCTTCCAACAAACCATTAGCAACAATTTGACAGCGGTTCATACCAAAACTTTCCTGTGCCGCAAATTTTTTAATAGGTTCTTCGGCTAAACTCAGTCCTGGTGCCAAAAACTTTGTGAATAAGGGGATGTCAGGGTTAAAATGTGATTCATGTTCTGCATAGACACCTTGCAGAACTTCACGGATTGCTAAATAGTCATGACGTTCAAAGTAGAGTATCCCTGAGTCGTAGCGTCCGTATGCAGAGGGATTGAACGGAACCTGAAAGCTAAAAGGAATACCAGCCTCGTTGAGTTCCATTGTTAGACTATCCATGAGAGCGATCGCACCAAATGGTGTGATATTAAAATAGATTCGCCCTGCGCCTAAATCACTCTCTGGGTTGTCTTGTCGTTCCTGCCCGAAATTGCTAACTGCCAAGTAACAGCCGTTTTGCAGGCGATTTTTGGGCATCCAGATTGCCACCAAGTCACCAACTTTAGCAGATTGAGAATGGGGTTTAAGATGACAGTCAGGCTCGATGTATAATGTCAATCCGCCCTTGTTCACAGCCATGCTACCATCAGGTTCCTGCCGCAATACTTCCCAACTAGGGTCAAAATAACCTGTACCATGATTGCAGTTGTGCAGTCGTTCGTAAAATTCCCCATCAATCCCCAAAGTGGCATTGTTTTCTAAATTTTGGTGTGGCAGATGATGAGCAGTATCAGCATTGACTGCCAAAATGTTTTGCAGAGAGCCATTGTAATAGATACCGTAGAGGAAATTCCGCAATAGTAGAGTTAGATACTTATGCTGTAAATCTGCCGAATTTTGCTGAAATCTATCTGCTATTTTCGCGGGCAGGGCAAAGGGTTGATAATTGGGATGGTGAATACAAAAGTTTGACTCGATTTGGATATTACTAGCAATATCAAATAGAGAAGTCAGGGGTTGATGAACAGAAGAATATACCATTAGTTCAATAAAACCTCAAAATGCAAAATGGGAAATTAAACAACTAACAAGTAGCCAATAGCGTGACTTCCCTGATAAAAACTTAGGGGTATGAAGAGTTTATGGAAGATTCTGTGTGGGGAATAGAATAAAAATTTCAAATGCAAAAATACAATTTTGCATGGTTAATAGTTCGGCTTACTCAGATTAACAACCGCGGAGGCGGGTTTTTTCGTAATAAAGACGAACCAATTGCTTCTCTCGTTCTGGCTGAGGAAGTTTATGGACTTTAGCCACAGGTTTTAAGATTTCTGGCTGGGTAATGCCAAAAACTGTCTGTACACCTTGCTCTGGCATAGTCAATAAGTTTTTAGCAACTTGCAGCATACACATGTCAGCATTATCAAAATCTTTGCGACATTTAATCTTGTCCTGAATTTGATAAATCAGTGCTAATCCGGCAAACTGGATAACTCGCAAAATAAAGTCATGGCGGTAGTCCAAAATCATTGGGAAAGCATTGAGATAACTGCGAGTTAAAGCCAAGATTGAAGGTTGAAGAACCTCCAGCGGTATCACCGCCAGACGCAGAGATTCTTCCAACTCCAAAGTCGAGTCTACTACAAGGCTCGAAAGCCATATTTCTAAATAGCTTGCTAATAAAGTTCCCAAATCAAAAGCAGGATCTCCCCAAGCGCAAGCTTTCCAGTCAATCAATCTTACCAAGCAATTATCAAGCTGCTGCCACCGAGAATGAACCAAAATGTTGTTCAACTTCAAATCGTTATGAGTTAAGCAGCAAGGATTCCACTCATATGCTAAGTCTGCAATTGCTGATTCTAAACTTTCGTAACGCTGATAGAGAGTATAGAATTGCAGCGCTTCAGTGGGAACCATGCCAAAAATCTCTGGTGCTATCGACTCTATCCCTTGGGCCGGATTATAGAAGTGATAACGAAACTGTCCTGCGGGAGCAGTCGCCATAAAATCGCGATACTCTCGACCGTTGAAAGTAGCACGGTGCAACCCCGCTAAGGTAGTACCAATAGCTGAGGCAATATCATCTGCAAAAATATCAGTTTTTTGGTAAAAATTTCTAAGTTCTTGATAGTCACTCAAGTAGTTGCGGACAAGGATAGAATTTTCCTCGTCAAAATGTAGTACTAATGATGCGATCGCAGAAATATTACCGATAACCGGAAACTGCTGTAGCAATTGGTGAAACAACCACTCATTAAAAAACTCATGGGGAGTTCCATCATGATGATTGCTACGTTCTTGTTTAACCAGTAGTTTGCGATTATCTACTAGATTCACTAGTAAATTGAAATTTTTACTCCTATCTGGTAACTCAGATTCTTTTGATGCTCCATCTTCTGAGCTACACAGACCTGCATCTTGCAGATACTGGATAACGTTTTGAGAAGACAGTGATAATACCATGTATTATTATTTCCTAGTACGTAAAATTGCGGAGAAAATTACCTATTTCAGGATTAGCCTAGCTCTAGCAGTTTTCGGTAGACAGCAACTAACGTATGAATATCAATAACTATTCGTACTATCTATTAATATCCCATCTAACCTAGTAAAACCTGCCAAAATGGCAATATATCTTTTACTGTTCCTTTAAAAACTGATTCGTTACCCTATTCAATCTTTACACTTGGGAGCAGAGTTACGTAGGTGGAGATTAACTGCTCCAGTTGTGTATTTTGATCTGGCTCGTTTTTCCAGGTGCCAGATCTGCATCTAAAATTAATGATTTTATTCATACCGCAAACTTGTTGTATTCGAGTACGTAGTAACTAAGATTATGAAAGTTAGCTCTAATTTAAGTAGAAACTTGGCAAACTATAAAGTTTACCTGATTAACATTAGGTGTTCGTAGTTGGTGCAGCATTTGGCATCACATTCTTAAATTAACAATGGCACTAAATTTTTTACTATTCCTGCAACTAAAAAACTATTAATTGTGCAATAGATAACTAGTAAAAAACCATTAGTAATAGATTTTGTTGAATGCTAAGAATTCATGTATAAAGGTGAGTAAAAAATGTATTGTCTATCACATTTATTCCATGCTTAATACTGCTAACAATCTTCCAAACTCCTCGATTTGCAAAACATGCTATTCCGCATTCATATTTTTATTTATCAACACAAAGCCAGGAAAACCGGATGTTTTAGCTGGGTAGTAATTATTTTTTTTTGGTTAAATTTTAATCATTATTGCTTGAACGCACGGTAGCCTGTTGCTTTTGTAACTAAATGTTTACTTACCAATTTCATGTGAGGCTACACGTTATCGCTCGCCGCAAGCTAATATAATATGCATTTTTATATCAAGTTGGGATGAGGGGTATAACTCATCACAAAGCGACTAGGAGTCTGATTTATTTTACGAGTATTAAATCAAATCTTGCGCCTACTCCTTAACTTTTCTTCTGGTCTTTTTTTCTATTTGTCCTTTTTTTGGCTTTGCCCCTGGTTCATCTTTCTTGGGTTGAGGTACATTTTGCTGCAAGATAAAATCATCGGGGGCATCATTTTTTGAGACAATCTGGAGACGGAGAAACTGTGACCACACTTCATTGTTGAGTAAATTTAAAGCAGTCTCTCGGTTATGTATAGCGATCGCATTTATAACTTGACGCCATCCCTCTCGTAATAAATCAACAAAAATTTCTTCTCCTGTAACCTGACTCAGCAACGAAAGTGCTAATTTAAAACTTCTTAAATCATCAGGCAAATTATTCGACCTTAACGCCGGAAGTACCGTATTTAGCCATATGGGTAACAGTTCCAGCCAGTTATTTTTTTCTATTTCTGTAACTCCTATCTCTTCCATACCCAACGCACCCCAAATGCACAAAACCTCTACAGCTAGTTGAGCATCACGGTTTTCTAAAGCCTTTGTCCATAATTGTTGAGCGTGGTTTTGAAAGCGATTGGCGAGAAATTCATAGGCTTCCTGGACTTGATAGGGAATCGTTACTTGATAAACAGACTCGCCTGTTGGTATTTGATAGCCGCCAGAGTCAACCCAGTGATAAGAGCCGCAAAGATAAATGTCTCGATCAACTATTAATTCTTTAAGGTGGGAATCTCCTAACCAACAAACCTGTACAGATGGCAAACCTTCAGGGGTTTTAATTGCTCGCAGTTTTTCTGTGATTTCTGATAGTATTGTTGGTTCTTCATCTTCTTGTCGCGGTGCAATTCCCCATCCGATTAAAATCCCAACTCCACGCTTGGCTAACTGCTGTAGTAAATTCAAGAATTCATCATTTATAAGTACCTGATTTACCCAAGGGGAATAGATAATAATTTGATGTTTTGCCCTATTTATAGTTTCTAAAAAAGTTTGATTAATTTGGCGATCGCGTAACTGTATAACTTGTTTTGTATTAACTTCTAAAGCTTGTTTCCGAAGTTTTTCAAATCTGGCTTCAATTTCACTATTTTTATATTTAAAGACTGCTTCCTGCTCAAAATTGATGCTTTCATTTGATGATTTACACACAGCATCCAAAGAAAGCTTACCTTCAGATAGCAGTATCTCCAGCCATTTTGAACGAGAATTTAAAATCTGCTTTCCTCGCCGCAGTTGTAAGCAAATTTTATCTTCCTTGGCATCAAAAATCAAAAAAAGAGATATTTTTCGCCAAATAGTTTGAGTTGGAGCTATCACCCTAAAAGCTGTGACAATCTTTCCGGCTTCTGGTACATGAAGTGCTACACCTGAAGCCTGAAGGCTTGTTTGGATCTGCTCCAAACTTAAGGAAGAAATTTCATTAATTTTAAAACTAATATTTAAAATATTAGCTAAACTCGGCAGGTTGATAACGACTTCATTTAATGGTTCAGCCTGAAAAGTTACGGTTTCGCCTAAAGAATCTGTAATCGCATAAATTTGTACAGCATATGGGGGCTGTGGTACAGAACCTTTCTCATAAAATAAGCGCCCTTGCTCGGTAACTGTAATAAATGATTTTTGTGCTAGAGTTTGCAACTTTTGTAGAGTTGCAATTGTACTTTGGACAAATACTGTATCAAGTCCTAATATGGATGCTAATTCATTAGCTGTGGGTGATGGCTCAAATTCAATCCCAGCGCGAATAATAAATTCTTCTAAGACATTAAATGGACGGGGTTCTGTAATAGTGAGTTCTACTGTTGTTTGATGTAAACTATAGCGTAATTGACGCGCTGCTAAAACTAATAATTGAGGATTTTGCGATTCAATCTCTTCAACTATATTGCTGAGACTATCATCAATAGGTTTAGCCGAAGATGCGTGAAACATCAACGAAACCTCCATGATGATTTACAATATTTGCAACCTCTGAGTACATATTGCCGACTTTACCTGGTTGTTGGGTAAATAAATCGTGACAACCCACAATTACCAGTAATTCTTGAGCGCGAGAAAAAGCTACATTCACCCGTTCTGGCTTTTTAGCAAATCCCACATCTCCCTTACTGTTGTTGCGAACCATACTTACAATGACAACGGGACGTTCCATACCTTGAAATCTATCAACTGTACCAGTCCGAATTTGCAGTGAAGGGAAAAGTTCTGATTGTAAGCGTTCATCAATTTTTCTCAGTTGAGCGCCGTAAAAGGTGATTACTGCTATTTCTTTTTTGGGTTCACCACAAGCGACTTTCGCAGACCAAGTATTTTCAAATTGCTGACACAAAGCTTCAATTACATCAATTTCCTGAAGATTAAATAAGGAAGTTCCTTCTCGCTGTTCTTGAAAATCATTTTCTCTGGGCATTTTCACCCAAAGCAAATGATGATCGGGTTGAATGATTTCACCTGTTAAATCATGGGCGCGTTTAATATCAGGCTGTAAAATTCCGCATTCTAATTTGCCCTCATAAAACTGATTGATTGCACCCATAATAAAAGGGTGCATTCGATATTGGGTAGTTAACATTTGTTTGATGCTTTGATCTGCATCTTCAAATTGACTTTTAAACAGTGATTCCTCTAAAAATTGCAATTCTTCTCTTGTACTGCCAATTTCTTGGATAACTTCTTCTAAAGTGCTAGTATCAAGCATCGGTGGTAGTTGTTTATGGTCGCCCACCATGACTAACTTTTTACCCTTTAAGGCTGGGATGAGTAACTCTGGTGGAGTACATTTGCTAACCTCGTCAACAATGACCACATCAAAGTATTTGAATTCTTCAGAAAAATCCCGCCCTGCTGCTTGTACACAGGTGATACCAACGACGTTGGCATTATCTAAATAAATTTGCCTTAAATCATTGCGATCGCGCTCAGATGGGTTGCGGACTTTTGCAATCCAATCTTGGATAAAATTTTGATATTTATTGAGATGAGCTTCGTCTTTATCTAGTTGATTTTGCCAAGCTTCAAACTGTGATTTTATGCTGCGTAAAAATTCTAAATCATACAGGTTAGTAGCAACAATTTTAGGCTTGAATTTCTCAGGTATTGATTGCCATTCTGTCTTCCACCATTTTCGTTCTAATAACAAGCTTTCTGATAACTGTGGTTGTGACTTTCGGGTTATTTCAGCTATTTCTATTTTTATGCTATCAAGTTGTTGTTGAAAAATTGTAGTTTCTTCTTGTAACCTTGATAAATGTTCAAATAGAGTAATTTTGATATCTTCTAATACAGCAAAAGGCTCTATTGATGTAATCAAAGTTTCAAGCTGACTGAGGTGATTGATCCAATAATGAACGTGCTTGGAGAATTCTTGAGGTTTTTCCCAAATATTTGCTTGGGTTGTGAGATATTGTTCAGCTAAAGTACGTAATTGATTTGGTACATTTGGCTGTTGGTTGAGTTCTTCCAAAGTATTGATAACTCTTGCAAGTTTTAAATTCGCATCTTGTTGCGCTGTTTCTATCTGGTTTTGAGTATTTAATATTTGCTGTTGAGCAATTTCATTATTTTGTAATTCATTTAATTGTCGTTGCAGATGTTGAAGCTGCTGTTCTGTTTCTGTTTTGACTTTTAAAACACATTGGCGTGCATTTGTTAAGATACTATCTATGAGTTCTTGGGTAATTTGGCTGAGAGTAGATTCACTATTATCTGGTTCCCAACAAGCACCATAAGTTTGTTGAATTCTGTTTAAAAAAATCTGAGCAGTTTCGACTAGAGTTTTTCGTTGATTTGTTGCCAGATATTGATAGTTATTAAATTGTTGATAAATTTCCTGCCATTGAGTACGAGCGCTTGTTTCCAACACTATCGGCAGTTGGCTGAAATTTTGCTGTAAAAAATAGCTAAAACTATGCTGTTTACCTTTTCTGTCAGTAAAGTTACCTTCGATTTCATAAGCTATTGCTTTTGTCAATAACTCCCAATCAGGTAGATTGACTGTGTAATTTGCTGGCATCAGTGAGATTTTTAAAGAATTAGCCAAACTCACCAATTCGGGTGGTAATTGCATTAAATCTACTGTTAATGCTTGAGCAGTCTGTCGAGAGTTATTCAAAATCTCTGCCACTCGAGAATTTGCCGTAGATTTCCACTCTTTAACAGCATTTATCACTAAATCGATTTCTTGTTTGCGGTTTTCCCAAGTTTGGATTGTTTGTTGTAGGCTTTGCTGTTTAGTAAAGAATTGCTGATGCTCTTTTTGTAACTGATGCAAATCGCTAGAATGCTGTTTAAAAACCTGCACTGCTGCTACAACTTCTAACATTGCTACATTTGCACTCTGAGCATAAATTAACGCAGTTCTAAATTCAGGAATTCCCAACCCTACAGTCTCGCGTAGCCAAACGGCTAATCCAAAAGCACCGCATTGAGGTTGAACAAAGCCAAGTATATTAGTCAAACTGATGGCTTTACTAACATTTACTAAAAAGGTTTTGACTAAATTATTACCTTCTGTATATGGTCTAAGGTGGGGGAGAAAATTTGTAATCTCTGGAGCTTCCCAATTGACTATAGAGGGCGTATCGAGGAGGCTTTCTAAGCCTGAAATTAAAGTTTCTACTTCGGTTTTTTTGGCTAAGGCTTCTTGATAAAATGATTCTTGCTTTTTTAGATCTACCTCTAATTTTGGCTGGAGTTGAGTTCTTTCCTGTTGACTCTGTTGAAATTCTACTTCGGCTTTGAAGTAAGCGGTAAATCTTTGTGATGATGCCAATAATTGACGAAAAATCTCTACATTTTTGTGGCGTTTACTGAGATTGTTTTCGCAGTCAGTAGCAGTATTGTCTAACCAAGTACCAATCACTTGGTCTTCTAAAAATGGCTGTCCTTCCTCCCCAACTTTTTCAGCGCGTCCCTTGCGTATCGCCCGAATTACAGGGTTATGAACTAATCGGCTGAGGGCGTTATCAACTGCTAAATTGGCTTGCGAGGCTATCAGAGTACGTCCACCTCGTAAAGCAATTTGATAGCAAATCTCGGCAATTACGGTAGTTTTGCCTGTACCAGGTGGCCCTTGAATCAAAACCAGATCTTCGGCGGAAAGTACCGTTTCTACTGCTGCTTTTTGACCAGGGTTAGCAGAGGAAAGTAATAAATCTTGTGCTTGTAGTTGGACAGTTTTTTGAATAGGTCTAGCTTGGGAAGCATCGAATAAGAAATTTCCCAAGTAGGGATTTTGGGTACGACCATTATTCAAATCTTCTAAAGCTTTTTTCTTGCGCTGAATTTGTTTAATATCGCCAAGTGCCTCAAAACACAAGAATCCTGTATTAGGAAGCTGATAACGTCCGCTTGTCATGTAGTCAGCTAAATCACGTTCCAGTCTGACGCTGATGATGCAACGCTTGGGGTCAATTTCTTCAATAGATCCTAATAAACGGCCTTGCTGCCAGTTTTTTCCAGTGGGCGCATTCTCGAACAGCTTCAAGTCGTCGTTTTTGGCTTTTCTGACCCGTTCCCAAAAGTTGGCTACATCCAGGGGATTTTCGTTAGAACCGTCAAGGGTAGCTGATGTGATATCAATTTCAAAACTGATCCGCCTTTTGAAGTTGTAGTTGTGGCTGGTGAAAGGAACACAGAATTGACGTGCTTGAGCAATTCTTTCTTCAATCTGCAAAAATGCTTTCCAAGCTTTGAGTTGTTCTTCTGTAGGCACATAGTCGCCACAAACTGGCGCAGCGAACATACGTGTAAATATTGATGAGGGCAGACCGATATGATGCTCATGGTTGGGCAAAAGCCGTAAGCGAAAGGGCACAGCATAAGCATCGGCTTGTCCCCGTGAGGGTTGGAGTAAATAAGCAGACAGAATTTTTAAACCGTCATCGCTATTTGGTTGTACTGCTGCTTTAAATCCTAAAGTTTTTCCTAGCTTCTGAAGTCTGAGGGGTAATTTACTATCGTCTGAGTCTGTCGCTACGACTAAATCCCAAATTTCTTCTTTTGCAGATCTCCCCGCGCCCTTGCGGCGGACATAAAATAGACAAGGCTTTTGACCGAAACATTCATACATTAACTCGTGGGCATATTCTCGGCGCTCCCCAAATTCGGGATATTCTGCAACGGTGGATGCGTCTTCAAGATGACGGATAAAACTATCAATCATCGAATTTACGAACATATAGCCCCAATCTTCGGAGGCTTTTTTCATTCTTGAGGCAGCAACTTTGGTGGCTGGTGGTTTTGCGGCTTTGCGAACTCGTTCTGCCTCGAATTCGGAGATTGTACTGCTGGGGCTTTTGGCTACAATGTCGAGTTGAGCGCAAATTGCTAGTAGCTTTTTGCTATCTACTTTTAGTTCGGTTGATAGTTCGTAGATTCTGACTTTAGTTTTGTTCATCCAGTAACTTCGGTTACTTGCGCGTAAGTCCTAATTATAAAATCTCACGCAAAGACGCAGAGGCGCAAAGAAGAGTGAGAAGTTTATAGTTTGTATTGGCGATAGATTTGACTGGCAGCCCGATGTAGTAGAGAGTGTCGCCAGACGAGGGAGTTCAAATCATCGGCGTAACCGCCACCAATGACGCAGGCGACGGGGTAGCCGGAACTTACACAAGTACTTAAGACTTGCATTTCTCGACGGAAAATGCCAGTGTCGCTTAAGGCTAATTTTCCCAGGCGATCGCCTACATGAGGATCTACTCCGGCATCATAAAAAACTAAATCTGGCTGTACCTCAGATAATAAATCAGGTAAGTAGTTTGCTAAGGTTTGCAAATAGGCATCATCTTCCATTCCTACTGGTAGGGGAACATCCAAATCACTTTTCTGCTTTGTACCAGGAAAATTGACTTCACAATGCATCGAAAATGTGAAAACGCTCTCGTCTTCTTGGAAAATAAAAGCCGTACCGTCGCCTTGGTGTACATCCAAATCCACAATCAAGATTTTTTGCACAAGTCCGAGTTTTTGCAAAACGCGAGATGCGATCGCTAAATCATTGAAAATACAAAAACCAGATCCATAACTGGGAAAGGCGTGGTGAGTTCCACCCGCAGTATTGCAAGCTAAACCTTGAGTTATTGCTAGTTGGGCAGTGAGTATTGTACCACCGACCGCTACACAGGTACGATTCGCTAATGCTGGACTCCAAGGTAAACCAATGCGCCGTTGGGCTTTAACATCCAAGGTTCCTTGACAATAAGCTTGAACGTAATCACAAGTGTGAACCAACTCTATTAACTCTGGTGGTGGACGTTGTGGGGTATGACATTGTTCGATTTGCGCCACACCATCAGCTAACAGCAATTCATATAGTTGGCGGAACTTCGACATCGGGAAGCGATGTCCTGGAGGTAATGGAGCAATGTAATCTGGGTGATAAATAATTGGCAGATCCATGTTATTTATTTTGAACCACAGTCTGTCGCTCTCCGCGTCATCTTTGATGAAATCCAACTGTTGTTTACACTAAAAGTTACAAGGAAAACATAGCAATCAAGCCTCAGTGCTTTTTTTGTAGCCGATGATGCAACTAAAAACTGTGTGGAAACCAGGTAGTGGCAATCCGGAGAATCCCCAAAACCTAGCTACCATTGGCCAATGGTGGGTAAACCTCAATGGCAAAGAAGTTACTTGGCAACAGCGAATAATTACTGGAAATAGTGAAGTCGATCAACTTGACTGGGAACCAAAGCGGTTTGATGAAAATTTTGCGATCGCCAACCCAGAAATTCGTGGTATTACTCTCTATTGGCATAAACCTGATTCCCCTCAGGAACGTAACACCACACCGTACCAACTAATTCTCGATAGCCTGCACCAATATTTATACATTTTTCCACAGTCACAAAAAGAACTAGTGATCCGGGTAGGTTTAAAGACTATTACCTATCAAACAATTTCTCTCACAAATCCCCAATATTTATATAATCCATCTGGTGAAAACTCTATCCTGACTTTACAGGATGCGACGCAACAGCTGGAAGTAAAAGTTACTATGAGTCCAGAAAATCTCAAACAGTTACTCCGGCAACTTACAAGGTAAAATTTACCAGGTGTTAGTTAGCCTCACCGAGTACAGTAATTTTAAATATCCAATTTCAAATTGATTATGATGCAATGGATTCTGCCGATTGTATTCATTCTAGCTGGGTTACTAGCTGGAATAATTGCGGAAAAATTTCTCTTCAAGAAGCTGAAAATATTTGTTATCAAGACAAAAATTCCTGGAAGTGAAATTATATTTTCGTCCCTGCATCGCATGACTTTTATTTGGTTTGCGATCGCGGGATTTTCAGCCGCAATTCTGAGTGCTCCGATTAAGCCAGATATTGCCAACGTACTGCAAAAAATCATTACTATAGTTGTACTGTACTCAGTCACATTAGTTTTAGCTAGATTAACCGCTGGTTTTGTTAATTTATTTACTCACAGAACCGAAGGTGTTTCCGCATCCTTAATTTCTAATATTGCTAAAGCTACTGTTTTAGGTTTAGGTGTATTAATTCTATTGCAAACATTAGGTGTGCAAATTACACCAATAGTTACAACTTTAGGAATTAGCGGCTTAGCAGTCGGTTTAGCACTAAAAGATACAATGGAGAATTTATTTTCTGGTTTCTATCTATTAATTTCTAAACAAGTCAGAACAGGAGATTATGTAAAACTAGAAGATAGTCATGAGGGATATGTCATAGATATCTCATGGCGAAATACAACAATTAGAGAACTTTCCAATAATGTCATAATTGTGCCAAATTTAAAACTAGCTTCCGCCATTTTTACCAATTATCATTTACCAGTAAAAGAAATTACATTAACACTTAATGTTGGTGTTGATTATGATAGTGATTTGGAACTGGTTGAAAAAGTAACTGTTGAAATTGCTAAAGAAGTCATGCTAGAAATAGCACCTAACTTAATTGCAAATGAACCATATATTAGGTTCCATAATTTTGGAGATTTTAGTATTGATTTTACTCTTTATATGCGTGTAAATGAATTTTTTGATCAGCGCATTGGCAGGCATATATTTATTAAGAAATTACATAAAAGATATCAGCAAGAAGGTATTAAGATTCCCTTCCCATCAAGAGAATTGTATATGCAAGAAAATTCTGCAAAAATAGAACATTAAAAAATTTAACCCTTAAAATAGCAACGAAAAACCCGGTTTTTTTCGTAGAATAAACCGGGCTTTGAAAATTAGTAGATAACTGTTCTAACTATCACTTTTTACCTGGAGTGCGTCCGCCTTCATCGTTGCTACCACCGTGGGGATGAGAATTACCGGGGTCGCAACCTTCCGCACCATTACCTATGCCTTGGTTACAATGACGGCGTGGTTTTCCACCTTCTGCTGGCGTTTCACTTTGATCCAAAACTTCAGAACGCTGGGTTTTTTCTACAGCATACTGAGAGGATATATCTGCCACTTCACCAGTACTGACTAATGATTTATATATCAAAGCAGTAACTTCAGCTCTTGTTGCTACTTTGTTAGCATTCAAAGTTTGGACATCGGGATAATTGACGACGATACCTCGTTGTGTGAGTGCCGCGATCGCATTGCGGACATCGCTGCGAATTGAAGTAGTATCGGTGTAAGCTGCTAAAATCGTTTCGGTAGAACCGCTAAATGTGTAGTTTAGTCCTCGCGCTAACGTTAGCAAAACTTCCAGGCGAGAAAGACTTTGCGCCGGGTTAAATTGACTACCGGAAACTGCTAAAAAGCCTGTTGAATAAGCTTCGCGGATAGCATTATAAGCCCAGTGCTTGGTAGAGACATCCTTGAAGCTGATGGCATTGCGAACTTTCACCTTGTCAAAAGCTTGAGTAAGCATCGCCGCAAATTGGGCGCGAGTCAACTGTTCATCTGGACGAAAACTACCATCGGGAAAACCTTGGATAATTTGTAAGGCTGCTAATTCAGCAATAAAATCTTTAGCCCAGTGGTTTTCTGATACATCGTCAAACTTAACTTGAACACTGCTGTCTACGCCAAACTCGCGATACTTCATCATCATTTGGCTGACATTGTAGACAGAGTTATTGTCATCGCTGAGTTCAATAATATCCACAACTTCGCCTGGCCTAGCCTTCAAAGCTAAAGCAGAGCTGGAACTGAAAGCATTAATTGATTGGCGCACCAAGGTATACTCACCTTGAGTAAAAGAGGTGGGATAAACGCTAGTTGCCGGAACTGCTGACCAACCCTGGACTTGGAATTCACTAACATTGATTGCCTGTGAACTACTTAGGAAGCTAACACGTTCGTTGCTGATTTGGGTGAAGTAGTCGTAGGTGGTAGTACCAGAGTCAATTTTGCCGTCCGAGTTGGCATCAACACCATAAACAGTACGGACAACTTGAGATTCACTTGGGTTAGCAGACAAAATTAAGTTAACTGTGGTGTTTGCTGCTAAACATTCAAATTCGCTGTAGCCAATAAAGTGGTTTTGAGTATCATACAACCGCACGACAACGCGATCGCCTTCTCTCAAGCCCTTAACAAATTTGGCTTTTTGCTTAATCTTGTATTTGTAATCGCCCAAAAACCGTTCTTTTAAATAACTCTTGCCACGTTTACCCTTGACAGAAATACGGGTAATTACTTCCGAAAAATTACCAGCAGGTTGCCAAACAGCAAGATTAAAACCCGTTGCTTTTCCCTTGACGGAATTACTACTGATTACCTGGTTGCGGCGTTCTGTGGTCACAGTTCGCTGCCGAATAGTGGTGCTACGGGTCGTTTCTACTTCTTTATCAGCTAAAAGTTGTTGACTTGTAGAATTTCCTAGTGTTTGTGCGACGTTGGTAGAAGACCCTGAAGCCGTGTAGGCATAAGCTGTTGGCGAAAACATTGCTACAAAAGTAGCAGCAACAACAACTTTGCTTAAGTAAGCTAAGTAACTCTGATTTATGTGTTTCATCTCAGTCCATACCGATAGGCTATTAGGTCAAGGGAATATAAATTTCCCTTGAACTATTAATCCCGTGATTTAGATGAAACTAACATCGATAATTTATACTTAGCTAGATAAAAACTAAACTTCTAGTAAAGTAATATTACTGATCACTCTTGAACAAAACTTCTTACCTCATCCACACTTAAGCTAAGTGTGTTTGCAACCTGTTCCACACTTAAGCCCAACTCCAATAATTTAGGTATTGCATCCAGTCGCGCTTGTTCAGCCGTTTGCCGTGCTTGTTCCGTTTCTTTGTGACTCAAGAGTAGTTTCTCTGTTCGAGGATTATAAAACCTCAATTCTCCGTCAATTACTCTCAAGTCCAAACTTAATACTTGGCTGTAAATGGAGAATACCCCATCAGCTAATAGTGTTGGTGCAATAGCTTGATATTTACCCTCAACCAAACTCCTACCTT
Organism: Nostoc sp. T09; assembly: GCF_002154695.1. Classification (GTDB taxonomy): domain Bacteria; phylum Cyanobacteriota; class Cyanobacteriia; order Cyanobacteriales; family Nostocaceae; genus Aulosira. Next base: position 96,220 of record NZ_MTAV01000221.1, read on the forward strand.
TAAGTTGAGGATTAAGATAATCTCCTGTGGGGTCGTACTGAAAATATTCCTGCACGCCTAAAGCAGCATATTTCAAAGGTTTTTCTATTTCGTCATTTTCTTGAGTCGTTGCAGAAGTAATTTCCAAAACAAAACTAGGGACTTTATCCCCTTCTTCCCAAACCTTGTAGCTGAGGCGCTTTTTCTTTTCTACCCCAAACACGACAAACACATCAGGAGCAACTACAGCACTAGGAATGCCTTTTTTGTAGTAAATAAACAGGTTTCCCGATACATAAACATCATCTCGGTCTTGGAAATAAATATCTAGGGCTTCTACACCATAAATTAAATAATCGCGTGCTGGGTCGCTCTCTGCCATAGGTTTACCGTCAGAGTCCGGGTAGACAATCTCGGTCTTGAGTTGGTTGGAAGCAATAGTCATAAGCAATTCAAAACTCAAAATTATAGAACCGAATTTTGACAAGCATCCTAGCTACTGAATCTACATCAATTCCATGCACAACAGCAAAGAATACAAGCCTCAACCCAAGTGGGGTTGGTTCAAAAATAGCATTTTGTCCAGAACTCTTGTAGGTGAGAGATATTACTATAAAAACAATACTTTAGGAATCTTAATAATGAATTTAACTACCCAGCAGTTACCTTCAGTCACTTTGGAAAAATTCCTTTGGACTTGGCAGGGCTATAAAATTCAGTACACTGTCATGGGTACAGGACGCCCTCTGGTACTGGTTCATGGCTTTGGCGCTTCCATTGGACACTGGCGCAAAAATATCCCAGTTTTAGCAAATGCTGGTTATCAAGTTTTCGCTATAGATTTGTTGGGTTTTGGTGGTTCCGAGAAAGCACCAATTAATTACACCATAGAAGTTTGGGTGGAACTGCTCAAAGATTTCTGGACAGCACACATCAAAGAACCTGCTGTATTTATCGGTAATTCCATCGGCGCGCTTATCAGCTTGATGGTACTGGTAGAACATCCAGAAATTGCAGCGGGTGGTGTTTTAATTAACTCTGCTGGTGGGTTGAGCCATCGTCCTCACGAGTTGAATCCACCACTACGCATTGTTATGTCAGCTTTTAACAGAGTAGTGCGATCGCCTATTACAGGCAAATTGGTCTTTAACCGCATCCGTCAAAAAGCTCAAATTCGCCGCACCCTCTACCAGGTTTACCGCAACCGTGAAGCAGTTACGGATGAATTAGTTGATTTACTTTATACCCCAGCTTGCGATCCGGGAGCGCAGCAAGTTTTTGCATCTATTCTGACAGCACCTCCTGGCCCAACTCCTGGGGAACTTTTACCCAAGGTAGAACGTCCCTTATTGGTAATTTGGGGTGCTGATGACCCTTGGACACCAATTACGGGAGCAAAGATTTACGAAGAAGCGCGTGAGAATGGCAAAGCAATCAAAATTATTCCCATTCCTAACGCTGGTCATTGTCCCCATGATGAAGTTCCAGATGTTGTCAATATCCAAATTGTGGATTGGCTAGCGCAAAGGTGATGATTTCGCGCATAGGCGTCTTCTAGACGTCTATGCGCCTTTGTGCAAGAGGGTCTTAACTTTTTCCCAATTCACATTGACAAAATTAAAATTCTGTGGTGATTGTTTATGGAACTTGATGTGCGAAATGGATATCAAGGGGATATCCCCTTCAGTAACTATCCAGATTTTTCTCAGCAAGGCTATCAAGTTATCCAAGAACTAGGACGCAACCGGGAAGCGGGACGCACTACTTACCTGGCTCATGCACTCAAGACTGACCAAAGAGTAGTGATCAAAGAGTTTCGTTTTGCGAGTGTAATTCCTGATTGGTCTGGTTTGAAAGCTTATGAACGTGAAATTGAAATCTTACAACAATTAAATCATTCCCGCATTCCCCGCTATATCGATTCTTTTGAAACACCAGCGGGTTTTTATATGTTACAGGAATATAAAAATGCTCCATCCTTAGGATTACAACGCCACTTTCATCCTGAAGACATCAAGAAAATTGCTGTCTCAGTGTTAGAAATTTTAGTCTATCTACAAAAGCTAGTTGCCCCAATCATCCATCGAGATATAAAACCTGAAAATCTTTTGGTTGATGAGCAACTCAATGCTTACCTGATAGATTTTGGTTTGGCTCGGATAAAAGGTGCAAAAATGACTCTCAGCAGTTTTGCTGCGGGCACCCCAGGCTTTATGCCACCAGAAGAACACTTTGGTTATCCCCTAACCGAGGCATCAGATTTGTATAGTTTAGGGGCAACCATAATTTGCTTACTTACTTGTACCCGTTCTGTTAATATTGGTCAGTTAATTGATGCTAAACATCGCTTAAATTTACAGAAATTAATTCCCCAAATTAGTCCATGTTTTAGGTTATGGCTGATGAAAATGGTGGCGAACAAACGCCAACATCGCTATGCTAATGCAGCTATGGCCTTAGAAGCTCTCAAACCTATTTCAGTTATTGGTAATGCCACTGGTGTAGAAACTGTAGTTACTGCTGTAAAAAGTAGAAAAAAAAGTTTTGTCCTAGGTATAGCTGCTATTGGTACGCTGGCAGTAGCAGGGACAAAGTTAATGATTGCTCAATCGGCAATGGTAAATAAGCAAGTGCTAGAAGCTAGAGAATGTCAGGATTTAAAATCAAGTGTTAATTGTCTAGATAAAACTAGATACTAGAATTTAGATTGCTTTTGGCTATAAATTTATGCTGAAAAGCAAGATTTAAAAGTGCGATCGCTCCTCCCATTTTCATCAGTCTAGAACTTGAGTTCTGGACTGATAACTAAATTCCAAGTTAATATAATATTTCTGCTTTTCTGTTCCCTATTCTCTTTTCCCTGACCGAAGGGCTTTGTTAGAATTGGCCTAAATCCCAACTGTAATTAAGACCGAAAAACCAGCCATCGAAATTAATGTTGGGAGCGTTAGAACCCCCAAAGGTAACACCACCTTGAACATTAAGATTGCTGTAGTTGGATACTCGATAACTTAAGTGCCCAAATAACCGATGGAATTCGTCATCTCTAGAGTCTGGGCGATTCGTAAAATTTGACAAGTTGAACTGGTAGTTAACCCCAACTTGCAGAGGTTTTTGTAAGTAGTAGCTCAAAGATAACCACAAAGAGTTTATGATCCGACTCCGATTTTCGGGATCGGCAAAATTTATACTCAATTCATAAAAGCTATCAAGAAACAATCTGGAATTTAGGGGATCTCGTCGCCCTAAAGACAAGCGGATCGAATTTTCGTTTAGAAAGCGATCGCCTGCCTTAAAATAATCACCATTGTTTGTATAAAACAAAAGTTGATTACTCCAAGCGATTTCTCCATACATTCTCTGGGATAGTTGCCGATACAAACTTAGATTAAATCTCAATTGATTGTAATTATAGATTGATTGATCTATATAACGAATTTGGTTGCCATCAATGGAACCATTGATATAAGTCTTAGAACCCAACGGGAAATATGTAGAGGCTAACGTTAGCCCATAAAAAATTAAGCTGTCCTCTATGGGATCAATATTTGCAGAAAAAATGTTACTTGAATAAAAGTAACCGACACGAGCTTGTAAGTAGCCTATAGGTCTAAACTGAACCACAGGCTTCTCTATCGGTGTAGGTGGCTGTTGTTCTAGCGGTGGTGCTTGTGGTACTGTTCGTGGTCTTACCCGTAATCCCAGTTCTGGATTACTAGTTGAAGGTGAAGACTGTGTTTGTTGTTGCAAGATCCGTCTCAGCGTCTCTAGCCTTTCCGAATAATCAATTTCTGGAGTTTCTAAGAGTTGCTCTATTTGTCCTGGGGAAGGATTAGGAAAAGTGCCAGGCTGAACTTCTAACGGTGGCGGATCATTTTGCTTTTCTAAATCTCTAGGCGTTTCTGGTGTTGTGGTACTTGGTTGAGGATTGGAGGTTTGTGGATTGGCTTGAGTCGTTGCTTGTCCTAGCTGTATTGAATTGGTTAATCTTTGTAATTGTACACTCGTCAAATCAATCGATTTTTTACACAAATTGTTTTCACAATCAGTACTAGCTTTTGCAGTTTCTACAGCTAAGTCAGACACAAGTAACTGCAAAGAGTTATCTGAACTTAGGAATCTGTCAGAACAACTCTCTCTTTTATCAAATCTCACAATGTCAATCTGCTTAAAGGAGGAGATATTGTTATCAGCTGTTAGAAACGGCTGACTTTCATCTATATTTGCTAACTTAGCTCCTCCCAAGTCTAGCGATTGATGATCATTTGCATATGGCCGAAGCTGCTTACATCGCTGATCCGGGTGTGTACTTGCTAAAGATGTTACTTTTAATGCTACATTCTTAGGAGGACTTGGTATACGCGGTGACTCCATATCAGAATTTTTAGCCCATGCTTTATCTACATTGGTGCAAACTGGTATTGCACCATTAGTAGTTAACAAAACCGCAAACAAAAAATTTTTCCAGCCCTTGGATTGCATCTTTGATGGCGTTAATTGCGTTTGCCAAAGGTAGATTCACAAGCTACTTCGGAAGTTCCTAATATAAATATCAAATTTCCAATTAACTTGTCCCTGATTTTTAGTTCTATTGTCGAAAAGTCGAGCGTAAGATTAAAAATTACTATATATGATATTTGTACTTCTTCAACCAAAAACTTAGAGATATTAAATTTTATTATCTGTAAAGATGTAAATGGATTAAGTTTAAAATAAACATGATATGATTCGCGCTCTTTTTATTAGAATAACCTAACTAATACTTAGGCTTACAAGCTACTTTACTTAAAAAGTATAAATTTTAACAAAGAAATAGATTTTTAAAACAGAATTTATCTTTACTACAGATTGGCATTAGTTAAATCTTCTGAGTCTTCAAACTATGCTTCAAAAATTTTTACCACTTTTAGTGATTGGTGTATGGGGAGCTATAGTGTTGCCTTTTTCAGAACGGACAAGTGCAACTACTCCCCTGACACGAGCTGAAATTCAAGAACTGCGTAACTTGGTGCAGCTAATTCCCAAAAATAGCCCCAAAAAGCGTCCAGCACGCAAATCAGATGCATTGATTCCTGGGGATGGGTTATCTACTGGTCGAGCATCTCTTGCAGATTTACGCTTCAACGATGGCTCTTTAGCACGGGTTGGGGAACAAGCAGTATTTCAGTTTTTACCTAAAACCCGCAACTTTAGACTAAAAAATGGAACTGTCTTGCTGCTCATTCCACCAGGTAGGGGTCAAACACGGATACAAACACCGAATGCAGCAGCAGCAATCCGTGGTTCAGCATTATTTGTACGCTACGACGAAAAAACAGATACCACAATTGTGGGTGCGCTCACAAATAGCGGCATTGAGGTCTCGAATAAACAAGCTTCTCAAAGTCAGGTGCTAGAAGCAGGGCAACTGATGGTTATTGTTAAAGGTAAATTTCAAGGTTTATACGACTTTGATTTAAGAAATTTTTATGACACGAGCGATTTAGTTCGAGGTCTCGATTTAACTAGACAGAATCTTACACCTACACCAGATCCAGCGATCGCCAGCGTTCAAGCAGAAACTGCAACAGCTGTAGCTGCACAGACTCCAATTAAAGGCGAGGGAGTAGTGGAAAACCCATCATTCTTAGAGCTAACTGCTAGTTCCTCAAATTCTACCAACAATGAAAATAATAATGACAGTAATAACAACAATTCTTCAGTAGATACCAAAGACACCACAGTCAAAGATACTCTCTCAGTAGACACATTTGTAGATACGGGACAAGCCCAATTCAATGAGCAATCAGTAAATAATACTAATAATGTTGGTGTTGATACTACCCAAACTTCACCAAAACCACAAATTCCTTCATCAGTAGATCAGCCTAACAACCCGAACCCGAATCCTGGTCCCAAACCGGATGGTGGCGCAGGCAACCCGAATCCCGGTCCCAAA
>NZ_MTAV01000222.1 GCF_002154695.1 Nostoc sp. T09
ATTAATGTTCTTAGATTACATCTTTTGCTTACTTTTTGCTTAAGTTGACACCAATGAGCATTGCTAAACCCCTACGAAAAATTTATGTGTCTCTGGATTTTCGTGAATTGGTATGAGGGGCTATTTGCCGAAAGTGGATGCACCCTATGTTAAGCTCATCCCACATTTATAAAAAGTGAGATAAAAGCCTATTATTTTAAGAAATTCCACAATTATCTGATAATTAATTTGATGAGCGTTGACCCCGAGATTCACGATGTTGTTTCATTTTGGCTTGCTGTTCTGGGGTAAGAATTGCTTGAAATTCTTGCCTTTGATTGCGTTGAATTTCGCGAATTTGTTGTTTTTGCTCTGCTGATAAATTGAGCGATCGCAGTACTCTCATTGGCGATTCTTGCTGACTCTGAATTGCAGCTTTAAATTTTTCTTGTTGATCAGAAGTTAAAAGAGCAAGTATTTTCGCTTGGGTTTGTTCTCCTATCTGTTTTGCTTTTGCCTTTTGTGTATCGGTTAAATTGAGATCTGGTATTCTATCTGACGCAGTAGCTATCCCTGTTGTTTTTACAGAAGAATTTGTAGCCTTTTGGGTAGAGTTATTTGGAGTAGCTGATCCACTAGGTGAAGATAATTGGCAACCCGCAGTCAGAATTGCGATAGCAGCAGCACCTAATATCAGTTTGAAATTAAATTTATAATTCATGAATATATCTCCTAGCAAAATAGAATAAGCCAAATTAAAGCAACTTTGAGTTACTTAATAAAGTGGAAAATGTTTGTAATTTGTTTGGTGTCAAACAGCAATATTGCTAGCTATCTTTACGCTCATCCTGAGGTAGTAACTTCGTATCGGCTAACATAACATCTTGAATTTTATTAGAGAAAATATAAGTGTTATACGTTGATATTTTTTGCTCACTAAAACTTTTCCACGCAAATGCTGCACTCAAGTTACTATTAACGCTTATTTTCCTAAAAAATATTTATGACTATAGTCATAAATAGCTCCATGACTTTTTGCACAAAATTTAACTGCAATCACTTCTAGAAGATGTATTAATAAGATTTGTTTTATATCAGGACTTACGCAACTGGCACAGGCGATCGCTAAATTTCAGTACATATGTATTGCAT
>NZ_MTAV01000223.1 GCF_002154695.1 Nostoc sp. T09
CACGAGTATTAAAGACTCATTCACGAGTATTAAAGACTCATTCGCGAGTATCAAAGACTCGTTGGTGAGTATTAAAGACTCGTCCACGAGTATCAAACACTCATTCACGAGTATCAAACACTCTTTAGCGAGTATCAAACACTCATCCACGAGTATTAAAGACTCATTAAATCTTCTGCATAATTAATAGACTTCTTGCAGAAGTGGAGAACTCGGGGCCCCACGGAGTGGGGATTAGGGGCGAAGGGTAAGGGGTAAAGGGGAAAGGGCTAATAAAAACCCTTTTCCCTTTCCCCCTCTTGCAAAAGTTACTTTTGCAAGAGGTCTAATGTTTTGGATATCTAACCACAGATGAATTTATCGGTGTTCATCTGTGTTCATCTGTGGTTCCTTTTATTCCTATTCGGATTTTTGCAATATATTAATGTTGATGAACTCGCTCAAATAGCCACAGTGAAGAAACAGCACCTACAAAATGAGCTGCAATTCCATTGATGTTCGCCACTGCCACAAACACATCAAGCGCGCGGATAATTTTATAAGGATCGGTGATAGCTACTCCTGGAGGCTGGGAGATGGATTTTGCTACTAAAACTCCTACCGTTGAACCAGCACCGAGGAGAGTTAAAAGTATACCTATTAAAGCTGCAATAATTCCTAGCCGAATTGCCTTAACTGTATCTGCTTTGCTGGGATGAAGCGCTGGATTCGGGTTTCCTAAGCTCTTACCGATGCGAGTGTAACGAAAATCCCAATAAACGCTGAATAATAATACGACAATTCCACATGCAGCCCAAAACATGCCAACCCCAAGACCAGCATTTGGTTGATCGCTAAAACCTCGGCCAGTAGCAGCAAACAATAAAGACAAGCCAGAAACTACAGCCAGTCCCAACTGTACCCAGAAGGTAATCCAGCCTGTGATGCGAATAGTATTAGCGATTCCTTGAATGACTGGTGCTAGCGATCGCGTTTCTGATTCAGTTTGCATATTACTTTCCATCTGATTAGCTCCTCCCCTAATCATCAAGAATATGTCTACTAGCTTGCCCCATACCCCCACCCCCAGACAGAATCACTACCACATCCTGGGAAATACAATCGCAACTATATAGTAAATGCAAGCCGCAACAGTGGCATTAATTTCCTTATGCCTAAACAGCGTCAAGTCATTAACCAAATTGCTCAACAAACTTTTGGCTACGATTGCTTACGTCCAGGACAGCAAGAAGTTATCAAAGCAATTCTTGAAGGATACGATACCTTAGCTGTCATGCCTACAGGTTCAGGTAAATCTGCAATTTACCAAATTGCTGCCCTACTAATTCCTGGTATCACAATAGTTATTTCTCCGTTGCTGGCCCTTCAGCATGACCAAGTACAAGCGATTAAAGAACAGAATATAGCAAAAGCGGCTGCAATTAACTCTACGATGAGTAATTCTCAACGTCAAGAAATTTTTACCGATTTAGAAAACCAACAACTAGAGTTTCTGTTTCTGTCTCCAGAGCAATTTAACAATGAAGAAGTATTGGCATATTTGGTAAATGCAAAACCCTCTCTATTTGTAGTTGATGAAGCGCACTGTATTAGTGAGTGGGGACATGATTTCCGTCCTGACTATCTACGCCTGGGAGCAGTTATTGCAGCGCTTGGTCATCCTCCTGTATTAGCGCTTACCGCCACTGCTTCTCCTGTAGTTCGGGATGAGATTATTGAACGCCTGGGGATGCGCGAACCACAGATATTTGTACGTGGTTTTGACCGCCCAAATATTTGGCTGGGTGTTGAAAGATTTCACGAGGAAAGTGGAAAGCTGAATGCTTTTCTCAAGCATATTACTGTTGCTAAAAAGCCTGGAATAGTTTATGCAGCTACTCGCAAGCATACAGAGAAACTAGCAGCAATTTTACAGGAAAGATGTATTAAAGCTGCTCATTACCATGCAGGAATGAAAGCAGCACAAAGAGAGCAGGTACAAGCTGCATTCATGGCAGATGAATTAGAAGTAATTGTTGCTACTTGTGCTTTTGGTATGGGTGTTGATAAATCGAATGTGCGCTTTGTTTTTCACTACGACATCAGCGATTCTTTAGATTCTTATTATCAGGAAATAGGGCGTTCTGGACGAGATGGCAAGGAAGCACAAGCAATTCTATTTTACTGTCCTGATGATTTGCAAATCCGCCGCTTTTTTGCTAGTGGTGGCAAAATAGATGTTGATGAAGTGTTGCAGGTAGCCGAAGCAGTGCAACAGGCTGATGAGCCACTCGATTTAGAAGATTTACAACAAGCAACAGACTTATCTCAAAGCAAAATTACAAAAGCTGTGAGTCGCTTGCAAGAAGTAGAGGCTGTAGAAATTTTACCAACCGGTGAAGTAACCAAAAGCGAAGTCGAAGTTAACCAAACGACCTCAGTCCAAGCAGCCACCCTAGCACAACAGCGACGACAACAATTTATGCGATCGCGTCTGGAAATGATGCAAAATTACGCTCAAGTACGCGATTGTCGTCGCGAGTACCTACTAAACTACTTTGGCGAACCAGTAGATAAGAAATGTGGTTTTTGCGACAACTGCCAAGCGGGAATTACTGTTGAGGAAGAAACTTTTCAACCGTTCCCTGTGAATAGCTATGTAATTCATACCAACTATGGCAAAGGGCAAGTGATGCGCTATGAAGCAGATAAAATGGTAGTTTTGTTTGAAAAAGTAGGATACAAAACCCTTGCTGTAGAAATAGTACAGGGACTATTAAAGCAAGTGGATTAGTAAGAGAAGGCAGTCCCCATGAAAAAATTTTATCGCCAAGCATGTAAGTAGTTCTTAGCTGTTCCCCGTTCCCTGTTCCCTGTTCCCTACTTACAAGTCAGATAGCAGAAGGAAATAAAGATTAGAACGTAGGTATTTAAGGATTTCTAACTGCATACTTGACAGAGCGTGGAAATCTCTCCGACTGCGAGCAAGTAATCAAACCCAAGGATGATGAGAGAACCAGGCTAAATTGTCAAGATTAAACTTGAATACTGGATATTTCAGTATTTGCTAGCGATCGCAAAGGATAAGGCGGCATGATTAGATCGTGGATGGTAATTGGGGGTGTAGCTTTCGTAGTTGCCTTAGCGGCCAATTTTATTACACCAAGCGATCGCAAATGGTTCGAGCGATTGCAAAGACCCAGATGGCTAACTTTTGAAGCAGCAATTCCCATCATCTGGACGGTAATTTTTATTTGCGGTGCTTGGTCAGCTTATATTGTTTGGGAAAGAAACCCAGGAACCAGTAGCACTTGGTTACTGATGGCTTTATATGTACTTCTAGAAATTGTGACTATTGCCTACACGCCTGTCATGTTTCGACTCCGCAGCCTGAAAATAGGTACGATTATAGGCGGCACAGGCTTTATTATCGGTCTATTATTAACACTTGCAGTTTTAACTACTTCTGGTTGGGCAGCGCTGTTACTAGTTCCTTATTTGCTATGGAGTCCTATCGGTACTTATACTACTTGGCAGATGCTTCACCTTAATCCGCAAGCAGCCTGACCGCTGCGTGGAATTCAAAAGTAGGGTGGGCAATGCCCACCATCCGGGTTGTTGTTGGCAACGCCCTAATGAGCTTTCTGTTCTAAGAGTTGTAATTAATCATTTTGATGGTTAATTTTAAAGAGAAACTGTCGCCTTTTTTCTTGCTGACGTACTCTTTTTTCTTCGGTGAGGCTATCAAAACAGTAGGGGCAAGCAATACCTTCCTCATACTTGGGTGAAGTCTTATCTTCCGCAGAAATTGGGCGACCGCAACCTTGACACATATCATAGCTGCCTTCTTCCAATCCGTGACGGACAGCAACTCGTTCATCAAAGACAAAACATTCTCCTTCCCACAAGCTTTCTTGGGCGGGAACTTCTTCTAAATATTTCAGAATACCGCCCTTCAAGTGATAAACTTCTGCAAAGCCTTGAGACAGCATAAAGGATGAGGCTTTTTCACAGCGAATACCACCAGTACAAAACAGCGCTACCTTTTTGTGTTTATTCGGGTCAAGCTGGTGGCGGACATATTCGGGAAACTCCCGGAATGTAGTAGTTTGAGGATTTTCTGCCCTTTTAAAAGTGCCAATATTCACCTCGTAATCGTTACGGGTGTCAATTACAGTTACTTCCGGGTCAGAAATTAACTCATTCCATTCTTGGGGGCTAACATAAGTCCCAACCTGTTCATTCGGATCAACTTCAGGTAAACCCAAAGTGACAATTTCTGACTTCAACCGCACCTTCATGCGTTCAAACGGTGGGGTGTCAGTATAAGATTCTTTATGTTCTAAGTCAGCCAGCCGAGAATCGGAACACAGAAATTCCAGAACTGAGTCAACAGCCTGGCGAGAACCTGCAATTGTCCCGTTAATGCCTTCTTGTGCTAACAAAATTGTGCCCTTAATCCCTTGCTGTTGGCAGAAAGATAACAAAGGTTCTTGTTTCTCGGCAAAATCTGGCAAACTGACGAATTTATAAAGTGTTGCAACAACTAGGCTATTTTTTTGCTTCATTCCTTTGGCAATGGAACCATATTAAGTTACAATAACGACGGTAGCTTAATTACCTACCTTTTTAATTTTATGGGGGTTTAGCTCAGTTGGTAGAGCGCCTGCTTTGCAAGCAGGATGTCAGCGGTTCGAGTCCGCTAACCTCCATTAACTAACTGCTTAGCCAACTGAACAGTTAACTGCGACGACAAGCATAATTTGTCCAAAATGATCGCCTTATGCTTGTGAATTGTTGCATAGAGACCAAAAGCAAGAAGGGTCAGGGTTTAGCCTCTCTGATGTTAGCGAATACCTGTTCATAGGTCGGTTGAGAAAACACCAGCGTTATATTTACGCTAATGCGATCGCACAGATCAAATAGAAGCAGGGCGATGTGTTCACTTGATGATACCAGTTAGGCAAGGCTCCTCAACAAGCGATCGCCATTAAGGAATTAAAAAAAAATTTATCAGGCAGTGACTACAATGACGCTAAACTCTTATGACGAAAAAGTCCTTAGAGTCAACTTGATAAGCCCTGATGAAATTAGCCGATATCCTCAAAGACTCAAATTACAAGCTGTCACAGTTTACGATCGCTGAAATTGAGCAGTTAGAACAGACAATTACCCTCAAAGCAACCAAAAACGGTGAGGTTCCTTATATGGTTTGTTTGGCGCTACGTAATTGATATGTGTGTACAAATGCTCAATCCCCAAGAAGATGAGTATATGATCGACACGGTTGCGGGGTCATCGGGGTTTCCGGTGCATACGATTTTTCATGTGTGGCGGCAGATTTTAAATGATGAGGGATTGTCAACGAGTCATTTGTTTTCGCTGGAAGATAAGCCGCCCCGGTGCAAAGAGTATGTGGAAGACAAGGTATTTGCAATCGACTTTGATGAAAAGGTGGTGCGGGTAGCGCGGACGCTAAACCTGATTGCGGGAGATGGGCGGACAAATGTGTTGCACCTGAGGCAATCTACCGAAGAAACAGTTGCCGTCAAGAGTTTTGCTGCGTCGTTCCTATCCTCTGGTCGCTTAGACGCTGAGTATTACCAGCCAAAATATGATCAAGCAGAAGAAGCTATTAAAGATTGTGGTTTTCCATCTCAAAACTTAGGTTCATTGATAGAACCAATTCAAAACGGTTTTGACTATCGAGAGTATACCGAAGAAGGAACGCCTTATATTCGTGTTGGCGATGTTAAAAACGGACAGATTAATTTTGAAAATGCCGTAAAAATTCCCATTACAATGGCTGATGTTGATAAACCTGTGGGTCTACAAGTCGGAGATATTCTTTTTACTCGTAAAGGTAGTTTTGGTAATTCCGCAGTCGTTACAGAACTAGAAATTAACGGGATTATAAGCAGTGAAATTATGCTTGTACGTTTAACTTCAATTTCTAGACAAGAAATTTTACCAGAGTATGTGAGTTTATTTTTGAATTCAAAATTCTGTTACTTACAGGTTGAACGTCGAGTTCATGGTGTGGCTTACTACAGTATTTCTCAACCAGATTTAGCCAATTTGTTAATTCCACTTTTACCAAAACCTCAGCAGCAAAAGATTGCTGAGAAGATAAAATCATCATTTTCATTAAAACTAAATCCAAACAACTGCTAGAAATTGCTAAAACAGCAGTAGAACGGGCGCTAGAAACTGATGAAACCGCAGCAACCACTTGGATGAACCAGCAACTTGAAGCCGTTGGCATTAATTTATCAAATTCAGCTTAATCTAATGGAGGCATAATGTCTGAGATTACCCTAAACCCGGAACAACTTAAAGAAATCTTGAAAAGTGCGATCGTCGAATTGATTCGTGATAACCGTGAGGAAGTTTCTGAATTTTTGGCAGAAATTATTGAAGACATAGCAATGGAACGTGCGATCGCAGAAGGTGAAACCACTGAACTAGTTAGCCGCGACTCCATCTTTCAACTTTTGGAGCCGAAATCGTGAAAGTCGAGTTCAGAAAAAGCTTTGGAAAGGATCTGGGTAAGATTCAAGATGAAGACTTGCTTTTGAGAATTAAAACTGTCATATAACAAGTGGAAACTGCTGAAAGTCTCTTGAAAATCAGCAACATTAAAAAACTTAAAGCAGATGGAAATTACTACCGTATCCGAGTTGGCGACTATCGAATTGGCTTTGCTGAAGACGAAGATATGATTACCTTTGTTCGTGTATTACATCGCAAGGAAATATATCGATATTTTCCATAGTGAATGAATAATACTAGAAATTGCTAAAACAGGAGTAGAACAGGCGATAGAAACTAATTAAGCAGCAGCAACAACTTGGAGAAACCAGCAACTTGAAGCCTTGGAGATAGAACTGACATGATTGCTCAACCTGAGACAAAACACTACACAATTGATGAATATCTAGAACTCGAAATCGCCTCAGAAACACGCAACGAATACCGCGATGGAGAAATTGTCCCTATGACGGGTGGAACCCCAGACCATAATGATATTGCCAGCAACCTTGTGGCTATCCTGAAAGCAGCATTGCGGGGAAAGCCCTACCGTGTATTTATCCTGGATCAGCGACTCTGGATTCCCGGTGCAAATCTCTATACTTACCCTGATGCGATGGTTCTGCCTAAACCCTTAGAACTTCAAACTGGACGCAAAGATACTGTGGTGAACCCCTGCTTTATAGCTGAAGTCTTGTCTAAGTCCACCCAAAACTATGACCGGGGCGAGAAATTTGTTGCCTATCGTAAAATTCCCACTTTTCAAGAATATCTGCTGATTGATCAATATCGCATACACGTTGAGCATCATGTCAAAACAGCCGCTAATCAATGGTTATTTTCAGAATACGACGACCCAACTGTTACCCTTTCTTTGAGTACCTTTGAAGTTCAAATTCAAATTGCAGAACTTTACGAAAATATAGATTTTTCGACTGTTTGAGTTGAATGGCTTGGCTAAAACAGGAGTAGAGCAAGCATTTGTTATGGCTTCTGTCCCCGTTCAAACACTACTGAAAGGTTGTTGGCTGGCATTTGGTAAGTTTCTTTAAATCTCAGGTTATGTGTACTGGCTGCTGCTATAACATCTTCTAATTCACGTACACCCCACTCTGGGTTTTGTGCTCGTAAAGACTCATCAAAAGCTGCATTACTCGGCGCGGTATGTTTTCCGCCTTGTTTGAACGGGCCATACAGATAGAGAATACCACCAGGTGGCAGGATACGACCAGCACCCGCCATTAGCCCTAAGCAGGCTGACCAAGATGAAATGTGAATCATGTTAATGTTGACAATCGCAACAATTGGTGAATCTTTCAAGCCTTGACTCAGCCACTCAGGTAATATATTTTCTTCCACTGCCCAAATAGGTTGACGAGCATCAAGCTCAAGAGGTGGATAAAGATGATCACAGGGAAACTGTTTAGCCCAGGCGGTATTGCTGGCTCGCAATTGCGGATTGGGGTCAGAAGGTAACCATTTACGGGGGCTGAGGCGCGGGGCAAAAAATATTGCATGTTCACCAGTACCGCTGGCTATTTCCAGGATAGTGCCACTTTTGGGCAGTACTTGTAAAAGCACCTCCAAAATGGGTTCACGATTGCGCTGAGTTGCTGGTGCGTATTCTTGCATATTTTGAGGAATACATTTAAGTGAACTTTGCATAATTCAGCTAAAAAAGTGGCTGAAAAATTTTATCCCAGCCACTTTTAACTTAATGTTAAAAAGAACTTTTAGCAAAAAAGTTATATTAGATTGTTCGAGTTGCGATCAAGTCAGGCAATACATTAACTTGCCTGCTTATCTGGTCTAGAATCTTTGAGATTCAAACAGTAGCAAACCATTTACGCAATTCATCCATCTGCTTTTGGAATTGTAGGAGCGTTTTTTGCAAATCAGTTGCTTGGTCAGTTTCGAGACTGTTGTAACTGTTGGTATTAAGATCGCCATCATAATAACGGAATTGTGACCAGAGGTTTGCATTCCCAAAACTGTCATTGCTTTCTGGTTGTGAGGGAGCGTTCGAGCTAAAATCTACAGTGTAATTTTCTGCGATCGCACTAGAGTCAAAGCTAGAAGTAGACAATTTTGTAGTATTTTCTGCTATCTCTGCAAACAACTGGCTTACCACAGAGCCAGTACTAAAGCCAGTATCTGGATTTGGAGCGCTATTGCCTGCGGTCTGTGTGATAATCTGACGTACTTGCGCATCAGTCAGATTATGATTAGCACTCAGCATCAAAGCCACTACCCCGGCAACATGGGGGGCAGCCATAGATGTACCGCTATAATTAGCATACTGATCGCCTGGCACTGATGAGTAGATGTTAACTCCTGGTGCTGTGACGTAGGCGAGTTGACTGATTCCTGGTTGATTAGAAAAGTCTGCAATGTTATTGTTTTGATCCACAGCCCCAACTGCCAATCCCCACTGATTTGCATAGCTGGCGGGGTAAGAAAGTATCGGTAAACCATTATTACCCGCTGCCATAACGACAACTACCCCTTTCTTGCTGGCATATTCAATAGCTGATGCTAGAGAACTATTAGGAAAATCGCTACCTAGGCTAAGATTAATCACATTAGCTCCTTGATTCACGGCATAGTAAATGCCTTGAGTAATAGAACTAACGGAGCCTGAGCCTGAATCGTTGAGAGCTTTCACAGGCATGATTTTAGAATTATAAGCAATACCTGTAACACCAAAGTCATTGTTTTCTCCAGCAATAGTGCCAGAAACATGGGTGCCATGACCATTCCTATCTATGGGGTCATTGGTGTTGTCCACAAAATTCCAACCGTGAACATCATCAATATAGCCGTCGCCATCATCATCGACACCATTACCAGCAATTTCTTTGGTATTAGTCCAGATATTATTTCTTAAATCTGCATGGTTGTAGTCAACCCCAGTATCAATGACAGCGACAACAACATCCTGACCAGTATATCCCCTTGCCCAGACTTCCGGCGCTTTCACAGAGTCAACACCCCAATTATTTCCACCTACATCGGGAACATCGGCAAAGGTATTTTGACCAATAGCTTTAGCAACTGCGGCTGCTGCATTTACCTTACCATAACCAGTACTAGAGTCATAACTCAGTGCGCTAAATGTATCTCTACTATTTTTTGCTTTAAAAGCATTGATAGCAGGATCAGAGCTACTACGAACACTGGTGTTTAAACTGTAGTCATCTTTAGTGTTTAAAGTATCTACTGAGGAGACAGGAGTGACATTTAGCCCGTTATCAGCGAACGATTTTTTATTAGTGTAATCAAGGGGCATAAGTAATTTCTCCTCAAAGATAGCAATCTTTTTATTGATAGCCAGAATTTTTAAAACCTCTGAGACAAAAAGGTTTTGATTACTCAATAGCCATCATTGCCAATAATTACTATGAAATTAAGCAGCAAAAAGATATTTTAATTACAAATAAGCTAAATAAAATTGTGTTTCTAGAAAAAATTAGTCATCCAGTTGAACCTTACAATTGTTTTGTTTTTATAGTCATACGGTTTTATTTTTGAAAAAATGACTTACTCTTTCGGCTTAAGTGTAGGGGAGCCAGTCCGGTGGACGGGTTTCCCGGAATAAAGAAACTGACGAACCTGTAAGGTAGCGATGTTATAGGGGTTTTCACGCCCATGCAAGCCCGAAGGATAAGCGTATAGACATGAACTGTCTTGCCATAGCTTATCGGGTGCGTAGGCGTAGCCCGTCGGAGACATCGCTCTTGCACGAAGCAAAGCAAAAAACTTTGTATCATAAGGCTAAAATAAGCTAGATTTATATCCCTGACTTCTTGAAGAAGTTGGCGCTTAAGTTAAAGTTGAAATATTCTCATTGCGCACAAAAATAGTGCTAATCAACATGGATTTTCCAGTAGCGTTTCTCGTTGCACTGTTATTTATTATTGTGTTTGCTATAAATATTGCTTATTTATTTTGGAGAAATCAACAAGAAAATAAACGAAGTAATAAATTTAAAGCTATGGCTACTCAAATAAGAGCAACTTTTGTAGAGGAAGATCCTAATAATATCAAACTGAAATTACATAAATTTAAATTATTAAATGCAGGGACGAACAGTTTAGTTAAAAATATATTATTTTTAAACTTAGTTGATGCAGGATTATACATTTTTGATTATAAATATTCGGCATTAGTTGGTAAAGGTAGAGATGATTATTGGCAAACAGTTGCTTTGTTTTTAGATTCTAATATACGACTTCCTAACTTTTCACTCAAGCCAAGGGGCATTATGGCTCAACTTGGTAATTTTTTAGGTTCTCAAGATATAAAGTTTAAAGCTTATCCCAGATTTTCTGAACAATATTTGTTACGCGGAAGTAATGAGGATGCCATTCGTTTAGCATTTACCGACAAGATACTTACTTTCTGCGAAACAAAAATAGGTTTCTACCCACCCATAAAAACAACACCATCTATCGAAGTAGCGGATACAGGCTTTATTTATTACCGTGAAAATCTTCGCCTTCAACCTGAAGAAATTCAATTATTTATGCAAGAAGGAATTGAGGTTTTTGATTTGTTTAAAGCTAGAGCATAAATTAACATCTATGAGTTAGCCCATAAATTAAATCGACTTACTATATAGGAACAGTGAGAGGAATTCCATTATCTGTTGGTTTCAACTTGAGAATATAAGGAACGGCTTTCAAGACCCACTCAGAAATGGGTGTGTAACTAGCAGCTTCTTCTCCAAAACTAATTTCTAACATATCAGTATGAATGATTCCCGGATTGAGAGGAATAGCAGCCATACCATTAGGTAATTCTTGAGCTAAGGAACGAGTTAGCCCTTCAATTGCCCATTTAGAAGCACAGTATGGCGCAACTTGAGGCGAAGTAGAGCGTCCCCAGCCAGAACTAAAGTTAACAATAATGCCCTGATTTTTTTCTATCATTGCTGGGACGAAATGGCGAATTATATTAACTACTCCTTTAATATTGATATCAATTAAGTGGGAAAACTCTTTGGCGGGAACCTCCCACAAAGGCGCTGGATAATTAATAATTGCAGCGTTGTTAATCAGTATGTCTGGTGGTTCATATTCGTGAAGTAGATGTTTTGCCCAATTTTCTACTTGCTGCTCACTCGTTACATCTACAGCCGCGAAATCATTAGGTGTAGCAAACTTTTGGTGTAGTTCCTCAATGACTGCTTGTGAACGAGCACAACCGAGGACAGTATGTCCCTCACGAATAAAACCCTCGGTCATAGCGTAACCTAGACCTCGACTTATACCTGTAATTAAAATCAGCTTTGCCATGTTTTTCTGTTCTGATCAAATACTTTATTACCTACATTTTTTGAAAAACTGCTTCCCCAAAAGCGGACTCCAAAGCACAAGCAATACAACAAACCGCAATTTATATTACGCCTTAATCGGCAGCGTGATTATAAATTCTGTCTTATCTTGCAGAATGGCATCTACTTCAATCGTGCGTTTATGAGCTTCCACTACAATCTAATGTGCGATCGCCAATCTTAATCCCGTTTCCTTGCTGGCATCTCTACAATTCAGCGTGCCCACTGCTGCAAAATATAAGCGTAAAAAGCTTCTTTATCTACCTTATCCATTGCCAAAATTTTCCGACCTCCAGACACTACTTTAGTACGCCCCTGACTAGGCCCATTAGTAATAATTTCTGTTTCCCACTCTCGCAGTTGATAAAATTCTGGGTGTCCAAGATAAGCCGTCGCTAACACATCCCAAAAATAATAATCTTGGGGAATAACTAACGCATAACATTGCCCTGCCAAATCAGAGATCGGATAATTGCGTTGTTGTCCCATTTTTTGCACTAACTCTGATGTCACAGGTACATTATTAGTTAAATCCAAAGGACACATAATAATTTCAATTTGGCTTTCCCACACCCGCGCTGCTGAAATTGGGTCCCAATACACATTCCATTCCGCAGATCCGTCTTGTCCTGGTTCCCAATTCTTTTCCACATTACCAGGGACATTTAACGCACCCCCCATCCAGACAATCTTTTGAATTTTCGCTTCAATGTCTGGTGCTTTATCTAAAGCCACCGCTACTGTCGTCAAAGGCCCAGTTACCATCAGAGTTACTGGTGCAGGCGCTTCACGTAAAACCCTGACCATAAAATCTTGACCTGATTCACTAAGCAACTGCGTATTAATAGTTTCGCTTTGATTAAGAATTGGTAAATGATCCACGACAAAGGAATCACGACGATAGAGATAGGGGAAAGGATTGATACCGCGCACTGTGCTTTCTGCTACCGGGATATGAGAAAATCCCATCAAATCTAAGATTTTACGTGTAGCGCTAACAGCTGGTTGCACATAGCAATCAGCCGGAGTGACAACAACACCAAGCAGTTCCACATGATCCATCGTCAACAACAGCATAGTTGCTAGATAATCATCTACACCACCATCGTGATCCATTAATACAAGTTGTTTTGACATACAAGGAGAATTAAATAATGGATGAATTTATGCAAGCTGCAATTCAAGAAGCAAAACAAGGCAGACAAGAAGGTGGAATTCCCATTGGTTCGGTACTTGTCAAGGATGGCAAAATTCTCGGCAGAGGACACAACAAACGTGTACAAGATGGCGATCCTGTTACTCACGCCGAAATTGATTGTCTCCGCAATGCGGGGAGAGTTGGCAACTACAGAGGTACAACACTCTATTCAACATTAATGCCATGCTATTTGTGCGCTGGCGCAGTTGTGCAATTTGGTATTAAAAAAGTTATCGCCGGAGAGTCCAGAACTTTTCCTGGTGCTAAAGAATTTATGATATCTCACGGCGTAGAAGTAATTGATCTCAGCCTTGATGAATGCGAACAAATGATGAGTGAGTTTATTGAAACTAGCCCCGAACTGTGGAATGAGGATATTGGGAAGTAGGCATGGGGCATTGGGCATTAATTATTTGTCTCCCTCATCTCCTTTGCCTGGAAATATTAGCGTGCTATGTGAATGCATCCGGATGCAATGCGATTGTATCGGATGACAATGTTAATGCATCGCGATGCAATGCGATTGTATCGGGTGACAATGTTAATGTATCCGGATGCAATGCGATTGTATCGGGTAACAATGTTAATGTATCGCGATGTAATGCGATTGTATCGGGTGACATTTTCTCCCCTGTACCCCTCATCCCCTCTCTGCGTTCTCTGCGTCCTCTGCGGTTCAAGAAACACCCTTCTCCTTCAAAAACGCATCAAACGTTAACCTATCAGGCAAAGAAGTTTGGGCACCTGGTTTTGTTGCTGCTAAAGCACCCGCAGCTGCACCCCAAACAACCGCCTGATGTAAAGAAACTCCTTCATAAAGTGCTGCTGCTAAACCGCCATTAAAAGCATCACCAGCAGCAACCGTATCAACAACCTGAATTGGAAACGCTGGTACAAAAAAATTTTCCTCAGTAGTGGCACAGAAAACGCCCTTAGCACCGAGTTTGACGATCGCACATTTCACACCCCTTTGCAATAAAACCGCTGCGGCTTTTTTTGCCGACTCTTCTGCGTTTACCGGAAACCCTACTAATTGCCCTGCTTCAATTTCATTTGGTGTAATGATATCTACCAACGGATAAAGTTCATCTGGCACATGAGATTGTGCGGGTGCAGGGTCGAGAATAACTTTCACTCCTGCTTGGTGTGCCACTTTAGCAGCAGCTAACACAGCAGAAATTGGAATTTCCAATTGTAATAGTAGTGCGGAACTTCCTGGTAATAAATGGGACAATCGCGCTACATCTTCTTGATTAACACGCCCATTAGCACCAGGAATGACAATAATTTGATTTTCACCTTTGTCATCTACAGCGATAATTGCAACTCCAGAACTGACAGTCTCATCTACAAGAATATTGTTAGTCTGGACGCCAGAATTTTGCAAATTGTTAATCAATTCTGTTCCAAAACTATCTGCACCTATACGCCCCACCATTTGAGTGGAAATTTCCAACTTTGACAGTGCTACCGCTTGATTTGCGCCTTTTCCGCCTGGAACTTGAAAAAACTCATGCCCTAATAGTGTTTCTCCAGAAATTGGCAATCGGGGTACTGTCGCTACTAAATCTATATTGATGCTGCCAAAAACAATAATACTCATGATGCTGATTTTAAAAGTTACTTAGCCTCATGCTACAGGAGGCATCGCACTTACTCAAATAATCAAGAAGCTTTGTTCTACTTTTAGCGACCTTTCTTAGAAATAATCTTGATGTTTATGTTGGAAATTTTACTTTGTCAGAATTCTATTATAAATAAGCGTAAAAATTCTTATTTCTTCTTATCTATGTCATTAGGATGAATAGTTATTCACTCTTTAACAAGATGTTTGTAGAGTTAAATTTATTTAAATTACTTCCAATCAGTTAATTAATACCAATATAAAAGGCTGATATATCACTATTGTCCAATAATTAGTCTACAGATATAGGATTCTTACTTGATTTCTGAAATATAGGTAGCAAGTGGCGTTGGGCACTGCCCACTCCTTCGGGGTTTTGGTGGGCGATGCCCACCCTACATAAATTGCTGTAAAGTGCAAAAAAATGTATAAGCGTTTCACAACCTAGAGAGGTACAAGAAGAAATAATTAAACACTGATGGATACAGATAAATTCGTAGCTTAGCAGACTGATAAACGCTATATCAAACAGCTAATTATTTATTAAATAAAAATTTGTCAGTTTTTTTATCTACTAGCCATAGCACAAGCTGAACATTAATTAAAAAAACTAGAGGAGTCAGGATGAAAAGCAACTTTTTTAATCAAAAATACTCAAGTTTAACTACTTTCTTGGTCTTAGCTGCAACGATTTTTACAACTCCTACTTTTGCCTTGGATACAGTTAACATTCAAGGTATCCAGCCTTCTTCCTCAAAAAGGGTATTACAAAATAACCGAGGGGGATATCTATTAGCACAGTATTCAAGCAGCTGTCGTCGAGTAATGGCAAGGAATGGTCTTTTTGTGATGCAAAAGCCAACAGTTGATGGTCCCGTAGCTGCTCTTTTAGACTATGGAACAAACGTTACAATTCGCGATCGCGGGAAAAATGGCTGGGTTCCAGTTTCATCTCCGGTCAAGGGCTACATATTACATACTAATTTTCTGGCCTCATGCCAAGCAGGACAAGTAGCAACACCTCCTGAGCTAAACTTTTGTCGCAAGGTTGCTGTTGATGGTGGGTTGGTGGTGCGAACAGCTCCTTCTAATAATTCAGCCAGAGTAGGAGTAGTTCCTAATGGCCAAAATGTCGTAATTGCACGGGGAAAAAATGGTTGGGTACCAATTTCAACTCCTGTGATGGGCTATGCACAGTCAAGGTATCTTGCTTATTGCCCGAGAACACAGTGAGCAAATCAGGCGGTTGTATTCCCCATTGGCGATCGCCTATTGATAAAAGTATAAAATTCAAATTTGGTGCAGCCGTTTGGGGAGACAAAATTTCTTGAAGACAGATGTAGTCGTAATTGGTAGCGGTGTTGGCGGTTTAAGTTGTGCTGCGCTGTTAGCACGATATGGCTTTGATGTCATAGTTTGTGAAAGCCATTCCATCCCTGGTGGTGCAGCCCACGCTTTTGAGCGCAATGGATTCAAATTTGATTCAGGCCCATCCCTTTACTCTGGATTATCTTACAGTCCCTCTGCTAACCCGCTGCGACAAGTACTAGACGCAATTGGCTCTGAGCTACCTTGTGTTACCTACGATACCTGGGGATGCTGCTTACCAGAAGCCGATTTTGATACAACAGTCGGTGCTGAACAGTTTTGTGAAGTGCTGATGCGACTGCGCGGTGAAGATGCTGTCAGGGAATGGCGACAACTTCAGCGCGTCATGGAACCCTTGGCTAGTGCTGCAACTGCCATACCATCAGCAGCATTACGCTTTGATTGGGGTGCAGTGAAAACTATGGGCCGATTTGCCCCATCTTTAGCAAGACATACGGGAAATGTGCTGAAGCTGACTGGCCCTTTCAGCAAAATTATGGATGGTGTTGTCAAAGATCCCTTTATTCAAAATTGGCTGAATTTGCTTTCTTTTCTACTCTCCGGACTAGCCGCAGATGGTACGAGTGCGGCAGAGGTAGCTTTTATGTTTGCTGACTGGTATCGGCCAGGAGTGCAACTTGACTATCCAATTGGTGGGAGTGGTGCTTTAGTTGACGCTCTAGTTAAAGGGCTGGAGAGACACGGCGGTAAGTTGATGCTTGGCGCTCATGTTGAACAAGTCTTGCTAGAAGGAGGTAGAGCGGTAGGTGTGCGTCTGCGTGACGGTAAAGAAATCCGGACGCAGCAAGCAGTAATTTCTGGTACTTCGGTTTGGGATACACTGAAGTTGCTACCAGACAAGGCAGTGCCAGAAAAATTCCGTAATCAGAGACAGGCTACACCTGAGTGTGATAGTTTCATGCATCTGCATTTAGGCATTGATGCTCAAGGCTTACAGCCTAACCTGGCGTGTCACTATATAGTTGTCAACAACTGGGAACAGGGCGTAACCGCACCTCAGAATGTTGTACTAATATCAATTCCTTCAATTCTCGACCCATCACTAGCACCGCCAGGTAAACACGTAATTCATGCCTACACTCCTGGTAATGAGCCGTATGCTCTTTGGCAGGGAATGGATAGGAAAAGCCCAGAGTATGCGCAACAAAAGCGCTTACGTGCAGAAGTGATGTGGCAAGCTTTAGAGCGCATCATTCCCGATATTCGCTTGCGTTGCGAAGTTACTCTTGTGGGTACACCGCTTACCCATGAACGCTTTTTGCGGCGTGATCGCGGTTCTTATGGCCCAGCGATTAAAGCAGGAGTGGGAATGTTTCCCGGCCCTAGCACACCCTTACCAGGATTTATGTGTTGTGGCGATTCGACATTTCCTGGTATCGGTTTACCAGCAGTCGCCGCTAGTGGGATGATAGCTGCAAATACCTTGGCTTCTGTGCAGCAGCATTCAGCCATGCTTCAAGATATTGGTTGCCTTTAATTTTTTTTGGTACAAACTTATCAGAGTATAGTACAATTGTATTGTATATTGTTCTCGATTCGCGTTCCTGGAAAATCCCTCAGCGCTCCACTGAGGGATTTTTATTTTGGGATATTTTAGGTAGCACCATTTCTACTAAAATATGACGACACATCAATCTCCGTGTCTCCCCTTCACCGCGTCCCCCCGTCTATTTTCAACGCAGCTTACTTGCTGTTGGATAGGAATTTGGATCAAAAACTCTGTTCCCTCCCCTGGAGTGGAAATACATTCTAATTTGCCGCCATGTTTTTGGGTGATGATTTGATAGCTGATCGACATGCCCATACCTGTTCCCTTTCCCACAGGTTTCGTTGTAAAGAAGGGGTCAAAAATACGTTGGCGAACATTTTCTGTCATACCTAATCCATTATCAGCGATCGCAATTTGTATCCATCGCAAATCGCTCGCTGAGGTGCAGATGGTAATTTGACCGTAACGATCCTTCATCTCATGGATTGCATCAATGGCGTTTGCCAAAATATTCATTAAGACTTGGTTGAGTTGTCCGGGATAACACTGTACTACAGGCAAGTTACCGTAGTCTCGAATTATTGCGATCGCGGAAGAGTCTGGTGTAGCTCTCAGGCGATGTTGCAAAATTAGCAACGTACTCTCAATTCCTTCATGGACATCAACCTCCTTAATTTCGGCTTCGTCCAATCGAGAGAAATTCCGCAACGATTTGACAATTTCTTGAATGCGTTGAGTCCCAACTTTCATTGAGCTGAGTAAATTTAGCAAATCTTTGCTGAGAAACTCTAAATCAACATCGGCAATTTTCTCTTCAATCGCTGATGTGGGATGGGGATATTCATTCTGATATAGCTGCACTAATTCCAGAAGGCTGTGAGTATATTCATCCACAAAATTGATGTTGCCATGAATAAAGTTGACTGGATTGTTAATTTCATGGGCAACTCCCGCAACCATTTGCCCCAAGCTGGACATTTTTTCAGTTTGAATCATCCGCGCTTGAGTCTGTTGCAGTTCCTGAAGAGTGTTTTTTAATTCAGCCGTGCGTTCTTCTACTCGTTGTTCTAAATGTTCATTGGTTTGTGCCAAAGCCGTAAATGATTCTTGCAATTGCTGCGCCATGTAGTTGAATGCACGAGCCAGGATACCCAATTCCCTAACCGTTGATGGTGTAACACTTTGATTGAGTTGTCCATCTGCGATCGCCTCAGCTGCTTGGCTCAACCGCAAAATCGGTTGGGTAATCCACTGCGAGGTATAAATCCCCAACATCGTTGCTATAACTAATGCCCCGAAACACAGCAAAATGGTTGTGTGCGTGTTGGCATTGATTTGGTTCATGAAATCAGATTCGGGTACAGCCACAACCACAAGCCAATCTAAACCGTACTTGTCTCGCCACGGCTTAACCTGAACAAATTGTCGTTGTCCGTTGAAGGAGATGTCAAATTCTTGCTCGTTCTGGATTACTTGCAGGGTATGAAATTGCTTTTGTAAACCCTGTACCACAGTCCGAATAAGTTCATCAGGATTGTTGAGGGCACTATAGCGTTCGAGTTGATCGTTCATCTTGTGCAAGATGGGATAATTACCAGAACTGCCCACTAATTTGCCATCGCGTTCGATAATAAAAACTTGCCCAGAGGGACTAACTTTTAGGTGGCGGAGAAAATCACTAATAGTAGTCAGTGTCAGATCGATATTGGTAACGCCCAGTAACTTACGGTTCTTGTCGTAGAATGGAGTCGCAGCAGAAACCGCAACGTAATATTCAATTCCACCATCCAAGGCATTATCCTGTTGTTTCAAAGCTTTTCCAGCCTCAGTGACAGCCACATTACCAATCTGAACTGCCTTGATTTTATTCCAGACGAGCTTGCCTGCTGTGACTGTCTCTTTGTACCAAGCCTCAGTCAACGGATTGTAGTCATAGCTTTGTAAAAGTTTAGTGCGGTTGCCTTCATCATCTACAACGTAGTCTGAAGCTTTACCTTTTCCTAAATTTTCGTAAAGCAGCAAATCAACTCCTTTAACCCAACGTCCTGCTCCTGCTTCTCTACCATCGGTTAAGGTATAGCCAACATAGGTGAGATTCTTAAAAGCTTTGGCTTGTCTCCAAAAATAATGCCCACTGGTAATTGGATCTTTGAGATTCAGTTCTTTGTTGGCGATCGCATCAACATTCATCTGAGTTAATTGCATTGGCAACGCCAGATACATATCCAAGCGGTTATCAACCTGCTGGCTGGCTTTGTCAATCAACTGTTCGGCGAGATCGTTGACTGCTTTCTGACCATTTTTGAATGAGAGATATCCAACTAATCCCACAGCTGCAAAAATTTGTAGCACAAAGGGAACAATGAGAATCAAGCGGAGTGTTACCCGATTAGTTGACTGGAGATAGTGCTGCTTAACAGGCTTTAAGGACATTGTTTGAGCAAGTGTCTGGCATAGTATCGCCACAAAGGCTAGCTCTATATTTCCCAAATCGTTCCATAAAACCGCGATCGCATCTTAGCCAGAGTACTCGTTCAGATTTGAGATTGTACGACTGGCTTCCCAGCCCAACATCACTGCTTTACGCTCCAAGCCCCAATGATAACCGCCTAGTTCTCCAGATTCCCGAATCACACGATGGCATGGAATAAGATAGGCGATGGGATTGTTACCCACAGCATTACCTACGGCTCTAGCAGCAGTTGGGCGACCAATCAATTCAGCAATATTTTGATAAGTTGTCATACCTCCAAACGGCACTTGCAACAGTGCTTTCCAAACTTGAATCTGAAAATTGGTACCCTTGATTAGCAGCGTTAATGGCTTGCAAACATTCAAGGCATTAGGATTAAAAATCAGATCGTGCAAGGGTTGGGTAGTTTGTTGATCGTGGATAATTTCTGCACTTTTCCACGAGCGACGCAATATTTGCTCGGCATTCTGCTCATTTGAGGTGTCTAAGAAATACAAGTTACAAATACCACGAGATGTTGTAGCGAGTAGCGATTTACCAAATGAGGTGTCATGAATGCCATAACGAATTTCCAAACCTGCTCCTCCTGTTTTGAATTCACCAGGAGACATCGCTTCTAAGTTCACAAACAAATCGTGTAATCGCCCTGGACTTGACAATCCCACATCTAGAGTTAGGTCTAAAAGACTTTTAGTTTGGGTAATTTTTGACTTGGCATATTCAACAGTGAGATATTGCAAGAATCTTTTGGGGCTAATACCCGCCCATTGAGTAAATAAGCGTTGGAAATGATACTCACTCAGCCCTATCTGCTGTGCCACAGTTGCCAAATCTGGTTGGTTGAGGTGATTTTTCCGCATGAATGCGATCGCCTGAGCCATTCGGCTATATTCTTTGGTGTCATCGACATTTACACTATTCATCGGTATCACGTAGTCTGAGTCAAGGGAGTTCTTGCACTTTTTCACTTTACAGACGGTGTAAATCAAAAACCACCCGTTTCTTGCGATGTATAAAGTGAGCCTAATATATTAGACTTCTTGCAGAATTCGGTAAAAGGGAAAGGGGAAAAGGGGAAAGGAACTCAAAACCCTTTTCCTTTAACCTTTTCCCTTTCCCCCTCTTGCAAAAATATATTTTTGCAAGAGACTCCATGAGCTGCGCTCACAAGAAACA
>NZ_MTAV01000224.1 GCF_002154695.1 Nostoc sp. T09
TCTATGGTGACGGCGGGATTGCGGGATAAGCGAGGGGTATTACCCCTTATTCACCAGCTGTATCCTTAAAGAAGTCGGGGATCTAAGGGCAAGGTAATCTGACAATAAACGTTGCACCCTGCCCAATACCTGGGCTGTGGGCGTGGATTGTACCACCGTGGAGTTCTACCAAGCTACGAGCGATCGCTAGCCCTAATCCTAGTCCTTTTTTTGCGTCTGGGGCTTGACGAAACGTATCAAAAATGTATGGCAGAAACTCGGCATCTATGCCGCAGCCTGTGTCACTGATGACAATCTGAGCTTGATTTTCATTACTTTCAAGACAAACCTCAATTGAGCGGCCATTTGGAGTAAATTTGACGGCATTGGTTAGTAAATTCAAGATGATTTGTTGTAAACGGTCTGGGTCGCCTTGAACTGTTACTGGTAATGGATCAAGTGTACACTCTAGGCGAATGGCTTTGGTTTGGAGGGATTGACGGACTGTGGCGATCGCAGTTTCAATCACTTCTTGCAGTTCAACTGGTTGGAGATTCAGGTTAATTTTACCCGCAGTAATCCGCGAGATATCGAGCAAATCTTCAACCAGCTTGGCTTGCAGAGTAGCATTGCGTTCGATAGTCTCCAAGGATTTCGTCAACATGGCTTGATTAGGCGGGCTGCTACGGAGTAACCGCGTCCAACCGAGAATGGCGACTAAGGGGGTATTGAGTTCGTGAGAAACTATTGATAATACCTCATCCTTCCTGTGGTTAATTGTTCTTTCCTGGCGGAGAGTTTCAGAGCGCAGCTGTGCCATTTGGAGATGAGCTAAGACACGCGTCACAAGTTCGGTGGCAGAGAAGGGTTTGATCAGGTAATCGTCAGCCCCAGCTTTGAGTCCTTCAATTACAGACTCTTCTCCGGCACGGGCAGACAGCAGAATGATGGGTACTTCTTTTGTCCGCGCATCGGCACGCAATGCTTTGAGTAATTCAAAGCCATCCACTTGTGGCATCATCACATCACTGAGAACCAGATCCGGCACTCGTTCAGTAACAATCGCCAGTGCGGCAGCCCCATCAGCGACAGCTTCTACTTCAACGTGTTCGCTTAATATCCGCGTCAGGTAATCGCGCATATCGGCGTTGTCATCGACGATGAGGACACGGGAGGGGGAAAGGGTAAGGGGTAAAGGGGAAGGGGGAGAGAAATCCTTTTCCCCTTTTCCCTTTTCCCTTTCCCCTTCTTCCCCTATCCACCGCTCTGCCTCTTGAACATAAGGCGCAGGACCTAATGCAGTTGATGTCAGGGTGCGTGTGGCTTGAGAGCGATCGCCTACGACGAGTCGTAGGCGATCGCTTGGCAGGTGTGCTGTACCTAATGAAATTGTGACTGTAAAACAGCTTCCTTGCCCTACAGTGCTGGTTACGTCTACGGTTCCACCATGCAGTTTGATTAATTCCTGCACCAAAGCTAGACCAATTCCAGACCCTTCATGTGTTCTGGCTTTTGCTTTTCGGACTTGGTAAAATCGCTCAAACAAATGGGGCAGTTCTTCTGGCTCAATCCCTGCACCTGTATCTTCTACTTGTAGGGTTACATGATAGTCATCGACCAGATGCAGCCTGAGAGTGATTTCGCCCTCAAAGGTGAACTTAAAGGCATTGGAAAGCAAATTGAGAACAATTTTCTCCCACATTTCCCGGTCTACGTATACAGGCTCAGCTAAAGGTGGGCAATCGACCACTAGGCGCAGCCCAGCCTGTTCAATGGCGGAACGAAATACTGAGGCTAATTCAGCCGTGAACATTGCCAAGTCGGTCGGTTCATAGACTGCTTCCATGCGTCCAGATTCGATGCGCGAGAAGTCAAGTAGAGTATTAACCAGTTTTAGCAGCCTCATCGTGTTGCGATGTACGAGTTCCAACCGTTCGCGTTGTACACCAGGCAGGGGATTGACCGAATCGCTCAAGGCATCTTGCACCGGAGCGAGTATCAGCGTCAGCGGCGTGCGGAATTCGTGGCTGACGTTGCTGAAGAAGAGAGTTTTGGCGCTATCAAGTTCTGCCAGTGCCTCTGCCCGTTGCCGTTCTTGTTCGCGGGCAGATTGTTCTCGCACCCGCTGAATTTCTGATTCGCGCAGCGATTCTTCGGCTCGGGCGCGTTCGACTGCTGCCCAAGTGCGCTCGGCCGTCTCCTCGACCAGGGCGATCTCGTCCGCCGTCCACTTCCGCGGAGTGGCTTGGTGGACGGCGAGGAAAGCCACGAACCGCCCTGCTTTGACTAGCGGGACACCGATGATGGCTTCGATCTCGACGGACTCGTAGGCGGTCCGCTCGTCGGCCGGCAGGTTGGGCAGGTCGTCCAGGCTGCTCCACACCAGGTTACGGCCCGCCCGCCACGTCTCTGTGACAAACTTCCCAAAGTCGTCGAGCCGGTGCCACCCGACCCTGGACGGCACGCCGGCCGTGTAATCGTTGACCCGGATGAGCGTCTGCGAACCTGTGCCCTCAGCCATCTCGGAGTAGAGCACCCGGTTCGCCCCGAGGTACTCGCCGAGCACACGGCAGGCGACTTCCTGGACTACGAGCGGGTCGGCGAGCGATCGCAGCGCATCCGACAACGTGACCCGGAAGGTATCAAGTTCAAAGGCACGGCGGAATTGGGCTTCTGAGCGTTTGCGATCGGTGACGTTGTTAAGCACAATGGCAACTTGGCGACTGCCCTCGCCTCCGACCCGCGAAAAGTAAACGTCCAACCAGCGGTTTAAGCCTTCGGCGTACTCTTCAACGCGGGTGGCAACGCCAGTCTGAAGCACTTGAGCGATCGTTTCCAACCAGTAGGATTCAATGATGGGATTGACTTCCACTGCCGTTTTGCCCACCACATTTTCCAATCCGCTCAATTGCTCGAACGCCGGATTGACTTCCAGATACCGCACGTCAATGAGTCTTTCGTGCTCGTCATAGATCGCTTCGCACAGCGCGTAGCCTTCGTCGATGGAAGTGAACAGCGATCTGTATTTTGCTTCCGACTGGCGCAGGTCTGCTTCGGCGCGGGCACGTTCGATTCGGAGCCAAACCCGCGCGGAGAGTTCCCGTAAAAGCTCGATTTCGTCTTCACGCCAAACCGAAGGCTTGCTGCGCGCGACGCCCAGATCGAAAACCCAGCGTCCATTGCTTAAGTAGGGCGTGTTGACGATCGAACCGATGCCGAACATCTCAAACGCTGCGATCTGTCCGGGCGTGCGCGTTCCGTCGCGTACGTCGTTGACGACCATCGAATGCCCGGCGCAGAGCAGACGATGTTCCTCTTTGGTGTGATAATCGGCGAGTACGAAGCTTCCGCTGATTTCAAGCTGACCGGGGGGATGGCTGGGGAGCAGATAGGTGCATGTGCCCGCCTCCGGGAAAATCTCGACGAACATGTAGCGCGACAAATCGAGATGTTCGGTGATGCGCCTGCCCGCCATTTCCATGACTTCTTCGGCAGTGACGAGCGGCGCAAAATCGTTCATCAAGTCGGCGAGAAAAGTGAGATTCGCTTCACGGCGTTTGCGATCGGTGATGTCGCTAAAAACGGTGCAGACTTGACGGTTGCCCACGCCCCCAACCCGCGAAGCGTAAGCCGAATACCAGCGATCGGTCGCCTGGTTGTAGTTTTCAATCCGCTGCGGGTTGCCCGTCTTCAACACCTGATCATAGGTTTCGAGCCAGTAGCGTTCGGTGTTTGGAGCAATCTCGCTACCCAACTTGCCGACTACGTTTTTGAGTCCCGTCTGCTGCTCGAAGACTGGATTGACCTCCACGAAACGGTAATCCACCGCCTGACCATTCTCGTCGTAAATCATCCCGAAAATACAGAAGCCTTCGTCGATCGACTCAAACAGCGATCGATATTTTTCTTCCGATTCGTGTAAGGCGGCTTCGGTCTGCTTACGAGCGGTGATATCACTGCCAGCGCCAAACCATTCGATGATGTCTCCCTGTGCATCTAGCATTGGAATGGCACGCGAGAAGACCCAGCCGATCGAGCCGTCTTCTCGAATCACCCGATGCTCTAACTCAAAGGTCGTCTTAGTGCGGATGGCGGCTTCAATTGCCGCCCATACCAGCGACTGCTCTGCGGTCGGAATATAGGTTTCAATCCAGGTCTGGCTTGGCGTTTCGGTGTTGATGAGAATCTTGTTCCCTTCGAGGTTCCGCATCTCACGCCAATCGGCGCTCATGCGGTACACCATGTCTGAGCTTGCCGTCACAAATAAGCGAAATCGTTCTTCGCTCTCACGTAACGCTGCTTCAGCCCGTTTGCGTTCGGTGATGTCGGTGAACAGGACTGCCACGCGGCGGCTGCCGTCTCCGCCCAAACGGAAAACATACAGGTCAAAAACACGACCCAGGGTGGCTTCACCTTCTTCAAGCCGGATCGGTTCACCCGTTTCGGCAACACGTCCATAAACTTTTGCCCAATTTGAGTTGGGTGTCCCTAGAAGTTCCGTGGCTTTACGTCCAACCGGATACTCCATGCTGGTCTGCTTTACGAAAGCGGGATTGACTTCCAAAAACAGGAAATCGTTCCACTCGCCGTTGTCGTCTGCCAAGACTTCGACAACCGCATAGGCTTCGTCCATTGAGTTGAACAGCGATCGATATTTTCCTTCCGACTCGCGCAAGGCGGCTTCCGCTTGTCGCTGCTCGATCAAGTCAGCGGCTTGGCGGGCGAGTAAATCGAGAAACCGTAGTTCGCGATCGCTCGGTCGATGGTGTTTGCGCCAATGAGTGGAAAACATGCCGACGAGGCGACCGCTACGCGAAAGCAGCGGTGTAGACTGCACCGCTCTGACACCAGAAAGGCGGTAAGCATCGAGATCCTCTGTGCCAGCCATAAAATCGCACTTTTCAACATCTGGCACAATCACGCGATCGCCTCTGTGCAACGCCGCGCCGCAAGTACTACCTGAATCAAGGCGCACCCACTCCCAAAATGCTGCCGATGCTGGGTTAAATCCCTTCCACGTCAGTAGCTGAAGCTCGTTTCTTGCGGGGTCAAGTATTTGTATACTGCCCATATCCGATCGCATTAAAGCGATCGCCGCATCGACAATCTGCTCGTAAAGGGCATTGATGTTTTCTGACTGAATCAACTGACTGCTGATGTGCTGTAACTGCTTTGTATCAGCCAGTTCTTGCGCCAGTTTGGCCTCGTTGTCACGCAAAGCTGCTTCCGCCCGTTTGCGTTCGCCTTCGGCGCGCTTGCGATCAGTAATGTCATAGGAAACGGCAAGCACTGCATAGACTTCGCCGTTTTGAGAATAAAGTGGCGTTCCTCGTGAGATGTAAGTGCGATCGTGTGCATTATGTTCGTGTTCAAACGGCTCACCAGCAAGAGCTTTGCGGTAGTTCACCTCGTAATTTGCCGCTAATTCGGGACTCAGTATCTCAAAAATGGTTTTGCCAACTAAATCTTCGCTTTTGAATCCTGCGGTATGGAGTGCTTCGCCTTCAGCCAGCAGATAGCGCAGATTGCGGTCAACAACAAACGCCGCCCCACCGGGCAGATTCTCAATCATTCCCCGCAAGCGTGCTTCTGATTCGCGCAATTGTTCGGTCGCAGTACGCTGTTCGTGAATGTCGATCGCGGCTCCAAACCATTGAGTGATGCGTCCGTCACCATCAAAAACTGGCTCTGCCCTAACTTCAAACCAGCGATAGTTTCCGTTTGCGTCCCGAATCCGGTGTTCTTGCCGCAGGGGACGATGCTCATCCACTGCGTTCTGAAAGTTGGCGAGGGACTGGGCGCGATCGCTCGGATGGATTACCTCCAACCAGCCATAGCCTTGCGCTTCCTCCATTGTCTGCCCGGTGTATTCCAGCCATCGCTGGTTATACCAACCAGTTTTACCTGTGGGGTCACTGCGCCAAAGCATATCAGGCACAAGGTCTGCGATCGCATGGAAGTATGCCTCCGACTCTCTCGCCAACTCTTCGGCTCGTTTACGTTCGGCAGCTTCCGCCTCTAGTTGGACATTCTTCGCTAGCAATTCCTGGGTTTGTCGCTGATTCAGTAGCAATGCAGCAGCAAAGTCTGCCAAACTCGTCATTACCCGCACATCTTCCGAGTCAAAATGCCGTTGCTCATCGTGCGACATAATCCAGATAGTGCCTAAGGCATGGTTATCTGCAATTAGCGGTAACACTAACCCTTCCACAATGGGAGTGTTTGCTGCTTGTATATAAGTAAAATAGCGATCGGGATAAGAGTAAAGTTGAGGAGTACCGCGATCCAGGCAGACACCACAGGGGCTAAAATTGCGGGGTGTAGTGCCGCCTAGGTACTCTGCTAACGCTCCTGCCAACACATTCCAGCGAAAGATTTCTTCCCCATTTGGTGTTATTTCTAGTAAACTGACCCCTACTGTTCCCGCAATGCACAATTCTAGTGCTATGTCAACTAATTTCTGAAGCATCGTTTGGGGCTGATTTACCAACTGCCGCGCCAATACGTGCAATGCTTGATTTTCTTGATGTAAGTTTGCTACACGCGGATTTCGCCAGGGCAACTCCTCGGAGATGACAAAATCTTCTAACGTAACTGTTTCTCTTTGAGGTTTTTGCATAGCGCTTATAGCTTCAGCAGTTCACCAGCAAAATGGCTATTAATTGCAATTTTACTCACCAATTAGGTAGCTTGCTTCTCATTGCCGGTGATTATTAACAATTAAAAAAATACGTAGACGCTTTGGTGCGGCTATGGTGTACACATAGGTACTTTGTTTAACAAGACAAGGACTTTGTTTAACAAGGCAAGCACTTTCTTTAACAAGGTCAACACTTTCTTTAACAAGGCAAGCACTTTGTTTAACAAGGCAAGCACTTTCTTTAACAAGCCAAGGACTTTCTTTAACAAGCCAAGGACTTTCTTTAACAAGCCAAGGACTTTGTTTAACAAGGCAAGCACTTTCTTTAACAAGGTAAGCACTTTCTTTAACAAGCCAAGGACTTTCTTTAATAAAGGGGAGCATCCCAAATGTGTAAATTGATTTTTGTAGTGATCGCTCTCTAGCCTGCTTCCTTGACCTTAGGGAGCAAGATGCTCCCACTACAAATTTATCAAAGGCAGCTTGACGGTAAACGTTGCGCCTCGTCCAATTCCATCACTCGCTGCCTCAATTGTACCGCCGTGTAGTTCTACGAGTTGACGCGCGATGCCGCTTTGCGTCTACGCCAGCCCCAACCAAGCCGACTCCTTGAAAAGCATTGATGAGAATGCCAGAGTCGAGATAGACAATCTTAAGGCTTGTTGCCCACATCTTTGAGTAAAGCAGCTGCAAGCCGTTCTCTCACACTGGGCGATCGAAATCCTAAAACAATATCTTGGGGCGCAACACCGCGCCCAATCAATTCTCGATCGATGAAAATTTCAGTGCTGTTATGCTGAATCCAAACTTTGCCCTCAATCAGGTCTAGCTGCATGGCGCAACCATAAATGCGGTACTCGCCGCGCCAGCCATTATGCATGACGAGATAGCGATCGCGCTCATTATCAAAAATCAACTGGGCTTCTGGATCGTCGGCGGCGAAATTCTCTAAAAAATCGCGCACATTTTGGCGATATCGATCTACTCGATCCATTGTTAAATCACCTCTTGATTCGGATTGTAAATAATCAAGCGAACTTTTACGGGAGCGGTTCTTGAACTTACGGAAGCGGTCTGGCAACTTATGGGAGCGGTTTCGCAATTTATGGGAGCGGTCTGGCAACTTACGGAAGCGGTCTGGCAACTTACGGGAGCAGTCTGGCAACTTATGGGAGCGGTCTGGCAACTTATGGGAGCGGTCTGGCAACTTACGGGAGCGGTCTGGCAACTTATGGGAGCGGTCTAATATGTAGCGTTAACGGTCTACGCTTACATTATCAAAGGCAGCTTGACGGTAAACGTTGCGCCTCGTCCAATTCCATCACTCGCTGCCTCAATTGTACCGCCGTGTAGTTCTACGAGTTGACGCGCGATCGCCAGCCCCAACCCCAAACCCCCTGGTGTGTGTCTGCTGGGAACTTCCTCTTGAGTAAAGCGATCGAAGACATGGGGGAGAAAGTCGGCACTAATCCCGATACCATTGTCGCTGACTTGGATAGAGCACCAAGAGTCAACTGCATCAAGTCGAACTTCGATACTTCCTCCTTTAGGTGTAAATTTAATGGCGTTATGCAGTAATTTGGAGAAAACTTGCTGCAAACGAATTAAATCTCCGCAAACGCAAATATCCTTCTGTAGCGACTGGCGTCGCGTCTCTACAATTTGAATTCTTTTAGCCTGAGCATCGCTGAACATTGTCTGCATCACTTCACCAACAGTAGAAGTGAGATTGACTGGCTGGCGATCTATGTGGACTTTACCTGAGAGAATAGTTGAAATATTCAGCAAATCCTCAATCAGCATTGCCTGGTTGTTAGCGCTGCGCTCAATTGTGTCTAAAGCGCGTAAAGCAGTAGACCGATCCAGCTGATTTGAACGTAGTAAGCGAGTCCAGCCCAGGATAGCAACCAAGGGAGCATGAAGTTCGTGAGTAACAGTTGCTAAAAACTCATCCTTGAGGTGATTTGAAGATAATTCCTGACGCAGACGCGCCATTTGTAAGTGAGAATCTACGCGAGCGACCAATTCCTGGGCAGAAAAGGGCTTGATTATGTAGTCATTTGCTCCTGCTTGCAAACCTTCAATTGCCGCTTCTTCTCCTGCACGAGCCGACAGCATGATGATGGGTATGCCTTTTGTCTTTGGGTCAGCACGCAATGCACTCAACAATTCAAAACCATCCATTTCTGGCATCATTACGTCAGTAAGTACCAAATCTGGCGGTTGCAATGAGACAGCAGCTAGTGCAGCAACTCCATTGTTCACAGCTTCTACCTGCCATTGCTTTGATAGCAGACGCGCTACATAGTCCCGCATATCGGTATTATCATCCACTAACAAAATGCGCGCAGTCGAGAACTGCGAGGAATTTATCGGGGGTGGGTTTGGGGCCGCCACTTTGTGGCGGCCCCAAACCCATAAATTTTCTTCTGTTAGCCATTGCTGTGCTTCCTCGAAATAGAGGGCAGCACCTACTGATGTTGATGCTAGTGTAGGTTTGGCACTAATTTGATTGCTTGGCAAGTGCAATAAGCCTGTGGGTAGAGTTACTGTAAATGTCGTTCCCTTACCGAAGACACTCTCCACGTTGACAGTGCCGCCATGTAGGTGAACGAGTTCAGCCACCAAAGCAAGCCCAATACCCGATCCTTCATGATTCCTGGCTTTTACGCCTCGTATGCGGTGAAAGCGCTCAAAAATTTTCGGTAACTCTTCATCAGTAATGCCTGTGCCTGTATCGCGTATTTTTAGCTCTACTTTGTCACCTATTTGGTGTAATGAGACGGCAATCTCTCCAGTGAAGGTGAACTTAAAGGCATTAGAGATTAAGTTAAGAACTATCTTTTCCCACATTTCGCGGTCTACATACACGAGGTCGCTTAGGGGCGGACAATCCACGATTAATTGCAAAGAAGCTGTTTCAATCGCCGAACGAAACACTGAGGCTAACTCGGCTGTGAATTGGGCTAAATCAGTTGGCTCATAAACTGCTTGTATTCTGTCTGCTTCAATTCGGGAGAAGTCAAGTAAGGTATTGACTAGTTTGTGCAATCTCATGGCGTTTCGCTGAACAATCGCCAGTTGTTCGCGCTGTTCGGGCTGGAGTGAAGCGTGTGTTTGGGCGATCACTTGCTCAAGTGGATTGAGTATCAACGTTAGCGGCGTGCGAAATTCATGGCTGACGTTGGTGAAGAAGGCTGTTTTAGCGCGGTCGAGTTCTGCCAACGCCAGAGCGCGTTTAAGTTCTTTCTCGTAAGCTTGGGCGTTGGCGATGGAATTTTCAACCTGCTGTGCGACCAATTCGAGCAATGTGCGGTATTCGCCATCTAAATCGAGGCGTGGGCTGATTCCAGCAACGAGCAGACATTCCACAATTTTTTTGTTAGCACTCAAGATGGGTAAAATCATGGCAGAATGGAGGCTTTCTGACCACGGTTCTCCGGCAAATGAACCGAATCGTTTGACAACATCCGTGACAACCTGCGGCTGTTGATGTTGCAGTACTTCAGAAAACGACCAGACATCAGCACCACAAGCGAGAGTGAGATCGATACTCGTGGGTGCAGCGGCACTACCTGCGGGGAGTCCTGTTGATGCAACGAGTTCTGCCTGCTTGCCTTGCTTGTCAATCAGATAAAACAGGGCAAAGGGAATATCGTAAGGGTTTAGGGTACGGGCGGCTGCGAGACAAGCTTCTGTTGGTGTTTTTGCCCCTGTTCCGGCAGTTGCTAATTCCCGTAGCATGGCAAGGCGACGTTGACTGATTACCTGCTTAGTGGTTTCAGTGACGGTATTGAGTATCCCGCTGATGTTGCCAGTTTCATCCCGAACGGCACTGTAGCAGAAGGTGAAATACGACTCTTCCACGTAGCCTTTACGGTTGGGATGGAAACTTTGGTCTTTCGCATAAATTGCTTCGCCCGTACTCATGACTTGCTCGAACAGTGGCTCAAGCACATCCCAGATTTCTAGCCACGTCTGGCTGCCAGGTTGTCCAAGGGCAGTTGGGTGCTTTGCCGTACCGAGAATAGGAGCAAAGTCATCGTTGTAAAACTGGATATAGTCACGCCCCCAAAACAGACACATTGGAAAGCGAGAGGCAAGCAAAATACTGATGGAGGTACTTAGGCTCTGTCCCCAGTCAAGGGCAGAACCCAGTGAAGTTTGCGACCAATCGCGCGATCGCATCAACTCACCCATCTCGCCACCGCCTGCAAACACATCTAAAGCGGAAGCGGCTTTCTTGCTTTCGGTTAAGCTGTCCATGTTTCGTGGGAAAAAATCTAGTAAAATTCTCTCTTCTTCAGGTTAATGAATTTCAGGGCGTTACTGAATTGAAATATAATTTCAAGTTCTTGAAAACCTAAAACTCTTTTCTCCCCCAGCCTCCCCTGCTCCCCCTGCTCTCTTTCACCCTCGCCCAGCCAGCTGTGCAACCATTGCAATCAACTCCGTTGGCGCAGCCAGTTTATGCAAGTGTGATTGAAAACCTGCGTTGAGTGCCTTTGTTCGGTCTTCTCCAAGATAAGCTGTCAATGCAGCAGTGGGAATTTGCCATCCTTTCTCAGCTTCTAGTGCCTTGATTTTGCGAATCAAAGCATAGCCATCTTCATCAGGCATTCTGATATCACTAATGATGACATCGGGACGCGATCGCTCTAATTCTTCCAAAGCCTCTGCCACTGTTGCAACTGTTGTCACTTCTACCCCATGTTGCATTAGCACTGCTGCAATTAACTCGCGGGTATCAGCTTCATCATCTACAAACAGTACCCGTAAACCATCCAGCCCATTGGGTTTTGCAACAGGTGTACTCAAGCTTGGCACCTGCTGAGGTACTGCTAATTGCTTGTACTTGGTAATATTATGCAAACTTATCTGTAACGCACCCAAAGCTCCAGAAGTTGCTCGCCCAGGTTTCACCAACAGTAAAGCATCAAAAGCTTGTCCGCCACGGGGGCAGATAGAGACTTCCAATTCTTGTACAGACTTGACATTGAGCGACTGCTTGAATTTTCTCAGCAAGAATGGACGCTCTTGTTTGGATACAAAATTAATTAATGATTTGCCAATTAGCAAACTGGGCAATAAATTTAATAATGCAGCAGCAGTGTAGTTTATTTCTAGAATTATTCCTTCAGCATTTGTTACCAAATAGGCATTAGGTGCAAATTTGAATAAATCATGATAAACCTTACATTCTGCTATTATCTTTTCATTGTGTTGCAGCAGTTCTTCTTCAAGGAGTTGCATTAGTTTTAAATTAGCCTGCATTTCTTCTTTGAAGAATTCTAGATTTTTCATCGAAGTAGCAAGAGACTCCAACGCTTCAACTGTCTGTTGCTGCATAGAGTGCTCCACTATGTAACTTTCCAGCGTCTGTATCTGCTGCTGAATTATTTCAAAACTATAGTTAAATTCTTCTTGACTCACAACTAACTTTCCTCGTTACTACTTCAGCAATCTTCAGCTAACACAATATTTT
The DNA here is from genome assembly GCF_002154695.1 of Nostoc sp. T09. Taxonomy (GTDB): domain Bacteria; phylum Cyanobacteriota; class Cyanobacteriia; order Cyanobacteriales; family Nostocaceae; genus Aulosira. The sequence continues at coordinate 12,105 of NZ_MTAV01000224.1, forward strand.
TAATAGTCTTTGCGCTTATTTTCTTTCAAACAAGAATTACATAAATATAGCAATCCGATTTGATTACTGAAATTATTTACGTAGGGAGGGAACAGGGAACAGGG
>NZ_MTAV01000225.1 GCF_002154695.1 Nostoc sp. T09
CCTCAAAACGGTCACACTCCCTTCTTTCCTTCGTTTCAGCCCCTTTGTCACCCCTTCAGACGTTAGACCTTTATCCTTGCCCATTTTGGGTCTCCCAGTGTTAGTCCAGAGGGACATCAACCTAATTTCACTGGTTGCCTGTTACGGCAGTTAATAGCATTTTCGCGCTTCGCTACCCATGAGTTCTTGCTAGAAGGGATTTCAGGATAGGTTTCCCAATTACCTCCACTTAACTTCCCCGCTTTATCATTTAGTTTGCTACACCAAATAATAGGGGAAGCGCTTTCAACTCTGCACCTTGAGTGGCGGGACTTTCACCCACATGGTCATTAAGTTGTCAAGGTTCAGTTCAGCCGATACGATGGGCTGGAACGCTTGCTAGGCATACACTCAGGGCTGATAGCCTTTCGTTTTCGCCTAAACGAATCGCACCACATGATTCGGCATGACCACAAAAGCATCTAATTGAATGTGAGAAAAACGACGCGGAAGAGCCTGCCAAAAGGTGTGAACAATTATTCCCAGTTGATTATGCTGCATTTCCCCATTAATTACATCGCCAAACCAACATTGCTTTTTATACGTACAAATCGTCGTGAAATATGCAGCGATTTGGGTATAGTCATATTCTGGTAAACGAATAGAACGGCGATGATGTATTTTGGGGTTATATGTCATCCCAATTATCTTAAGTAATAATCATGAATAACAAGTATATTATATTGCTAAATGAAATATCTGATTGGTAAGGGCACAGCATCAACAATATTTCGGACAAGCGTATAATCCACTCATGCCGTGCCCCTACAGTAAAATCGAAATGTTTTGCGATCGCACTTGTCTATCTGTAGAGTAAACAAAGCATACCCAGTCTACTTTAGTAGACTTGAGCTATTAGCCCGCAATTTATTGCAGGGCGGGCTGACAACGTAGCAAATAGGCGATGTATTTAGTTGAGGAATTGAAGCACATCAGCAATCTGCTAGGTTATTTGTGCTTTAAGCTTAAAACTTGAACTTCTGAAGGTGAAAGTTGAGCCTTTGAGCTTGAACGTTGCGCCTTTGAGCTTGGCGGTTGCAGCTTTTATCCTCGAAGTTGTACCTTTGAGCCTGGCGGTTGCAGCTTTTATCCTCAAAGTTGCATCTTTGAGCCTGGCGGTTGCAGCTTTTATCCTCGAAGTTGCATCTTTGAGCTTGGCGGTTGCAGCTTTTATCCTCAAAGTTGCACCTTTGAGCCTGAACGATCGCACTTTTATCACGGGCGATGAGTTATTTATCAAAAATCATTGTGAGTGGAATGAAGTCAAAAGAGGCGATCGCAAGATTCGAGAATTGCTTTGCAAGGCTGGCGATGACAATTGTCTAGCCGGACTCGATACGATCCCAATTCTCCACAACTGCCTACCGATACAACCTCTTCCACCCAAACCAAATCCGACTTTCTTAATTACGAATTACGAACGAATTATTCTTTTGTGGCTTGCAAGTGCAAAAAATGCACCCGTCCTAATGCATCTCCAGCAATAACTCTCACCCCATCAGGAACGTCAAATGTTGAAAAGCAAAGCCAGGAAACTCCAAAGGGTTGTCTCCTGGCTTCTCTAGCTCAAGCTGAATTCGTTTATACCATCAAAGTTTGACTTTCGTCGGCAGTGACTGATTCTTCGCTAGTTTGTTTTACCTGCTCCAACCACTTTTCAGCTTTGGAGTAGTTATCTTTTTGCAGCTGTTGAATCGCTTGCTTAAAGTTGAGTTGCACGCCCCAAACGTCGGTATGGAAACGGTGTTCTTTCTTCATGGTGTCGAAGAATTCTACTGCTGCGATGTGCGAAAGGTTACCAACGGTTTTAGCGATCGCCATAAACACTTCAAATACATCATCTGCCATCTTTGCATCACCACAGACGTAGTAATGACACTGAGGATGACTCAGCAGTTGCCAAAGTTCTGTTGCTTTCTCCTGCATCAAGCCTTGAACGTACACCTTTTTATCGGTGAGACGGGAAAAGGCAACTTCTAACCCAGACAACACACCCTGGTTTTGCCAGGCGCTCAGTTGCGTTTTATATAGGAAGTCACTGTGATTGCGACAGCCAAAGTAGAGACACGCCTCACCTAACGGTGTTCCCTGCTGTAGCAGGGCTTCTCGATATTGCAGGAAAGCAATCAGCGGCGAAACGCCTGTGCCGGGCCCCACCATCAGCATTGGAGCTTGAGAATCGGCAGGTGGACGGAAACCAGAGGTGCGAACCCCAATCCGCACTTTCGCTCCTGGTTGCAGTCTAGTGAGATAGTTAGAGCAAAGCCCCTGCCGTACCTTGCCTGCATCGGTTTTGATTTGCAAAGCTCCTACCGTAATTTGGATCTGTTGGGGATGCAGCAACGGACAGGAGGAAATTGAGTAGAGGCGCGGCTTTTGCTTGGGTAACAGTTCTAGCAGTGCTTCTAAGGTAACGGGTGCCGAAGGAAACTCATCAAACAGATCGACAACGCTCATAAAGTTGTCGGTAATCGTTTTCTTGAGCGTTATGCTATCTGGATGCTCCTCGCCCTGGCGTAAAATCTCTAGCCAGATTTCTAAGCGCTGCTTTTCTTGTGAATTCTGTACCACTGAATAAAGGTACACCAGCAGATCGTTGAATGGCTCCCGTAACGCCAGATCGAGTTCTTCAGACAACAATTGCTGCACAGTTGTGGGAACAGCAACAGGCGGTTGGTCATCAGTTACTGTACCGTCCGGTGTAACATAGTTCGCGGTAAAGTAAGCATTCGCAGAAGCCCCGATGCGCGTACAAAGGCGATCGACTAGTTCCGGTGGATTGCAGGGGTAAACAGCAACGTGATCGCCCGTCTCGTACTGCAAATCTGTATTAGCAATATCGAAAACGATGTAACGAGTGGAACGGCTGCCAGGAATGACTTCTTGCAGCAGTTCATCATTAGCAACAACCGGGACGGCAATCCCGCGTTCGTGAAGCGTGTGCGTAGCACAATCGCCGACAGGTGTAGGCAGGGTTGGCAGAATGGTGATAGGCAGGCTCTAGGTAGAAATCGCGCATTTGGTGATGCCAAACTGGACAAGTACTGCCACCTGTGGCTGGAACTACCCAACCCCAATCGCCAGGACATTCTCGTCCGGCTTTCTTTTCGCGCAAGTCGTGAATCAAAAACTGACGAGACGCGGTTTGGTGATCCACCATTGTTACCTTGGCTTTTTGGAACGAGTGGAGGATGGCAACGTTCAGTTTCAGGGCTGCTTCATCGCGCCACAGCGTTTGCTCTGAACTAGTATCCAGTTTCAGGGCTTTGGCAATTTCCTCCATCTTGTTGTAGCGGTACTCATCGAGAAAGTCCCGCATGATTTCGGTGTCCATGTACCAGCCATTGAAGGGCATACAGCCATAATGAATGCCGCCAATATGCACCGAGAAATTACTAATGGCAGGAATCGCATACCAGCGCATTCCCAATTCTTTGAACTCTGGAATTGTGGGATGCTCAATCGGTACTTCCAGTACTTCCTCTGGCTGCCAGTGGTACATTTTCGGCTCCTGACCGGGAACCTCAATCACCAGCGGTAGAATGTCATATCCAGTGCGCGATTCGGGCGGTTGCCAGCCAAACTTGATAATGGCATTAGTTAATTCCAGGTTTGCCGGATCGCCTAAAATGCTGCCATCGGGTTGTTCATAGGCAGCATAGCGATAGAGTTGAGAATTCCAGAAGCGAGGGCCCCAGCGTTCTTTCGGCAGCCTGGGACGAAAGACCGTCATCGTAATCTGGAGATTACCGCCATTGGTGGCAAACTTGACGTGTTCCTGGCATTCGCGGAACATTTCATCAGGGTCAGTCACATGACGGCGATCGCGCACCACCATATTATTCCAGGCAATTCGCCCCACACATTTCGAGGCATTGCGCCACGCCACCTGAGTTCCATAGGCCAGTTCCTCATAGGTGTGGGTATAGGTTCGCGTCGCTTTTACTTCCTCACGGATCTCTTTCCACCGCCGTTCTTTGTCTTCCGGTTCCCATGCTTGTTCTGAGGAAATCAGATCGAGAAACTGCTTCGCTTTTTTCAGCAATCGCTCTTGGTTGAGCATCGGTAATTTAATCACGTTCACGACGCGATCGAATAATATTTGCCATGCTTGCCGCAGTTCTGGCGTGAAGTTAGGCAAATATTTCTCGAACAACACAAACATTGTGTCCGAGACGGCTGGATAGGCGCAGGAAGGCACATCTGCAAAACTGTGAACCTGTCCCAAAAATCGCAGTTCTTGCAGCATATTGTCGCTGCTGCCTGTCCGCAAACAGCGCACCAAAAATTCCACAGCCTGGAACAGGTGGAGCGAGAGATAATCCATATCTGCCCGTCCAAAAATCGGCAGCACAAACGGATATTTCTCAAACAAAATCTGGTAGAACTCCATGCCCATCTGCTGCTTATTCTGGCTAAATACCTCCCAGCAATCTGCCATTTGTTGCAGCATTTGGGGTGGCAAAGCATTCTCATAACGCTGCACTGCCTCTACCATTGGCAGAATCACATACGTGTTAAAGAACTTGTAGAGGCAAGAGTTTGCGCCTTTTTTCAGGTCTTCGCGATCGTATTCTTCCAGATACGGAGTCGACGGCAGCATCCACATCCACACTTGCCGTGCTTTAATCCAGTGCTGCGGACGCAGACCCATATCTGCAAATAACGCTCCATACTCCTCAACCGTATCAAAGCTGTCTCCTTTCTCCGGCGGCACCCCCATTAACGGCTCACCAACAATATTTTGAGTTTCGGGTTGAAGCTGGTGGATGGCACAATCAAACAACTCATAAAAGAAGTCGCTGACGCAGTCGATCGCTTCGCCAAACAAATACTCAAGCTCTGGTTCTTCTAATAATAACCGCTTGAAAAATTTCTCCATCTGCAACTCTTTCCATGCCCGCAGCTTGTTCCACACGTCTTTGACGATCACTTCGTCTTGGGGAGTGAGGAGCGTGGGCTGAGGCAAATCCACCTCTGCTTCTTCTGCTATACCATGAGTCCGGCGACGAGAACTGGATTGCTTGCTGAAGACCGTCACTGTGCTGCTACTGCCTTCGTCGGTGCTTTCCGTCAGACGTGCTTTTAGCTTCAGTTGCGGAGCTTGTTCCCAGGTCTGAATCGGCATTGCGATCGCCTTTCAAGTAATCCTGTGTAGCAAAGGTCACAGTTCCCGCATCCTGCCAGGGCTGACTAATATCGCCTTCGCGGTAGCAAAGCGTCAGCGCGATCGTGCAGTCTCCCTTATTCTTCAACTCGACTAACCAACTTGGCTGCATCCGAGCGAATAAATCCTTCTGCAACAAAGTTTCGTCTTCATTAGAGATAATTTGCACTCGGCACTTATACTTATAGCGGCTAGAGACAGGAAAATCCGTAGCAGAAACTTCAGTTAGGTGTACAATTCGCTCACGGCTAGAGGTTTGAAAATTAAGTATTTTAAAGTTTGGGAGGGAGCAGAGGAACCGAAAAGTTGTGGATTACACTCAAAAAATTATGATGTAATCTATCGCAAGATGTAATGTATCGCAATGATGAAGAAAGCGGCAGCTGCGCTCTATGTCTCTTAATATTTCTCAGCAGGTGAATCCCAAAGATATCTGTTACCTTACATTTGCTTTTTGAGTCGTTGTGAATCGTTCCCAGCCAATGCAATTACATCGAGCAATACTGCGATCGCTCTTGTCTAAGTGCTTATGCAAGAATATTTATGTCATTGCGAACGAAGTGAAGCAATCGCAAGGGCTGGGATTGCTTCGTTTCGCTTCGCTACACTCGCAATGACCATATATATTTAATTTGGCATGACTACTTATCTGTAGTCTATCCGTAAGCTGGGCACTGCTCACATGACAAAAGCCCTCAAAATCTTGCCGCTTCGCTTTCCTTAAGGAATCAATTTTCCATTTGAGCGCATCAGTCTACTTAAATAGAGTAAAAATTGTGCTTTTAGCTTGAAACTTGAACTTCTGAGCTTGAGCATTGCACCTTTGAACCTGACGCTTGCGGCTTTTATCCTCGAAGTTGCACCTTTGAGCTTGAACGTTGCGCCTTTGAGCCTGGAAGTTGCGGCTTTTATCTCGAACATTGCAGCTTTTATCTTGAACGTTGCGGCTTTTGTCCTCAACATTGCGCCTTTGATGCGGAAAATTGCGGCTTTTATCTTCAACGTTGCGCCTTTTTGCTTGAAAGCTGAGAAAATGAGCAAGAGCGATCGCACTTTGATGGCGGCTGATGAGTGAATTAACAACAGTCATGGTGATGGGAAGGAAATTAAAACAGGCGATCGCATAATTCGAGAATTGTTTTGCAACGTTAGCTATGACAATTGTCTAACCGGACTCCATATTATCCCCATTCCCCACAACTGGCTCAAACAAAATCCGCATTTCTTAATTACAAATTACTCTTCTTTGCTTTGTAACCGCAAAAAATGCATCCGTCCTGATGCATCTCCAGCAACAACTCCCATTCCATCAGGTGCAATAGCACAGCAATATATTGCACTTTCTCCTATGAAACTGGCAATTACTTCTCCAGTGTGCCAATTCCAGACCTTGAGGGTGTTGTCATATGAAGTAGAAATCACGTACTTGCCATCCAAGGTGAGGGCAACTGCTTTTACCCAGTTACGATGACCTTCTAGAGTCCGCAGTTCCTCCCCAGTTTGCCAATTCCAAATTTTGAGGGTCTTGTCATTGGAAGCAGAAATCACGTACTTGCCATCCGGGGTGAGGGCGACTGAATTTACCGAGTTACGATGACCTTCTAGAGTCCGCAGTTCTTCCCCAGTTTGCCAATTCCAGACTTTGAGGGTTTTGTCATTGGAAGCAGAAATCACGTACTTGCCATCTGGAGTGAGGGCGACTGAATTTACCGAGTTACGATGACCTTCTAGAGTCCGCAGTTCTTCCCCAGTTTGCCAATTCCAGACTTTGAGGGTTTTGTCAATGGAAGCAGAAATCACGTACTTGCCATCCGGGGTGAGGACGACTGCATTTACCGAGTTACTATGACCTGCCAAGGTTTGCAGTTCTTTTCCCGTTTGCCAATCCCATACTTTGAGGGTGTCGTCACGGGAACCAGAAATCACGTACTTGCCATCCGGGGTGAGGACGGCTGCATTGACCGAGTTACGATGACCCGCCAAGGTTCGCAGTTTCTCCACAGGTTGCCAATTCCAGACTTTGAGGGTCTTGTCATCAGAAGCAGAAATTACATACTTGCCATCCGGGGTGAGAACAACAGTATTTACCGAGTAATTATGACCTTCTAAAGTTTGCAGTTCTTCCCCAGTTTGCCAATTCCAGACTTTGAGGGTCTTGTCATCAGAAGCAGAAATTACGTACTTGCCATCTGGGGTGAGGGCAACTGCATTTACCGAGGAACTATGACCCGCCAAGGTTCGCAGTTCCTCCCCAGTTTGCCAATCCCAGACTTTGATGCTGTAGTCATGGGAACCAGAGATCGCGTACTTGCCATCCGGGGTGAGGGTAACTGCATTTACCGAGGAACTATGACCCGCCAAGGTTCGCAGTTCCTCCCCAGTTTGCCAATTCCAGACTTTGAGGGTCTTGTCAATGGAAGCAGAAATCACATACTTGCCATCTGGAGTTAGAGCAACTGCTTTTACCCAGTTACTATGACCCACCAAGGTTCGCAGTTCCTCCCCAGTTTGCCAATTCCAGACTTTGAGGGTCTTGTCAATGG